>DDIR01000039.1:24106-29269 GCA_002338715.1 Phycisphaerales bacterium UBA1845 | reverse complement strand
GACGGCAGCCGCCTCCGGATACGCAAGCGGTCGCGGTGTGGTCAATGCTCGGACGTTCTCACAGACGGATGAGCGTAATGACGGACGTCGCCGCCTCGCCAGCCGCACACCCGACTCAAGGTCGTACGGTGAGCGTCGCACGATGGGGCGTCACTCGAGTCGTCGCTAAACCTCCAACCAAGGCGCACATTTGCCTTGCTTGCTTTGCCCGGACGCCGGTCCCGCTCGCTTCTTCCATGCGGTGACCGGCGTTTTTCATTTCCGAATTCAACGACGCGATCGTGTCGGTTTTCCAAATTTCACAGCAGAGCGGTGTCCCGGTCGCGACCCAGACTGGGCGGTTCTTCCAGTTTGCATATCAGTGCGGTGGGGCGTGTCGCGACTTCATAACATTTGGGATACGTGCGTTGCTCCCCGGGGCCGCCAGCGCGAATTGGTATCGACAAAGTTCGCGATTCGCGTACGCTTAAGGTCCAAGGGGAGCGAACATGCGACGATGCATTTCGCGCCAAATCCAATCTCAAGTACTGATTCACCAGTTGATCGCGCCTCAACCGCTGGGGCGCGATACCCGGTCAGGGGAACCGGATAACCTGAAGGAGACTCGAAATGAAAAACGTGACGTATCGATCCAACACGGTGCCAGCCTTTGTTCGCGGCCGGCAACACTTTGCCATGAGCATGCTGGCGATTGGACTTTGCGCCGTCAGCGCGATGGCCCAGGCACCCGGGCAGGTGCGGTTGGCGAGCGAAGCCTATCCCACGGGTCGGGCTGAAACGAGCGTGATTCTTCTGGAGCGCTTCGCGCCGGCAGAGATTCGCGCCGGGGAAACATTCGACTACACGATCAAACTCACAAACCTGACCAGCAGCGAAGTCAGTGATCTGATTCTGACCGAACGACTGCCCGACGGTTTTGCCATGTCGTCGATGAGCCCGGAACCCAAAAGCAGCAGTGGTGGGACGGCCACCTGGAACCTGGGAACGCTCAAGTCGCGCGAGGCCAAGACGCTGGTCGTGACCGGGTCGGCTGCGATGGTGGGGGAATTGTCGTCCTGCGCGACGGTGACGTTTACAACGCAGGTATGTTCAAAGATCAAGATCGTTCAGCCGGCGCTTCAAGTGACGAAGACGCTGCCCGAAGAAGTGATGCTGTGTGACCCGATTCCGATGACAGTCAGTGTCACCAACTCGGGTTCGGGGTTGGCTCGCAATGTTGTCGTCAAGGATCAACTTCCCAGCGGTTGGACGACGATGAGCGGACAATCCGAAATCGTATTCCAAGCGGGTGACCTGCCATCGGGCGTGACGCGGCAATTCTCGGTTGATCTCAAATCGGCGAACACCGGAACGTTTGAAAACTGCGTCGAGGCGTCGGAAGACGGTGGCTTGACGGCGCGATCGTGTGCGTCGACGCGGGTGACGAAGCCCGAACTGACGCTTACCAAAACCGGGCCAAACCTCCGCTATCTGGGACGTGGGGCGCAATTTGAAATCACCGCGACCAACGTCGGTGATGCCGTCGCCCGCAACACGATGCTGACCGACTTCATCCCGACCGGTTTGCGTTTCGTTCAAGCCAGTGACAATGGGCAGTTCGGCGGCGGACGCGTCACGTGGAACCTCGGTTCACTTGAACCGGGCGCGTCGCGAACTGTGACGGTCGACACGACGGCTGCAGCGATCACGACAGTGACCAACAAAGCCGAAGTCCGTTCGGTCTGTTCCGACGCCAACGCCGAAGCAATGTTGGAGATTCGCGGTGTTCCGGCCATCCTGCTTGAGGTGATTGACGTTGAAGACCCGATCGAGGTCGGAAGCGTGGTGACGTATATCATCACGGTGACGAACCAGGGTTCGGCGGTCGGTACGAATATCTCATTGAAGGCATCGCTGCCAGATGAAGAATCGTTCGTGTCTGGCGACGGTCCAACCGCCGGCACAGCCACCGGGCAGCAAATTGAGTTCGCACCGCTTCCGTCGTTGGCGCCCAAGGCGAAGGCAACGTATCGCGTGGTGGTGAAGGGTACGGCTGTCGGTGACGTGCGCTTCCGCATTTCGATGATCAGCGACCAGATGGATTCGACGGTCGACGAATCGGAGAGCACCCGCATTTACTAGCGCACCGAAACGCCGTTAACGCGGCTTCGATGTGATCGGTGAACATTGCTTGTAGACCATCGCGAACGTCGGGGTTGAAGTTCAGCCCCGGCGTTCGTCTTTTTTTGAGTGAAGGAGGATATCCAGATGAATATGGAAGTTCTGATCCAACAGGCAAAAGAATTGGCGCTGAAGTGGGGGCCCAGTGTGATCGCGGCGATCGTCACGCTCGTATTGGGCTGGATTATTGCAGGGATCCTGACCGGGATGGCCCGCCGGATCATGCGTCGGGCGAAGTTGGAAGAGACACTTGTCGGCTTCTCCTGCAACATTATCAAGACTGGCTTGCTGGCGCTGGTTGTCATCACGGCGATTCAAAAGCTTGGCGTGCCGACAACATCATTCGTTGCGGTCATTGGTGCGGCAGGGTTGGCGGTTGGTTTTGCGCTGCAAGGCTCGCTGGCGAACTTTGCGGCTGGTGTGATGCTGATTATCTTCCGCCCGTTCAAGGTCGGCGATTTCATCGAAGCCGGCGGAACCAGCGGCATCGTCGAAGAGATCGCGGTCTTTGCCACGACGATGCGAACCGGAGACAACAAACGCATCATCGTTCCCAACTCCAGCATCACCGACGGCAACATCACCAACTACTCGGCCAACGCGACCCGACGTGTCGACATGGTTTTTGGCATTGGTTACGACGACGACATCAAAGCCGCCAAAGAGGTTCTGCAAGGTCTGCTGGATGCCGACGAGCGCGTTTTGAAAGATCCCGCACCGACCATCGCGGTTTCGGAACTTGCGGACAGCAGCGTGAACTTCGTCGTGCGTCCGTGGGTCAATTCAGCCGACTACTGGGCCGTGATGTTTGACATGACCGAGAAGGTCAAGCTGGCGTTCGACGAAAAGGGGATCAGCATCCCGTTCCCGCAGACCGATGTGCATCTCCATCAGACGTCCGCAGCATAGGCGATGTCAGTTGCACACGCTGGCCGGGGTTTGGGCGTTTCGCAATTTTCAGGTTCGCCTGGTGTGATGCGGGGCAGGGCGGTTGCCTTTGCGATGGCTGAACCAAACGTCGTTCCCGAAAACCGCGTCAGCAACGCATCCAGCTTGGACCAGAAGGACTTTCGTCCGATGCCTTGGTGCAGGCGGCGCTTGAGCGGTGTGCCCGGGTAGTGTGTGTCGATTTCGGTCTTGTCGATTTCGTATGGATGACAGTAGAAGACCGGTGGGGTGCTGCGATCGCGGGTTGCTCGGTCGAAACACATGCGCAGCACGCGTTTCGGCAGCAGCCGGGCGTAACCGCCGCCACCAACCGGAAGTCGGCGACCAAACAATTGCAACGTCGTTGGCGGGTACTCGACGATCGAGTGCCCGCTTTTTGTCTTGACGGTGCAGGGGCCAGCCGGCCAATCTGCGATACCGTAGCGCGGACCGGCGAATGGGAAGATGCTTGAGTCGAACTCGAACCCTTCGTCGGCCAACACGTCGAGCGCCCAGATCGAATCGCGCCGGATGGAAAACACCGGAGCGCGGTAACCTTTCGGACGTCGCCCAACAATCCCCGCAATGATGTCCGACGCCTTGCGAATGTCGTCGCGAAACTCGCTTGGCGACATGCGAAAAACTTCAACGTGTCCGTAACCGTGTGATGCGATTTCATGTCCGGCATCAGCCGCTTGCGCGACGACATCGGGATGGACTTCTGCAAACTTACCCAGCACGAACAGCGTGGCTTTCGCGTTATGCAATTCGAACAGTTGCATCAGCCGTCGAACGTTGTCCGCAGCGTGGGGCAGAATCGGCAGCGAGCGATCGAGGACGGACTGTCCCCAACACTCCACGTCGACGCTGAGAATGATGTTGGGTTTGGTGTGGTTCAATGCTGCATACTCATCGGTGCCAAGTCAGTTTGCCCGCTTGATTTATCGGAGAATGACGGATTCGATCGCAGAAAAACGGGGTCAGCGCTGCTCGATGGCGGGTTTTCCGGAAATGCGTGAGCCCATTAGACTATTGTGGGCGAAGGGGTGTGGACGCAGGGGCTGGCGGGCTGGAATAACCTTGGCGGTGTGTTTTTGAGTGGCGGTGCGTTTTTGGGGTTCGGCGATTTGAACAAAGACACGAGGCAGATGATGACATCGAGGGTAAGAATTCGCGTGATCATGGCGACGCTGTGCGCTTTGATGGGATCGGATGCAGTCATTGCCGGTAGTCCAACCTTTCCGTTTTACAAATTCAAGATCGACGACCACAGCGAACCCACGTCATTGGCGCTTGGACCCGACGGTCATCTGTATGTTTCCAACTTGAACTTCGGTACAGAGGTTGGCACGGTCACGCGCTATCGGTTGGATGAGAGTGGCCGCTACACCGGGCAATCTGAGGTTGTCGTCAGTTTGAACGTGGCGCTGATTCAGGGCATCGCTTTTGATCCGTCGTCAACGTCGTCGAACCTGGTCCTGTGGGTCAGTCACAACGGCGGTCAGGAACCGGGCGAGGTGCAGTTCAACGGAACGATCTCAAAGGTGACGATTCCGGCGGTTGGCATGGGCGGTAGTGCTGTTGAGGAGACTTACATCGATGGGCTTCCCGTCGGAGCGCATGCGCCGAACGGAATCGCGTTTGGTCCGGATGGACGACTTTACATGACGTGCGGAAGCATGACACCTTTCGGCGGGACGCAGTGGGGGTTGGATGAAACGTTGATCAGCGCCACGATTTTGGTCGCCGACGTCAATGCGCCGGGGTTTGGTGGCGGGGCGCTTCCAGTGAATGTGAAGACCACGTCGCCGAACAACTACAATCCATACACCATAGGTGCGCCCGTTGAGATCTTCGTGACGGGCATTCGCAACATGTATGACATGGCGTGGCACTCCAACGGTGAACTGTATGGTTGCATCAATCAAGGAAGCTATGCCACGGCGATGACGCCTTCATGCGGCGGTGCACCTGCGATACATTCGCAACCGGCGGAAGTACTCGTCATGTTAGAAGAAGGGGCGTATTACGGGCATCCCAATCCGAACCGCAATGAATGCGTCCTCAACGGCGCGA
>DDIR01000039.1:13104-24005 GCA_002338715.1 Phycisphaerales bacterium UBA1845 | reverse complement strand
CTCAACGGCGGGAACCCGACAGCCGGCGTTGACCCTTGGGAAATCACCGAATATCCCGTCGGAATTTCACCGGACGTCAACTTCGATCCGTCGCTGGTGATTCGCAATGTGCTGCCCGACGGTGGGCGCAGCCCCAACGGAATCGCCGAATATGTTGCGGCTGGTCCGATGCAAAATCGCCTGCTCATCGCGAACTTCATCTACTCCAGAACGATTCAATCGTACGCCCTTGATGGAAGCGGACTGGTGACCGACGCAGATCCACTTCGCGATTTTGGCGGGACGCCGATCACGTTTATTCATCCGCTCGATGTGGTTGTTCATCCGGTTAGCGGGCGAGTGTATGTCGCCGACTTTGGGGAATGGGATGAGAATGGCGGTGATGGAACGGGTGGAGCGGTCTGGGTGCTCGATCCGCTCACGGCATGCAAGTGCGGTGACCTGGATGCTGCCGGCGCAGTTGTCGATCTGTCAGACTTTCACGAATTCGCCGATTGCCTCGGTGTATCACCAGCAACGTCACAAGCATGCGTCTGCGCAGATTCCAACGCAGACGGCCAGATCGACCTAAGAGATTTCGCCTCGCTGACCAGAGCGTTCGATCAATCGCCAACCAACTCACCACCGAATTGTCCATGAGAATTCGACATGACTGATATGCAACAATCACCATTGCAACAGGTTGAGTACTGGCTGAGAACTCCGCAGGAAAACGAGAATCTTGAGTTCAAGGAAGCCAAGAACTCAATCGATTTTTCCCGATTGTTGGAGTATTGCGTCGCAATCGGCAATGAAGGCGGAGGCAGCTTGGTGCTTGGGATGACCGACAAACTTCCGCGCTCGATCGTCGGAACAAAAGCCATACCGAACACTGTCAAGACAAGCGAGCAGGTTCGAGAAAGGACGGGGTTTCGCGTTGACATTAAGGAAATCACGCACCCTGACGGGCGTATCGTCGAAGTGTGCATTCCATCACGTCGGACCAACGAACTTGTGTTCGGACCTAAGCCTTTTGAGGGAATGGATCGAGATGATCGAATAAGGGCCACCTACCAACACGCGGCACTGAAACGAGTTATGGATGAGTACATGACCAATCAATCCTTGAGGGATCGGTTCAAGCTCCCGGCGGCCAAAAGCGCCACGGTATCACAGATCATTGCTGCGACCTTAGAGGCGGGTCTGATCAAAGCGGACAAGTCCGTGGGCGATTCGCAACGGCTCAGAAGATACTTGCCTTATTGGGCGTAGGGGTATTTTATTTCGGGTGTGCCAAATTCAGTGGATCTTTCTTAATTCATTTATTGACAATAACTTATGTATTTAAGCGTTCGCCTGTCGCGCCCGTCGTTTCTGTGGTCCGCACGGGATTTTGTGCCTCAATACTCGCCCGGGGCCATGACGACTGTGACGCCCTCTCGGTCGGTCATGATCCAGAGCCTTTTGCCCTTGGCGGTTTTGTGTTGGCTGACGTGGTGGCCGGCGCTTTCGAGGAACGGGATGCGCTCGATTTGGGCGGATTTGTCGGGTGCGTTCTGCGTGCTGTTGCGGGCGTGATCTTCGACGAAGGGCCAACAGTGTTGGCTTGATTCGGTCAGGTAGTGGAGCGCGCCTGGTTTGATGTAGACATCGTTGATGTCGAATTTTGCACCTTCGATGGGGTCTTTGCGGCGGACGAGGATGCTGTCGTCGTTGAGCATGCGTTCACGCCCGCACGTGTGGCAGACGGACAACTCCCACGGACTTCCCACGAGTTCGGATTGATTCTCGTGGATAATGCGCCCGCAGACGGCGCACTTTGCGGTGATCACGTCGGGCTGACTCATGACTTTGCTCTGAAAGAACTATGCCGCCCAGTATCTATGCCGCCCAGTACCTATGCCGCCCAGTGCGTCTCTTCTTCTTCCGGTTCTTCTTCGGCATCCAGGGCGAGCAGGTGCTGGGCCTCAAAGAATCTATCGGCAAGTAGACGGACGGGGACGAGCACCGCGATCAGTATTGGGAACGCGATGGCCCAGGCGCTGGCTTTTACGGTCCACAATGCCACCAGGCAGACAAGTTGAAGCAGAGTGAACTTGTGAATGACCCAAAGTGGCACGCGGCGGATGTAGTGGGTCGTCGGGTAGAGGGCTGGGTCCATCGCCCAGAGGCGCAGGCGCTCGAAGAACTGGTTGCCCGTCATCGAAACGATGCCCATGAAAAGGAACAGCCCATAGAGCACGGCCATCGGAACGGTCTTGATGGTCGGCAGCATCAACAGCGAGCAACCCATCAGCAAGTGGATGGAGAAACCGGTGACGCGCGTTTCGCGAACGTGCAGGATGCGGTCGCGTGATTCGGAGTTGGACTTCGTCACTTCTTCAGAGGTGGCCAAACTGCGAACGTGATTGATCGATCGCACGGTCGCCGCAACGACCCAGGGCAAACCGAACATTGAACAGACGCCGACCATCAACCCAATCACGGTCAGGTCGAGGTGATACCCCGCGCCTTTGTGCAGCTTGTGGTCGGAACTGTTGACGATGCGGGCCGTAATGTTCTGGTCGAGAAAAATGAGCAGCGTCGCCAACAGCGCGGGGATCGCCGCGCCCCAGCGTACCCACATTGGCGCGTCGAAGATCGATACGAGCCACGGGCGTCCGCTCGTCGTGCCGTATTCATCCGGTGCGGCAAGGATGGCCAGGTCAACCTCATTAAGCCAGATGGCGACGAGCGTCATCGCCGCCATCGCAATGGTTGGACCAAAGTCCGCGACGAATTCGCGAAACCACGATCGCATATACCGACTCTTTCGCATGCGCGACAGCGACATCGCAATGTAAAACGTACCCATCGCCAAGAGCAGTGTGAGCAGTGCGGTGTCGTGGTGTTTGTGAACGTCGAGATCGCGAAACGTATTGGTCAGCGATTTGATCGCTTCGTAGATGAAGATGACGGAGATGAGTGCTGCGAAGATTTCATCGGTGAAGCGCGTGAAGTAGCGCATCAGGCAACACGCGTCGGTGGCGACGAGCACGAGGATCATCCCTGCCGACCACAACCCGACCCACGCATAGGTTTGCAGAAACGGAATCTTCATGTCCACGCAAAGGCGATAGAGCACCGAGATGAAAACGAGTAGCGGTCCCGTCCCGCCCAGAATGTTAAGCGGTTGACCGGCGAACAATGCGTAAGTCATTCCGCAAATCGCGGTGGCGGTGAGCATTTCGACGACGCCGATGTTACCGCCGGTCTGGACGGCCATCACACCTCCGAAGGTTATGGTCGGCGCGAGGCAGGCGAAGAATAGAAACAGCGTTGAACCAATGCACTTTGGGTGAAGCCCATCACGAAAATCGCTGACGTAGTGTGGCAAGCGGCGTTGGATGTCGGTGATCAATCCGCCAAAGGGTCGGCCCGAGTATGCGAGTTCGGGGGCAGGGCGATCGATGGAGACGGGTTTGCGCGTGGTGCTTTCGATGAACCGATCGAGCGCTTGCCGTAGTTCGTCTGCGTTTTTGGCGCGGCCAGCGTCGTAGCGAAATTCATCACCCGACATCAACCGCGCGATGTTGGCGAGCGCGTCGAGATGCTGCTCCGCCGATCCGGGCGGTCCGAGCAGGAAGTACAAAAAGTGCGTCGGGATGCCGTCGGGGGCGCCGAGGTTCACCGGCTTGGCCAACCTGACGAAGGCGATGACCGGTTCGGTGCAACCTTCGATGTAGGCGTGCGGGATGGCGACGGCGTGTCCGATGGCGGTGGACGTCTGCTCTTCGCGGGCGAGCAGTGCAGCGATGATTTTTTCCGACAGCTCAGCGGGGATAGCCCCCTTCTCAGCCATCTTGTTGACCACCGCGCGACAGATCGTCGGCATGTCGCGGGCGTGCAAGTCGAGAATGATGCGACCTTCCTCGATTGCCTGTGCAAATAATTTCATCGCGTTTTCCCGGGTCGAACTATTTGATCACAGACATCCGATAGGTGCGGGGAGTATCGCGGTTAACCGCTGGCAGATCAATTCAGATGTTTTGGAAATCGTGTTTTAACCGGAGAGTCTGGCGTGGGTGCCCGTTCGCGCGGTCTTGATGGTTGAACTATCTGCGGATGGAAATGTGAAGCGCACGCAGCACGTCGCGCTGTTCGATGATGCCGACAACCACGCGTGAGTCAGCCGCCTTCGCGACGGGGATCGCGCCGATATCCGATCGACCGAAACTGCTCAGCAATTCTTCGACGGATTGTTCCACGTAGGCCATGGGCAGCGACGGATCGGCGAGGTCAAACGCGGTGATCAGTCCGAGCGTTGTCGGGTCGTACATGATGTCGCGAATGTCGGCCAGGCGCACGATGCCCAAGAGCGAACCTTCGTCGTCGACAACCGGAAACGATGTGAATCGGCTGCGTTCGATAAAGTGCAATACTTCGTCGAAGGTGGACGACGCGGGGAGCAGCTTGACATTGGTTCGCATCAGGTGTCTGACCTGAAGCTGGCCAGCCGCTTGGCTGTCGATTGGTCGGCGACGTTTGATCAACTGAATCAGCGACGTCATGATCACGCGAGCGCCCGAATGTCCCGATCCGGTCGCACGCTCCCTGCCCAACAGCGAGAGGATCGTGACCTCGCCCGCGCGGACAGCCGTCCACTTCGTCGCAAGCGGACCGACGATTTCAAAGATGACCACTGAGCCCAGTACGACGGTCGCGATGGTGTTGGCCAGCGGGTGCGGTGTGAAGACGCCATTTTCCAATGTTCCCCATTGCGATTTGAGGAACGTGATCAAACCGATGGCCACGCCGGCTTGGCATAGCAAACCGGTACCCATCGAAGCGGGCGTCTGTTGGGCAATGGAGTCCTGCTTGGATTGCCCGCGCCAAAGTCCGAAGCGCGTTCCCCAGTATTTTCCCAGCGAGCGAAATACCACGTAACCCACGCCAACCACGCCAAGGTGACGAAGTTCGCCGAGATGAAGTTCGTAACCGGCGATCGCAAAGAACGCCGCGAAAATCGGCAGACCCAAACTGCGGATCGACGCATAAAGGCGTTCCGAATCGATCGCCAGATTGCAGAACGCAACGCCCATAAAGAGCGTGGTGAGCAGGAAGTTAAACGAAAGGTGCAGGTGCGTGCTCAGGTATTCGCAGCCCTCACCCAATCCGATCAACACCGCGAGGAAAAACGCGAGCATTTCCGGGAGGGTCAGCTTCGCGTGCAACATGCTGAATAACACGCCGAGCAGCAGCCCCAGAATCGCGCTGCCGAATGTCGTCAGGATCAAATCCAAAACGAGGCTGCGGCCGGCATCGATAAACGGCGCGGTAATGATGCCGAATGTGACCAGCACCAGGAAGATCACGTGAAACTGAATGATGCTGACGATGTTGTTGAGCCCAACAAGGGCAAGAAGCGTATCGGTTGTGGGGCCCTTGGCGTCGTATTCCTGAAGGACAAGGAGTGTGGCGGCTGGCGCGGTTGCGACTGCGATGGCGCCGAGCAGCAAACCGGTCGTGATGCTCATCGTAAAGTCGGTGCCAAACGCCAGATGTGCGAGCACCGAGCACGCGGTAAAAACGCCAAGAAACGTGACGCTGACTTCGCCAAAGTGGATTTTGAGAATTCGACCAGCCACCGATTTGACGTGCGACGTTTCGAAGATCGTTCCGAGCGTAAAGAGGATGAGCCCAAGTGCGAGATCGTTTACCGGGCGCAGCGGTTTGATCAACGTGTTGGCCAGGTGTTCATTGTCGAGCAGCGGATCGAGGGTGCGAAGGTACCACTCCATCAGGAGCTTGACGGCGATCCCCGCAAGCAGGTAACCCACGACCTTGGGCACACGGATTCGCTTCGCGCACAGTCCGCAGACAATGCTTGCGAGCAGGAGCAGGCCAAAGAGCAGACCCGGTCCGGGGACTGCGAGGTTTGCCGCCTGCGAACTGGCCAATACCGATGTGCTTTCCACTGCCAACGTTAAGTCGATGCCTCCGCGCAATCGAAACCGCAGGCATAGTCTATCTGAGTTGGCGTGTGCAGGTAAGCGCCGCTTTGGATTGACGCCGTAGCGGGGATTTCGCGTCGACGAAATTGGATCGCGCGTGCGAGATCAAATGATTGACGCGCACGATTGCCCGAACGTCGAACGACACGGTTATTGGAAAATGGAATCCGGATGCGCTCATGCAAATCGAACGAGCGCGACGGCGTGAACGTGCCTAGGAGGCGACGTTGAGCTTGTGATTACCGCGACGACGCTTGGCGTTGATGATCTTTCGTCCGCCCGCAGTTTTCATGCGTGCACGGAAACCCTGCTTGCGGGCTTTCTTGATCTTGCTGGTTCTGCGTGGGTAATGCATGGTCACATCCTCGAATTAACGTATCGCGACAACCGCCGAAACCATCGTTTCAGCGGCGAGCCACGTAAGATACCCGACTGAAACCGGCCTGCAAGGGGGTGTGAGGGGCTAATTGGGGCGATTTGACCCCGATCGAGCCGATTTTACTTCCGCAATCTGAGCCTATACTGGTCCAAATGGGGCAAAACGAACGCGATTTCGCAGATTGGTTAGCCGCCCGTTGCCGCCGGCTCGAAGGGGCTGACGGTTCCGGTTCGATCCCAATTGGCGACGACATGGGCGCGATTGCGGTCAGTTCCAGTCAGATCCTGGTCTCGTCCGATCTGATGCTCGACGGAGTCCATTTCGATTCCTCGAAGCACCGTTTCGAGATGATCGGGCGGAAAGCCGTCGCCAGCAACCTCAGCGACTGTGCCGCGATGGCTGTCCGTCCACGAGGCGTGGTCGTGTCGCTGGCGATGCCGAAGTCCTCGACCATCGACGATGCCAAGGCGATCATCGACGGGGTCGTCGGGATCTGCGACGAATTTGAATGCGCGTTGATCGGCGGGGACACGACCGGCTGGAAGCAGGGGCTCGTCATCGATGTGGCGGTCATCGCAGAACCTTATCCGGGCATCGAACCGATCCGGCGATCCGGTGCACGCGTGGGTGATGGCGTCTTCGTGACCGGTAAGCTCGGCGGCAGCATTCACGGACGACACATGACGTTTACCCCGCGCGTCAAAGAATCGCAGCGTATCGCGATGGCGCTGGGTGAGCGGTTGCACGCTATGATGGATATCAGCGACGGGCTGGGTATTGATCTTGATCGCATGACGCAAGCGTCCAAGCAGGGCGCAACGCTTGAGCGGTCGGCGATTCTGAAAATCGCGTCGGATGAATTGAACGCGGGCGAGTCGTCAGCAAATGCGATCATTGACCACGTACTTTCCGATGGTGAAGACTACGAACTCTTGATCGCAGCCGACACCGATGATGACGTCGCGAAGGAATTGGGCTTGATTCGAGTGGGTGTCATAACGGATGGCGAAGGTTTGAAATTGAAATCTGACGACGGCAGGCTGTCGCGGATCGAACCGACAGGATGGCAGCATTTCTGATGGGTGAGCACGCTGAGTTGACATTGACCTCCACCGGTCCGAAGCATACCGAAGCCATAGGCCGCTTCGTTGGCGAAAGCCTTTCGCCCGGTTGTGCGCTGGCATTGATCGGGACGCTGGGAGCCGGCAAAACCATGTTTGCGCGGGGCGTGGCGTTCGGCAATCGGATACCAGCCGACTGCACCGTGAGCAGTCCGACGTTTGCATTGGTCAACGAATATCCCGGCACGCTGACGCTTTTTCATCTTGATGCCTATCGGTTGTCGGGCGGGTTGGAACTCGACGCGCTTGGTTTTGACGAGATGTGCGAATCCGGTGGAGCCGTGATGGTCGAATGGGCGGACCGCGTCGAGGAATGCATTCCAAACGACCACCTTCGCATCGATTTCGAGGTGCTTGCGGAGGATACGCGGACGTTGCGATTTACCGCGATGGGCCCGCAATCGTCGCAAATCGTAAAGAAACTGGAGCAAACCGCCCAATCGCTGTTAGAATCAATCTGACAATCAAGCACCAAATCTGTACAGCGAACAAAGGCCAGCCGGATGGCAATTGCACAATCTTTTCGCTGAGCAATTGAAGGAGGGCGCGATGGGCGCAACGACGGGCATCGAAAAACTCGAATCACTCAAAGACTACCTCGACGGGCTCACCGAACGGGCTGGCGTCAAGGAACTGCGCTACCATCTGGAATCGCTGGACGTCACCATCGACGATGTGGCCGAGTTCGTTCGATTCAAACAGGACGGTTATCAGCGGAACCTCGTGCATGAAGGTCCGCTCTATCAACTGCTGGTGATGTGCTGGCTCAGCGGGCAGCGGAGTCCGATTCACAACCACGCCGAATCGACGTGTGGGGTGCGGGTGTTGTCGGGCGTCGCCACCGAAACGCGTTTCGCCATGACGCCGTCGAATTTGTTCAAACCGGTCAAGTCATTTGATCACGAAGCCGAGAGCGTTTCGGTTTCGCAGGACAGCGACACCCACCAGATTTCAAACCTTCAGGAGGAAGGCAACAACCTCGTGACGCTGCACATCTATTCACCGCCATTGCTGCGGATGGACACCTATTCCCTCACCGACAGTGTGGTTGGCGAGTACCGTCCCATGGTTGTCGGGTGCATCGAGGGGGATGGTATTTGAGCGACGCGTCCAACAGTACGTCTCTTGGCGCTTCACCGTCGAACGATGCCGACACGCAAGCGGCTGTCTCGCGCTACCTCGGGTCTGTCAGTCTCGAATCGCTCGGCTCCCTTGGATCGATGGAGGGGATTTACGAGTCGATCGTCGAGACGTCTCCACCACGCGCTGCGGGGGTTGCAAAGGCTCAGCGCACCTGGCCGGGGATGTTGTTGGCTGCATTGGTCGCCGCTGCTTCTGTTGGAATTCATTACCTCCCATTTGCGCCGTTTCTTGTCGAACGACCTTCGGGAATCGCCCGTCCGATCAGCGCCGCGATCATTGCGATTATTGCGGGCGTGTTGTTTCGCAATTTCGGGCCATGGTCACCGGCCGCGACGGCTGGCTGTAAGAAGATCATCAAGAAAGTGATCCCCATCGCCATCGTGCTGACCGGCGCCAAGTTGAATCTGATTCAGCTAAAGGATGTGGGAGCCGGCGCGCTGGCGACGATCATCGGTTGCATTGGCATCGCGATGTTGTCAGCCGTCTATCTCGGAAAGCTCCTTGGGCTTGGCAAGCGCGTTGCTTTATTGATCGGCGTAGGGACGGGTATTTGCGGAAACAGCGCGATTGTTGCGGTGGCGCCGCTGATCGATTCGGACGATGAGGATCTCGTGCTGTCGGTTGGAACCGTGAACCTGTTCGGATTGATTGCGATGCTCGTGTTGCCCGCGATCGGATCGATGATCAATATTTCTGACAATGCGTTCGGCATCTGGGCGGGGACGAGCGTTCATGCGGTCCCGCAAGCAGTGGCGGCTGGCTATGCGTTCAGCTTGGAAGCCGGAACGATGGCAACCCTCGCGAAGTTGGTGCGCGTCGCGCTGCTTGCACCGTTGGTCTGCGTGTTGGCGATTTATTATGCACGCCGTCACAGCGCGCCCACCGATCGCAGCATGCCCGTCGTGGTCCACTACGCCCGACTCGTTCCCTGGTTTGTCTGGGGTTTCGCAGCGATGGCCACCCTTGGCACCCTGGGGCTGATTCCGACGATGGTGTTCTCGCCGACGGAATCGGTTCGGAGCTGGGGTATACCTGAATCGGTTTCGCTGACGATGGTGGCGGCTTGGTGCGGAAAGATGCTGCTCATCTGGGCGATGGCCGCGATCGGACTCGAGGTCAACGTGCGGGTGCTCGGCGGGGTGAGCGGTAAAGCCTTGCTGTGTGGCTTGGGCGCGAGCGTGATTCTCGGCGCTGTGAGTTTGCTTCTTGTTTTGATCCTCACGTGATCTTCACATTGCGACGCTGCGTAAAGTCGCACCTGAGTTTTTTCTTCCCATTAATTTCTTCGGCCGGCGAATGTTGAGATAGCGAAACCTGTTCGCGAATGGCTTAGGGCATTCCCCCCAGGTTCACGCGATTATTCAAATCGAAGGCGCCGACTTTGCGCTTGCGGTCGATGGCGGGCGGTTGCACAATGCTGGCGTTGGTCGGGAGGGGTCTCGACCAATTGGGTGGAGAGTCGTTCGTACAATTTGTGATTTGCGAGCACGAGAGAGAAGAACCGCGCGACGGTTCGTCTCTCTTTTTTGTTTTTACAGGCTGTTTGTTTTTGTTGGCTGTTTGTTCTTACGGGCAATTCGCGTTTCACGTTGGTCGGTCGTTTCGATGATGGCGCGAATAGGAAAGAAGCAACGAGGGAAAGAACTCTCAGGAGGAGGAATCGAATGACGTCTTCACGCAAAATTCTAGGGGCGATGTTGGCGGCTGGTTTGTCTGCATCAACGGCGCTGGCCACGGTATCCGCGAGCTTTGCTCCGGGTGGACCGACAAGCGTCGCCGCCGGAACGCCGATCAGCGCCGACCTCACAATCGCGCCAAGCAATCTCTCGTCATACGACTTCGCTTTCATTCTGATCGGTTCGGAAGATCCGGTCGCAGGCCTTTCTTTCACTTACGATTCGGATTGGACGAATGCATTCAGCAGTGTCGATCCACCCGACGTCGATTCCGGTGAGCACCTAGGATATACGCACGACGTGCTGCTCATGTCGGACAACTCACCATTCGGCATTTCGTTTTCTTCACTGGCTGTCGGCACCGTTGTGATCGACACGACGGGCATGCTCCCGGGTGTTTACGACATTCGCATCAGCAACACGACCGACGGTGTCAGCGAACTTGTCTCGATCGGCGAGGGCGGGGGCGCTCAGGAACCGATCGAAGGTGTGATGAACTTCACCATTCTGCCCGAACCCGCCACCGCGCTGATCATGCTGATCGGTGGCATTTCGCTCCTTCGCAGGGTGCGTCAGTAACTTGACCGGAACTGATGGATGCGGCTGGGGC
>DDIR01000039.1:0-12983 GCA_002338715.1 Phycisphaerales bacterium UBA1845 | reverse complement strand
CCGCCGCATCCGATTATCCTTTGACACCCACGTTGACACCCGATAGAACGCGCCGATGCTTGCGCGTTTGGCGAAATCTGTAGCCGCTCATCCGGTCCTCTGGATCGTGGGCTGGCTCATGGTTGCTGCCGCCTGCGCCCTGACCACGCCTTCGCCCGATGAGTTGGCCCGGATTGAACCGCGCTCGCTTCTGGCATCCGACGAACCCTACAATCGATCGTTGGCCCTCGAGCGCGAGGCCTTTCCCGATATTGCGTCGCGCACCCGCACGGTCGTGATCTTTGAATCCGACGCCAAACTCACCAGCGAGCACGAAGCTTTTCTCCGCAAACTTTCAGACCGGTTGCAGGGCGACATCGCGACCGAACGCGGCTGGACTGTGATTTCGCCAACGACTCAGCCGCTCATGCAAAGTCGTTTGCGTTCGGAGGATGGCCAATCTGCGATGGTGGTCGTCTGCTCGGACACCAACTACCTGACGCGCCGCTCCGTCAACGATGTCGAAACCATCGAGTCGATGATTACAGAGGCCATACCCAAAGGCCTTCGCTACGAAATCACCGGTGAAGGTGGACTCGGGCGCGATCTCGTTCATTCATCTGAGAAGGCCTTTGAGCGAACGACGCACGTGACGCTCATTGCGCTGCTCGTGATTCTGGTGATCGTTTACCGCGCGCCGTTGGCTGCGAGTGTGCCGCTTTGCGCGATCGGGCTGAGCGTCATGGTCGCTATCATGCTGCTGAATCAGTGCACGCGGATCGGGTGGGAGTTGGGCAGCATTGAAAAGACGATCGTGGTGGTGCTACTGTTTGGCTCGGGCACCGACTACGCGCTCTTTTGGCTGGCGGAGTATCGATCGAGACTAGGTGACGCGGCGACCCGTTTTGATGCGGCGATCAGCAGTACGAATGTCACTGGTCCGGCGATTGTGGCCAGCGCAGCGACCACGGTGTGCGGGTTGTTGATGTTGATGGCCGCCAAACTGCTGCCGTCTTTCAACGCGGGTCGGGCGCTGGCGATTGCGTTGACCATTTCACTCATCGCGGCGCTGACCTTGGTTCCGGCGATGGCGGTGGTGTTGGGGCGCGGGTTGTATTGGCCGCGTCAATTGCGTTTGGCGACGCCGAAGAAGTCCGGGCGCATTTGGACATCGGTCGCGCGGGCGGTCGTTGCCCATCCGGTTCGATCGGTTGTGTGTTGTCTGCTACTGTTCGCCTGGCCCGTTTTTCGCGGCTGGAATGTGCACTACACCTACGATGCGCTGGGCGTGATTCCTCAAGACAGCAGCGCCGCGCGGGGACGTGAACTTGCTGCGAAGCATTTTTCATCGGAGCAGTTGTTTTCGTGGACGTGCATCCTCAGCGGCGATGGGGTTGCTGCCGATGTGGAGTCAGCCGTCGATCGTTCGGCGGAATTGTCAAAGATTTGCCGCGAAAATGAGCATGTCCTCGATGTCTGGAGCATCGCCGCACCGCTGGGTGATCCATCGCGTTCGGTGGCTGCAACATTGGCTGCGAGCAGTGTGGGGCAAAACCAGTCGGAGGCGTTCTATCTTTCCAGGAATGCCCACGCACTTCGCATCGAGGTGATGCTGGACTCGCCCCCGCTTTCAGATGTGGCCATGGATTCGTGCGCTTCGGTGCTGGAGCGAATTGAAGGCTGGGCGGGCGAACACATATCAGGCGAAGTCGCCGTGTTTGCCACCGGTTTAACGCCTTACATCCTCGACATCAAATCGGTGGCTGACGCCGATGAAGTGCGCGTCACGACGTTGGTGATCGCGGTCATTTTTCTAATCGTCGCGATCCTGGTGCGCGATGTGTTTCTGGCGATCGTGATGATCGCGGCAACGCTGCTTGTGTTTTTTGTGACATTGGGTGTCACCGAATGGTTCTTCGTTGCGGTGATGGGCGAACAGGGGATCGACTGGAAGGTCAAGCTCTTTGCTTTTGTGATCCTCGTCGCGGTCGGGCAGGACTACAACATATTCCTGGTCACGCGCATCCTTCAGGAAAACAAGTCCCACGAGTTGCCGCTCGCCGTCGAGAAGGCCATCGCATCCACCGGTGGGGTCATCAGCAGTTGCGGCGCGATCATGGCCGCGACACTCGGGTCATTGGCTGCGACCGGTCTGCCTTTCTTTCAGGAGTTGGGCATGGCCTTCGCCTTGGGCGTGCTCGTCGATACGTTTCTGGTCAGACCGATCCTCGTGCCAGCCGCGCTTCTTGTGATCCGAGGTCATCGCCAACCCAACCTCGAAAGCTCCGAAATTTTGCCCGTGCAGTCCACGTCCTGACTCGCTAGAGTTTCCTCCACATTTATCTGCATCGGGAATCAAACGTGGACCAAGAAGCAACCAGTTCAAGATCCGGAATTCTAAAGGCCATCGGCCCGGGCATTATTTTCGCCGGTGCCGCGATCGGCGTGTCTCACCTCGTGCAATCAACGCGGGCTGGGGCAGGTTACGGTTTCACCCTTGTATTCGTGGTTTTGCTGGCCAACCTGTTCAAATATCCGTTCTTTGAATTCGGCCAACGCTATGCATCGTCGACCGGTGAGTGCCTGCTGGTTGGCTACAACCGCGTTGGTAAGTGGGCGCTGATCGTGTTTGCGCTGGTGACGCTTGGTTCGGGGATGCCGACCGTCGCGGTTGTGACGGTGGTGACGGCTGGCTTGGCTGCCAACGTCGTCGCGGCGAAGATTTCGCTGGCGATGTGGGCTGCCATCGTGGTGGGGATCTGTCTGTTGCTGTTGGCGATTGGTGGTTATCCCTGGCTCGACAAGGTCATGAAGGTGATGATGGTGTTTCTCGCGCTAAGTACCGCGGTTGCCGTCTGCGCTGCGTTTACCAAGGCGACGCCAGCCGCCTTCAAGTTGGTTCCGGTTTCAAAATGGGAATTGGGATTTCTCATTGCGCTGATGGGTTGGATGCCAACGCCGCTGGATATCGCGGCTTGGCCTTCGCTTTGGATGCAGGAGCGCTGCGCCCAAACCGGTTATAAGCCGACGATGCGTGAAGCGCTGTTTGATTTTAATCTCGGTTATATCGCCACGACGTTCATGGCCATCATGTTCGTCAGCCTTGGCGCACTGGTGATGTACACGAGCGGAAATAAACTTGAATCGACGGCGGTTGCGTTCGCAGCGCAGTTGATCTCGATGTACACCGAAGCCCTGGGAAGTTGGAGTCGGCCTTTCATCTTGACGGCGGCTTTAACGTGCATGTTCAGCACGACGCTGACGGTGATCGATGGCTACCCGCGGGTGTTGGCTGAGTCGATTCGCATCCTGGCTCGCAGCGACACGACGAACGTGCGGGCGTGGTATTGGGGATTTAACATCACGCTGTGCGCCGGAGCCGTGGTGATTATCGCGTACTTCACGTCGCGGATGACGCAGTTGGTCGATTTTGTCACCATTGTCGCGTTCATATCCGCACCGGTTCTTGCCTATATCAACCACCGCACGATTCGCCTGCGAAATCTGCCCGATGCGGCGCAACCGCCGAAGTGGTTGAGTGGGTTGAGCATCGCCGGGATGGTGTTTTTGGTGTGTTTTTCCGGCGTCTACCTTTACAGCAAGTTTTAGGCATTTGCGGGCGGTTGTGTGGGTGCGAAGTCCTCGACTTTACACCTGCGCCCGTCTAGACTTGTGGCGTAGGGCGAAAGCGCTCTGGTGACATGTCCCCCGATGTCGACGGTGTTGGATTCAATTCCATTGTTCAAAGGCTATACGGATGAAACATGCTCAACGAAACACCTTCGGCGCCATGCTGTTGGTGATGGCTTTTTCGATGTTGTGGTCAGCCGCTCTCGTCAACGCGGAAGTGACCGAGATTCGCTCGCAAATCGTTTCCACGTCGACGGAGTTTGTTGAAGGCGTACCGGGTTCCACCGACGAGTCGATCGAAGAATATCCCGGCACATCGAGCCAACTTCCCATCGAAAGCCTTTCCGGTCTGGGCAACTTTGAAGGAAGCAGCGAAGGCGAATTCGGCGCGCGGGGGATTGCCACGTTTCGCGACCCGTCGCTTTCCGCGGTGGCCAACCCTGGCGAGTGGGGCGTCGAAGCCGACTGCTTCTCACTGGACCCATCGATTTCGTACGAAGTCATGTCCCAGATCACCGAAGAGCGCGACATCGTCTTTACCAAAGCGGATCTTGCGAGCGGATCAAACACAGGTTCCGGAAGCGACTCACAGAATCCATCGGAACAAAGCAGCGATGACGTCGCGGTGTTGGGCAACGTATTTGTCAGCGGCGGCGTTTTGCTGTGGACCGATGATTCGAACAGCGATCTCTCCGATGTCGATGTGGAGATGATCGTCATCGTGACGCAGGTCGGCGGTTCGTCGGAGACGGCGAATCAGGAGTTGTTTCGGGCGACAGTGAATGTAGACGGATCGGCAGACGGGACAATCGCACTGTCGACGCAGGGCGGTGTGTTTGCGATTTCAGATGGCCCGGGGATGTTGCTCGCTTCGAACATCGGCGGGATCGACGATGTGGTCGGTCAGCTTGATGCAACGGGCAATGTGCACCTGGTGGTCCTTCCGGGGCAAGTCATTTCGTACGGATATAAAGCCCAGCCCGATGATCCGTTCACGCTGGAGGCCAAGGTGCTCTGCCGGGTCAACAACCGCGCGGGTGGAACGGGTGTGGCTGCGGTTTTCGGACGTCCATTTCGGTCATTGTCAGCCGTGATTGCCCCGAAGATTTCAGAGGAATCAGCCGCTCTCGCGCAGTCGGCAATGAACCGAACCATCGAAGAATCAACCGTTCCAAACCTGGTCGAAACCCCCGTCACACGGGGTTGCGGTGCGATTGGGGTGTGCATGCCGCTGATGCTATTGTGCGGTCTGGCGGCTTCGCGTAGAAGATAGAGGAGCAGGGCATCGTGCGTTGATCGAAAGATTGCGTGCATGGCCTGTGAGATTCTGCTAGGATTCTGCCATGCGACCGGCAGGCGCGGTGTCTAGGTCGTTGCTTCAAAACAGTTTAGGCGCAAACAACTCGCACCGCCTGGCATCTATAAATCGAGGTATATACGTCGATGATCGTTGATTGCTATACGCACATTTGGGAGTCGCCGGGACAACTGGGCCGAGTGGTTGAGGCGCTGCGTCGTCATTCACGGGTTCCATCCGGTCGAGGCGTTGGTGATCAGGAACCGCGCGCAAATGTCACGCGACACTTCGCAGCATCGAAAGCGGCAGACGCGACGATTGTCGTCGGTTTCAAGAGTGAATATCTCGGCGCGGACATCTCAAACGACACGGTCGCGGATTACGTCAAGACACATCCGGAGCGATTGATTGGCTTTGCGGGCATCGATCCGACCAATCGCGCTGCAGCGCTTGAGGAAATCGATCGCGCCACCTGCGAACTGGGCATGAAGGGCATTGCGATATCGCCGGCTGCCCAGGACCTTCACCCCAGCAGCAGCAACATGGAGGCTGTGTACGAGCACGCCGAATCGCTCGGGCTTCCGGTGATGTTTCATCAGGGCATTCAGATTTCCAGCGAATGCAAGTTGGAATACGCTCAGCCGGTCCTTCTCGATGCGGTTGCCCGCGAGTATCCGAAGTTGAAGATCATCATCGCCCACCTCGGTTATCCGTGGATCAGCGAGGCGTTGGTGCTGCTCGGCAAGCATTCAAACGTGTACTCGGACATCAGCTGGTTGCTGCATCAGCCGTGGGAGGCGTACCAGGCGTTGTTGTCGGCTTATCAGTATGGTGTGATGGACAAGCTGCTGTTCGCCAGCGGTTTCCCGTTCAACTCGGCCACCGAGAGTATCGAGACACTTTACGGATTAAACCACCTCTGCGCGGGCACCAATTTTCCGCGCATTCCGCGCGAGGCCTTGCGGGGCATCGTCGAATGCGATGCGATCTCTCGATTGGGCATTCGCCACGAAGCACCCCGATCGACAACCCCGAGCGAAATCACTGCCGAAGACGGCGCAAACGCTTGAAATATAGTGTAAGCGCTCATCCGCAACGTGTGGCCGCAATGACCCGGTCTGCCTCGGCTGCCCGCAATACCCTGTGCGCTTTGGAGTTTTCGCATCTTTTTTGACGCTTTCCTCGAAGTGTTTGCGTGTTGACAGAGTGCGCAACGCCTTTCAAAATAAAGCTTTGGCCGTTGCGAAGTGCGTCTGGCGTGGATTCCTCTTGTGGGGGTTCACCGCTTCGCGAACGTCGCCTTGAATCACCAAGCAACTCGAGACCCGAATAGACGGAGTTTAATTGATGGCCGTTGCCCGAGCACCTCAGCAAGGTGGAGTGACCGCAATCCACGTATGGCTCATCGTCTTCGTTGCTTTGTGGCTGACGTCCACGGTGTTCCTCGTGATCATCTATCTTGATCAGGAAGACAAAGACTCCGAACTCGATACCGCGAAATCGGCACTTGCCAAAGTTATTTCCAGCGACGGTCGCACACTGCCGCAGTTCTCAGAAGCCAGCCCCAATGCCGGTAAGACGATGGTTGATCTGATCGAAGCCGCGCGCGGTGATACGGCTGAGTTGATCAGCGGCAATCGGGCCGACAACGTTGCGACACTTCGCGCCGAACTCAACTCGCGTCTCGACAAATACAAAGCCGACTCACAAATCGAATCCAAATCTGATTTTGAAGGCGTGACGTTGTTCGCCGCGCTCGACGCGATGCACAATCTGTTTCGCGCGGAATCAGAAGCACGCGACCAAGCCGAAAAAGGCATCGCCCAATTGACCACCGACCTTGCAGAACTGCGCGGCGCAGAGGAACGGCGTAAGAGCGACTTCGAAGAGGCTGCGGGCAAACTCGAAGGCAACGTCGTCAAGAACTCCGAAGAACGCGACGAATACCGCACCGAACGCGACGAGGAGATCGATGCGTTTGACGCGCAAATCGAAAAGATCAAAGACCAGTGCTCCAGCGATATCCAAAAGCAGCGCAGTGAAACCCGCGAATGCCAAGCCGCCTACGACGAACTGCTGGCGCGGCATCAGGAACTGCAGGCCAAACTCGGGCAATCGCAGATCACGCCCATTCCCCAAGCCACCGCGCGCATGGGAGATGGCCGCATCCTCAAGGCGTCACCCGGCGATCCAATCGTCTATATCGATCTCGGTCGTGACGATCATCTGACCCTTGGTCTGGAGTTTGCGGTGTACGACGCCCTCACGGGTATTCCCGAAGACGGTCGCCCCAAAGCCCGCATCGAAGTGGTTGCGATCCACCAGCAAAGTTCCGAGTGCAAGATCGTGTCACTCATGCGTGACCAGATGATTCTGACCGAAGACATCATCGCCAACCCGATCTACGACCGTCATCAGTCGCTCAAGTTCTTCGTCATGGGCGAGTTCGATATCAACGGCGACGGACGGGACGACCCCAATGGCCAGCGCGACATCAAGTCGCTCATCGAGCAGTGGGGCGGTTCGACCTTGTCAGAACTGTCGGCGAAGGTTGACTTCGTGGTGCTGGGCGGCCCGCCCGAGCGCCCGCGTCGCTCGCAGGATGTGGACCCGGAAGACGATCCCAAGTACCAAGCCGCGGCAAAAGCCTACGCAGCGTACGAGGCTCAACTCGCCAAGGTGGATGTGCTGGCCGTCCCGCGCTTAAGCCAGAAGGAATTCCTCAACTTCCTCGGATACACGCAGTCATCCACCGAGACGGCCGCCTCGATCCAGGCAATGACCGGCCAGTAACAGGGCCGGTCGGGACGCTATATGGTCGGGGGTTCGATGCAATCGACTGTAATCAGCGGGGCGGGGTCACCATAAACCGGTGGAACACCCGGACCGGTGACCGGCTTTCCGCGTTCGATGCGATCGGCGACGTCGAGGTTTAGATCGAGCAACTGCTTGAGCAAGTCCTTTTGTTGCGAAAACCCATACGCCTTCAAGACCGCTTCATCAAGCGCTGCGTGTGCTTCTTTGAGGGGGTTTTTTCCAGGGAGTTCGAGCATGCGGTAAACGGCGCGAAGGCCGCCGCGAATCTTTGCAATCGCATTGGTCCGAATCGCCCGAACCTCGCGTCCTGCCTCGGCGACCCTGTCGATTTGCATTTTCTTGCCAGATTGAGGCCATGGGAAAGTGTCGAATACCGATTCAGGTGTATATCTAAAGTCCGATTTGAGCTTGGAACACTTGGCAACAAACTACTGCCAGTGGGTATTAGATTGTAGAATTCCAAAGCTATAATCGTCGTCAAAGGCGAATGCTTGCACTGCGTCACCGGGGCGAATCATACTGTCGGCAAATACGAATATCGGGCGTTTGGTAACTCTAGAACAGACAATGTATCGCCTGAATTGTGAGACTCTGTTGATGATTTCCCGGCGCGAACGCCAGTGCAGCCACCAGTGTTTTAAGTGCTCGGTTCGTGGTCCTTCTCCGTTGTGCTCATTGTCAGCCTTGGCCTTTAGGTCTGGTAGAACTGTTCTCTTAATTCTCTCAAACGCTCTCTCGTGACTTTGTGCGGCGAGGACATCTGAATCGCCGAAGTCAATAAGGAATCTCATTGGCGCACCATTGCCCGAAACCAGTTCGCGTCCAATGAGGTATGGATAGAGAACGTTAGTAGAGGCCTCGTCTCTCGTAGCAATTTCGCTCGCTTCGTCTTCGGAAAGCACGAACCCTTGATGCCCTGGTGTGATGCCTTGACAGCAAACCAATTCGGCGCACTTCGCGAGCGAACGGGCTCCGCTGACGTCGGTCATATGCGAGAGGGCTGAATTGATATGCTCGCAATCCCGAAATGAGAGTTCGTATTCCTTGTGTGCCGGTTTTGATGATGCGCGTCGCGTTTTCTCGCGTTCCTTTGGTGCGTCGACCTTGAACCAGAGTCTACGTTTCTTTGGGACGAGTTCCGGATCTTGCGTCTTGACCCAGTTGGCAATTGAGACATGCACGTTGGCATCGCCGGACCACGGCTGATTGTCGACGGCCTCGATGATGGTTCCGGTCTTGACGATATGGTCGAGCCCGCCCTCGCGCGACTTGTTATTTCGAATGTTCTGCGTACCAACGAGCCCCGCACGACCTGCGACAGGGTCGTCAGCCGTGCACTCTGGCAAATGGTCGTGGGCGAGGCGAAACCAATACACGCAGTAGTCGGCCATTCCGGGGACGGACGCGTAAGTCCTGCGTACAGCATTCACGTAATCGGTGCCGCGCTCGGGCTTGAGACGTTTCGCACCGAGGAACGGTGGGTTGCCAATGATCACGTCGGCATCGGGCCATCTCGTGGGAATGACGTGACCGCTTGCGAAAGGATTGGCTTGCATTTCCGCAAACAACATTGTGGGAAGGGTGTCGCCCCCTTCGCCGATCGGCGTAATCAGTGCATCGCCGGCGATAAAGTTGTCATCGAGGTTGTCGAGCGGCAGGGCGGATTCAAGCGTGTGCAATTCGTCAATTGCAAGCTTGCGGGCGATCATCATCGTGACCTTGGCAATTTCGACAGCGAACGGATTGATGTCCATTCCGAAAAACTGGGCGGCCGAGACGTGGCCGATCTGTTGTTGACCTTTCTCGGTCGCCGAGCGTTTCTTGCTGCTGATCCGGGCGTGTAGTTGGAGTTCGAGTCGCTTGAGTTCGCGATAGGCCATGTATAGGAAGTTGCCCGATCCGCACGCAGGGTCCAAGACCCGATAGTTGAGCATTCGCTGGCGCACTTGCTCAAGTTGCTTCAGCGTCGATGCATTCTCGATCAAGTCGTGCCATGGATCGGTGATCGTCGGCTTGACGATCTTCATGATGTCCACGGCAGTCGTGAAGTGCCCGCCGTATGCGTGGCGCTCTTCTTCTTCGAGTGAATGCTCAAACAAGGTTCCAAAGATTTCGGGGCGTACGAGTGACCAATCTTCCTTTGCGGCCGCGCGAAGCTGGTTGAGTTCGTCGTCGTAAAGTTCGATTTGCGCGGGTTCTGCAAACAGACCGCCGTTGAAATAATCGACACCTTTGAATCGCCCGCCAGTGATGCCACCGGGGGTATTCATGGCTTCAAAAAGTCCGCCCAGCAAATCAAAACTGTCTGCTGGGGCTTTGCAGTCGTCGAGCAGGCGTGCGACGAAGTATCGGGGCAGCAGATCAATGTCTTCAGCGAACAGCGCGACGAGCATTTGCAGAACAAACCTTTGCGCTTTTTCGCGCGGCACTCCTCGATTCAGCAATTTGTTGAAGCAGCGGGCGAGTTTATCCGCCGCATCGCGGGTGACTTGCTCCTGATCGTTGCCAAAAACGGGCCGATCATGTGAAGGGAAGAGGAATGCGAGAGGTCCCCAACGATTTGGGAGGTCGGTGACCTTAAGTCGGTCGACTGGAGTGTCCATTTGGGTTTCAAAGTCGTAAACCCAGAACTCATCGAAATTACAGAGGATCGTGTAGCGGGGTCTTCCCGGCACCAGTTCTGTCCAATAGTCGAACGCCTGTCGGTAGTGCTTTCCCAGGTCCGCTCCCCGTTTCTTCATCTCGATGAGGACGTGTGGCTTCCAAACGTAGTCCGCAAACGCCGTGCCGCCTCCGGATTCCTTGGGCTTCTTGACCCGGAATTCAGGTGAGCCGCCAATATCGAGGCATCCCTTGTGGCCAAGGGCGATGAAGAGGCGATCCAAGTATATCTGCGCTTGGGATTTTTCGTCGCCGGTGATGTTGGCTGCGACCCATTCGGCGAATTGTTTCAGCGACTCGTGTTCGTGGCCTACCATCGCCGCATCGTATGTAAGGGGGGTGGGGTGGTCCAGCGGTCCGGTGAGGATAGACTGTGCTCAATATACGGAATCGCGCTAACGGGGGCATTTGTGATTGGTCGGGGTGATGGGCGCGACGGAGTTGCTGGGGGCAAATAGGCTGTTTTCAGCATGAAAATTGCACTTTTTTACGGTCCTTTTTTTGACCAAATCGCGATAACGTGTTACACTACATTGCTTTGCCCAATTTCGAGATTCCCGTGAGGCTCCGGGCCCGGCCTGCGTGTCGCCCTGCGTGGTGGTGCGGCTGATTTTGCCTTTTGGCGGCTGCATAAATGGGGTGTGAAGGCGTGTGGAGCGATGCTGATGCCGGGCGGCATGATTGGCAGCAGTCTTGACGGTCGAGCTTCCGGTCATTGGAGTCGAGCTGGGGCAGTATTCTCGAAGTTGGGCATATGTTGTAGGGAAGGACTGTTGTAGGGAAGGACCACTGAACCTTTAAGTATAGGTCATAAATCGACGCCTTTTTCGGTGTCGATCCATCTGGAATCTGAACCCTTGATATTTACTTCTGTCGTTGGTTGCCGAGACGTTTGAATCGGGAACGCCTGTGTCGGGACGATGGCCGTCGGGAGTTGTGCGAACGCCGGCCCGCTTTTGATATGGGCGTGATTTCCGTTCAGGCGTCGGCTGCCTGGCGAGAGCCGGTGATGATTACCAGTGATCGTTACCAGCCGTCATCGATAGAATCGTACGAACTGAATTTGGGCTCACAAGCCCGAGCCGCAACAACGAGCCTTTTTCCTTCGAGGGACCCTTTGAAAGATTGGGACGCGCTCAAAGAAGAAATCCGCCAGCGGATTGATCTGGTGGAGATTGTGTCTGAACACGTCTCACTCAGACGCGCCGGACGCGACTTCGTCGGATTGTGCCCATTCCACGAGGAAAAGACCCCGTCCTTCAGCGTGAGTCAGAGCAAGCAGATTTTTAAGTGCTTCGGGTGCGGGGCTGGCGGTGATCTTTTCAGCTTCGTGCAGCAGCGAGAAGTCGTGAACTTCGTCGAGGCGATGCGCATTCTCGCCGACCGGGCTGGCGTCGATCTGGAGCGTGCCCGGCGGTCGGGCAGCCGAAGCGGAGGATCAAACAGCAATCCCAACGGCATTGATCGCAGCGACATCGCCCGGGCAAATGCGTGGGCCATGGGGGCGTTTCAAACCGCCCTTGCGGACGAACAACTGGGAAAGGTTGCCCGCGACTATCTCGTCGAGCGGGGCATTCCCAACGACATCGTCGAAAAGTTCGCGATCGGATGGGCTCCGGAAGCGGGCGGCTGGTTGCCCGAGCAAGCCAGAAAAGCCGGGATCAACATTCGGGCGCTGCAGGCCGGTGACCTCGTTCGGGTGTCGGATCGATATGGGGCGGCTCATGGCGGTGCGAGTCTGTACGGTACGTTCAGGGGCCGACTGATGTTCCCGATCCGCGACACGATGAACCGCGTCGTCGGGTTCGGCGGCAGGACGCTGATCGGTGACCGGGCCAAGTACCTCAACACGTCGCACACCCCGCTGTACGACAAGGGGACGATGCTCTACGGAATCGACCAAGCCCGCATGCCCATGAGCGACAAGCGGCAGGCGATCGTTGTCGAGGGGTACACCGATTGCATTGCGTGTCACCAGTATGGTTTGGATCGGGCGGTCGCAACACTGGGAACGGCGCTGACCGATCAGCAGATTTCATTATTAAGACGGTGGTGCGACGAGGTCGTGCTGCTGTTCGATGCGGACTCTGCGGGCGAGGAGGCGGCTGACCGGGCGTTGGGCGTAGCGCTGCGCTACAATTTATCGGTCCGCATCGCGAGCGTGCCGGATGGCAAGGATCCAAGCGACTATCTGACGGCGAATGGAGCGGCTGGTGTTGATTCCCTGTTGAATAGTTCGGTGGATGCGCTACGATTCAAATGGGGGCGAACGTGTGAGCAGTTCGCCGAAATGAGGGGCGGGGGACAGAGACAGGCCATCGAAGCATTCATTTCTCTGGTTTCCCAAATGGCATCCTATGGAACACTGGACGCAATCCAGCGGGGGTTGGTGATCAACCAGCTTTCGGGATTGCTCGCGGTTTCACAGGATGACATCGTCAAGTTGCTCAAGACAGCCCAGCAGAAGGTCCGCGGTCAAAACGCGCGCGCGAGTGCGCGGGCGGGCGGCGGCGCATCTGCAGATGCGCAGGAGCGATCGCGCACCGGGCGTCATGAATTTGGCCCGACCGGTCTGGACGCCGAGCAAGCCGCGCTTCGC
>DDIR01000147.1 GCA_002338715.1 Phycisphaerales bacterium UBA1845 | reverse complement strand
CGACCCGACGCCGCGCTACGGTTTCGTCCGGCGCGACCTCACGCCGCATCCACAACAGACGGTTCACTTCGGCGAAAACGTTGAGACCAAGGGCTACGAGGACTTCGCCGACCACATTCACGCGGATCAGTGGATTCCGAATCCGCTCACCGGTACGCCGACATCCGAACCGGAAGAATCGGTCGCGCTCGAACGCCATCGAAAAAAAGCCAACTACACGTTCGCCGACGCCCAC
Source organism: Phycisphaerales bacterium UBA1845 (assembly GCA_002338715.1). Classification (GTDB taxonomy): domain Bacteria; phylum Planctomycetota; class Phycisphaerae; order UBA1845; family UBA1845; genus UBA1845. The sequence continues at coordinate 49,841 of DDIR01000147.1, read as the reverse complement.
GCAGAACCGCTCGCATTCGATTGGACGTTCAAGCTCAACGAAACCAAAGACACCGTGCTGCACGATCATTGGAACCCCAAAGGGAAACCCAAGTAAGGAATCGCCCGTGAAATACCGCGCCATACTGATGCTGACCATCACCGCCTTCATCGTGACGCCGACTGAGGCCCACGAAGGGATTGTCGTGGGGCACAGTCCAGTCGACCCGAACGGAACCGGCTCATGCCCGACACTCGAACCGCTGCGACTTTTTGTTTTGCCTGATGTGCGGATCGGCAGCCCCATCCCACCGGGCGAGACCGAACCAACCGTACCCGGTGAAGTGACTGAACTGACTCGGTTGGCGACGAACTCGCTGCTCGCGCGTCCGGAATACGGCGGGTTTTGCTATGTCGAAGACGCACCGGGTTTGGACTACGTCGACTCAGCCAACCCATGCCACGCGATGACCACCGCTCACACCGGCGGTCAGCCGTTTGAGGTTGGCTTGCAACGCATCCATTGGCCCAGCGACGTGCATTTGGTGATGGCCGACCCGTTCGGTCTGCTTGCGATGGCTGAAGATGGCGACGAGTGGTACTACGCGAACCAGTCAGCCGGTCATGTGCATCCCCTTTGGATGATGCGGCGAGCCGGCACGTATCAAATGAGCCAGCGCTTCGTGTCGGACTTCTTTTTCGAATCAGAGGAATTCTCATTGTCGTTTGCATCGACGCCGCCATGCGTGCGCCCGATTCGATTTGACCTGACAGGCGTATTCAATGCGGACGTCGTTGATAGTGGCGACGGGGATTCGCCGCTTTCGTTTGATGCCGGTTATTCATGGGTGATCAACGGGGCGTATGGCACCGACCAGGGGTTGCCGATCGATGGGCGGGTTGATGTTTTTGAATTGGGCGGGCCAGGCGGCGAGCACCTGGAGGGGATGCTCGCCAACTGCCTGTTCGACAACGGTTCGCTTACGTCGCAGGCAGTCGTTGACCTGACGGTTGCGGATCAAAGCGGGATGTACGAAAGCGTCGAGATGCTGCTCGGCAGCGCGGGCGCGTTTTCCAATGCCGACTCGCTCGTCGCCCGCATGAACTACGCTACCGGTGCTGACCAGATCATCATCATCCGCCGGGCGGCAGTTAACCCGTTGTACTTTCCGCTGCACGATTGGCACATCACCACGAACCCGCTCCCGATTCTTTCCGTCGGTCGCAGCGGGACGCGCGTTGGTGGAGGATTTGTACGCAGCGACGGCGCGGGCATCGACACGGTATCGGGCGACAGCTTCTATTTTCAGCGGGTCACGTTTCCCGTTGATCCAACGCGCGAGCTGATCGGCATCACCCTTGATGACTACACGGGAAGCGGTGTGGTTGGCGTGTTCGCGATCTCGGCGATGAAAGAACGACTTTGCCCGACCGGTGACTTCGACGACAGCGGTTTGGTCGATGACGCCGACACGCTGGCTTGGCCCGACTGCGGTGATGGGCCAGCCGACTTTGTGTCGGACGAAGATTGCTACGTGTTTGATTTTGATTTCGACGACGATGTTGATCTGTTGGACTTCAGCGAATTTCAACGGCGCTTCGGATTGGCGCCATAAACTTCAAGAGGAGGAAGGAAAAGATGAAGAAGACGTTTTTTGCATTGTCAATGTGTGCGGTTCTCATGTGCGCCGCATCGGCTCGGGCGACGTTGATCGATTTCAACATCCATCACGATGGCAGCGCCCAGCAGGTTCTCGACATTCAGTATCCCTCGCAGGTGTTTCAGCCGTACGAACTGCCGCTGATCGAAACGGGACCGCTTGCGGGTTTCTATGGTTCGATCGAACCCGGATGGGATGGCGAGGGGACGGATCGGCCCGGCGATGGCGCGTACGCACTGGAAAGCATCTCCGGTGTTTCGCTGCGTCGTGAGAGTTTCGATGCGGGGTTCTCGATGTACACCCAGGGCCTGTCGCCAATTCTTGAAGTGGACGGCGCGCTGCACGAATTCGTCGGTGCACCGGAAGGGTCGGGCCTGCTTTGGCATCAGCACCTCACGTTCGTCGCCGACCCAGGCACGCCGATCGGAACGATTCTGTCAGCCGAGTTCACCCTGACCGATCAAGACGGCTTGCACGCAGACTCAGCCCCATTCACGCTTTCGTTCGTCGTCACCCCCGAACCGACAACCGGTCTGATGGTCATGATGCTGAGCGTTGGGGTCCTTCGCAGAACGCGACGCCGCGCGAGCTAACGCAGCTTAGGGTAAGACCAGATTGCAGAAATCCGTTGCCGACCGCAGATGGCGAATCAATCGGATTGATTGCTTGGCACCGTCAACGTTTCACCAGCAAGCCACTGGGAAGCGTTGACGGTTTCTTATGCGCCCGTGGCACCGCGTTTGGCTTTCCAAATTGCTGCGTCTTCGGGATGCTTCGATTCTTCAAAGAGTTTGACATAGGCGTCGATGACCAGCTTAAGCAATTCGGGGTCGGGTGCTTCGGCGCTTGAAACAGAATTGTACGCATCGCTGAGCAACTGTTCCGCTTCGTCGAACGCTTGCTTGTGTGTGAGGCAGATTGCTAGCTGGACGCGGGCTCGATTGATCATGATGGAGTCCGGTTCGAAGATGCCTTCGAATAGCTTCATGGCCGTTCGAAGTTTTGGCTCGGCTTCTTCGTACTTGGATTGACTGACTTGGCATGTTCCCCAGTCGAACAGTCGGATCGCCGCCCGCATGCTGGTTTCGCCTTCGGTTGCCTTGGCCGATTCGTACGCTTCCTGCCAGATCGGTTCAGCCGCCGAGAATTTCTCGAGGGCCATTCGCGTTCGGGCCAGGTATGTCAGCGTCCACGCGAGATCTTCGTGATTGGGGTCGAGATGTTCATGTTGGATGTGAAGCGCTTCAACGTAGTACGGTTCTGCTTTGTGATGGTCGCCCTGCTTGGCGTAAAGTCGACCGTGTTGTCCGAGCGCCTTGGCCACAATCGGGTTGGCTTCACCCGCTGCCTTTCGCATCGTTTCTTCGCATTCGGTAAGCAGTGTGTCAGCCGCGTCGTAGTTCTTGATCTTCATGTTGATGACGGCTAAGTCGTACTTATAGCGGGCGACATCGTAGTGATCGCGGCCGTGCTGTTTGATTTGAATCTCGAGGATGCGGTTGTGAATGGCGAGCGATTCTTCGATCTTGCCTTGACTGTAAAGCGCATTCGACAGTTGGCCCAAAGAATCGAGCGTCGACGGATGCTCGGGCCCGAGTTTTTCTTCGTAGATCGCGAGGGCTTCGCGGATGATGCTTTCTGCACGCTCAAGATGACCCTCCGTTTCATCCACATAAACCGCCGAACCCAAGCCGTGTAGCGCGTCGGCTAACTTGGTCGGGTTTTCGTCTGCCCGCCCGCGCCAAAAGTCCACGAGTTCTTCAAACAGTTGGATCGCTTCCTTGATTTGCCCTCGTTTTCGCAATGTGAACGCGAGTCGCTCCTTGGTGCGGGCGACTTCCTGCTCGTCAACTTGCGGCGCTGCTTCCAACAGCGCCAACGCCCGGCGAAATTCATCTTCGGCTTGATCGAGACGTCCGATGCGCATCGCCACATTCCCGATCGTCTGCCGCACCGACACCTCGACTTCCGGCTGGGATTTAAACGCTTCGGCGATTTTTTCTTCCGATACCTCCAACGCCCGAACGATCGTCACGTCGTGACCGATGCCTTGAACCGGGTCAGCCGCGCTCAGCAGGTCGTTGATCAAAAAATCGTTGATCGCGTTGGCTTTGTCGGTTTCCAACTGCATCTTGCGTTTGGCTTCAATGGCGACATCCCGCTCATGCGAAGCGCGGTAGGCGTACCAGGTGGTTGCGATCAGCCCGACGATCAAAAACAAAAGCGCTACCGCGCCCGCAGCCACCAGACCTTTGTTGCGCTTTGCGAATTTCTTCAGTTGATACGTCGTGCTGGCCGGCCTGGCCATGATGGGCTGATTGCCAAGGAAGCGCCGAATGTCGCCGGCGAGTTCGGCGGCTGACTGATACCGGCGCTCTTTGTCCTTCTCCATCGCCTTGGCCACGATCGTTTCAACGTCACCGCGATAAGCCGTGCTGATGGCGCTCAGTCGCGATGGATCGGTTTCCTGAATGATGCGAGCTGCTTCGATCAACGAGCGATTGGTCAGGTCCTGAGGCATGCGACCTGATAGCAATTCGTACAAGACGACGCCGAGACCGTACACGTCGGACCGCGTGTCGATCGCCTGCGGATTGCCCGTGACTTGCTCGGGGCTCATGTATGCGAGCGTGCCGATGAGTTGGCCGACGTCGGTTTGCATCGTCGTGATTTGAACATCGATGTCGGTGGCGCGGGCGACGCCGAAGTCGATGATTTTCGGCTGACCGGTTGCGTCCACGAGCACGTTGCCCGGTTTCAGGTCGCGGTGGATCACACCTTTTTGATGACCATGGTGGACTGCGTCGCAAATACGGGCGAATAGTTCGAGTCGTGCAGGAAGCGTGAGATTGTTGCGCTTCGCGTATTCGGTGATCGTGAGCGCGTCGGGAATGAATTCCATCACAAAAAACGGAATGCGGCCGCCTTCGCCCTCGTGCACATTCGCCTCGAAAACCTGGGCGATACCGGGATGCTGCAACTGACCAAGGATCTGCGCTTCAACTTCAAAACGCCGAAGCGCCGACGGCGATGCCAGCCCCCGTTTCATGACTTTGACAGCCACCGTGCGTCGGGGTTTTTCCTGCGTGGCTTCGTAAACCGTTCCCATCCCCCCGGAGGCGATGATGCGAATGATGGTGTATCGACCGAGCGTTTGTCCCACAAGGTCATCGCCAGCGCCGGTGTGCAGTCGCTTCGAGAATCCGCCTGCATCGGTTTCGTCGAGGACGGCGAGTTCCTGCTCATCCGCTCGCAAGAGTGATTCGACTTCGCTGGCGAGGTCGGGATCGGCGGCTTTGATTGCGTCGAGGTATTGGCGTCGGGCGTCGGCGGAAAGTTCGCGCGCCTTCAGGAAATGTTCGCCGATTTGATCGTGCCTCGATTCGCTCATCGTGTCCCTTTATCGGACAGCGCCCGCTTCAACCACGCCTTTGCAATCTGCCAGTCGGACTTGACGGTTGTCGGCCCCACGCCGAGCACGTGCGCCGATTCTTCGATGGTCAATCCACCGAACACACGAAGGTCGACGATCTGCGCTTGCCTTGGACTCAGTTTGGCCAACTCGTCGATGATCTCACTGAACTCCAATACATCGACATCGGATGATTGCCATGCGGACAGCGCATCGTCAAGCGTGACCCGTTGCCAATCGCGCCCACCGCGCTTCTCGGCGTTGCGCTTGCGGGCATGGTCTGCGAGCACTTGGCGCATCGCCTTCGCCGCCACCGCGAAAAAGTGCGCTCGTCCCTCCCAGTTCGGATCGTTGGCGCAGATCAATTTCACATACGCTTCGTGCACGAGCGCCGTCGGTTGCAAAGTATGTGCTGGCCGCACATGTTCAAACAAGTGACCCGCCAGCGCCCGCAACTCGCCATACACGAGGGGCAGCAACTGGTCGGCTGCTTGACGATCGCCATCGCACATGCGCACGAGGATCGCGGTCGCATCATTTGAATTGGATTCGTCAAACGCCATGCCCAAACCTCATTTGAACAAGCCAGCGAATTGGCCCGACTGGTCGCTACATCTTAAAGCCTTTCGCGCAACCGTCCCCGCCCTTCAAGAAAATCGACTTCAGAGTCGAGGCATCGCTGATGTGGGTCTAGTCGCCATAAGTTATGTATTAACAGTGAATTATGGCGGCTTGGCGGGCAAGTGTTTCGAGTCATTTTGCCGCTTTCCAGAATCCTCCGACTGATTCCTCTCACTTTCACGTGATCTGTGTGAACGGACAGTCCGCTGAGCCCGGGGCGAATGGTCATGGGCTCGTGTGGATGCAAGCACGGATGGTGATTGAGACCGAAGTGAGTGTGCAAGGAGCACGATGAAATGACGACGACCCAAACCAGAACGCAAATGATCCTGTTGATGTTGTGCGCGACTGCCATGCACGCAATGCGCGCCAATGCCGCGAACTTTACCTTGAAGGCTTCCGTGACTGGATCGGGGGACGGGCAGGTTGCCTGGGGTGATTACGACAACGATGGCGATCTTGATTTGCTGGTTGTCGGGACAACCTCATATGGCGGTACGTCTGACGGTATCGCGAAGATCTTCAAGTATGAAAACGGAACGTTCACTGAAGACACCGACGCCAGTTCGGGATTGTACGGCGTTGTCAGCGCAGATGCAGACTGGGGTGATTTTGACAACGATGGCGATCTCGACCTGTTCATTACCGGCCAGCAGTCAAGCGACCTGAGATCCAGAATCTACACAAACACGAATGCAATGTTTAACGTCAAGAAAACCTACCACGAATACAACGATGCCAGCGGAGAATGGGGCGATGCCGACAACGATGGCGACCTCGACCTGTTGATTGCCGGCGACTATATCGTCTGGCCCGGCGGCGGGAAGTTTCTTCGCGTCTTCGAATTTGACGGTGCTGTATTCAAACCCGGTCCGTCCTTCGCGAAAACGCACGACGGCAGTGTTGAATGGGGCGACTTCGACAACGACGGCGACATGGACGTGCTCGCCACCGGTGAACCCGCCTATCCAAGCCGAATCGCGAAAGTTTTTGAAAACACGGGCTCCGGTTACTCGGTTTACGCATCGATGGCCGGCGTTGAAGGTGGTGATGCGTCGTTCGGCGATTTCGACGGCGACGGCGACCTTGATGTGGTGGTCTGCGGTTCAGGAACTGACACACGGGTCTACGAAAACACGGGCAGTGGATTTACGGCGGTCTTCACCACCACGCAATTGTGGTATAGCCAAGCCGCATGGGGTGACTATGACAACGATGGCGATCTCGACTTGCTGATCGCAGGCACGAGCACCGGGGCATTCAACGGCACGATATCGCGAATCTATCGCAACGATGGCGGTGGGGCGTTTTCGGTCGACTCAGCCGCGTCCAATGCCATCACCAACCTTTACTACGCCAGCGTCGCATGGGGCGATTATGACAGAGACGGCGACCTCGATCTTGCCATCAACGGTTTCGACGGCCTGCAGAACGCGATCACGCGGATTTACGAAAACGATGCAGCCGACACCGGAGCAGCCAACACGCCGCCGCAACCACCCGCGAATTTGCAGCGCACGCTGCTCGGAACGTCCATTCAGTTTTCCTGGTCGCCGGGGAGCGATGCGGAGACGCCGACGGCTGGCCTGACTTACAACCTGCGCGTGGGAACCTATCCGGGAGGCGGTAATGTTGTCGGATCGATGACGATTGATGGACAGTCGACGCGCCTTGTCGACGAATATGGCAACACCAATCACAACCTGAACTGGACCATCCACAACCTGACCGATGGTCCGTACTACTGGAGCGTGCAGACGATCGACTCGTCCTTCGCGCCGTCGGCATTCGTTTCGAGCGGTCCGGTGTTTGTCATTCCGCCCGACAACGACGTCTGCACAGACGCCATCGATGTCGTCAATGGAAGCTATGCCTTCGAGAATCTTGCCGCTTCCAACGACGGACCCAGCGAGCCCACCACGTGCGACTTCGTGCAGAACGGACAGATTGGCGCCGACATCTGGTACCGCTACACGCCAGCTTGTGATGGGACGGTCCACATCAGTTTGTGCGACAGCGATTTCGACACAGCGATGGCCGTCTACTATGCGGGCGGTGCTTGTCCGATTGGAGAATCGGCATCGTTTTGCAACGACGATTCATGCGGCACGCGATCGGAACTGGACGTGCCCGGGGAAGCGGGGGAACCTTTCATGATTCGCGTCGGCGGATACAACGGCGCCATCGGTCACGGAACGCTTGAGATCAGTCAGTCGGCTGTCTCCAACGACTACTGCGAAAACGCCATACCCAACAGCGGTGACATTCTTTCGGCAAGCAGCAACCTCGGATGCGCGACGAACGATGGAACGGCGTCTTGCGGGGCGGCTGACAATTCAGACGTCTGGTACGCATACACCGCGCCAATGACGGGTATGCTGCGCGTGCGAACGTGCAGCACTCACGATTCCGGAGGTGTTGATGCCGGTACGGACACGATCGTCTCCGTCTATTCCGATTGTCCGGGCAGCGGTGGAACGGAGTTGGCGTGCAATGACGACTGGACCGATGGCAACTATCGCAACGCATGCCCGGGATCGGATGTTGGGGTGACGCGCGACTCGGCGCTGGCGATGCCGATCAACGAGGACGAAACGGTTTACATTCGCGTGTCGCACTATTCGCTTGGTCTGACCGGGAACATCAATCTTGTCGCGTTCGTTTCACCGCCCAACGACGACTGCGCAGCCGCGGAAACCATTACCGACGGTCAAACATTGGGGACGACTGTTTATTCAACCAACGAAGGCACAAGTTCCAGCGGTTCGTCGGCGCTCAACACCGACGTGTGGTACGAATACACCGCAACGTGCGACGGACTGCTTCGAGCGAACACGTGTGGATCGGCTGCGCTCGATTCGGTGAACACGGTGCTATCGATTCTCGACGCATGCCCCGAGGTTGGCGACATTCACGAGTTGGCGATCAACAACGACGTTGCCCAGGGCAACGATTCAAATGCATGCGGCGGGGCGACGTTGGATTCCGCAATCATTCAACCGGTGACACTCGGCGAAAGGGTGATGCTCCGCGTGAGTCGTTACGCAACATCATCGTCGGGCGAGTTTCTGCTCAACGTCGCGTGCATGCAGGATTGCAATTCCAATAGCGTGCCCGATATTGACGAGTCGGATAGCGACGGCGACACGATCATCGACGGCTGTGATGTCTGCGCCGGCTTTGATGATCGAATCGACACCGACGACGACGGAATACCCGACGGTTGCGATGACTGCGCCGGCGGATTGGCGAGCGGAGATGTCGACGGGAATGGAGCCATCGATCTAGCCGACTACTCGGGTTACGACGCATGCCTAGCCGGTCCGGCTTCAGGTTCAGGTGGCGGCTGCGAATGCTTCGACTTCGATGCCGATGGCGATATCGATCTAGCCGACTTCGCCGAGTTGCAGATTCGTCGCGATTAGAACACCTAGACTCCAAACGTAGCGGCGCGACAGCGTCGTCATTCCCGCGAAGGCGGGAATCCAGGGGAATGCAAAGTCAATCAGGCGCACGAACCTGTCGCCGATTGAACGCGTGCAATCGCGTGTCAGGTGTGTGCTGTCCCAAGCGTCAAAGTAAACTGGCAGCCGCCTTCGGGAAGGTTGACCGCATGTATCTGTCCACGATGAAGATCGACCACCCCTTTGGCGATGGCCAGTCCCAATCCGGTACCTTGAAATGTGCTGTGGTCATCGGGCACCCGGTAGAAGCGGTCAAAGATATGGGGGAGGTGTTCGGGAGGAATACCGGGACCGCCATCTCGAACGTGAATGACGGCATGTTGATCGATCGCTTCAACTGCGATGCTAACTTGCGTGCGGGGCGGTGCGTATCGAATGGCATTTCGCAGGAGATTGGTGACGGCAATGGTGAGCAGTGCCTGGTCGCCGTGAACAACCAGCGAGTCATGCCCGGCTTCCGGCATCGCCAGCGTCGGGACGATGGTGACTTCGTTTCGTTCGGCCATGCGCGCTGTGCGCTCGACGGCTGACATCACGAATTCGTTGACCGGCGCATCGCCCATTGAAACCTGCAAACCGCCCTCAGCCCGCGCCAGCATCAACAGACTTTCGACGACCTGCCCCATCGCCCGCACTTCGTCCTCAACGGTCGTAAGGAAACGCTCGTACTCCTGATGCGTCCGTTGAGATTGGGCCAACACCTGCGCCTCGCTCAGCAGCAACGTCAACGGTGTTTTTAATTCATGGGCAACATCGGTGACAAAGCGCTCGTGCGACCCAAATGACATTGAAAGGGGAGCCGTTGTCCGCCGCGCAATCAACCATGCAAGAATCACGCCGAATACAAGTCCAAGGCACGCGGTTGCACCCGCGAAGACGCTTATCCGATTCCAAGTTGAATGCTGCGATTCCTGCGGGAATTCGGGTGTGGCGCCATTCGTCGAAATTGACGTGAAGTCAGCCGCCGCATGGATGCGCGATTCGCGGTCGATTTGATCCTGAAACCGATCACGCAATTCAACCAGCAGGCGGCTGCACGTCAGCAGCAACACAAGCGCAATCACGCACAGCAGGGCGAGCATCAACCGCGATCGAATCGGACGCGCTTTTATTCCCATGGCATTCACTTCGATTTCGCGTTGCGGTCAATCAAGCCGCATCGTCACCGAGAACGTAACCGACGCCGATTTCTGTGTGGATCAGTGGTTGGGAAAAATCGCGATCAATCTTTCGCCGCAGCATGCTGACGTAAACATCGATCACGTTGCTGTCGCCTTCAAAGTTCATGTCCCAGACGTGTTCGCCGATCGATGTGCGCGTGAGGACACGATGCGGATTGCGCAGAAAGTATTCGAGGAGGGCGAACTCTTTCGCTGTGAGTTTGATGCGCCGTCCATCCCGCGTGACTCTGCGTTCGATCAGGTCCATCTCTAAATCGGCGAAGGTCAGGCGGGCGGCTTGTCCTCCCTGTCCGCGGCGCAGCAACGCCCGCAGTCGAGCGAGCAGTTCGTCGAACTCAAACGGTTTGGTCAGGTAGTCATCCGCCCCCGCATCCAGACCTTTGACTTTGTCAGCCGTGCCCGACAGCGCGGTCAGCATGAGGATTGGCGTCTTGATGCCGCGGCGACGAAGGTTCGCGCACGCCTGGATACCATCCTGATCGGGAAGCATCACGTCGAGGATGATGGCGTCATAGGGCTGTGCAGCCCCCATCGCTTCCCCCACGTGACCACCGTCGGCGAGATCGACGGCGTAACCGTTTTCGGAAAGTCCCTTGCGGATCACGTTGGCCATCCTTGGGTTGTCTTCTACGATCAAGACGCGCATCAGTCGTGACACTCTCGATACACCCGTTGGAGCCAACCAGTCAGCGGCGCTCCAGCGTCAAAAGGCCATTTCAACCGCAACCATTGCGGGTCACCCGGGCCCGTCGTCGCCATAGTGTACCCAATGAAAACCTCTTAATCTCTACTTCACTGAGAATTCATGCCGCCCCGCGATTCTGACGACAATGAAACCGCCTGGCGTGATGAGCGTTTGGCGCCGGAGGTCGTTAATGAGTCCAGTTACAATTCAGCGCTGGGTCAAGTGCACCTGGCTTGTCGCGTTGGCTATCGTTTCCGTCGACCTTGGAGCCGGTCAGCCGACGTCTGCCGCAGCCGAACCGAATCCTGTCACGGTTCCCACCGCAGCTTCTCCATCCATATTGGCCGACGATACCGGGGCAATCGCGGAAGTGCTTATCCATTTCCCCGCGAGTGAGGGGGCGGATACCCGGGAGGTGATCGCGGAATTGCTTTCCAGCCTGAATCCGCAGACGAATGTGGTAGTGGCTTGCCCCAATCGGGCGGCTGTCGAAGTTTTTGAACAGGAGATGGGGGTCAGGGCGCGGGCGGGTGGACGCCAGGTTCGCGTGTTCGATGTCGGGATGGATATTTCCATCTGGGCGCGAGACCGCTGCATCGCCCGGCAGAATCCCGATGGTTCACATGCTTGTTTGTTGGTGCCCAGGCCGTTGCCCACGTTCGACGTCTGGCGCTTGAATGAACTGTACACACCCTTTGCCCTTGAGTCGGTGGGCGCATTTCCAGATGCACGGGCGACGTCTGTCGTTTTGGAGGGCGGGAACATCGTCGGTAACGCGAAGTTTGCGTTTGTCGGCGCAAACGCCATCGATGAAAACGAAGATCGGCTGGATGGTCCCGAAGGGATCGCCCGATTGATGCGCGACCTGCGTCAGCTTGCGGGGAAGGAAATCGTCGTGGTCGGCGGAGACGAAAGTGAAGTTCCCTGGGATCACGTGGACATGTACCTGACGCCGGTTGCGGAAAAGACTGTACTCTTGGCTGACCCGGATTTGTCGGCACAGATCTTCGGCGTTGATTCGGTCGAGATGACGCTGTCTGACGAGGAGGATGCACCTTTTGCGTCACCCATCGACACCAGTTCGATTTTGGAGCAAATCGCACAGCGGTTGCGGCAATTGGGGTTTGTGGTGATTCGGGTTCCCGCGATCATCAATATCCCTGAACAGTGGATGGTGACGTACAACAACGTCCTTATCGATGATCGCGAAGGGCGGCGAACTGTGATCATGCCGGTTTATGGGCTCGACGCATTGGATGCGTATGCCCAACGTGTGTACGAACAACTCGGATTCAACGTCAAGACCGTGAACGTCACCGGTGTGTATGAATCGGGTGGGGCGCTTCGTTGCATCACGAATGTCACCCGTCGCGACTATGGCAAGACGGTTGGGCAAATCCCTGAAGTCAAATCGAAGCAGTAGAGCCTGCGGCCGGCGATCTATCGCGATCTCAATCCAAGCGTTGCGTTTTGCTCGCCCATTCTTCACAGCACGAGCGCCAATACCCACGTGGATCGACTTCGTTCTGCCCCTGGATTCCCGCGTGCGCGGGAATGACGGCGCTGTCGCTTCTCTACAATTGGATTAGGAATGCTCAAGCCCCCCACGCCATGTTGGCTTGTGGCTTCAAGCAACTGGCGCGGGGGGCTTTGTGATTTGGAAACTGCTTTTGTCGTGGTTCGATTCTAGCGTCGTCGGCGCAGACCCATCGCACCGAACAACAGCAGCAATACCGAACTCGGTTCAGGCACAAGCGTGCCATTGATCGCCACGTTGTCGACATAGATTTCCGATGTAGATCCGACAAATCCGCCGGCGGCTGCGTTGATTTCGATGAATGCGTAGAACGCATCATTGGGAGCAGCGCCGAATGCCGGAACGATCAGATTCGGTGTCGTGTACGTGTTGTAGACGGCACTGGGATTCGGGATCGTGTTGTTGTAAATCTGAACAATCGCGCCGGCGCTGTTGAGAATCCGCAGCGAGTAGTTCATGACTCCGCCCGGGCCAAACGGCGTCATCGCGTCGAATGAAGCGCTGAGGGTCGTGCCTTCCAGCAGTGACGCGAACCCGGCATCGTTGGCCGAGTGCTGCGTGATCGCGGCGACGGTTCCGAGTGCATCCATGCCTTCAGCGTAAAGGTGGTGTGAATACGAACCCGAATTCGGATTGGTCATCGTGCGTTCCGATAGGTTGGCAGCCGACGTCGTGATCTCCGTCCATTGAGCGGAGTCAGCCGCTCCGCCACCGCCAGCCAACTCAAACCCGCCGTTACCGGAAACAATCGTAGCTGCTGCTGGCGACACGCCCATGGCGAGCGCCATGAACAACGCCAGACATGATGAGACAAATACTTTACGCATGATTCACCTCCAAAGCCTTCAATGAAATGTTGCAAGCGTGAGGTGCGGAAACACTCCGCAACAACTCCCGCGGTTGAGAGTCCTGTTATCCGTATAATCAACTCGACCCGTCGAATCCGGGAGAGATTCGATGGGTCGAGCATTTCATAACTATGGTCCTGTGAACGCGGCTTGGAACTTCGCGAAGTCGTGCAGGTCGACCGTCGCGCTGAGATCCAGGTCAGCCGCATGACAACCCGGCATCACCTCGACAGCCGGTCCGGTCAAACACCCGACCAAAATGTCCAGATCGTCAAGGTCCACGTCGCCATCGTTGTCGATGTCGCCCGGTTGGAGCACGCCGTAAACCTCGAATTCCTTGAGCGAGCAGCCGTTGGCTGTGTTACCCGTGTTGGCATTGAGGCGGATGTAGCTGCCGATCGCCGAAATACCGAACGATTCAATTCCTCCCGCGCCGCTGGCATTGGCATAGACCGGCGACCAGTTGGCTCCGTCATCGGACACTTCGATGTCATAGTCGAGCGCCCAATCGTCACCCCAGTTCAAAACGACCTGGTTCATTTCGTAGGTGTTGCCCAGGTCGATTTCGATCCACTGCGGATCGCCCGAAGCGCTGACCCAACTTGTTGAGTCACTACCGTCAACCGCAAGATCTGGTCCTTGAGGACCGGCGGCTGAAATCAAGGTCACGTCGTCGCAGGCGATTTCACCCGACGAACCGGCGATTGCTCCACCGGCAAGACGAATCTGAATCAATGCCGCATCCGCACCTGCCGGCGCGACAACGCCGGTGAATCCAAACGAGGCGTAGGTTTCGGTCAGCGCACCTTCGATGCCCATGAACCCGGTCGAGCCCTTCACGCCGCCGCCATGACTCGCGTCGCTGTCCAGCCACTGAACGGCAATCTGTGACACCACGCCAGGACCGAATGCGCCCACGCGGCGGATTCGTGCGGACATGTCATAAACTTCACCCGGAACCACCGAACCGTTGGCCGTCAACTGCTGCGCTTCTGCCGCAGGACCACCGTTGGCCGCACCGACGACGCTCAATGAAACGTGCCATGATCCGCTGTTTGGCACGGTCGCCGAACGATCCGCGATGGCGGTTGAACTGCCAGCCGCAAACTCAAGGAGATTCCAACCGTCCGCGTCAACGCCCGCGCCGGATTCGAATCCACCGTTGGCCACCAATTCGCTGGTGGACGATGACGATGCCGTCGCCGGTTTGTTCAACGCGATGTTTTGCGGCGGGTTGGTGACAACAACCGTCACCTGATCGCTTCCCGTCAAGAATGCGTTATCCGTGACGGTCAATTCGAAGACATACGTTCCTTCATAGAGGTTGCTCGCGGTGGCCGTCGCGGTGTCATCATCGGTCAACGTTGCGGTGGCTGGTCCGCTCACCTGCGTCCATGCATACGCGACGATGGTGCCGTCAACGTCCGAACCCGAGCCCGACAAGATGACGCTGTTGTTGGGCAGTTCGACCTCCTGGTCAGGACCCGCGTCAGCCGTCGGATCCGGCGTGGCCACGGTGACGGTCACCGAATCGGAATCGGTCAGGTCGTTGTCATCGGTCACTGTCAACTTAAAGACGTATGTGCCATGAACGAGATTTGAAACGCTAAGGATTGCGGTCGTCTCGCCGCTGAGCGTTGCCGTCGATGGGCCGCTGACCTGTTCCCAGGAGAATTCGGTGATGACGCCGTCATCGGTGCTCAGCGAACCATCGAGCACCGTGCTGTTGGTCGGCAGCACCAGGACCTGGTCATCGCCAGCCACGGCTTCAGGTTTGCCGGCTCCAATCGCCAACGCATCGCCACCACCAAGCAGGCAAACGTCGTCGATCTCGATGCCGGAGATCGGCCCCGTCACGCCCAGCAACTGGAGGAGCATGCTGACTTCGGTCAGGTCAACCGAGTCGGTGAAATCGGTCATCGGAATTTCAATCACGTGCCAATTTCCATCGCGGACGAAACCGTACGGGTCGCTTCCATTGGCGAAATCGATCCACTTTTGACCAATGTCGTCGACGTTTCCACTTCGCATGCCCAATCGGAATGTGGTCGTTGAACTGGTCTTCAACGCCAGGTGCAGTTTGCTCTCAGGAAAACGAAATGCCGAGAGGTTGTATTTGATCGTGGGCGTAAACGCCGCGCCGAACCAGATTTGTCCGGGAACAGATGTCAGCGACAGGCTTGACGTCCCTTCATACGGCGACTGTGTTCCGTCCGTAAGCGTTTCTTCCCAAATGTAGAAGTCGCCATCGACGCCGAGTTGATAATCGCCAGCCGTCTTGTGGACCGGGTCTTCGGTGAAGATACCGAAGCTTCCGTTTTCGGGTGTTGGGCGCTCGACGCTTTCCGTCCAGTAGATGTTGTCGATCGCGAACTCAACCGGAGCTGCCGGCGGGTCGCCTGCAATCATGAACAACTGGCTGACCGTGTTGAAATCGAGGTTGAGGAAGTTGTTGAGCGGGATGACCACTTCGTGCCAATTGCCGTCGCGCACCAGACCGTACGTCGTCACGCCGTCTTCAAACTTCACCCAGCTTTCGCCCGACGTTGCACTCTTGAGCCCGACCTTGAAGGTCTCTGTGCTCGTCGTTTTCATGTTGAAGTGCATGTATCCGTCGGAGTAGTTCTTGAGGTTACGATCGAACTGCGTGGACAACACGCCCATACCCCACCAGACGCCCGGTGATGCCGTCATGCTCCAGACCTCGGTGCCTTCATACGCCGTGTCCGCAACCTCCGTCAGGTTGTTCCATATGAACAGTGACGCGTCCGTCTCGTAGATGACGCTGTTGTCGACCGGCGTCGTTTCGGTGAACACGCCAAACACACCGGATTCCTCGTTGTCTTCACCATAGAACAACTCGGTGTCACCGTTGTCGTAGAGGCGGATGTAGTCGATGTACATGCGGGCAGGGAAGCTGGCTGTGATCTGGTTCGGATCGACGATCTCGATGAAGTTCCAGCCGCCAACTGCGACGTTCGTGAGCAGAAACATCGGGTCGTGGAACTCGGTGAGTTGATCGTTGATCGGGTCGCTGATGTCGATCGACCAGAACAAATCGTTGTCAACGTAGGTGCGGATGTGATCGGGGGTCCACTCCATCTTGAACAGGTGATAGTCAAGATAGAGGTCAACCGGGCGATCGGTGAAGGTGTGATCGAGCGCATGTTCGCCGTCGAATGCCCAGTGGGCAGCCGACACGACGCGACGGTTGACCACGCCGGCTTCAAACCCGTCTTTGCGACCGAACTCCATGATGTCGACTTCGCCGCACGAAGGCCAATCGATCGCACCATAGTTCGAGCCCATGATCCAAAATGCCGGCCAAAGTCCGTTGTCGACGTTGGGCAATTTGATCCGTGCTTCGACCGTTCCATATTTGAACGCGAACCGCCCGTTGGTGATCAACCGCGCCGAGGTGAACGCCTTGTCGCCCAGGTAGTTTTCGCGACGGGCTTCAATGACCAGGCTTCCCGAATCGATATGGATGTTCTCCGGGCGAGCGGTGTAGTACTGCAATTCACCATTGCCGAATCCACTTCCGCCGACGTTGTACGTCCACGTCGAGTGGTCGATGGTCGGGCCGTCGAATTCTTCATACCAGACCAACGTCTGGCCAGCCGCCATCGGTGCAACGTATACGCAGACGAGAAGGGCGGCTATGCGTCCATGAGACTTGCGAGCGATCATTGTGATAAAGCCTTTCTAGGGAAAGACGATCGCGTCACACTGTGAGCGAACGCTTTTCGAGAATCAAACCGTGTTGAAAACAACCCACGCCGCGCACCATCACATCGCGCCGCGGGGCAAATACGTTTGCGTGTATACGCACGGACATCAAACGGTGTTTCAAATGCGTACAAAGCAATCGGGACGTGCGCAGGCAAGTCAACCGCACAGATTCTTGCCATTGTGCGTGCACGAACCGTGAGCATGTCAGAGGTAAAGTTGAGACTGCTCCGTGATCTCAAATAATGTCGCATGAGAGAGTTTCTTCCAATCAAGTGGAAGAGCGCAACGAGAGCAACCCGGAATCCAATTCAAGTTAAGAAACGAGCCAGCTCACGCACTTATTGTAATGGTGTGGATATCGTAAATATAGGTCGGGCAAGGTGTTTATGATCCGAAACACGGGGAACTGTTTCGCGCATGCGTCACTTGTTTCAGCCCGAAGACGCGTGCGCACGATGTATTTGCAGTTATCGCCCCAGAGTTACCCGTTTCGAATGAAACAACACGTCATTCATCGCTCGCTTTACCCGGCGCGTGTTCAGGACACTCGACCGACTCCGCTAACTTTATAAATTGCGTTTGGTTGTCGTCGTCCATGTCGCAATTGCGCCCGTCAGGTTTTTTGGAGTGATCACTGCATCGGAAATTCAAGGACAACCGTAGTCCCTTGTCCCGGTTGTGATGCCAATGAGATGCTCCCTCCGTGTGCCGACATGATGGAGCGGCAGATGGGCAGGCCCAGGCCAAATCCCGCGTTGCCGCCCGAACCCGAAGATTCGCGCGAGCGGGCTTTGTCTGCCCGATAGAAGCGGTCAAACAGTTTTGGGATGTTTTCTTGTTCGATGCCGATTCCGGTATCGACGATGGTCAGGACGGCCTTACCCTTTGATGCGGTGAGCGACGCGCGAACGTGCCCGCCGGGTTGGGTGAATTTCAACGCGTTGTCGAGCACGTTGCTGAGAACCTGTCTGACCCTTCCCGGGTCCGCGTTGACCGTGACATCTGTTTCGGCGGAACATGCGAGTTCGACGCCGCGCTCTTCAGCAAGGGCGCTGTACAAGTCGATCACATCCTCCAGGGACTTTGCGAGATTGACGTCTTGACGCACGGAAAGCAATTGCCCGGCATCGGCGCGCGCCAATGAAAGCAGGTCTTCGGTCAGTCGCGACAAGCGATCGTATTCCTCGATGCTTTCTTCCAGTGCTTCACGGCGGCGATTCGAATCAGCCCCTTCTCCCAGTGCGATTTCCGCATTCCCGCGCAGTGCCGCAATCGGCGTTCGCAATTCATGGGCGGCGTCGGCGGTGAACTGACGGATGCGTTGAACCTGACGCTCCAGCCGTTCGAGCATGTCGTTTAAAACCTGGGCGAGTCGATCGATTTCGTCAGCGTTGCCTGACTGATTGAGCCGCGCGGACAAGTTATTCGCGTTGATCGCGCCGGCAGACTCGGTCATTCGCTGGATCGGTTGCAGGCTCTTGCGCGCGAAGAAGCGACCGCCAAGCAGCGACAGCACCAAAGAAACAGTCAGCACAATCATCCCGAAGCGCATGAATTCGTACAGATTGGCGTTGACGCCAACAAGCGAATACGTCGCCTGGACAATGTACTTCCCGCGACGAGGAAGCGTCGCGATCGTGCTGCAAGCGCGTGTCGAATGGCTTGCGCCGCTTGGTCGCACGGTGTCAAACCAGACCTCAGATTCGCGCTGCCCTTTCCCGTTGAGGTCCCACGGGTCCGGCAGCTTCGGGTCGATATGGCTCGCAAGAATCAGATTACCGTTGAGGTCGAGAAGTCGAAAAGTCAGGTCATTGCGTGCGCGACTGCCAAGTTCCCGACGGATGTCGGCTTCGATGGCGTCCAAGCCCCCATGCCCTTCTTCCATGAGAATGGCAAGGAATTCCTGTACTTCGCCTTCCAGGAAACTATCCACCTCGCGGTGCAATGAGATGCTGAGTCCGACGTACAGCGTGGTGCAGACCACGGTGCATGTGGCAAGTGTGATCAGTGTTCCCCAAGCCGTCAGTCGCGTGCCGATTTTCATGAGGTCTAAGAACCCTTGTCGCGAATGACGTACCCAACGCCTCGAATGGTGTGAATCAATGAGACGTCGAAACCGCGGTCGATCTTGTTGCGCAGGCGATTGATCTGAACGTCGACCACGTTGGTTTGCGGGTCACGGTTCACATCCCAAACCTTCTCCATCAGCATCGTTCGCGACAACACCTGGCCGCAGTGGCGAGCCAGGTACTCCAGCAACTCGAATTCGCGGGCGGAGAGGTCAATGCGTTGACCCGAGCGACGCACCTGTCGCGTCGTAATGTCAATCGAAAGGTCGCGTATCTTGATTGGATTATCAAGCAGCTGCGCTCCGCGGCGCAGCAGCGCACGGATTCGGGCGATCAACTCGGCGAAACTGAAGGGCTTGACCAGATAGTCGTCGGCGCCCAGGTCCAAGCCCGTCACCCGGTCGTCGACCGAATCGCGGGCCGTCAGGCAAATCACCGGTGTCTTGTTTCCAGACTGCCTCAGTTGATTGAGGATGCTGAATCCGTCACGCCCCGGTAGCATCAGGTCCAGGACAATGACGTCGTGTTCGGAAGTCTCTGCCGTATGCATGCCTTCGTGGCCGTCATAGGCGAGTTCGACCGCGAAACCGTTTTCGCGCAAACCGCGCTCGATGAATTTCGACACAGCGTGGTCGTCTTCAATTACCAAGGCTCGCATGACGCAGGTCCAAGTCTGAAGTTTCAAAAGTCGCAGCAGTACAAACTGCGATTGTTTCTCCAGCTTCGCACAAACGCAATCGAATGCGATTGCCAGCACCAAAAATCGTGCAACATTACAGGATTGTCATGTTGTGTTCATGTTCCGTCCACCACGGGCCGCTACGATTCGGGCTTTATCGATTCGTGGACAATGCGCGATGTTCGGGTGTGTTGCTGCGCAAGTCGGCGACGCACCGAATAGAAGTCGACTGGGGACGGGTAACGCGACGGTGTAGATGCTTGAACTGTTGGTGGTTTGCTTCGGCAACATGAAAAAGTGTGTACACATGAATCGCTCTCCCGTGACATTTCGCGAACGCCTGGTTCATATTCGAGTGCCGCTTTGCATGGCATGTGGATTCGCCATGTTGGCCATTCCCGCCTGCGAGTCGGTGGATGCACGTCCGGATTTCAAGCAGACGGAACAAAGAATCATAGAACGACTCGAAGCGCAAGAAGTCTATGATCCCACCGGTGATGCCGCCGTCCAGCAAAAGGTCGAAGCGCTATTGGCCGACGGGCTAACGCTCGAAGAATCCGTACAGGTGGCGTTGCTGAACAACCGCTACTTTCAATCGCTGTTTCAAACGATTGGGGCTTCGCGTGCAGATGTCGTGCAATCCGGGTTGTGGACCAATCCGTCGCTCATGATCGGGACGCGACTCATTGAAGGTGGCGGTCGGGGCGAACTGACGTTTGGGTTTGCACAGCAACTCGTCGACCTCTGGCAGATTCCGGTCAAAAAGAAAATCGCCGAAGCCAAGCTTGAGCAGACGGTGCTCGCTGTTCTGAACGAAGCTGTTCGGATCGCGGCAACCACGCAGTCACTCTATTACGATTGCCTGTGGCGCGAGCGGTTGAACGTCATCGCCAATGACAACCTCGCCCTCGCGCAGCAGTCATTGCACCTCGCCCAGGTGCGACTCGATGCCGGTGAAACCAGTCCGCTTGACGCTGGCTTGGTGCGTTCGAAGGTGTTGCAAGCCGAGAACGACGCGCTGTTAGCCGCCCGCAATTTGGAAAATGCTCGCATTGCCTTGGCCCAGAATCTTGGCGTCGTGCGCTGGGATGATGGTTGGCAGTTGGCCGATGCGTTTGCAGACGATCGGTACATGGTTGCACCGGACGAAGACCTGATCGCGACGGCGACAGTCAATCGATTTGATATTCAAATCGCCGATGCCCAGGTCGAAGCCGCCGCGCAGGACGTTGACTTGCAACTAATGAAGGTGTTTCCAAGCCTGATCGTCGGCGTCGTTGGCGAACGCACGGAACAACGGGCTCTTCCTGATCGAAAGATATTAGCCGACACCGCCCGCGCATCGATCGCGGCTGGTCGCTTGACGGCGCCCACGATTCAATCGAAGGGTCAGCGCGATGTCATGCGCAACCAGATCATCGATGCGTTGTTCGGTACGACCGTGCAGTTGACGCTTCCGCTTTGGGATCAGAATCAAGCGCAAATCGCCAAGGCCAACTTTGTTTACGAACAGTTACTCAAGGAACGCGAGTACCTGTTTGACACGGTGACGGCTGACATTCGCCAGGCATCGAACAACGCCCGCACAGCCCAGAAGCAATTCGCGTTATTCGAAAGCAAGATTCTCCCGCAGGCCCAGGAAAACATTCAAACGGCTCAGCGCCGCTACGAGAACGGCGAAGAAAGCGTGTTGATTCTCATCGAAGCGCAGGACGCGATGTTCGTGCAAAAGCGGCAATCGGCAGATGCACTTCGCAGCATGCTCGTGACCCGTGCGTCGTTGACCCGTGCATGTGGCGGGAAGCTGCCTGATGCAAGCATGTCCGGTGCAGCAGATTCAAATTCTGAAATGAAGGTGACAGCGACGAACTAAGACGATGGCGAGGAAAGTCATGGGAGTGAACACACAAATGTTTGATACGTTTTTTCAGTCGATATTCGGATTCGTTCTCGACTTCATCCGGCAGATTTTCGCCGCGCTACTTTTCTAGAACGATGGGAATTGCCATGCGCACGATCGCCTGGGCCATGACACTCGTTGGCATTGCACTTTCATGCAGCGGTTGCAGTAAGCCGACGCCGACAAAAGGGGGTGGAAGCGATGCGCACAAGGAGCGCGTGTCGGTCAGTCACCCGCAACCCGAATCGAAACTGACGACCATCGCCCTTTCGGACGAAGCCCGTTCACACCTCGACATTCAAACCGTGCCTGCGCGCCGCGAGAAAGTGGCCAATCATCGAACGTATGGCGGTGCGGTTGTCGTTCCCGAAGGGCGGTCGATCATGATCTCAGCGCCATTGGCTGGAACGATCGGGAAGACAGAGTCGGAGAGCTTTCCGCAGCCCGGCGCAGTCGTGTCCGCGGGCGATGCGTTGTTTCGATTGATCCCTTCGCTGCAGGGACAAGGTGAAGTGCTCAACCCAGCCGACCGGATTGCGATGGTCCGTGCCCGCGCCGATTTGGAGTCGGCGAGAGCGCAGGCATTGGGTGATGTCGAAGCCGCCAACGCGCGACTGGGCGGTACAAAAGTCGCCCTGGAGCGGGCGCAGAAACTCGTCGAGGAAAACGCCGGTTCGGTCCGCTCGCTCGATGAAGCGACCGCCAACCATCGCATGGCCCAAGCCGCGCTGGACGCCGCGCAAGTCAGACGCGACGTGATTGAGTCAACGCTCAACTCGCTAAGTGGAAAAGCGGAAAGCTCAGCGCTGCAGATCACCGTACCATTTGGCGGTATCGTTCAGCGTCTGCTGGTCGCGCCGAACGAGGTCATCGCCATGGGGGCGCCGCTTTGCGAAATCGCCGCCACCGACCCGCTTTGGGTCCGCGTGAGCGCGTACGTCGGGGATATCCAGCGCCTCGCAACGAATGAGGCGGCTGTCGCAAGACGCCTGGGCGATGCGGGCGAATTGGAAGCTCGGCTCGCACCCGTCATAGCGCCGCCAACCGCGACATCAACGACGGCAACGGTCGATCTTTATTATGAACTCGACAACGCCGGCGGTGAATTCCAAGCCGGTGAACGGTTGATTGTTTCGATACCAACCAAGGGATCGGCTGACGCGCTCATCGTGCCGAAGGTATCTGTGCTCTACGACATTCACGGCGATTCGTGGGTGTATATCGCTGCCGAGGATGGCACGTACGTCCGAAAGCGCGTTTCCATCGCACGATCGGTCGGTGATCATGTCGAAGTTGTCCGCGGTATTGTCGAGGGCGATCCAGTCGTGACAACCGGTGCGCCGGAACTGTTCGGGATCGAGTTTGGAACGTCGGGCCACTAAGAAAGCAAACCGCAACGGGCCACCGGTCACTTACGAGAATCGCACATGCTTGCATGGATCGTCAAAACTTCATTACGACTTCGCGTACTCGTATTGGCGATCGCCATCGGGTTGCTGCTGGCCGGCGTTCAATCGACCTCGCGCGTGCCGTTGGACGTCTTCCCCGAATTCGCACCGCCGCGCGTTGAGATTCAAACCGAGGCACCCGGACTTTCAACCGAAGAAGTCGAAAGCCTGATCACCGTTCCGCTTGAAAGCGCCCTCAACGGCACGCCTCGACTGCAAACAATCCGATCGAAGTCCGTCCTCGGTCTTTCGTCGATCGTGCTCTACCTCGAAGAAGACGCCGACCTCATGGAGGCGCGGCAACTCGTGCAGGAGCGGATCGCCATCGAAGCGACGCGCCTGCCCGCCGTCGCCCGCCCGCCCGTGGTCCTGTCACCGTTGTCGTCTTTGAGTCGCGTGATGAAGATCGGTGTTTCGTCAAAGAAACTCTCGCAGGTTGAACTGACGACGCTCGCGAAATGGACGATTCGGCCGCACCTGATGGCCGTCCCGGGCGTGGCGAACGTCGCCATCTGGGGACAACGCGATCGCGAGTTGCAAGTTCGCGTCACACCGGAGCGGTTGCAGGCGCACAACGTCACGCTCGACGCGGTGATCCGGGCGGCTGGCGATGCGACCGTCGTCGGAGCGGGCGGATTTGTGGACACGCCCAACCAGCGCATCGCCATTCGGCACGCGTCAGCCGTCCAGTCCGCGGAAGACCTCGCGCGAACGGTGGTCGCCTTTCAAGATGGCGCGGTCATCCGTCTCGGTGATGTCGCCGACGTGGTCGAAGGTTTCCCGCCACCAATCGGCGACGCGGTGATCAACGACGGGCCGGGGCTGCTGCTGATTGTCGAAAAACAGCCCACGGGCAACACGTTGGAAGTCACGCGAAAAGTAGAAGCCGCCATCGATCTGCTCAAGCCCGGCCTCACCGACGTTGACATCGACACGACAATCTTTCGCCCCGCAACATTCGTGGAGCGATCAATCGACAACCTGACCCACGCGATGCTGTTGGGGTCGCTTTTGGTCGCGATCATCCTCGTTTTGTTTCTGTTCAACTGGCGTACAGCCATGATCAGCCTGGTGGCGATTCCGCTTTCGATCTTCGGCGCACTGCTCGTGCTCTATTGGCGTGGCGGCACGATCAACGTCATGACGCTCGCGGGCCTGGTCATCGCCGTGGGTGAGGTCGTCGATGACGCGATCATCGATGTCGAGAATATCGCCCGGCGTCTCCGACTCAATTCGCAACTGGCGATGCCGCTGTCGCCGTTTCGCGTCGTGTTGAAAGCGTCGCTCGAAGTCCGAAGCGCAGTCGTCTTTGCGACGATGATCGTCATCCTCGTGTTCCTTCCGATTTTCTTTTTGCAGGGTTTGTCCGGGACATTCTTTCGACCGCTGGCGATGTCGTACATCCTCGCGATTCTGGTATCGTTGCTCGTCGCGCTGACCGTGACGCCGGCGCTGAGCCTCATGCTTCTGCCAAAAGCCAAACACATCGCCGAAGATCCGTTCTTTGTTCGATGGTTGAAGTCGGCATATCGCAGGGTACTTCTGGTCTTCATCGGTCGACCGGCCGTCGTGGGCATTCTGGTTATCGGTGTCTTGGTTGGATCGGTGATGAGCGTTCCCATGCTCGGCGAAGAGTTCCTGCCGCATTTTCAAGAAACCGATTTCCTGATGCACTGGGTCGAAAAACCCGGCACTTCGCTGGACGCTTTGAGTCGCTCCACCATCAACGTCAGCCGCAAGCTGCGGGCGATTCCCGGCGTTCGCAATTTCGGCGCACACCTCGGTCGTGCAGAGGTTGCGGACGAAGTGGTGGGGCCAAATTTCTGTGAACTCTGGATCAGCGTCGAACCGGAAGCCGACTTCGAAAAAACGATGGCCAGCATTCAGGGCGTCATCGATGAATACCCCGGTATATACCGCGACGTTCTGACCTACCTGAAGGAGCGCATCAAAGAAGTCTTGACCGGTGCGAGCGCAAGCATTGTTGTGCGGCTTTATGGTCCGGACTTGGAGACGCTTCGCGCGAAAGCGGAGGAAGTACGCGACGCCATCGCGGATGTCGAAGGTGCGTCGGACCTGCACGTCGAGCAGCAAACGCTGGTTCCGCAGATCCTGATGTCGCTGAAACCGGAAGCCGCATCGATCTTCGGACTAAAAGCCGCCGACGTTCGCAGGCCCACGACAACCTTGCTTCAGGGCACCAAAGTTGGCGAAATCTACGATGAACAGATGGTGTTCGATGTCGCGGTACGCGGTGACGATCAGCTGCGCGCAGACCCGCATCAACTCGACGATTTGCTGA
This sequence comes from Phycisphaerales bacterium UBA1845, assembly GCA_002338715.1. Lineage (GTDB taxonomy): Bacteria > Planctomycetota > Phycisphaerae > UBA1845 > UBA1845 > UBA1845. The sequence continues at coordinate 24,324 of DDIR01000147.1, read as the reverse complement.
TCGATCTGCCAACGGGCGGGCAAGCGCGTTTGGGCGACCTTGCCGACATTCGTATCACGCCAGCCCCCAACACGATCAAACGAGAAGCCGCATCACGCCGCATCGACATCACCTGCAACGCCAAGGGTCGCGACCTCGGGAGCGTCGCCCGCGATGTGCGCGCCAAGGTCGAAACGCTGACGTTTGATCGCGGCTACCATCCGGAATTTTTGGGCGAATTCGAGGCGCGCCAGGCGTCGCAGCGCCGGTTGATGATCTTCGCACTCGCCGCAGTCGCCTTGATCATTCTCTTGCTCTACGTGGAGTTTGAATCGCTTCGTCTGACCGCGCTCATCGTACTCACGCTGGCATTTTCACTCGTCGGCGGCGTGGCTGCGGTGTTTGTCACCGGGGGTGTCTTGTCGCTTGGATCGTTGGTCGGGTTCGTGACCGTCCTCGGAATCGCCGGCCGCAACGGCATCATGATGGTCAGTCACTACCAACATCTTCTGAGCGAAAACAACGAAACGATGAACGTGGACCTGTTGATCCGCGGCGCGCAGGAACGACTGTCGCCCATCCTGATGACCGCGCTCTCAACGGGCCTCGGTCTGATCCCGCTGGTCATCGCCGGCAACAAGCCCGGCCACGAAATCGAATACCCGCTCGCCGTCGTCATCATCGGCGGACTGGTCACATCAACCGCGATGAACCTGCTGTTCGTTCCCGCACTGTTTCGAATGGTCGGAAGGCGCTCCAGTCAGCACCAGACCTGATCGGTGCCGAAGTTCAGCCGCATAGCCTGATCACCGGCTGCTTCGTTGTATTCGGCGAAACGGTTATGAGTCGTGGCGACTCGGGATCGGGGCCTTCAAAGAACGGGTTGCCCCATTTGCATTGACTGCATCCGCTGCAAAAGTAGCATGCATTGCAATGCCCAGTAGTAGCCGTCGCGCCATCGCTCACCGGCTTGGTACAGACCGATTTGAGTCTGCTCTTTCAGGAAGCGATCCCAAAGGGCTTTCTTGTGTTCGATGATGCGTCGGTTGGCGCGCGACGTCGACGCCAACTTGAGGTTTGGGGGCGGCCATCACTCGAGAAATCACTGAGTTTTCTCATCGATTCAAGCGGGGGAGTGGACTGAATCCCACCGGCTTGGCACCGCACCGGAAAAAAGCACCAAACCGTACTAATGCGCACTTGGCGTCAGGATTTCGACTTTGATTAGGAACTTCTGAGAGAAGAATGCCTGGCCCAAATGGAGCGCATGTTGATGTGCGTTATTCTCAAATGGATTATGCTGGGAGTAGATATTACTATTACGAAACGCATGACGGACAGTTTCTTGCCGCAGGTCTCGATACGCGATGAGCAATTACATTGAGGCACCATCTCAGGAAGTCTACGTCTTGTGCAAGGCAAGAACGGAGATGCTTGCCGCTCAGTTCTTGGACAAATTCTTGCCCCATCGCGTAGCATTGCAAGAAGACTACCCATTTCCGGAACTGGTTGACAAACCCGAGGTTATTTATAGCGATGCATCCCAGGTGATGCGTCGCCTGGTGGCGACCCCGGAACAGACTTATTCCTTCTACTGGAGGCATGAGTGGGACGGACACTGGCAACAGGCAATGCTATTCTATACAAGCGATGGTGGTATGATTGCAGGTTTAGCGAACTTCACATGCTCTCCAGTGGACTTGCTGCAAGAGCTCGCTAGAAGTGTGGAAGGAAAATACGGGCTTGTGACTTGCGATAGTTGCCCTCCTGAGAGTGCGCGCGAATTCGTCCAGGTTTGTCGGGCAGCTGAGTGGCCGCGCTTGATCGAGGGTCGGATCGTAACTTGATTCTGGCGCAGCATAGATAAAGCGGGACAGCCGCGAACACCATTTAGATGCCGCGTAAACCGTCGCCATTATTGCACTTACAAGAACTTGCGCATGAAATGACCTCCTGTAAGAATATTGGTGTGAAGTCAATCATCAACACAAGAGGCCAAGGATGGCTACCAAGATTCCCGCAGGTCCCTTCAGCGTGGGTCCAAAATGTAGGTGCCCCACCGATTCAACTTCGGGAATGATGCGAGATTCGTGCAAGGGCGTGGTTGCGTGCGACGAATAGGTCGATTGCGCAGATCGCGGGCGACTCCGTGCATGATAACAAGGCGTCCTGAGCCCAATGCGACATCGGGAATCAGACTCAACCAAAATTGATTGAAAACTGTTTGGTTCCGGCGATCCTAATTCGTGAGGGTTCAATTCGGACACGCGAACAGAACTTCGAAAAAGTCTTTGCGCAGAGTGCCAGCGGTTCGAATACGGTGTTGTCTCCGCTAGTTGACGGGACAATCGGTGCAACCCAAGCTGGAAAAGGCGCAAGAATAATGGTTTTGGGCGATGCGCGGGGCTTTCCGGGACCGCACTGATTAAATCCCTTGGTGAACGGCCCCGATACGAGCAATCACTTGGTGTCGGACACGGACGTTCTTTCTTTCAACCGATTCACCGCGTTCCAATTGGCGCTATCGCATTGCCGCAAATACGTCGCGCTTTGATAACTCCGCAACGATGCATGCGGTGTCGGCAGCGCCACAGTAGACCAAGAACGTTTCTTCCCGGTCGACAATGCCCGTCGGGACAATCATATTCGGCACGAATCCCTCGCACTCAAAATCATTTTCCGGCACAAGAATCGGCTGTGATGTCTTGGCCACAACGCGGTGCGGCTCATCCAAGTCCAGCAACAATGCCCCCGCAGCATACGTTCCCACTCGGGATCCAGGGGTTGGCTTGGTGCAGCCGTGACAAATCTCAAGCCAGCCATGCGGCGTGCGAATGGGCGGTGTACCTGCGGCGACGCGACCCTCGCACCACGCAGAATCGCTACCTTGCAAGACGTCGTGCTGGCCCCAATGGATCATGTTTGGGGATCGGGCGAGCCAAACCTCGGGTTCGGTGAATGGCGCTTTGCCGATCGGGCGATGCAGAGCGACGTACTCGCCGTCAATCGTTTCCGGAAACAGCACGACGTCTTTGTTTTCGATCGGAAATATTACGCCATGTCGCTCGAACGTTTGAAAGTCTGTGGTTGACGCCAAGGCGGTCGCTGGGCCGTGACGCGATACAGCGACGTAGGTGATCCAATACGTGCCACCAATGCGAGTGATGCGTGCGTCTTCGACACCGAATTCTTCAAATTCACCTTGCGGCTCAAATCGAATCGCGTTCTCGCCGTCGACCAAACGACCATTGCGGTAGTGCAGGACACGCAAGTGCGACACGAACGTCAAGCGAACAATGTCGTCGCTCTTTCGATGGATGAAACGGGTGTCCGGCCTCTTGATCTCAGCGTCAGCAATCCAGTCCACAACGACGCCAAGCCCGGATTGCCAGCGTGGTAAGGCGGTGTACCCCGCGCGTTGCTCGCGTGGCCGTTCCGCGACGCGCACGAGAAGGATCACCTCATCTTGGAAGGCGATCACCCCCGGATTGAACGTGCCGACGATTTCAAGATCGTCGCGTGACGGCTGCAAGTCGGCAGGCTGGCACAGGCACGTGGTGGACAGTCTTTGAATCATGTTTTTACCCTCGTTGCATCACTGTCGGCGGGAGGTTCCCACTGGACTGCCTGCACTTGATCAAAGGGAATCTTTGGTGGGCTGAGGATACCACCGGACATTAGCACTTTCACCGCCTCCTCCACAGTCCAACCGGTTTCGGATACATCCTCAAGAGGCAAAATCTGCATATATCCAGTGGTTGGATTGGGGGTTGTCGAGATAAAAACAGTAGCCAACAGGCGACCGGTATCTGTGTCTTTGATGACCGATGTAAGAAACGCGATGCATTTCATCCCCGGCCGCGGGAATTCAACAAGCACGACTTTTTGAAAGTGCTGCGTACCATTGCCGCCCGCCAACGTAAGGATGATGCGTTTCGTCGAACCATAGATCGTTTTCACGAGAGGCAACCCCTCAAACAAGCGCTCGACCAAGTTCACCACACGTCGACCGAGTACATTGGCGGAAAACAATCCCAACAAGTACAACGAAAACAGCGTCAATAAAACCGCCACAACGGGTGCGGCCCAGTCCACATAAGCAAGGATGCCCTTGGGTTGACGCCCGCTCGATTGAACGATCCATTCAATACCGTGTTCAATAAACGGTTGCGAAACAGATCGCATCGTGTTGAACACAAAACTGACGATGACCCAAGTGACCCACAATGGAATCACGGTCGCCAGCCCCGCAAGCACTCGGGTGCGCAGCAAGACCCGTAAGCCAAGCCATATACCTCGCCGATTCGATTGGCGCTTGAATGTGGGCGGAGGATGTTTCGGTCTTTGATTTCTTGCCAACTTTGTGCACGCGTCCTTTTTCCAGTCCAATGTAAGAGCAGGAATTCATACAGATGACCGGTGAACATGACCTTGAGAGATTGCCCAAGCGGTCCCCGTTCGTTCATGCTCATCCCGCAGGGGATGGGCCTTCAACGCCCTATTTCGAATCTTGCTCATCTTTGATTTCACCCATTTCTTCACGAATTTCGCCGAGCCCTTTCTTGATGCCTTCAAGGAAGCGATCGATTTGGCCCGCGGCGGCTGGGGGCGGAACGGTCCACTCAGCCAATAGATCGGCCAGTTCCAATACGATTCCGGTGAACCATTCGGTGTCGTATTTCCTCACGTCCTGAATCGCCAAGACATACTTGGCTTCCGCATTGCGAAATTCGTCGCTTGCTTCTGGAAACTCACACGCGACTTGGCGGAATTCACGCACGGTTGCTGCTATTTTTGCAATCGCCGAAGCAATCGCCCGTTCGCGGTCAAGAAGTGCTCGGGTCGTGCCTAGATGTTGACGGCGCTCGTCGGTTGCGTGCGACGCTGCAGCGCGAATCTCATTGAGTTTCGCTTCGTCGAGTAGGTCAGGAAATGCGATGTGGATGGAGTTGAGTCGGCGCAATGAACTGGCCAATTCTTCCCCTTTTCCGTGTTGCGATGCGGAAACGGTGCGCTGCGTTAGTTCGACGACATGATCACGAAGTTTCTGCAAGTGCGTCCGAAGCCTACCGACACTTTGCCTGTATTCAGCGATTTTTGATTCAGGTATGACGCCGGGGTTTTGCTCGGAGAGTGTCAGAATACTTGCCAGAGTCGCTTGAGCTGTCCTCTCGTCGCCAAGCGGCAATGATGTGGAGAGCGTTCGTGCGAGTTGCTCGCCTTTCTTGATGACCTGCTCCGATGACATCGCAGGTGCCGACTCGACCGGCAAGCTTGGCGCTGCGGATTCGGTGTCGGTCGAGTTGGTTTGGGCGCGGGATGCCGCAACTTCTCGCTCTATTTCGTTGCGGCGATTTTGGACGGCGGTTCGGATCATCCCGTCGAGCGAAGCGTTGTTGCGCACCTCCCGGTCGCTCAGGGCACGCTTCGCATTGAGTTCAAGCGACGTCAAATCGCGGCTCTCATACTGAATCAACCGCTTCCAATGCTGAAAGATAATGTCTGTTTTCTTATCGCTCATAAGTCAATCCGAACCCCGTTTGTAACACGAATCGTCAAAGCGGCGCACGGTCACGACGCACCCACCGATCACCTCCGAACTGCAACCGCGGTGATTCAAAGGAATCCGGGGAAGGGAACGATGGCGCGCATGATTGGATTGTACCCAATGCGTTGCGACGATCGTCTTGCGATCTGACGTTGTTGATCGTCGTCGCCACGTGAAAATCTCAAATGCATCATCCTTCTCCTCCCTCCTCCTGTGCATATGCGTGTTGTGCCAAGTCGCTCTTTTTTTGTCCGTGGGACGACAGGCCGTCTAGAACGGATTTGAAATCCATACAGATTTCGCGGATTCCACCTTCATCACCTGGTGCGATGTAATCAAGTCGCATGACGATTCTTTCGAGGTCAGTACGGAATCCCCGAAGCGTGTCCCGCAACGCCAGAACATCGTTTGTCAGGTGTGGTTTCGCGTCTGTGATCCGGTGCATGTAGCCACCTTGGTCGGCGCGAACGGTAATGCGTGTCAGATGGCGTTCAAACGAATCTGTGAGAAAACGCAATGTCGACAGCTTGTGCGCTGGTGAACCCTCCTTCACCTCCCAATCAATGGCGATGCGAAGCGCTTTCTCGATACCGAGCAATACATCAAGCTCCACCTTGGCTTGTTCGGCGATGGCCGCCGCCTCAATCTTGTCATGATGCGATGCATCTTTGTTGTTCATTTCTTAGTTCCTCATGCTTACTGCCATTCTTGGCGCATCGTCGAGCTGTTCTCTCTCTTAAACCGAGCGTAACTGGTCCTGAGTTGGCCTCTTTCATCCGATACGCTTGAGCGAGCCGGGACGCGGACATGCCAGGCCAGTCCCAGCCATTTCATGACACAAATGACATAGTAACCCGGGTCAACCTCCCACCATCGCAGGCCGAATTTCGCGGATGCGGGAAATGCGTGGTGGTTGTTGTGCCACCCCTCGCCGAATCCAAGGATTCCGAAGATCATGTTGTTGCGGCTATGGTCGTTTCGATTGAAAGGGCGGGTTCCCCAAAGGTGGCAAATTGAATTGATGCTCCAAGTTGTGTGGTGCACCAAAAACACCCGAGCCAATCCACCCCACAAGAAACCAAGCAGCACACCGCGCCAGGTTCCAGTGATCAATCCACCGAGCACTGCCGGCACGAGAAGACCCAGCGCAACCCAGACGCCGAACAATTGGCTAAGCCGGCTGACCGTCTTGTCATTCGTGAGGTCCTTGACGTACCGTCCCAATCCTGCGGAGCTCGGCTTGAAGAGCCAGCCCATGTGGGCATGCCACAAACCTGCGAGGACGCCAAATGACCGTTCGCCGACTTTGTGCGGTGAATGCGGGTCATCGGGCTTGTCGGCGTGTTGGTGATGCTTGCGGTGGGTAGCGACCCATCGCAAGATGGGACCTTCGACGGCCATCGATCCAAGCACACCCAAGACAATCTTGACCGGGCGAACCGTTTCAAATGAGCAGTGCGTAAATAAGCGATGGTAGCCGATCGTGATGCCAAGTCCGGTGGCGATAAACATGGCCACCAGCAACACAAGCTCGGTCCAGTAGAATCCCCACCCCCAAAGTCCATAGCCCGCGGCGAGAAACCCCAGAAACGGTGTAATCACAACAACGAGGCAACCCAATCGATATGCAGTCGATGCCGGTGCAAGTACCGATTCGTTCTCCGGTGTTTCTATTGGTCTTTTTTCTTCCATGATTTGTGCTCCTGACGATTGAAGGCTGAGATTCGGCAGTGCCATGGTGCACCCACCGACTTGATCTTGTCCGACCGACGCGATTGAATCCGGGTCGGCATTCCTGAACTCGGGGAGTTGGTGGCTTGCGCGCCCACCATCAACAACCCGCATTGGTAAAACGCTCATCGGCGGTGCGCTTTTTCGGCGAATCTTTCCAAACCGAAGACGCAAGACCCACCCAGATGTTTTCTCCACCGTTTGGGCAAGCCCGCACACACCAGTCGCCCGCACGATCGCGAACAGCAGTCGAAGCGGGTGATAGAAGTATGCGTAAGCGGTGAGGATGTTGATCTGCTTCCGCCACGGTTTCGCAATCCGCGCAATTCACCCGGACGCAAGAGTCCGTCACTCGATGTGCGGTGCGGTAATTCCATGGATTAGCCGCATGAACTTTTGTTGCGGCGAAGCTTCAATCCTGTTCCGGCCTTGATGTTCTTCGCGTCAAGCGTTAGTGATTCCATCGCTTCCGCGACTTCTGCGCTCATCAAGAGGACATTGCGTCCTTTGTGCATCACGCATGTATCATCCGGACGCTTGCTGTCCAACTGCAACGTCCATCGGTTCTTGCGGCGCTGGAATCTCAAAGCCGTCGTGAGTTCAGCATTTGCTTTGTGCAGCCGCGTTCGCAAACATTCGCGCGCGGCTTCCGTTACGTTTAGCATGGTCAAAATCCGGTCAAAACCCTTTCGCCTTTGCCCAACAGGATCCGCCTCTTAAGATGCGGTGTCCGTCGGCCATGGCGCTTCTTCTTGAGCAGTCGGAAAGCAACTGGCGCATCCCGCCGCACATCAACAGAGGCGAATCAAAAACCTCTCACTCACGAAAACATGGCATCGTCGGTATTGGGGTGGATCCCTTCGTCGAGAATTCAACGCCGCAATATCAACAATCCTTCCGGTCCATCATCGTTTCCCATCGGTCCAAAGTGGATTATTACTCGCCCGACCTGCCAGCGATCGTTGCACTTCCACTCCACGAGTCTGGCGGGACATTGTCAGCAAGCAAGTACACCTGCACGGAGGTTCCCGTTGTGAACGCGCCGATCACAGCGCCTGAAAATGGCTCGACTTCCGCGGCAGCTTCTCGCACGTCGACGCCGGTAATTCTCTTGATTTCCCGACGCAGCGATGCGGAGGCGTTGGCAAACAACTGGCGGTGAAAATCCTGCACTTGGATGGCGCCCTCAGGGCTCATTGCCAGCGCTCGTTCGGCTTTGGACAAAGCGCCCTGAAGCGTGATCACCAAGGTTGTTTCGCTTAGCACAACCGTCACGGACGTCGGCGTAACGCCTGTCCTTTGCGTTTCAAAAGCACACGCCGCTTGCGCAATTTCACGGGCCACTGATGAATCAGTCTTGTTCAAAGCAATGCTCTCCGGCTGGTGCAATCGTTGGCGATGTGGAAGACTGGTGCCGACATGATCGCCCAATGCCGATCCACTTTGAAAGACCCGTTGCACAACGTGAAACGCAATCCTTCACGACGGATGTTGTCATGGACTTGCAGGAGCATCATTGGTCGCGTCGGCCGTCGTCGGGATCGACACGATCAACGCTGTGATCGATGCAAGGCGCAGTGTCTGAAATCTCAGACCGTATTTTCTATTCATGATGGTGTTTCTTTCAGCTTCCGAGTCGGCGGCGCATGATCGACAAGCATTGATATTCATGGACACAAAAAAACCGATGTGATCAGGTGCCAGAGGGCACTCCATCACATCGGCATACTCGTTAACTGATTTCCCGACAGGGCCGGGCAATCCTTCAAATCGTCTTCCGAATTATTCGCGGGCCACTGCGTTGGGCGTTCTGTTCTGCGTTGCGATTAGACCACAACACATTGCGGAACACATTGCGGCGAAACCACGTTAAATGTAGTATACGCTAATCCGTGAAAATAGCAAGTTGATCGCACTTAACTGACATGGCTTCAACCGGACACAGATTTGCGCAGGCAACGTGTTTGTTGCTCGACAATTCCCTTTCAAACATCGCCAAGCGTGTTTTTGAGAACCGTTATGAAAACTCAGGGAGAGATCGAAGCCGAGATTTGTCAAGGGCTCCGTCAATTTGAACAGGACTATATGGGACGCGGTCCGGCGGACGTTCGTGCACATTTGATTGGCGACCTTCTTGTCGTTCGTCTCCTGGGCGTGTTGACGGCTGCTGAACAGCAACTGGTTGCATCGCTACCAGAGGCAAAAGGTAGAGAACTGCTGAAACAGGTTCGAACGCAGCTGATCGAAACTGCCCGACAGAAACTCGAAGAAATGGTTCAACAGGTCACCGACGTGAAGGTCACCAGCCTGCATCACGACATCAGCACAAAGACTGGCGAAGAGGTCGTGCTGTTTACACTCGCGAAACCACCGAGTTTTCGCGAAAAGAAATCCAAGTAACCTGAGTAGATTGCAGCGCGATAAAGTTGGTGCCAATCACCAAACCGGACAGTTCGTGTATTCGCAGCCCAAGTACAAACAGTTGCATACAAACACCAAACTGGCGAAGATTGGAGCAGATAGATTCAACGCAAGTCACTTGGGTTAGTCTCTGGTCCACGCAATGTCGGTAAAGAAAAAGAAACGAACGCCCACACGCAGCCCGCTCCGTCAAGACCCGCTCCCGCAAGCCGGTGATTCGGCGTACGCAAAAGCCCGCGACATCTTTGACGACTATGTGGCCTTCTGGTTTGCGATGATGGGAGGCTTCCTCTGCTTGACGTTGGTGCAGGCTGTCATCTGGTACACCAAGAGGCCGCTTCATCCAGGCTACTTCGCCTTCGTCACGCTCGTTGTCGGAATCATCGGGGCGTTCAAGATACGGTCGCATATCAAGGAAATTCGCAATTACGTTCAAGGTGCTGAAGGCGAACGGACGGTTGGGCAGCTTCTCGAACAGACCCGAGAAAAGGGTTATCGCGTCTACCACGACATTCCATGCGATGGCTTCAACATCGACCACGTGCTAATCGGCCCGGCTGGCGTGTTCGTCATTGAAACCAAGACGCCCAGCAAACCAACCAACGGCAGCGCCACGATCAAGTACGACGGCGAGAAAGTCCGCCTCGGAAACCACGAGCCGGATCGCGATCCGATCGCGCAGGCAAAGGCCTGTCGAGATCACATCGCAAATCTGCTGATCAAGATCACGAATCGTCGGCCCAAGATGCGTGCGGTCGTGCTTTATCCGGGGTGGTGGGTTGAGAAACAGCCCAAGGGAGTTGAGGTTTGGGTTCTGAGCCCTGGGGCATTTGTGAAGTTTCTCGCACGTGAGTCCACAATTTACCGTACTTCCAATATCAGTCTTTTGGCGGAGTCCCTAGAATCTTGTGTGCGAGCGTCCCGTCTCGTTTGAGTTTCCTAAATGCACCAAGTCAAACAGTCCTACTCATGTGTCGAATATGTCGCCAATCGGCAGAACAATAAGACTAGCGTTCGCTGGCCTATACTAGCGGCGATTGGACTCGAACCATTGACCTGCGAGCTATGAAGCAGCGACTCATTGCCTAAATGGCTGGAGAGACTGAGTTTACGGCTGAAATCGAGCGTCATAAGCCATTACAGACTCTGAGCACACTGGTTTCGGAACCAACCCCTTGTCGAAACCCGATGGAGACTGACGCAGAAGCGACGCAAGAGAGCAAGGAGCCAGTTTTCTTCCCCTCTGGTCGCAGACCCAGGCGAACATACTGGCAGTCCAGTGACTCAATTAGTTGGCCAGCGATTCAACCCGTTTCAGCTAATGGGCGAACATCGTGATGAAGGCAAGAAGGACAAATGCCGTGGCATAACATCGGCACAATGTCGTTGTCTTCGGCGTTACGCCAACTTCTTGAAAAGGAACACCGGTGGCGGCATCTGCTGCGGCCAACACCTCAGCCACCGTTGCGTTTTGCTCACTGAGTTCGTTTATCTGACCACCCAAACCGTCGAGACGAAATCGATAGCCAAACGCGTTGTGCCGGCGCTCCAATTCGATGCCCGCGGCCATGCACTTGCGAATCACGATTTGATTTGCTTCCATTTGCCTGGAAGTCACAACGAACGTCATGCCAGCATTCGCCATTAGCAGGAGGGTTGCAACCCACCAGAATTCTGAATGGTTGACGCAGATATATCCTGCGGCAGTAAGCAATGCGATTGCACGGGCATAAAACATACTCCATGTGAATTTGGTTACTTCCACGGCTGTCGTGTAGCCGGTGGAAACTTGCTCGTATCCGGTCGCAGCTAGAGAGAGTTCTGGGTCCATGGATTGCCCTGTTCCTTTGTGTCAGTCGATGACGCGTCGGCCGTCTTCCGAGTGTCAACTCGAGTAACCGTTCACGGTTCTTGTGAACCGCTATCCATTGATCGAATCAAATGCGTCGCACACGTTTTCGATGACGGTACGATCGTCTCCCGGATCACCATCCTCGTACTCATCGAGCAAATCCTTACTCCAGCCGAGTGATTCGGGGGCGGCTCCAGTAAAGATCGGGACGATAAATGATTCGGCGAATTGACTGCCAAGTTCATCCCCATGATCACCGCGATTGGAATATGACTCATACGCAGTTGTCCAACCGAGTTGAAGCAGGCGGGCCGATGCGTCACTGGCAAATGTGTCGAGGCTGCGATTCCCGAATCGTCCGATCGCTGGCCAACGGACAGCATTTTCGACTGTTGCATTGAGTTCGTTGTTTAGACGTTCGAACAGGTTCGCGTCGTCGTCTGAGTCGCAGCGATATTCGTCACCGACGAGGACGTCATTTGCACTGCTGTAATAATTGAATACGCGACCGCTTGAACAGCGAAAAACGTCGTCGAGACTTCGCCCGCTTGATGTGACGCCGGATGTGAACATGATCGACTCGAACGCGCCATCGGGGATTCGCGCCGTTTCTGAGGCGCCCACGTCAAGCCCGCAAGCAAGCACGCTGACCAAGACGCCGCCCGAATGGGCAAACAAGTGTATGCGGCGATCTGGATGAGCCGCTTTCCAGCGGGCCACTTCGGATGCGAGGCCAACCGCCACCCGTCCAACTATCTCACCGTCCAAGCGCTCTGACTCGTCAAGCGAATCGATTGCGTCAGCTTCTGTCCAATCCCAAACGACCGCCGACATGCCATCAATGTCGTCAATCGATCGCCGTAACGATGACACGTTGTTTGACCGTTCGTGACCCGGGACGATGAGCACAAGATCGCCGTCAATCGAATCCTTTATCGATGGCAAGTCGGACAACGGCTGAATCGGTCCATCTGAAAGTGCGATAGCGTCAATGTAGTCGGGTTCAATTGTATTGGGTGCGGCGGGTGGCGCTGGTCTTTCTATCCAGCCGCCAGGAATCGCGTCACCAAGTACAACCGGGCGCAAGTAGCGGCGGAAGAACTCCAGCCGATATGCGTTCATGTGCTCGCCATTGTTGTTGTCACTCGCGTATTTCGGAAGCCAGCCGAATTGAGCCCTGACCAGCGAGGCGTTTTCGCTGTTGCTTCGATAACCGAATCGCCCGGCAGCCGGCCACGCGTATTCAAAGGAATCGCCTCCTTTGCAGAGATAGCCCTGCAGAGTTGCGTCAGCGTAACTGTAGTAGTTGTAAATCCCGTCCGTCGTGATGCGGGCCAGATTTTCCAGTGAATGGTTTGTGCTTATGGCCGCCGAAACAAATACCACTCGGTGGAATACATCTCCGCTGAGCAACGGTACGCCGCCGCACGTGGCTTCGGCTGCCGCAGTTGCAACCAGCGCACCACCCGATCCACACATGATCGTCAGCCGTCGATTGGCATTCCACGGTTTGGCTCTCCAGGCAGCGATCTGAAACGCCAGATCAAACCCCAACCGGCGAATTCGCCGGTCCTCAATCAGGCGACTGGTCAGTTCATCCTCGTCGATGCTCTCAAGGATGTTGCACACATCGACATCAAGGCCCTGCGTCCAATCCCAAATCTGAACACTGGCGGTTGAGAATTGTCGCAATTCATCCACGAGATTTGCTTCTAGCGATAGCTCAATGTCTACGCCAAAAAGGACATCTTCACATTTGGGCGCGCCAATAATTCCTGGGATGATCAACACATGGGTCTGTGGTTCATCGTCTCCAATGGAAACGGGCCAAAGTGGGTTGTTGGGAATGTCATAGATGCAACCTGGGCTTCGATCATTGTCAGGGACACAGAATGCATTTTCACAGTCATCGAGCGAACATGGAAATACGTCGCATCCAATCAACATCATTGCCAGTGCAATGCAACTTGACCACACAGCGAGTGAGTTTGGCTTCAGATGGACCATTGGGTTCTCCAAACCGTCATGGGCTGAATCAGTAACAAGGTGACGACGAACCGAGTTAATAAGATGCAGCCTCGTTACGATCCGTCTCCGTCCCCTTCATCACTCCCGCCATCCTTGCCCTTGTCTTCTCCACCTCCCTTGTTTGCCAATGCGAGAAGCTTGGCCGGAATAGGGACACCGAGTGCATCAGCCATTGGCAAGAGTGCGACCAACTCATCAAGGCGCGACTTGAATTGTGCAAGACCTGAAGGACCGTCAGCCGCCGCGTTTTGCGCCGCGAGAGCCTTAGCATACTCGGTGGCCGCGTCGCCCAAATCTGTTATCAACTTCGGGTCAAGGGCGGTGGTCTTCGCTTCGATCTCTCTAAGCGCACCGGTAATCTCGGAAAACACCATGTTTTCAAAGCTGCTGTCAAACGATGAGAATCCTGATGGCAGTCCATACACCGCACCGAACTGGGCGAACGCGATGCGTTGGTCTGCGAGCGTGTCGTCGCCGAGGCTGATCTGAACCCGTCCCAAAGCAGGGATCCTGTAGCGGTAGCTGAGATCGCCTTCCTTGTACTTGCTCCAGATCCCCATCTCGTCGGATTTCGCCAGGGCATCTTGCACGACCTTGGCTGACTGATGGTCCGGTGAACGCGCGATAGATAGTGTCAGCGTCTTGGATGATCCGCCTGAACCACTGGCGCCAAACCCTCTGGGGATTTGCACGCTTGCGGCTGCGGCATCTGCAGCGAGAGTGAAGCCTTTCCCCTCATGAAGGTTGACCAGCTCGAGATTTGCCCCTCCGCTGCCGCACAAGACAGTGCAGTGAACCACGCCGGCTGAGATCTCCTTGGCGTAGAAGGCGGTTGTCAAATCCGCAATGGCTTTGTCAATGGCCTCCATCCGAGCTTTCAAAGTCTCTGGATCGAGCTTTGCCGATTCGGAAACAAGGAGATCCTCACGACGCCCCTCAAGTTCGTTGATGCGGTCGGCGATGACTTTTGCCTTGTCGAATGGTGTAGTGAGTGCGAGGTCCGTTGCCTGTTCGGAAGCTAAGCCGGGGGAGGCCTCGAGCGCGCCTGCAATTTTGAATGCGGCTGCTGCCGTCGCAACGACGTATTCCGGTGTGCGGTCTTTCAGGGAACTCTTGGCATTAACGATGATGCCCAACTCGGTCAACTTCGTGTACCAGTATCGATTTTGAGACGGTAGGGTTTTGAGTTCAATTACGTAGACGTGATTGTGATCTGGCTCACTGGTGGTTGACAGTTCTGGCGAACCGATCTTGAAGCGTGTCACGCTCTTGGTATCTCTAAAATTTGGGACCGCCTCGAATGCCGCTTCCTCAGTCCGGCGCCGCAAAGTAGCCTCATTTTGGAATTTTTTCTTTTCAGCTTCGAGTGCGTCGATTTCTTCTTTGACAACACCCTTAAGATGCACGACATCATTCTGCTGGTTTGCACTGAGTCTTGCCTCGCGGAGTTTCTCTCGCAACTCGAGGATTTTGCCATCAATCTCTTGCAGTGCTATATATTCGCTGACGTATTGCTCTGCATCGAAGTACGTTACTAGTGCGTCCTGCAAATATTTTTCGTACGTAGATTCCGGAATCGCATCGCGGAGTTCTTTCGGAACTTCAATGCCGATCGCAGCGGCATATGCATAGTACGGTCCGGGCCGAATTGTTGTTTTAGTAACGGGGATGGCGACATTGAGTCGCGTACTCGGCAGCGCATAAACGATACCGGGACCCGGCGCCTGCTTGTCTGCCGTGAGATGATGAACTTGATAACGGCATGCCAGTGAAGGCAGCAGGGTTGCGAGGACGATGAGTCGAAAGCAGTGTGTCTTCATAGCATAATCTCCAAATACTGCTCCTAAGTTTCGCGGACGTAATGCACACCGGTAATGGCGTACACCTCTTCGAACATTTGGGACCGGGTAAGTTCGCGCGGCAGGCGCCAAAGCCCGTTTGCACCAAAGCTGCTTCCTCGCGAATCCTTGATAATGAACTGGTCATCGGTGCTGTCGAAACCGATCACCGCGACGGCGTGACGCCCAAAGTGCGGGCGGCGCGAACTGGCAAGAACGCTTCGACCACGGGCGATGTTTTGGTACGACGAATTCCACTGAAACGACAAAATCAGCGGATATGCGTGACGAAGGGAATCGATCCATGCATCGGCGCTGCCGGTTGCGGAGAGTTTGCGATAGCCAAGCGGTTCACTTGATTGACCCAGCAGTCGATGCTTCGGCGTCAAGCGTAGAAATGGTCGCTTGGGGCAACCGTCGCGCGCCGATGTTCCATCAGGGTATGCGTCATATTCGCAAAACCCGCGCTCGATGGCGGTCGTCAATCCGTCTTCCAATTCGAGTCCGACCGGCGGCTGGCATGGTTTGCCTATCGCCTTGCGTGCATAGTAGTAGTGCGAGAGCATCGATAGCCTGACGAGTCGGTCGACGCCGCGTCTCGTCTCGTCAAATGCTTCCATGCAGACGGCCAGCGCTGCGGACACGCAGCAACGAAGAGAGCGGCCTTGGTCCCTTGCTGGCGGTGAGTGAACCAGCCGCAACCCCGATTCTGGGTGAGCACCACGTTCAGGCAGGCTCTCAAACGCACGGTCGGGAGAACGTCGGCGCGGCCTGAGCAGCCCAGAATAGCGGGGCAGTGGAATTGAGCTTGAAACTTCCGATGACACGGGGAGACCTCAGCGTGGCCACTGATTTAGTTGGCAAAACCAAATGGGCAAACATTTCTTACGGTCGCTCGATTTGGCGATGCCGCATCGAATCCGTTACATTGGGTCTGGGCTGGATGTCTGTTGAATGACCACACTCCCGGCCCAGAAGATCAAGCGTTGTTGTTGAGACGTGCCCGTAAAAAATATTTGGAATGCGCCATGGGCGATGACATGTTTGAGAGTGACGTGACCAGGCTCCTTTCGGACATACGGATGGGCGACGAAGCGGCGAGAGACGGACTTTTTTCAACAGTCTACGCGGAATTACGTCAGATCGCGAGTCGCCAGATGCGATCCGAGCCGGCTGGCCATACGTTGCAGACCACGGCGCTGGTCCACGAGGCATACATGCGACTCACGCAAGGCAAACGTCTTGACACGATCGAAAACCGGCGGCACTTCTTTGGCGCCGCCAGCTTGATGATGAAGCGAATTCTCATCGATCACGCGCGGCGAAGGCGTTCGCTACGACGCAATCCGCAGGGGGATCGACTCCTTTTGGATGCTGTGCTTGATCAGATCGAAACCACGCACAAGGTGGACCTGATCGATCTCAGCGACGCGCTTGACGAACTCGCAGTCATGAACAAACGCCAGTCAGAGATCGTTGACCTTCGCTTCTTCGGTGGGCTCAATGTGGCAGATGTCGCAGAACAGCTTGGCGTCAGTGTCTCATTGGTCGAGAAGGACTTTGCCGCTGCCCGAGCCTGGCTCAATTTGCGATTGGAGTAGTCGATGAGCCCGCGCGAATGGCATGTCGTGTGTGAAGCTTTTGACTTGCTTCGCCAGACTCCAGAATTCGAGCGCGCACAGCGGATGGCAGAACTTGATTTAACGCAAGAGCTGCGCGAAACCGTAATCAGGTTATTGGAGAGTGACGCCGATGCGCGCGCCAAAGGGCGGTTCGCTCCAGGCAGTCTCATCAACTTCGCCCCTCCCGATTCCGAACCTATCGGATGGATCGGTCAGTACCGCCTGATCCGCCGACTTGGCGCAGGTGGTATGGGTGAAGTTTTCCTCGCCGAGTCTACGCACCCCAAGCGTCTGGTGGCGCTGAAGTTGCTTTTTGCACACCAAGTTTCTTCACACGCCCGAAATCGTTTTGAGGCCGAGGCAGATTTTCTGGCTCGTCTCGACCATCCGGCTGTTACCAAGATCTTTCAATTCGATGTCGCCGACGAAGGTCCGGCGCGGAATCGCCCATATGTCGTGATGGAATACGTTGAAGGCTTGCCACTCGATCAATATGTAAAGCGCCAGAAACCTGACCTAAGGGCCAGGATTCGACTACTTGCGGGAATCTGTGCGGGCGTGCAGCACGCACATCAAAAGAGCATCATTCATCGTGATCTCAAACCGGCGAATATTCTCGTCGCACCGGGAGGCGCTCCAAAGATTGTCGATTTCGGTGTTGCCCGGTTTGACGATTCAGGCCAGCTCGTTCAATCGACAACCATGACGGGGCATGTCGTTGGCACGCTTGCCTACATGAGCCCTGAGCAACTTGAGCGCAAATCCCATCAAATCGATACACGTTCCGATATCTACGCCCTGGGTGTTGTCGGTTACAGTCTCTTCGCAGAATGCATGCCATACGACATTCACAATATGCCGTTGGCCGAGGCCCTTCGAGCGATCATACGCGGTCCGTCTCAAGCTGCTTGGGAGAAGATTCCAGGTGACTTGCGATTTGTTATTCGGAAGGCGATGCGTGTTGATCCCAATGCCCGTTATGCATCCGCTGGCGAGTTCGAACAGGATCTGCGCCATCTGCTGACCGGCGCGGCAGTCATTGCGCGTCCCAGCACGATTGGTTACGAGCTTCGCGTCTTCTGGCGGTCGCATTGGCGACTCGTCGTGACTGTTGCGCTCATCGCAACCGTGCTCGTTTCAGCTACTGCCGTTAGCATTTATTTCGCGTTTAGCGCTGATCGCGCCCGCGTCGTCGCGGTGAATGCCCAATCAGACCTACAGGACGCAATCGAATTCTTGGAAAGTACACTGGAGCAAACGGATCCAAGCGTGGCCTACGGCCAGCAGACGACGCTCCGCCAGGCGCTTCGTCACGTGGTTGAGCGCCGCGATGAACTGCAGGACCCGGGAGCGCGCACATCGGTGCTGTTGCTATGCGCGCGGTTGTACCTCGCCATCGGGACCGAAGGCGGCGTTGCGGATGGCCAATCACTCTATGCGGAAGCGAGTGAGCTTGCTTCGGAAGCTTGTACGCTCGCTTCAAGACTCGATCCCCCCGACCCCGCAAAACTGGCAGAGGCGTTGGCCACGCGTGGCCGGGCCGAATTCAGGACCGGTTACCATCAAGAATCGATTGATTCCTACCAACGAGCAATTGCGATCGTGACTGACGGCGCGGCGTTCCGGGATTCGGCGCTCCCAGAGTATCAACTGCGACTGGCGACCGTGTATTCTCAATCCGGCGATTTGCCCAAAGCACGGGATTTGACACTGAAAGCCCTGAGCGCAATTGGCGATGATCCGCGTCTCGCGTCAGAGGCCAACGTATTGTTGGGCGACTTCTCGCTCGATGATCGCGACTTCGAGTCTGCGGAAAAACGTTTTCGTCGCGCCGTGACGCTGACCGAGACTGTACCTGCTTTGCGATACCTACATGCCGCAGCTCTCGACAAACTCGGCATGGCGCTGGACAAGCTTGGCAAGCTCGATGAGGCCGCCGTCCATCAGGAAGAAGCACTTGCAATGCGCCGGGAAATGCTTCCCGAGTCGCATCCCGCGATAGCACGAAGCTTGCTGGCAATCGGGTTACTTCATAGGGGGCGAGGAGACCATCAAGGTCTTCTCAATTCTGCTGACAAAGCCGTGATCATTTACGACAAAGCGTACGGTGATCCCAACCACCCATCCGTGTTGCGGGCAAGACGTTGGCGGGCTGAGGCCCTCGCGAATCTCGGACGCATTGACGAAGCGATTGAAGAGAACGACGCGCTGATCCTGGCATTCAAGCAAAACGCGAAATTGGCCAGCGATCTCGTTCGATCCTATTTGCGCCGCGCCAACCTCGCGCTGGACAGCGGCAATTGCGAAAAGGCGCAAGAAGACATTGCGGCCGCCAGGGACGCGGAACAAGCAATCACGAATCCTCCACCTACTCTTGATGGGGAGTTTGACCGCACGGATCGTCATGCGACTGAGATTTGTCCTGACGTTTTCGGCGGTGCGCTCGATTCTCCTGAACCCGTCGGACGGTAGTCGCACACTGTTCAGCCCGAGATGGTGTGCAGTCACCCGTCAGTTGCTGCGTTCGGCCGTCAAACAAGGCGATTTCCTGACCGAGGAGCATCATGTCAATCTCATCGCCTGAATTCGCAGGATTGCCGACGTCTCCATAATTGACGACGGCGTGCGCGAGGTATCCCAGCGCGAGGGCCGTGGGCTGTGACTTGTAAACCTCTTCCAAGTCATGGTCGTTTTCCTCGTAAATGAGTGTGGTCCACTGGTCCAATTTGTCGGACCAAACTCCTTTGGGGATGTCATTGGGGCCGCCATTGTAGGCATAAGCCAGGCGACCGCTGATCCATTCAATCAATGTGGTGAGTGGTGTAAATATCTTGGGCGTATAATTGGGGTCTCCAAGGGCTTGAGGATTTCCATGCGCCAGTTGGGCCAAGTCGCCGATCCAAGTTGTGTGGGTCTTTTGAGCGTCGATGGGGTCAGGCACATCGTTGTAGTCGTAGCCAATTCGACAGAAGTACCCGACCGCCAGGTCTGTTGGAGGTTCGGTGTGGTGATCGGTTCCGAAGATGTGGGCGTGGTTCTCCACCGCAAGGGCCCAATGATACAGGCTTTCCTGAGCATTCGTGAGCCACGTGTGGCCTGAGACTCCATGGCGAACGCGGCCTTTGATCCAGCTTTGCATAATTTCAATGGGCGAAGGCATTTGGAATTCTCCATTACAAGTTGATCAAGATGGCAGACCGGTCAGCTTCGACCTTCCACACAAGTATAAGCGAAATCCAGAGACGGAATCCGTATCGCCCCAAACGAAATACTCCCGGGGCGACGCGCAGCGAAATTGGTTTACCGCGCCGAATTGGGTCAGGTATCACCCCGTTTGATGGTCTTGAGGAAATACTTGAGTGACTTCAGATGGCCCGATCGAGTCTACATATATCGCTGATCAGAATTCATCAAGACTGCGACCGTTGCCCTGCGTACTTGACCAACAGAATCGCGAGGGAGTGGTTCCTGTTTGGGCTGAGGTCCATTCCTATCACAGTCCATCGCAGATTGGCATTTTTCCGTTTGAATGGGCCAAAGGACGTTTGGGTTCTTGAGGCGTGGCCGTGGTGCCCATTCGGTATTGGACAGCCCGATGCGGCAGATTCCCACGACTTTGGCAAAGCAGTGTTCAACTCAATCGTGCGAGCCGGTGCAATCGATCGATCAACCGGCCCAAACCCGTAATCCAATTCGGGCGTGTCAGCGAGCGTCCCATGCACGTCAGGACCTGAATTTGCTTAGATTTGGGAGGAATTTCGAGAAACAGGTCACCACAAGCGGCTGCCTGGGATGGATCTAAGAAAGAAAATAGCGGCGACTGGACTCGAACCAGTGACCTGCGGGCTATGAATCCGCCGCTCTAACCAACTGAGCTACGCCGCCTTTGAGCCCGGGATTTTATCTGGTGAATTTCACTTTGACAATTCCTTCAAGAGTCGGATTCCCCGATTCTCTGCGATTGCGGTGGTGGCGGTTTCGATCAACTTGACGTGGCCTTTCAACTCGTCGGCTGACTGGTCGACGCTCTGGCTTGGTGTTTTCGGATTGCTTGCGCTGTTGCAGTGCGTGGGCTTGTTGGGCGATGGCCAATTGTGCTGGTGCGCACCTGCTCGGATTCCACTTTATTTATAGGTGTTTTTGCGGTGGTCGCGTTGGCCCGCATTTGCCGGTCATTGCGGAATTATTTGATTGGCACTTGTGGGAATGATGTCTGCATTGACCTTGACGTCACATGCTCTCGTTCGGTGACTCGACGGCATTTGGGCGGCATTCTGTCGTGGGCATCGCATTTGTGGAATCTGAAATTTCGCAGCATGGCCGAATCATATTGTGGTTATCCGCGGTGGCGGCCGGGGCCATTCGCGGCGCCAACTTGTTCGATTTCTCGGCCACTGGGGTCTGCTGCAAGGGACTGAAGGCAGCCGGGCAGCCGGTTGGTGTTTTGACTGGATGGGGGTCTTGCTCGGTGGTGGGCGAATGACCCATTCGAATTTCGTTCGCGCGGGTGCCAAGACGAGCCCATCGAATCCCCTGAGCCGCCAGCCGGTGGTCGCGCAGGATCGGGAAAGCGTAAGCTGTTGTCTTGGCGCATGTTATAGCCACGGACGGGTACCTTCTCTCCAGGCGTGTTGTTGCTGGCGGCGTGGGCGGTTTTGCGCTTTTGCTGGCTATGGTGTTGGACGAAACCCTCCTGAATTCAGCAGAAAATACGCTATTTTTGGTGCATCCGGGAGCCGGATTTTGGCCCCGAGATCACCATTGCGGGCGGTTGGAAGACTTTACGCGCGGTTTGCGTTCTGAATCGGGCCCTCGGCGCCGAAACTTGGGTAGCCGTCCCCGTCAATTTGGGCGGAGATTGGAGGTCGTTCTGCTCAAAAACCACTTGATTCATAGGTGTTTTGAAAAAAAGGAATATTTACGTCCGGGGGCCGTTGACGATTAAAAAAAGCGTGGTATTCTTTCCCCGCTCCGGTCGAGATTGACCGGAACATTGCCAGCCCTTCGGGTTGGCGTTTTGCTCTCTGACATATGAATAGGCGGATGTGGTTTTTCCAAGAAGAATCGGACGGTTGTTCTGAAGGGACGGCTGTCGGAATCGGTTGGCGTGCGATTACCAGGTCACGCGTCAGTCGCCCGGCTTAAGTCTCTGACGAGTTCGATTCAATTTTGCGAAAAACGTGTGTGTATCCAATTTTAAGACGAGTTTCTAGGCTCGGTTGTTGGCTGATCTGCTTGGCGGAAATGGGTTTCCCAGGACTGAAAAGCGGGGCAAGTTGGCGGCTGAGTTGGAAAGTTGTCTCGAGGCAAATTCAAATTATTGTTACTGATGATTTGGCCTTTCACTGATTTGAAGTTTTGAATCGGTGGCGTTGGTGAAGGCGTTGATGCGTCCCGGGTTTATCCAGTGGTTTGGGTGAATTTGGGGTAAGTCAGCTTCTCATTAATGTGGTCAAGTTATAAAGAGTGCATGGTGGATGCCTTGGCGTCGAGAGGCGATGAAGGACGTGGTAGGCTGCGATATGCTCCGGGGAGTGGTCAAACGCGCTTTGATCCGGAGATCTCCGAATGGGGAAACCCAATGTCACTGGGCAACCAGATGGCATTATCCATGGATGAATGCATAGTCCATGGAAGCGAACCCAGTGAACTGAAACATCTCAGTAGCTGGAGGAAAGGAAATCAACCGAGACTCCGTAAGTAGCGGCGAGCGAAAGCGGATCTAGCCCAAACCGGGCCTTGTGTCCGGGGTTGCGGGCCCTCGAGGAGTTACAAAAGCATCGTTAGAAGAACGATCTGGAAAGGTCGGCCATAGCGGGTGACAGCCCCGTATTCGAAAGCGATTGCTCTCCATTGAGAGGTGTCCCAGAGTAGCGTAGAGCTCGTGGAATTCTGCGTGAATCCGGGGGGACCACCCTCCAAGGCTAAGTACTACTCGACGACCGATAGTAAACAAGTAAGGTGACTGAATGGTGAAAAGAACCCCTTTAAGGGGAGTCAAAAGAACCTGAAACCATGTACTTACAAGCTGTGGGAGCTCGATTGCTTCGCTTCGGCGTAGCGCGAGTGACCGCGTGCCTTTTGCATAATGAACCGGCGAGTTATCGTCTGTGGCAAGGTTAATGTGTTTCGCACAGGAGCCGTAGGGAAACCGAGTCTGAATAGGGCGAATTAGTCGCAGGTGATAGACGCGAAACCAAGTGATCTACCCATGGCCAGGTTGAAGCGACTGTAAAAGGTTGCGGAGGACCGAACGGGTTAACGTTGAAAAGTTATCCGATGAGCTGTGGGGAGGAGTAAAAGTCTAATCAAACTTGGAGATATCTCGTTCTCCCCGAAATAGCTTTAGGGCTAGCCTCAGGCTTACTACTCTGCGGGGGTAGAGCTACTGACTGAAGATAGGGGGCCACCAGCCTACCTACTTCAATCAAACTCCGAATACCGTAGAGACTATCCTGGGAGTCAGACTGTGGGGGATAACCTCCATGGTCAAAAGGGAAACAACCCGGACCGTCGGCTAAGGTCCCTAATCCATGCTAAGTGCGTAAGGAAGTCTTTTTCCAGTGACAGCGGGGATGTTGGCTTAGAAGCAGCCACCATTTAAAAAGTGCGTAATAGCTTACCCGTCGAGGAATTAGGCGCCGATGATGAACGGGACTAAGCATGGTACCGAAGCCACGGGTGTTGTGAGCCACGAGTTGTGGACTACCTAATGACCTGATGTTGTTGCGTGAGTCGAATCCAATGAGGCGGATTCGGTTTGTCGCGAGTCTGTTGTTACAGTCGAGGATTTAGTTCGACTGATGTCGTAGGTAGTTTGTAACTCGTGGCTCATGACGCGGTAGGGGAGCGTTGATAGGCAGATACAGGCCGTACTGAAAAGAGCGGTAACGGGCCTATCAAGTGATCATGCCGGTATGAGTAACGATAAAGAAGGTGAAAATCCTTCTCGCCGTAAACCTAAGGTTTCCTGGGGAAGGTAAATCCGCCCAGGGTTAGGCGGTCCCTAAGGCGAGGCCGAAAGGCGTAGTCGATGGATAGCAGGTTAATATTCCTGCCCTCCGTCAGGAGGTTGATATGATTGTGCGTCTCACTAGCGTACAGCCCACTATACTCGAGGGTGCGTAAGCGAGGCCGATCTGTTGCCGAAGTGTGCAACGGTGAGACCGAGAAAAGCAATCATGGACGAATGGCGGAACCGTACTAAAACTGACACAGGTAGGTGAGGCGCGTAGCCTCAGGCGCTCGAGAGAACCGTCCTTAAGGAACTAGGCAAATTGACCCCGTAACTTCGGGATAAGGGGT
>DDIR01000051.1:473-17557 GCA_002338715.1 Phycisphaerales bacterium UBA1845 | reverse complement strand
GGGCCAGGCGGACCGGTGCCGGCAGACATCGACATCTACGGATACAACATCGCCCTCGACGATGATCTGTGCTCCGGCATGGGTCCGCACCACCGCAAGATGTGGGATTCGTTTTCGCCCGAGGGCGTCACCGACCTGCACGTCAGCATGCGGCGCGGAGCCCCCGTCGATGGAACACCTGCCCCATGGTCCATCACCACGGTCGCAAACGTGCAATCTGCCGACGCGATCTTCGATCAGTTTCCGTATCCGATTTACAACTTCGACGGCCTCGTCACGATCGAAGACAACGAAATCAACATTTCCGGAATTCAGGGTTTTGGCGAATCGGGCGAAATCGCGGTCAACGGCATCGCTGAAACGACCCCGGATGGTCTGGAACAACTCGATCTAAGCATCGTCGCCGACGACGTCATGCTGGACGACACCCTGTTTTCCTGTTTCGAACCAAAGACACGGGCGCAGCTCAAACAGCTTCATCCCGAAGGCACGGCTGAGATTGAAGTCGACCTGTCCAAAAACGGACACGCCGGACCGCTGGACTATGTGGTCAACGTGGACCTCAACCAAACGCCCATTCGCCACGACAACCTGCTCGTCCCGATTCAGGAATCGACCGGACACCTTCGCATCGATCGAGAGCGCATTGAGATTGATCACCTCACGGGTCGACTCGGCGACGGCGACATCGAACTCGACGGTTTCATCAATCGCGAACCGGTCGACCCATGCCTCAACATACGTGCCAAGTGCCAGAATATGTCACTCACGCGGGATGTCATCGATTCCTTCCCGATCCATCTGCGAAAACCATTGACGGACCTTGGCGTCAGCGGCACGCTCAATGCCAACGCCGTTTGGAAGCGCGAGGCATCCGACCCAGCCCGCAACTTCGACTCGACGATCCATGTCGATCTTCGCGGCATCGCCCTTCGCCACCCGAGCTTTCCCATACCCATCGAAATCTCATCGGGGACTGCAATCATCGACGGGCAGCGTCTGACACTGACCAACATGGTCGCCAGCGGTCACGGTGTTGACCTTAAAATCGACGGCTCCATCAGCGTCTCCGAAAACAAAGAGACCGGTCACCCGGACATCGCGACCGACCTGCGATTCGACATTGCCATCGATGAATTCGACAAATCGATTCGCGATGCAGCCCCCTGGCGCATCCGAAAAATGCTTGGCAATATCGAACCGCATGG
Organism: Phycisphaerales bacterium UBA1845; assembly: GCA_002338715.1. GTDB lineage: Bacteria > Planctomycetota > Phycisphaerae > UBA1845 > UBA1845 > UBA1845. The sequence continues at coordinate 16,349 of DDIR01000051.1, read as the reverse complement.
CGGAATCCGACTTCGCGACGCTCGGCTGGTGCTCGACCAAAACAGCCGCAAACCCGAACCAGACTGGAGCCTGACCGGAACATTTGAAACCGAAAACCTCAGCCTGCAATCGGGCCTGGCGTTTGAAGACCTGAAAGGCCGCCTGCCGTTTGCGGCTTCTTCGAGACAAGGCGTGTTTGATTTCGACGGTCAACTCACGGCCCAGCACGTCACGCTGGCCAAGCTCAATCTGGAAAACGTGGAAGGCATGATCACATACGATGCCGAACAAAACGGATGGTTGCTTTCCCAACTCAGCGCCAAGTTGGCCAACGCATCCATCGGTGGCGAACTGCAAACGTGGATGGAATCGGGGGAATCGCACTACAGCGGCGCGTTCACCTTTGACCACGTCCCGCTCGCGGCAATCGCTTCCGCGTTTTCAACGAACGAGCAAACCGCTGAAGGCAAATCCATCGCGGGCGTCGTGGTGGGACAGATTTCGATCAGCGGTTCACCCGCGGATCCAACCAGGCGTCGAGCGGGTGGCACGTTTCAGGTTAAAGAAGCCGAGCTCTACAAGCTTCCAGCGTTGCTCGCGATCCTGAACGTGATCAACCTGACCCTGCCAAGGGAATCGGCGTTCCAGGAAATCGACACGGAATTCTACCTTTCAGACGACGAGCTTCAGTTTCGCAATCTGCACCTGAAGGGCAACGCATTGGCCATGATCGGTGAGGGTGAAATGGTGTGGTCCACCAAAGCGCTTGATTTGAAACTGACCGCGATCAGTCCGAAGCAGGATTCAAAAATCCCCGTCGTCACCGAACTTCTCGAAGGCGCATCGCGTGAAATGATCGAAGTGCGCGTGACCGGAACCATGAACGACCCCGTCGCCACCGGACGACCGTTCAGAACGGTGAGCAACGCACTCGAGACCCTGCTTAACCCCAAAGACAAAAATCGAAAACGAAAGAAGTGAGTAACCGCCAGCCGAGTCACCAGCAAGCCAATGGCGTCGTCAATGATTCAGGGCGATGGTATTGCGGGCTTATGGCGATCTTGACCAAACGCAGCGTTTTGCTCGTCCACGCTTCGCAGTACGGTGGCCAGTACTCACCAAGATTGACCTGATTTTTCTCTGGATTCCCGCTTGCGCGGGAATGACGGCGCTGTCGCGCCGCTGGGTTTGAGCACAAGGTGTTCTAGGCTGAGGCGCCTTCGTGCGCGTGGAACAAAATGCGCCCGCAGGTGTTGCAAAGAACCAAATCGTCGAGACTGCGCAACTTGTTGACCACTTCGAGCGTCACCGACATGTTGCAGCCTTCGCAGATGTGGTCGTCACCGCGACTGCCGATGCGGAGGATTTCCGCCATCGCCTCGCCTTCGTGTTTGGACGCCACCCGCTCAAATGCAGCGAGGGCTGAAGGCGGAATGTCAGCCGCTGCGGCTGCCCGTTCCTTCTCGAGGCTTTCCAATTCTTCGCGGGTGCGCGCGAGGTAATCGTCGAGGTCTTTCTTGCGTTTTTCGAGGCGGGCCAACAACTTCTCGCGCTCGTCTTCGAATGTTTTGGATTTGGAGAGAAGTTCGTCCTTCTCGGCCATCAATTCGAGGACACGACTTTCGTATTTTGAGGTGTCTGCTTTTTCGGTATTGAGGGCGGTCAGGATGGCGGCGTAGTCTTTGTTGGTCTTGGCGGAGTTGAGTGCGACGCGATGCTTGGCCATCGACTCTTCTCTGGTTTTGATGTCGAGGTCGGCAGCGTCGATCCCCACCTGGCACTGTCTGACGGCTTTTAGGTGCGCATCGTACTCGGCCTGATTTGCATCAATGAGTTGCTTGCCTTGCTCTATCTTTCGGCGGTAGGTCGCGGCTTTTGAACGGTGTTTGTTCAGTTTCCGTTCGATTTTCTGCAACCGATGCAGTGCATCGAGGATGACTCCCATCAATCACCTGCCCAAAAATAAGTTGTGTCACATCGGAATAAACCGTAAACAACAACGACAAAACGATTATGAACGGAAAATCAGCGGTTTGCAAGGGCGACAAAAAGGACGAAAACTCTGCCGTCATCGGCTGAATTACAAGCTCGGCCTTGGGATCGCGCATCACATATTCGGGTCACATTCCGTGCGGCATCGAGCGCCAACCATCTTGACGAACCAAGCAAACCAATTGGCCGCGACGCCTCGCAATCGCCCTTGCGGTGTCTTGAATCTGATTCGCGGCTTCAACTCGAAGCGACAGCCCTTCGCCCGAGTCTCGGTATTAGGCCTGTTTATCGCGCTGCTGTTCGGCACATCCGGATGCGAAAAACCCGAACGTCTACTTCCGAAACGTTCAAGCGAGGGCTTCATCGCTGTCGTGGGTAACGTGAAGGACGACCCCGTTTGGCACATTCTTGCCGCGTCAGCCGAACGTTATCGGGCAGGTCTCGGCGAATTCGAGTTGAAAATATTCGCTGCCGACGCCGACGCCCCCAGCGCTCAGACGCGCCTCCTCCGCCAAATTCATGATCCCAAAATGCGGGGACTGTGCATTTGGCCAAGCGATGTCGGCGTCATGCGCGACATCCTGCTTGACCTGCGGACGAAAGGCGTCCCTGTCGTGACAATGATGACCCCCATCCCCTACCACGAACCGTTCCCCTATTCCGGACTGGATGAAATCGCCGTCGGGCGGGCGCTGGCCAGTGCCGCATTTGAAGCCGTCGATGGTGACGGGACCGTCGCTCTCTTGAAGCACGGCGGCGACTCGGTGCATCATGCCGATCGCTACCTCGGTTTTTCGGAGCGTGCAGCCGAAGTTCCCAGCATGATCGTCCTCAGCGAATTCGAATGTTTGGGAAATGAGTTCGTCGGACAGCGTTTGGTGCGGGACTATGTTGAACGATTCCCGCGACTGAACGCCATGGTCACCCTCGACGATTGGGCACTGCGAGGATTGAAATCCGGTGACACACTGCTCCCCGGTGGATGCAAACTGATCACATATGGGCCCTATCCCGACTATTGGCCCATGGTCAACAGCGGAAGCTGCTACGCCCTCGTCGGTGCCCGCTACGACCGCATCGCCGAACGGGCTTTGCAAATGTGCGTAACGCTCGCCCGCGGCGAAGTACTCGAAATCAGCGAGTTCTTCGCCGAACCCATCACCGTCAAACAGTCCAATCTCAAGCAGTTTCGCATCGACTGGTTTCACTGGCTCGAGAAGAAATAACCCCTGATTCCCAAGCTTGATACAAAGTCTTTGCGCACACCGTAAGCCGCGGGGTTTATGAGATTGCCATCCTCGGCTATCTTGCCCGCTGACAATCGCCGTTATTGAGGCCAACAACGTAGCCGTCGCCGTCCGTCTGATTCAACCGTGTCAGGGAGGAACCCAATGACCCGTTCCGCCATCTTCGTCGTCTTGCTCCTGGTTCTGTCATTCAGTGGGTGCTACATCAACCAGGAACTGACCGTGATGCATACGAACACCAGTTCCAAAGCCGAAGTCTCAGGATGGTTGGCTGGCGTCTGCAAATCCGAAACGAACGAGGCCCTCGACTGCGGCGCGGTGATTCAATCCAAGTGGGGAACGTTTCCGTTTCGAGATCCCGATCCAGTTACCGGCAAGCATAGCCGCGGCATCCCGGTCGCACTGATCGGCTGGGCTTACTTCGCGACCGTTTTTCTCTGGATGATGATCGTCGGCCGCGTGGACTATTCGCAGCGCTTCTGGCATTTGCTCCCGATGATGCTGATCCTGGGCGGATGCGCCGGTTCGCTCTTCTTTACATACATCATGTTCACGAGCCTGGATCACAAGTGCGTCTTGTGTATCGCGTCGCACATTATCAACTTCGCGATGCTGATACTCGTTTTCATGATGCGGCCCAAGAAACCAAAACCGGCCCCAGCCACATCGACTGCGGGCGATGACAACGAAGATTCAACGGCGCACTTGCAAGTGTGCGAAGGCCATCCGACGCGCCGACTGATCTCGGCAACACTGGTAAGCGCAGTCCTGCTGTGGAGTGCCATTGTGTTGAGCTATGCCCACAAGAAAGCGCTCGCCTACAGCGACGTGATGAAGCAGGCGTACGAGCAGGAAATCAAGCGAATGGGAGAGGACACCCAAACCCAACTCGCCCAGTTCGAAAGCGTCGAACCGGTCAAGATTCCAACGCGCCCCGACGATCCGCAACTGCTGCAAGCCGAAGGACCGTCGACCAAGCTCGTCATTTTCAGCGATTTCCAATGCCCTGGATGCCGCAAGTTTTCTAAGGAAATCGAGGAGAACATCCTCCCGACTTTCGATGGCCATCTTCGCATCGTCTGGAAGCACTACCCCTTGTGCACCGATTGCAACGAACATGCCGTCCGCAATATTCATCCCAATGCGTGCAAGCTCGCCCATGCAGCAGAAGCCGTCCGCATGCAAAAAGGCAACGAAGGATTCTGGGCCTATCACGATTTGCTCTTTGACAATCAGCCCTTCCTCGCGCGGTTGAAACCGGAACCGCTCGACGATGCCCTTCGCGGATATGCTGAAAAAGTTGGAGCCGATTTGCTCCAGTTCGATCGCGATCGCAATTCGGAAGAAGTCGCCGCCCGCGTCAAACAGGACATCATGCTCGGCAAGTCCATCGGTGTTCAAGGCACACCAACCGCATTCTTCGGAAACAAGATGATCCGCCGCTACATGCTCAACAACCCCGACTTCATGGGCACGATGAAAAAGCGCTTCGATCAACTCGTCAGCCGGCAGTTGCGCCGGCAACAGGCGCGCTCAGTCAAACCGCACGAAGCACAGCATGAATCAGAAGAAGACGATGGCAGCGATGAGGAAGAAGAATAGCGCGGCGTAGGGTGGGCCGTGCCCACCATGTCGTTGATGTTGTTCAGTCGTTGTTTCTGTTATTCAGTCGAAGTTGTTCAAACAGCGGTGGGCACGGCCCACCCTACCAATTATTCGAGATAGCCCAGGTCAGCCAACCGGGCGGTCAGCTTCTGCAGGTCTTCCTGCGAATACGCGCTCGCGCCAGCCGACATCGACTCCGACGCCTCCACCGACGACGAATCATCAACGCGCTTCTGAAGCGCCGGACTGAACGCATCGGTGATCACCTTCCCGCCCATGTCACCGGGATACGCCAACCCCAACATCGAAAGAATTGTCGGCGTTGCATCGATCAGATTCACGTCGAGTTTCTTGCCCGCAACCACACCGGGACCATACACCGCAAACACACCCTCGGGCCGATGCGTCCCTTCCATCCGATGCAGCGGCACCCACGACACAAACCGATTCCCGCGAATCTTCCGCACGACAGCCAGGCTCGGTTTCGGTGACAGCATCAGATCGGGAAGCCAATCGCGCTTCTCGCGCGAGCAGCCATACAGTTCCTCTGGTTTGTGAACCGCATCGAATATTTTGATTTCCTTCCCGCTCGGGTCTTTGCAGGTCACCTCTTCGAGACGCTTCTTCAACTCGTCGCGTAGGCTTTCATACTCGCTTGGCTCGACGATGCCCGTGTCCTGTCGCCCTTTCAGATTGATGTACAAGAAGCCGGCCATCCCCGCATGCACAACCGCAGCCCGCGTCGCTGAAAAATCGACAGCAAGGTCGTCTTCTAAACTGAAACTACCGGCTGCGAACTTGCCTTTCTTGCGAAAGAGTTTCGCCAAGCGTTGCCGGACGCGATTGCGCGACTGCGCCCCACCGCCGCGAATGCTGAGATACCCCCATTTTTCCAGCATGAGGTTCGGCTGCACCTTCCCCTCAAGGCTGCCGTGCCCGTGGTCGGACATCATGAAGATGTGGGCGTTGTGCTGTTCGGCGTAGGCCATGATCTTACCGATGGCGACATCCAACTCGGCGAAACAGTCGAGCGCCATCTGGCTGCGTTTGCCAAAACGATCGCGAGTGCGCGGATCGAGGTATCGCCAAACCTTGTGCTGAAGATTGTCCACCATTTTGAAGACAATCATCATCACGTCCCACCCGTATTTGTCGCCGCAGAATTCGAGAACCTCCGCGCCCTGATGAAACGTGCGCGTGATGTCTTTCAGGTTTTCCGCGAAGAGCGCATCACCACCAAACGTTTTGCGCTTCCACTTGTTCTTGAACGAATAGTCGGGCCAACGGTTGAGGATTTCAGACTTCAACTCGGGCGGATGGGTGAAATCGGTCTTGGTGCTGACGGCTTCGAATCCGCTGATGAGAAATCCGTTGACCGGTACCGGTGGAAACGTCATCGGCACGTTGATGCTGCCGACACGATAGCCTTTGTCGGAAAGAATCTGCCAGATGCTGCGAACGTGTGACAGCGCGTTGGTCGAATTGAATCCGAGCGCGTTGGTCTTCACATCGTAGCGCTCAAAATCGATGATGCCATGGATGCCCGGATTGATCCCGGTCATGAACGTCGTCCAAGCCGCCGGCGTGATGGGTGGAACCGTCGAATGCATGATGCCCGACGTGCCGCCATCAACGAGCCGCTTGAGGTTCGGCATTCGGCCGGCATCCATCAACGGACCCATCACGTCAAACGTCGCCCCGTCGAGCCCAAGGATGAGGACTTTACCCGCGACGGCGGGGAAATCAGTGTGTTTTGCGTTCGTCAGTTCAGCCAATGTTCTATCCCGCTCAAGAGCGCGCTGTGATTTTTTGGAGTTAATATCTAGTAGACCTTGCGTTGACGCGAGTTAGATCGCCAGCGTCTCAGCTCGGAATTCTACCGCGATAATATTGCCCCGCCCAACGTTTGCAATCGCATGATGAAACGCCATACTCCGAGGATCATTTGACGTACAATCATTCAATATCTGACCACCAAGCAGGGATGCGACCCATGAATATTATCCGCGAACCGTCCGTCTATCTCGTTGGCAAACAAATCGCCGATGACACCGAAATCGAGCGTTTCCTTGCCGATCACGACGTCAGTTCGTGGAGCACCGATGCCTCCGTCGCCGGCGAAAAGATGGTCGAAGTCGCCGGACGCGTCTGCTACATGAGCTTCGCCAAACCGCGTCCCGGTGGCAACAAGGCCTACATCGAGCGGCTTCTGTCGGTCGGACACGGCAGCGTCCTCGAGCACAGCGTCTGGAATTTCGTCATCACCGGCGTCTCGCGATCCTTCACCCATGAACTCGTCCGCCACCGCGCCGGGTTCGGATATTCGCAACTCTCGCAGCGCTACGTCGATGAATCAACCGCCGACTTCGTCGAACCGGACTGCATCGGCGACGACGGCGAACTCCACGAGATCTGGCGGGCAGCCGTCGAGCATTGCCAAGAAGCTTACGTCAAACTCGTGCACGGGTTGGAGCACAAATTCGAAAACGTCGCCGACAAAACGCTGCGCCGCAAGATGGCCCGCCAAGCCGCTCGCTCCATCCTGCCCAACGCGACCGAAACGAAAATCTTCGTCACCGGCAACGGCCGAGCGCTTCGCCACTTCATCGAAATGCGAGCCAACGAACACGCCGAAACCGAAATCCGCATCGTCGCATCCAAGGTCTGCGAAATCCTCAAGAAGGACGCACCCAACCTGTTCGGCGATTACGAATTGACGCAACTCGATGACGGAACAAAAGCCGCCGACACACGTTGGCGCAAAGTGTAGCCCCCGCAGGAATCGACATCGAATTCGTAGGGTCCGCTGTGCGGACCGCCGTGTTGCGAATCTTCAAAATCGGTCCGCACAGCGGACCCTACGCTGCTAAATTGCTCGCCAGCCAGTGCGCAGCGATCTTACAATTTCCGACATTCAACCCGCGTACAATAGCCAAACAAGGCGCATTCCACCCTTGCGGCTCTTGATCGCAAGTCCCACAATAGCACCGTGGCATTTCAATGCGGGTGAGCCCGCACATTGATAACGATACGAAATCAATTCCCTGGAGACGCACATGAAACGCGCATTCTGCTTTGTGACGTTGGTGGCCGTTGCCGCGGCTGGCTGCGCCGAGCAAAGACACTTTGAATATCCCGTCGCACGCAAAGGCGACGTCGTCGACACGTACCACGGCACCAAAGTGCCCGACCCGTACCGCTGGCTCGAAGATCCAGATTCACCCGAATCGCGCGAATGGATCGAAGCCGAAAACAAACTCACCTTCGGATACCTTGAAGGCATCCCCCAGCGCGAGAAAATCCAAAAGCGCCTCACCGAACTTTGGAACTATGAGAAGTACGGCACGCCATACAAACAGGGAGGCCGCTACTTCTTCTACAAGAACGACGGCTTGCAGAATCACTCCGTCCTCTACACCGCCCGCAACCTCGACGACGAACCCACCGTCCTCATCGATCCGAATACGTTCTCTGAAGACGGCACCGTCGCGATGTCAGACTACGCGGTCAGCGATGACGGCAAGTACGTCGCCTACTCCGTCTCGGAAGGCGGTTCCGACTGGATCGAATGGCGTGTGCGCGAAATCGAGACGGGCCGCGACCTTCCCGACCTCATCAAATGGAGCAAATTCTCCGGCGCATCTTGGACCAAAGACGGCGCGGGATTCTATTACTCGCGCTTCGATGAACCGTCCGGCGACGAGGCCCTTCGCAGCCTCAACGAATACAACAAGCTCTACTACCACCGCCTCGGCACACCGCAGTCAGCCGACGAATTGGTCTACGAGCGCCCTGACCACAAAGACTGGGGCTTTTCGGGCGGTGTCACCGATGATGGCCGCTACCTGATCATCTCCGTCAGCAAAGGCACCGAGCGCAAGAACCGCCTCTATTACAAAGACCTCAGCCTCCCCGGTTCGGAAGTCGTCAAACTCATCGACGTCCTCGACGCGCAGTACGCCTTCATCGACAACGACGGGCCCGTCTTCTGGGTTCGCACCGATCTCGATGCACCCAAAGGCCGCGTCATCGCCATCGACACCAACAACCCGGACCGCAGCCACTGGAAGGAAGTCATCAGCGAATCGGAAGAAACGCTCCGCGGTGTCGGCTTGATCAACGACACCTTTGTCGGTCTGTACCTCAAGGACGCCCACTCCCAGGTCCGCCTGTACAACCTCGACGGAAGCGATGCCGGTGAAGTCGAACTGCCCGGTATCGGAAGCGCCAGCGGATTCAGCGGCAAACGCAGCGACACCGAAACGTTCTATTCCTACACAAGCTTCAGCGTACCGAGCACGATCTATCGCTACGACTTCGAAACCAAGACGAGTTCGCTTTATCGCCAGCCCAAGGTCAACTTCGATCCGTCGCGCTACGTCACCAAGCAAATCTTCTACACCAGCAAGGATGGCACCCGCGTCCCCATGTTCATCACCCACAAGAAGGGCCTCTGGAAACTCGGCAACAATCCAACCCTGCTCTACGGTTACGGCGGTTTCAACATTCCCATCACCCCGAGCTTCAACGTCAGCAATCTTGTCTGGATGGAAATGGGCGGCGTCTATGCCGTCGCAAACATTCGCGGTGGTGGTGAGTATGGCCGCGAGTGGCACCAAGCCGGTACGAAGCTCACCAAGCAAAACGTCTTCGACGACTTCATCGCAGCCGGCGAATGGCTGATCGCAAACGGTTACACCAAATCGGAGAAGCTTGCGATCTATGGCGGAAGCAACGGCGGTCTGCTCGTTGGCGCTTGCATCACGCAACGTCCCGATCTGTTCGGTGCTGCAATACCAGCCGTCGGCGTGATGGACATGCTGCGATTCAAAGACTTCACCATCGGCTGGGCGTGGATGTCGGACTATGGCTCGGTTGATAACAAGGATGAATTCGAAGCGCTCTACGCATACTCACCGCTGCACAACATCAAGGAAGGCACAAGCTACCCGGCAACGTTGATCACAACCGGTGACCACGACGATCGCGTCGTTCCTGCGCACAGCTTCAAATTCGCCGCGACGATCCAAGCCGCCCAAGCCGGTGAAGCCCCAACGCTGATCCGCATCGAAACCCGCGCGGGTCACGGCGCAGGAAAACCCACAACCATGCGAATCGAAGAAAGCGCCGACAAGCTGGCATTCCTCTGTCGCGAACTTCATATGTAGTCACCGCAACACCGCATTAAGAACTATCAACCGGGGAGCCCTCGTGGTTCCCCGGTTTTTTTTGTACGAATCGACCTCGATTGCTACCGCGGACGCCTTCGCCCCGACATACGCTTGAACCACGCCAACGGACTGTCTACGATGACCGTTTGGGATTTGCGAAGGCAGCGTTCTGCCGATTCAATTCCGCGGACCGGGCTGCCTCGTACTATTGCGTTCATACACGCCAATGGGCTGGGGAGCCGCCATGATCAACAGATCACATCTCGTCGTCGTACTCACCTGTATCCTTTTCGTCATGCCCGGTTGCGGTAACGCACCGACCACCGACAACGGCAGCAACAACGGAAATTCATCCGGCAACTCAGCCGACACGCAGTCCAACGCCGCAACAGCCGCCTCCGTGATTGATAACGCCCAACAGATGCTCGACGACGGCGCCGACGTCGACACCACCCGCGAGGCCATGCTCAACGAGTTGCAGGGCAAGTCCGGCGTCGAGACGGCAGAGATCGACGAATACAGCGACGTCATCTGGGCCGACTTCGACAATGGCGAAACGCAACTCTTCGCGATCTTCGACGACGAGAGTGAAGGCAATGATGCCGAGACCTGGCTGCAACTGCTCAACGATGCCGACGACGCAAACCCGTCGATCTCGCCGATCAGCTTCCCCCTGCGGCCAATCGCCAAAGTGCAGCGCCCGCAAATCGCTCCGGTGTTTCCGGATTCCAGCTTCCTCATGCCCGCGAGCAACAAGGCGATCCTCGCCAACGGTCTGGCGCCGTTTCACGACGACTGGCCGCACGAGGACAATCGTCCGCTCATCGCCAAGATGCTCACCGATATCGGATACCAGGTTACACAAACCGATTTGACCGTGGAGATGTTCACGCACCTGTCCGACTACGGCGTGATCTACACCGAATCGCACGGTGGCTGGAGGGCGCCCAGCATTCGCGACCTTGCGACCGACCCGCTAGATGCGACGGACCCCGTTCCGACGTGCTTTGGTTCACCCGGTAACCAATGGATTCTGACCACCACCCAAGTCACCGACGCCAACCGAGCAACCTATCAAAAGGACGTCGACTGCCGGCGCCTGATGATCATGAACGCCACGTTGCGCTCACCCAACAAACCCACGCAGAAGAAACAGTTCTACTGCGTCACGCCGCTGTTCATGCGCGAGTACGATAAGAAGAACTTCCCCGACCGCACACTCATGTTCGTCAATTCATGCCGCGGCTTTGACGTGTCGCTTGGCGGTCATTTCAAGGACGCTCTCGACGCCCGCTGCAATTACGGGACTTACGTGGCTTGGACCAATCGCGTGCATCCCGTTGCGGCATTTCGGGCGGCGCTGAATTTCTTTCAACTGATGACCGGCAGCAACGAAGAGCTGTCGGCCAACCAAATTCCGTTTCTCGAAAAGAACGTCCCGCCGATCATGAACATGTCGATCGCCGAAGCCTACGCCGCGATGGCGGCAAAGGGTTACTCCAACGGCATCATCGCAAGCCGCGGCGCGATGCTCTTTTATCTAACAGAGGAAACGGAATCCCAAGTTACTCCGATACTCACGTTGGCCCCCGCGATCACCGACTTTTTCCTCGACGAAGTCGGCAACGCAGCCCTCCAGGCCCGCTCACCCGACAACGCCGAACTCATCATCGGCGACGCGCCGGGCAACTTGCCCGACATCAGCACCGTGACGATCGACATCGGTAAGACGACGGCTCTGCAAACCAACCACGTGACCGGCACCGGATACGCCCTCAAGGTTCCCGTCGGCGCCGAAGGTGAACTCCGCTTGCGCAAAGACGATCGCATCGGCCCGCCCATGCAGCTACTCACCTGGAAACCCAGCTTCGTCGTCAAGGGCGAAGGACCGCAAGGGTTGACGTTTACCGTTACCTACCTGCTCCATGGCCGCGGCATCCCCTCACCGCGCTCTCGCACCGGCGCGCAAGGTACGTTCTTATGGCTCGACCCGATGGAAGGTTTCGACGCCCGCTTCGACGCAGCGTCGACGGTGACCTGGTCGGTCGGAGGCAGCGCCAATATCGGCGGCGTTCAATACGCGCACAGCGGCGGAGGCACGCAAACGATTTCGTTCAAGTCGGATGACGGAACTGTGCACAACGCCTCGATGATATCCAACGACGGACTGACAGCCGATGTCGACTTCACCATCGAAACGGAGCTTACATACACAACCACGATTTCAGGCAATGGCCCCACCACGATGGAGCAGCACACCCTGCCAGCCGGCAATTACACATACGCCCCCTCCGTCCAGCTCGGCGAAGACTGGACGCTGCAATCCGGATCGCTGGGCATATTCTTCACCGAAACCGGCTGGAGCGGCAACATGACTTGGAACACCGCCACCCCAAGCCCGCCCTACGACTATGAGAAGTTCAGACGATGAGTGATCAGAAGAACTCGAATCAGAAATCCAGCGAAAGCCCGAAGTACTGGTTCAGCGCGAAGAAGTACGGATGGGGCTGGGGATTCCCAACATGCTGGCAAGGCTGGCTCGTGATGCTCGGCACGTTCACCGTCATGCTCGGAGCACTGCTACTGATAGACTACCTCCGAGCCCCGTTCCCGTTCATTTTGCTGGCGATCATCGTCCCATGCATCGCACTAGTGACCGCCTGCGTCCTGAAGGGCCCACCGCCCAAATGGCGCTTCGGCGACGACGGAATGGACGACTAGGTATTCTCGATTCGTCGCAAACCTGCCGCCCCATCGGCTACAATCAAGTGGATACGAATGTCGCAACTGAGAAGCGGTACGGTCTTTGATTGCTGAGAACCCCAATGTCCATCGGCGATTCAGCCATCATCTTGGCGAGTTTTTTAGTCCTTCCAATCGCGCTGGGAGCGCCGCTTCTGCTTATCGGGTGGACTCGGGAGCGGACTAAAATTCAACGCTACATGAGCGAGCGCGTCGCCGGTGATTTTCGAATCACGCTACTCAAATTGGGTGGCGGTCATCGCGTCCGGTCGGCGAACAAGAACGATGTCGATCAAATGTTTTTTCGCTTCATCAAGGGCGGTCACTTCTACGTCTATATCAATAGCCGCGAACCAAGCGAATTGGCTTATGTCAAACCGGACGGCACCCTGCGCATTTACCAGTTGCCCGACCCGAGGCTCGACGACGGCATTCAGTTGCATCGACACCGCGAAATCAAACACAGCGTTGGAGCAAGCCTCCTGAGTGCATTGCTGACGTGGTTCCTGACGATCGTGTTTGGTGTGCTCGTCTTTGCCGCGTACTACAAGTTCACGTTCCTGATCGGTCCGTCTCCATTTTACAGCCTGATCGCGCCGGCTCTTTTTCTGGAAATTGTGATCATCTTCTTATTGCTCTTACCCATATGGCTGGCCGTCATCGTGTTTCGGCGGAGCAGATACAAAAACATCGTGACCAACAACGAAATCTGCGCCCAATGCGGGTACGATCTGACAGGTAACGAATCGGGCGTATGTCCTGAATGCGGAAGTGACTCGCTCATGCCCTTGCATGAACAACAATATTCACCCTCGACCTGACGTGAATCGCCAATGCAGACGTTCTATGATCTATTGACCATTGCGATCGTGTTTGGTCTTGCAGGCGCGATGCTGTACCTACCGTGTTGGCTAATTGGAAGAATTCGCGATCGTATCGGCGCAAAACGCATCCTGAAGGGACTTGGCTATACGAACCTGCGGGTAGGTTTGGGAATTCGCGGCGATGGAATTCCGGTGGCCTACATGGATTCTGGAACCGCAAAACAGGCATTCGTGTACGCAAAATCCGGCTTCTATTTCCTGGCCACACCAGACGGCGACAAACTCACGCATCTGATCACGCGCAGGCCGGACGGTTCGATCGAATCGCACGAATTGCCGGACAAGAATCTAATCGGAGGAAAGGTCCTTCATTACTGCTGCAAGAAAAATAACAGTATCGGAGTCAGTCTTTTCTGGGCGATCCTTGCCTTAATCGCGACGCCCGTCATTCTGAAATGGCCCCTGGAAAATTTCGTTTTCGTCTGGATCAACAACCTCGCCGGAAGCGTTGGCCGCTCGCCGATTATGTTGAAGGCCGTTCAAGTCCTTTACTTCGCGGTCGCGCTGCTTTTCTTTGTTTTGATTCCGATGTTGCTTTCAGTCTACGTATACCGACGTCTGCGATATGAAAAAATCTTCAGTTGGTATCCAATCTGCAAAAACTGCGCCTACGACTTGCGCGGAAACGTCTCAGCAAACTGCCCCGAATGCGGCGAGGTGATTGAGAGCAAGGTCGTTGTTAACGATGACTAACGGCAGCAAGTGATAACGTTGGAAGATCAAAACAACCGCCAATGCTGCGAGAATAGGGTGTACCACAAATGCCAACGATCTTTGGAATTCTGATTTGGGTCGGCGCTTTCGTCGTGGCAACCGCTGTTGCCGGCTTGGTCATAAACATCGTTGAGAACGTCAGGTGTCGGCGACATATACGCCAAACATTCAATAGTTTGCGACGCGACGTTACTGGCATCGGTTGGGCAATCGGTGATAGCGGATACAAAGTCGACTACCGCGAAGACCATCAAGACAAGCAAACGCGTGTCCGATTGCTTCGTGATGCGCACATGTACACGTACTCAGAATCCGATCAACCCACCGAACTGCTGTTTCGTCATCAAGACGGAACGATCGTTCGCCACGATCTTCCAAGCGCTAACTTGTCTTCCGGAATCGTGCCCCATGTTCTCACACGCAAGAAACGCAGCCCCACGATCAGCCTGATCATCACACTTGGCGCGATGGGGGCAGTGCTCGGCTTGGTTTGGATCGGCGCCGAATTGGGGCTGGCTGAGCATTTGCAACAGATTCAAGCCGACATGGCTCACTCAACCGCCAAACGTAATGGCATTCGAATCCTGATACTGGCGACTGGGATTCTTTGCTATGGGTATGCACCACTCGCAGCCGCCATGTTGGTTTTCCCGCGAGTGAGAGCGGAAGTCATCATGAGGGATGGCCCGTTTTGCTCGAAGTGCCTGGGCGACCTGACTGGCGTGAAAGCTGATACCTGCCCCGCATGCGGCAACGCAATCAATTTACCTCCGGCTGTCGTCTGCACTATTTTGAACAAGGGATAAGCCGCTAGCGGCATGGGGTCACGTTTGACTTGGACGCGCTATCTGGATGAAGCGAGAAATGAAACTGGAGACGAGGGGACTTGAACCCCTGACCTTCGCATTGCGAACGCGACGCTCTCCCAACTGAGCTACGCCCCCTTTTGCATGGGTGGGCCGCTTGAACCTGCTGACGGCCAACCTTCATTGCTTTTGATATCTATACCCCATCCTTCACAGGGTTTCAATTGATTGCGGCGAAAGCGGCGTAAATACGCGGCAAATCGACCTTGATCATTCCCCCGAACTCGCCAAACGAGCGCATCAACCGTGCCACTGCTCTGTGAGCAGTGCAATAGACGATGGACAATGCTCCCCGTTTAACCCCACGCCTGAACCAAAATCGAGTCACCCTCGCAGCGTCGAGCCCCCATCACCGACTCTCCTTATCACCGCATCTTTTTCATCACTACTGACAGAGCAGTGGCACATTGCCCGCGACCATGAATCATACGCACGGTAGCGTGGTAAAAAGAAAACGGCACCCGGGCCTTTCGGACCGAGTGCCGTTTATATTGCAAACAGGTTGATTGGTTGTCGGGAAGATTCTTTGCCCGAAGGCTTTGAATTTCTTCCACACGGTTTGCAAACAAAAGTTTGAGAACCGTGTTGATAATGTGCTGACTTTCACGCTCATCGTGATTGCGATAATTCGCAGATGAACGGTCTAGATAATCCTCTAGAAAGGAGGTGATCCAG
>DDIR01000051.1:0-237 GCA_002338715.1 Phycisphaerales bacterium UBA1845 | reverse complement strand
CTTGACGGGCGGTGTGTACAAGGCTCAGGAACACATTCACCGCGTCATGGCTGATACGCGATTACTAGCGATTCCAACTTCATGGAGTCGAGTTGCAGACTCCAATCCGAACTGAGGAATGTTTTTTGCGATTTGCTCCACCTCGCGGTCTCGCGTCGCTTTGTACATCCCATTGTAGCACGTGTGACACCCTGGACATAAGGGCCATGAGGACTTGACGTCATCCCCACCTTCCTC
>DDIR01000043.1 GCA_002338715.1 Phycisphaerales bacterium UBA1845 | reverse complement strand
CAGCGACGGTTCGGGCACATCAACTTCAACGGGGAGCGGTGTATTCTGCCCGACGACAAACGGGCGAAGTTCCAATTCGTTTTCGATGTGGTCGGCCAACCATCCCGTCACCTCGGGCACGACCGATGCGATGATGATCGCCTGGCGCAGTTCGTTATCGCACTTTTCGCGCACAACATCGAGAACGCGAAACACACCGGACTGGTCGGTCGAACCCACGCGCTCCATGTCTTTGATTTCGCCATCAACCCAGCGCGCCAATTTGATCGAGCTGTTGCCCACGTCGACGACGACCATCGACAGAGGACCGAGATCACCCACTTGGTAATTCATGATTGATTCGTCCTAAGGTGCGGTGGGACCGGTAGCTCCACCGGTTTTCGTTCGACGGGCTTGTGCCGACCAACCATGGACCAAAGTCGTTCGGTTAGTTCAGCAATACCCGCCCCACTGACCGCGCTGATGCTCAAGACATTCTTGCCGATTGCCTCGGCGAATTCGTTGACCGCATCGTTCGAAGGGATGAGGTCTGTCTTGTTGGCGACCACGATTTCTTCCTTGTCCGCAAGCGATTGGCTATGCTCGCGAAGTTCCCGCCGAATTGCATGATATGCGTCAACGGGCGATTGTTCATCCAGCGGGCAGATATCGACCAGATGCACGATGACCCGCGTCCTCTCGATGTGCCGCAAGAACGCATCGCCCAACCCCGCACCTTCGTGGGCGCCTTCGATCAATCCGGGTATGTCGGCCACAACGAATCGGCGGTTGTCGGAAAGCTCGACGATCCCGAGTTGCGGTTTGAGCGTGGTGAACGGATATGCACCGATCTTCGGACGTGCCTGCGAAATGCGCGAGAGCAGCGTGCTCTTTCCGGCATTGGGCAACCCAACCAGACCGACGTCGGCGATGAGTTTGAGTTCGAGACGAAGTTCGCGCATCTCGCCCGGTTCACCGGGTTCGTGCTCGCGGGGGGCTTGCTGCGTCGCGGTCGCAAAGCTGACATTGCCCCGACCGCCCTTCCCACCGCGGGCGATGCAGCATTCAACGCCATGACCGTGAAGATCCTTGACGAGAATGTCAGTCGCGCGATCGTAAACCAGCGTGCCGACGGGCAGTTCGATGATCAGATCGTCACCACGGGCGCCGGTCATGTTTCGACCTTCGCCTGGTCCGCCGTTTTTCGCGTTCCAATGGTGCTTGCCCTTGAAATCCATCAAGGTCTCGACCGACTCGGCTCCGCGCAGGATCACGCTGCCGCCGTCGCCACCGGTGCCCCCATCGGGACCGCCAAAGGCGACGAACTTTTCGCGCCGGAAACTGACGCACCCGTCACCGCCGCTACCCGCCCGCACCACGATTTCTGCTTCGTCGATAAACATGATTCAGTTGCGACCGTCCCGCATGATCCAGCAATGTGTGACCAATGTTACCGTCCAACAATCGGCGCACAAAAAAAGAGGGCTCGTACTTAGCCCTCTCGAAGTATTCGATTTAGCAAGCCTGCGTCTTGCGCTGAAACAAGTCCGCGAAAGCCAACGTCAACGCGACCCTGTTCCGTCGAGAACATCAGTTGGCGGACGGAATCACCCGGACCTTGCGGCCTTTGAATTCGACGTTGCCGTCGCACAAAGCAAACAGCGTGTAGTCGCTGCCACATCCGACATGACGCCCGGGGATGAACTTGGTACCACACTGGCGGACGATGATCGCTCCAGTCTTGACCACTTCGCCACCGTATTTCTTAACGCCACGATACTGAGGGTTACTGTCACGACCGTTACGCGATGAACCCTGCCCCTTCTTATGTGCCATCAAACAACTCCAACCGAGACCGAACATATTCAGGCGATCGTCGCGACCGCCGGCTGAGCCCATCACTGTAACAATATACCGAAATCATTCAAATCGACGATTCGGGAGAAATCACGGAGGAATTTGCCCTACCGCATGATCCATTCGCGGAGGCGGCGGATCGGCGTGGAAGCGGCTCGGGTCACCTCATCACCGGGAATATCATAGGTGACAGCCAGGGTCTTGCGAAGGGGGAAGAACCGCGGATTGTCGCTCGATTCGGGCTTTTTGGGGTCAAACATGGGGTTCGCGGCTTTAGCAAACTCGCCAGAGAGCCCGGCGATATAAACGGTCACGCTGTCGGCTTTCGGGTCGAAATCGCGGAAAACGGCCACCGAGGTCCGGGCGTGGTCCTCGCCTTGCAAAAGCTTGCCATGGACCCGGATTGGATCGCGGAAAAATGGGTAAAGCTTGCTGTACCGCTCCCTGAGGATGTCATAGACGGTCGGGCTTACCGCTTCGCCGGCTGGGATCACCTGCAAGGTGGATGTCACCAGGTCGAACGTGGGATAAAACTCAATGTCTTCGCCCGTGTTGTTGGTCACGGTGTAAAGCATGAACCAGTAGGCCGTGGGCTTGTTGTCACCGGGCAGGGTGACGCTTACCCGTTCGAGGTCGTGGAATTCGATGTCCAACTGCCAGCGGCGGGCAATCTTGCTCGCTTCAGGGGCGGCGACGGCTGGCGTTGCACAAACCAACCCTGCACAGACCATAAGTCCCGCGAGGCATACCAGATGGGCGAGTCGGTTCTTCATGACCGATAAGTCTACTCAGACCCCCATGCGTGTCAACGAAATCACGTGGTATTAGCCAGAACCCCACGCGCGAAACGCCCCTCGAGCCCAATGCCTCGAGCGGCTTCACGCTGCAAGGCGAAATATTCAACCGCCCCTTTGAAAACCGGTGGTTCCGATCGCCGCATTGCTTGATCCGGATGACCTCGCCCCAAGGTTGGCTGGCGCCATCACCGACCGCCCGTCCGCGGGCGATCCCCCCTCGAAACTGGGACCCTCAACGAGGGTATTTTCGCTTCCATCCGGCGTTGAGTGTCACTCAGTGGCATTTTTCAAAATTGTTCGATTCCTCGGAAAGGTTCAAATCGACGCCCCGACAATAGACCCCACAGTTGGGCGTTGTGAATGTCGGTGATCGTCACCGCATCGCCAAGGGGAGGGAAGGAGAGGCACCATGTTCTGCACGTCACGCAAGTTGGCCACATCACCGGTCGTCGAAGAATGGGTTCAGGATGCACGTCGCTGTGGAACCACCGATAACTATCAGGGCAAACGCGCCTTCGCCCGCACGACCTGGAATGCAACGCTGGCCATCCGTATCCTGACCGGTCCCGACAAGGGCCTCGTCATCATGGTAAAAGCCCGCGACGTTTCGCTTGGCGGCGTCGGATTCCTTTCCCGCCAGAAAATAGATCAGCACACGCGTCTGGAAATCTGCGCCGGTAACAACACGCGCAGTGTTATTGGCCGCGTCGTCCACACGACCAACACGCTCGGTGGACAAATCGTCGGCGTTGAGTTTGAAACCAAAGCACCGATCGCAGCCCGCCGCCTTGCCGGCTAAAACGTCGTACTGTTCAAACGTAACGATGTCCGAACGCCATCATTCCCGCGCAAGCGGGAATCCAGGGGGAAAACGTGCATCTTCCCCATCCAAGAAAACCCAATCGGCACAGCGCGACGCAAACGTCAGTCGTCCAACTCCCCTGCGCTTATCAGACGCATCACAGGTTTGCCGCAAAAAAATTTTGGCGTCACCGCAACGTCCGACTCCCGCGATTCAGTCGTATACACAGGTCAGACCGCGTTCACCAATTCAGCTTTTGATCCGCCCGATAACCCAATGATCCTGCACCAGACACCCCGTGGAAGGGGAAACGTGAAGTGCCAGTATATGACACAGCCGTAACCGATTGCCGACATCGGCAGCTGCCCATCGTTCCCCCAGATTTATCGTGTTTGCCCTTACTTTACGCAAAGGCTTCCGCACCGCCCAAATGTTTGCACGTCGCGAATCCGCAATCGTAATTTTCGACTGACATGATGTGTCGCTCTGCGACCCCATCTGGCAAACGACGGAATTGCCGGTGAAGGGGTGGAGGGCGAAAAGGCGGTGGGGAGGAAAGAGGCTATGCAAACGAACACGAACGGATTCAGGGTCAACCATCGACGTCGAGGTGCGGTGGCGGTTCAGGTTGCGGTTTCGATGACCGCGATCATGGGCTTCGCAGCGCTGACCATCGACGTCGGGGTGATTTACAACGCCAAGACCGACCTCCAGCGAACGGCTGACGCTGCCGCATTGGCCGCTTCGTCCAAGCTGGCGTCGTTTGATGAGGGCGATCCGATGGCACTCGCACGTGAAGAGGCTCACCGGATCGTCCAGGCGAACAAGGTGCTCCAGGAGTCGGTCTCTGTTTCAGATGCCGATATCCAGTTTGGACGCGCCGTGTACAACGAGCAGAACGGGTCATACGACTTTCAGCCGACCACGGAGTTTCCGGACGCCGTTCGGGTCGTCATGAAAAAGACGACGGGCAGCGCCAACGGCGCGCTCCAACTCTACTTCGCACGAATCTTCGGCAAGCAGTCCACCGATGTGGAAGCCGAAGCGATTGCCATGATGGTGCCACGGGACATCGCGATCGTCGCAGACCTTTCGTCATCCCACAACGACGACAGTGAACTCGGCAACTTCAAGAAGACGGACATCAACTTGTTTGACGTCTGGGAAGCGCTTCCGATTTCACGTGGCACCTGGGGAATCGGCGATGGTGTTCATCCGTATGCAATCGGCGACCCCGGCAATCCCCCACCGCCTCCGGGTTACTTCCCCGGTGGACCGGGCAACAGCGGAACCGACCCTGGCGTTCTTAACACGGGTGAAGTGGCCGGTCCGACGTTTGGGCTGATGTACTACTGGGGCAACTCGATCACGCAGACCTACGAACCGGCAAATGATCCCGCCCTGCGCAAGTACCAGAAGAACAAGAACTGGTATGACAACGACCTTGAGGATTGGTACGCGGATGCTGGATATAGCAACGCCGAAATCGACGCACTCATGTCCAACGACTACGACGGAAACGGTGCGTGGGAAGAGCGTGTGGCTGTCGCCCTTGGGTTGGCCCGCTGGGATAGCGGAATGAACAACGGTTTGTGGGAAGACATCCCCTACAACCAGCGCAAGAATGGAAACGGCAACGGGATGGTCTCCAGCAGCGAGTTGACCTGGCTGGTGGACTATCCGTTTGAGCAGGGTTCATGGACCGACTACATCAGCTTCGTCGGCAAGACCTCAAGCGGTGCCTACAAAGCCGACTCGGACTTCCGCTATCGGTTCGGGCTCAAGACGTTTACCAACTACCTGCTCGAAACGCGTGAGTCGCACGCCGAAACGTCCGACCTCGCCAACGTGCCGGCTCAGCCAATGCAGGCCGTCAAGGATGCCGTGACGCACATGGCCGACCTCATCGAAACGCTCGATACCGATGATCGTCTGTCGCTCGAAATCTACGGTCAGTCTGCCCGTCACGAAATCGACCTGACCGACGATTATGAATCCGTTAAGAATCGTCTGAATGAGATGCAAGCCGGTCACTACGATGCGTGGACCAACATGGGTGGCGGCATCACCCGAGGCATCGAAGAATTGACCAGCGTCCGCGCACGACACACGTCGCGAAAGGTGATGATTCTTCTCACCGACGGTAAGGCCAACGTTTCGGCATGGGGTGGTACGGGTGACTACACCAATGGTCCGATCTACGCCCGGCAGATGGCCGAGGAAGCCGCAGCGCAAGGCATTCGTATCTTCGCGGTCAGTGTTGGTTCAGACTCCGACACCGCGCTGATGTCGCAGATCGCAGAAATCGGTCGCGGTGAGCACTTCCACGCCGAAGGAACCATCGACGCTTATAGCGATCAGTTGGAAGCGATCTTCAAGAAACTCGGAGGAACGCGACCGGTCGAATTGATCAAGTAATTCGACAAGGCTCGCCCACAACCCAAGCACCATCGCCCACCCCGTGGCCTGCGAAAGCGGCTGCGGGGTGTTTTTGTAGGTTTCAAAATTCCATAAATCAGGGCGAACCCATGTGGCCGAGACGTTTGGCAATACTCTTAACGTATTAATTAATACATAGTTCGAAATCAATAGCGATTCGTGTTTGAGCATCGGCTGGAACATACCGGGTGCCAACTGACGTCTGCATTTGGTACAATCGTGGGCACACCAAGGCTCGCAGCGAACTCCCCGTTCAGCGAGTAACGATTGGGACGCTTGTTGCAAACAAAGGCGGATGAAATGCGAAGATGCGATCGTGTGTCGAAGTGCTTTCTGCTTGGCGTGTTTGGCCTGACGGTGCAAGCGCGGGACGCATTGGCGGACAGTTGGGAAATCGCCAACCAATTCAGAAGCACGAATTCGGTTTCCGTAGCGGGAACGCTTAAAGAATCGCACACTGATTCAGACGAAGCAGCTGCATCGGATTTTGGATTGTTCGAATCGCAAACCGAAGCACTCGCCTCTCATGTCGACCCATCGTCCACCCCGATTGTTGAAGCAGAAGCCGTTACAATTGCCAGTCAGTGCTCAATTCTTGCAACCAATCGAATCACCGTTGGCGGGAGAGTCGGTGCTTCGGCATCTGCAATGGGCGCCGTTTCCATGGCAGAATCGGATGCGTTGTCAGACTTCTCGGTTGTTCTAATTCTCGACGAGCCCGGCACGGTAGAGCTGACGGGTTATGCCGAGTCGTCAAACTTCGGACAAGTCTTGGTGACATTGAACGGTCCTAATTTCTTCTCATACGATAAGTTCGTTCAAGGTTCGAGCGACGAATTTCATTTTGACAAACAGTTCCTCGTTGAAGCCGGCACATACACATTTCGGGTCAACTCGGTAGCGGATGCGGAAGCCTTCGACGGAAACTCCGGCGGGCAAGGCGCGTCGTGGGATCTCGAGTTGCGTCTATTGGAATGCACTGACCCAGGAGACCCGGTCCTTCAAACGGCGTACTACGCCGTCGATCGTGAATCCAATACCGTTCACCGCAATTTCGATCTGACCGGTGGCGGCAGTTGGGACAGCCCGGGAAGTTTCGACATCGGCGCGAGCGGACATGCGCTGACTGTTCATCCCGAATCGAATGAAATCTATGTGATCGACGAGGGCGGCGGCACCGAATTTCTCGGCACGATCGATCCAAACACCGGAGCCGTGACATCGCTCACTGCCATTGCCAATTCCGATCCGCTTGCGCTGCCTGGATTGGAGGACATTGCCTTTGACGCCAACGGGAATCTGTACTGCATCTATGAATGGCTGGTTCCGGGCATTGGATTCTTTGGAACCGTCGACGTAAATTCTGGCTTGGTGACGCCTACGGGTTGGGGGCAGATTTCGTTCTCGGGCACGAACGCACGAATGGCGTTCGACCCGGTCAGTGGTCTGCTCTATTTTTCAACTGGCACATCGCTTGGTACGGTTGACGTAAACTCGGGCGACATCACTCCGGTTTCGCTCAACGCCCCGCCCGAATTTTCGGCGCTCTCGTTTCACCCCAGCGGGTCGCCCTTCATGGCTTGTTCAACATCTGCCGCGCTCTTCGAGATTCATCCGGACACCGGAGTCGTTGCGCCCCTTCCGGGCGCTCTGTTGCCCCCAACGGTTCTTTCCGGCTTCGACCAGGTGACGACGATTATCGGCGGTGGCGATCCGGTTTGCACGCCCCTCGATGGCGACCTTGGCGATGTCACGGGCGACAAACTGGTGACGTCGGCTGACATTGCCGAGTACGTGGACTGCATCACCGGCCCCGGCGGTGGAATACCAACCATATCCTCCTGCGTCCATGCCGACATGCAGCAGGATGGCGACGTCGATCTTGCGGATTTCGCATCCTTTACAATTGAACTCGCCGCTCCATAGCGCGAAGCCCACAGCCCTTCCGAAATTCAAGAAATCTCAAATCCGACCCAAGAAATCCACTGCCCGCCCGTATTATGGGTGAAGCCGTTGCGATTGGATCGGAGCTTTCTGCATGACCGACGACCATCGACCTGACCGGCGGGCTTGGATGCTTGCCGTCCTCGATCGATACGAAGGTCCACTGACGCGTTATGCGACGCGGCTTGTGGGCAGCGTGGAAGGTGCGCGCGATGTCGTGCAGGAAACGTTTCTACGCTTTTGCTCCGACCAATCAGCATGCGACAACCTGTCCAGTTGCAACGACGGGGCTTCAACCAATGGCCGCCTCGATGACGATCGCGACGCAACTAGTCAAATCGGGCCGTGGCTTTTCGCCGTCTGTCGCAATCGGGCACTCGATGTGCTCCGCAAGGAAAAACCGATGAAGACCATGCAAGCCAACACACTTTCCATCGCGGCCGACTCCGCCGCACCGAATACGGTAAGGCAACCGTCGGCGGACCTCGAGCACACCGAAGCCGTCGATCAACTGCACGCCATCGTCGCCGACCTGCCCGACAATCAGCAGGAGGCGCTGCGACTTCGTTTTCAAAACGAGATGAGCTACCAGCAAATCAGCGAAGTGATGCAGACGAGCGTGGGCAACGTCGGCTACCTGCTGCACCACGCGATCAAAACGGTCCGCAAACAACTGTCGATCAACCCGTCGGCCAACATAAGCCGGAGGAAATCATCATGACCCACAAGCCAAACGAAACCAACACCAACGATTTGATGTTCCCGGAAGACGATCCGCGCATCACCGCGTACGCCCTCGGCGAACTGTCAAACGAAGAAGCAACCAACCTCGAATCCGAACTGTCAGCCAACCCCGAGTGGCAGGAAACCATCGCCTCCGTGCAAGACACAGCCGATCTGCTCAAGCAAGCGCTGGCAGAGGAACCGATGGTCGGATTGACGCAAGCACACCGCGACAGAATTGAATCGAAGATTGCCGAAACCGAAGCGTCCGAATTGGCAACTGCGCAACCACTAACTGCCGGGCAGAGATTTGCGTGGATTGGCGTGGGGGTAGCCGCGTCGCTATTCCTTCTGTTCTCAGTCGCCATTCCAGTGCTTACCGATCCCAGCGATATGATGGACGTTTGTTCCACTGCTCAAATCCACGATTCACGAGACATCGCTGTGGCCGCGGCTCAAGAGGAATCGCGACGCAGGCTGGCTGCTCTCGGCTACTCAGGGCAGGGTGATCGTCGAGAGGGTGATGGTGACGCGGATGATTCTGTGATCACAAACGGCCTCATTGATGGACAACAGGGTTGGAAAGCATCGCAAGACGCCGACGTTTCAGGCGGGACGGGGGTTGTCGGCGCAGATTGGGCGAAAGTTGATCTCGATGCTTCCAGCTTCATCGTAACCGACAACAGAGCTCCGACGATCAACATGAACAAAGTCAGGGGACTTTGGGTGCGTGCGTTGGATGACAGCAATAACTTCAACGCTGCTGACTACAAAGGCGTGACGGACATCCCTTACAACAACGTTGATGACGATCTTGCGCTCAATGAGTTCCCGAACCTTGTGGACCTGCACGTCATCAAAGGTGACGGAAGCGATGACTTCACTGTCGATTCTGAGGTGGCATTTGATGCCCTCTACTTTGACAACATGGACGGCAAGAATCCTGGCGGTGTTGCACTCGTTGCCTCTACGAACAGGGACGCTACGTCAGCAAACGGAGTCAACGTACTCTTCGGCGACGGGTACGCGAGTTTTCACAAAAGCCCTGTGGGGAACATTAGCTTGACGAATACGATCGAACCGCAAGCTGCATTCTTTCTAAGATTCGATCCTTCAGGACAAATTGGCAATCCGATTCAATCCGGCTGGTGGCATTTTGTTGACGCTGACGGCGACGGAAATCCTGATGCGGTTTATCCTCGGGAATCCTCGACCGAGCACTATGCACCCATCCGCGAGAATCCGTTCAAAGCCGTCGCGCGGGAACCTTTGTCCACTTTCTCCATCGACGTCGACACGGCCTCCTATGCCAACGCCCGGCGATTCCTCAATTCGGGTCAGCTTCCACCGCGCTATGCTGTTCGCATTGAAGAATTCATCAACTACTTCGCCTACGACTATCCCCAGCCGAGCATCGACGAACCGTTTTCGATCAATGTCGATGTGGCCGACTGCCCGTGGAATCGAAATCACCGCCTCGCCCGCATCGGTTTGCAGGGTTACGAAATCCCCAACGACGAGCGGCCCGAAAGCAACCTGGTGTTCTTGATCGACGTCTCCGGTTCGATGGACCAACCCAACAAACTGCCGCTGCTCAAGCAGAGCATGACCATGCTGGTCGATCAACTCGATGAATACGACCGCGTCGCCATCGTCGTCTATGCCGGTGCGTCGGGTCTGGTCCTCGATTCGATCACCTGCGACAACCGTGGCACCATCCTCGACGCGATTGACAACCTGCAACCGGGTGGCGGAACCAACGGAGCGGCTGGCATCGAACTGGCGTACCAAATTGCGGCTGACAACTTCATCAAAGACGGAACCAACCGCGTGATCCTCGCGACGGACGGCGACTTTAACGTTGGCGTCACCAGCGAAGATGACCTCCACCGCCTCATCGAAGAGAAAGCCAAGACCGGCGTGTTCCTGAGCGTGCTCGGGTTTGGCGGCGGCAACTATCAGGACGCCACGCTCGAACTGCTGGCCGACAAGGGCAACGGCAACTACGCGTACATCGACACGCTTCGCGAAGCCGAGAAAGTCCTCGTCGAACAGATGGGCGGAACGCTCGTAACCATCGCCAAAGACGTGAAGATTCAAGTCGAGTTCAACCCGGCGATCGCGGCAGCGTATCGATTGATTGGTTATGAGAATCGAATGCTGGCAAAGGAAGATTTCAACGACGACACCAAGGACGCGGGCGAAATCGGTGCGGGCCACACCGTCACCGCGTTGTACGAAATCGTCCCGGCTGGTGAGCAGTCGGAACTTCCCGATGTCGATCCGCTGAAGTACCAACTCGCCAACCCATCACCTGAGTTGATCGACAACGACGAGTTGATGACGGTGAAGGTCCGCTACAAGTTGCCAGACGAAGACACGAGCACCAAGCTCGAACACCCGGTGCTGGACGAGGGGCGATCGATTGATGAGGCGTCGGACGATTTCCGCTTCGCAGCCGCCGTCGCATCGTTCGGCATGATCCTGCGAAACTCAAACCATCGCGGCGATGTCGCGTTCGATCAGATCCTGGAGTTGGCGGAAAACGCAACCGGAACCGATCGATCCACCGACCGTGAAGGATTCATCGAACTCGTTGAGAAAGCCCGCAATTTGATGCAGCCGATCGACACGACTGAGGATGTTGATCAATAACAACGAAGACTGCGACGACCACCTGGCGTCCCCAAACAATCCGTAAAAAAAAACGGGCGGTGACCTCATCAGGTCACCGCCCGTATTCAACCGTTTTGGTACATCTGTCGACGCACCGCGCGACAACCGTCGCACGCATGCGCAAAGCTTTGGCTTATGCGTCGGCCAGGAATGCCACGATGTCGGCGATGTCTTCGTCGCTCAAATCGGGCGAGGGGTGGCCATCCAACATGAGGGCGCCGTTGACCGTGTCGGTATCCGAACCGCGGATCGAGCCAGCCACGACCGCACCACCGGAACCATCGGCACCGTGGCACACTGAGCAGTTGGCCGCGAACTTGGCTTCGCCAGCCGTGGCATCACCACCGGTCATGCCATCGTCGCCGCCGTTGTCATTGCTGTTGTCGTCGCCGTTATCATTACCGTTGTCGTCGCCGTTGTCGTTCCCGTTGTCGTCACCGCCGTTGTCATTCCCGTTGTCCATGCCGTTGGTATCGACGTCGTCGCCGTTGTCATTACCGTTGTCCATGCCGTTGGTGTTGACGTCGCCGCCGTTGTCATTGCCGTTGTCGTTACCGTTACCGTTGTCGTTACCGTTGCCTCCGGTCAAGTCGACGCAGCCGACAAAACCGATCGTGAAGAGCGCAATCAAAGCCAGGGCAAATCGTTGCTTCATGAATCTTTCTCCATAAAAACTCAGAATACTCAGTTAGAAACGTCACATTTCAGAAACACATGCTGCAAAATCGACCAAGGGGTAAAGCCAGTGAACCAATCGAAATTCGCAGCCCTGCTCGCAGCCGCCCCGACTTGCGCAAGGCGATGCCAACACGAATCTGAAAATGGTGCATGCTCAAGGGACCCGGCGGACTTTCACCGTTGTGGGTCGCCACCCGTCATAAACATAAGCGGTTCTGACGTTTTGGGCAAAGGGTTGAATCTCTGCTTCAACTTTGCCAGATTCGTTGGTGTGAGTTTCACGAAGCAACCGGGCCCGCCATCCGCAATATCAGTGTTTAATCGCCAACATTGAAATCAAAAGCATCAAAATCTCGTCAAACTGGGAAGTCTGAATTGACCGGGCAACATATCGCCCGCATATGCAAACTCCAGCCCACCAGACTCAGTAGACGGCGGCTCGGGCTTGTCTCAACAAAATCGACCGGTGGATTCCGCGAACATCGAGTTGAAGCCAAGGCGCTGCAGATGCAGGCCAGTCAGGAGCGTGCGCTTGATCGAAGCGCACGCTCTATTTTCTCTCAGGCCATTTTCAATTTTGTCAGGAACCTGTGGTGAACGCGGCTTCGAATTCGGCGAAGTCTTCGAGGTCCACGTCGTCGTCAAGGTCAAGGTCCATGACGTCGCACCCGGCGATCATTTGACCCGGGATCGGTCCGGTCAGGCACCCGTTCAACTCCGCGTAGTCATCCGCATCTACGTCACCATCCGCGTCGTAGTCGCCGGGCAACCACGAACCCATGCCGAAGTTGGCCTCGGTGTAACCCGCGCGTTCAACCAGAACCGCCGGCCGCGACACATCCGAATAACCGGTGAATCTTGCGGTAACGTCCTTCGGCGAACCACCCACCCCGGCTGCTACATGCGTCAGCAAATAGTAACCGTTTCCGTCGGTACGGATGCCGGTGTCAAATCCATCGAGCAGGATGGTCGCGTCATCGATCGGCTCACCAGTGCCACCATCTGTCACTCTTCCCCACACGTTGCCCTCGGTCGAGGAATCAGGATCGCGCCACGGCATCGACGGAACGTCAACCGCTCCCGCAAACAGGTTGGCTTTCACGTACGGATACCAGTCGTACCAGTTCGCGCCCGTGTCATTGGTGCTGCGGTACGAATACGTGTTCAATCCGTTGGCGCCTGCATTCTGGGCGTACTGCATCTGCGCAATGCTCTCGGCGAATGAATTGAGATAGACGGCCGGTCCCGTGTAAATGTGGCGATCGTAGCGCCATCCGACCGACGCATCGACCCAGTTTCGATACCACGAGGCGTGTGCCGACTCGCTGTAATACGTCATTGGAATACCCGCATCGAGGTAGCCCATCTCCATCCAGTGACGCCAATTCTGAAAAATGCCGTATGCGCTGCTCGACGAGAAATTTGCGGGTGCGTCACCCCACGTGATCAGAGCAGCCGTGTGACGCAGCGGCTGATTGGGATTGTCCAACGTCGCCACTTCGGTCATCGCGCGACGGGCAAACTCGGTGATCGTGCGTCGGCGGAATTCATTCCATTGACTGTCGCCTGTCGACGGAATATCGCTGCGACCGGTGATATCGTGGAAGCGGGCGAGGGTCGACTTGTCGTAGTTCATGTCAGCCGGATAGCCTGCGTTCGTGGTCGTGTAGCGAATGTAGTCCCAGTGAATCCCGTCGATGTCGTAGTTGGTAACCAGTTCGCGAACGATGCTCATCAGGTATTCCTGCGCACCGGCTGACCCCGGATCGAGCGTGAATTTGCCGTCCACCGTTGCAGGCCCGCCGTCGATGCCCGCCTGCGGAACCATCAACCATTCGGGATGGGCGGACATGATGCTGTTGCCGCTGGGTGGCCAGGATTCGCTCACGCGAAATGACACCAGCCAACAGTGGACTTCGAGTCCGTTCGCCTGGGCCCGGTCGACCATGTAGGCCAGCGGATCGAACGAACTGCTGATGTCGGTGGCTTTGGGAATGATCGTCGAGTTCCAATACGCGCCGTGTCCGCTGCCGATGTTGTCTTGATATGCGAGCACCTCGGGGACGATTGCGTTGTATCCACCGGCAACGGCCATCGCCACCATCTCATCGATCTGCGCCGCATTCTTGAAGCCGAACCCGAATGCATCAATCCAGAATCCGCGAAACGAAGGCGTCGTGTCGCCCGGCACGAAGACGGCTGTCACTGTCTTGTTTTGGTCAACTGTCACTGTCGTTGATGCAGAGGTCGGCGATGCCGGAAGCGAACCTGCCGACGTCTCCCAATGGTCGAACACGTTTCCACTTGTTGGTGCGGCTGAGATGCTGACCGTCTCTCCGACGAAATACGAATTCACAATTCCAGCTGTCGGTGTCGTTGTGCCCGAGCCAGGAGGCGACACCGCAAGTGTCAGGTCGGCTGTCGCACCGGAAAGCGACGTGAACCGCACCGCGTCGGCAATGACGACCAACGGATTCGCGTCGTTGTTCATCGTGATGTAGCCGCCACTGCCCGCGTTGAAGCTGAACGTGCCGATGATATTCCATTGGCTGCCGTTGGCCTGCTGGTTGACGGAGACGGGCGTCGAACCGCCGGCATGGTGCACATTGTAGACCGCATCGGATGCGCGGTTCGTTCCCTGCACGTACCAGACTTCGATTTGATATAAACCGGATGTCGGAAGATTGGGGCGCCATTCGACTTCGGCAAACGGCTCATCCACCGTCAGCGCCCATCGATAGTTGGAACCATGCGGCGTCGGAAACGTGCCGGTTTCCCATGTGCCCGCAAGAACAGAAAACCCCGAGTCAACGTTGTCAACGGTAACAACCTGGGCCAAACCGGGTGTAACGAATACGCCGATAACCAAAGTCGCGACAATCAAAGTCGTCGGTGCGGAAAAAAACCGTCCAGGCATGTTTTGCCCTCCGTGCAAAATGGTCAGGGCAACATTCTAGCAAATCGAGAACGCCCGCGCCCACTTCTGAAACGTTACAATTGTCAAACTTCGTGGCTCACGCCAGTACCAAAGCCCGATTGGCGGTCCGCCAACGTCACCGACGCCAAAATGAGACGTGACAAGGTCTATAATTGAAGAAATCGCGGTTCGCTCAATTACCACAGGCGCTGGCCACGCCAATCGCTGATGATCAATCCGATCAGCACGAGGGCGGCGATCGCAGCGCCGATGATGGCCGCAATGATCAGCACACTGAAAAGAGTTGGGGATGCGCTCGCGGTCATAGTGCGGCCTCCTGAGGCGACTCTTGCAGATCCGACCAATCAAAGTCGCGTGGGGCGAGCAGCGTGGTTGTCAGCACCACAAGCATCGAGACTGCACTGCCCACGAGCGCAGCAACATACCACCCGACCACGTAGTAAGCCGTCAGTCCGATC
Organism: Phycisphaerales bacterium UBA1845; assembly: GCA_002338715.1. Taxonomy (GTDB): domain Bacteria; phylum Planctomycetota; class Phycisphaerae; order UBA1845; family UBA1845; genus UBA1845. The sequence goes on along the minus strand of DDIR01000043.1, from coordinate 40,444 downwards.
GCACTCCCAGCCACCATACCCAGGGTCGAACCGATCGGATTCGTTCGCCGCCAATAAAGTCCTGCCGCGATCGGCCAAATCGTGCTGCCGACGAATGCACCGGTGAATGCGATCATGCCAGCCAAGTGCGTCAAACGCGGCAGACAGATTAACCATGCGGCCAACGACAACCCAATTATGATGAATACCGACGCCCTGCGAAGCTTGTCTTCACTCGCTGCCGGATTGAAATGCTTGCGATAGATGTCTTCGACCAGCAAGTCAGACGTAGCCGCCAGCAACGAGTCGAGACTTGAGGCGAGCGACGAAAACACAACAATGAAAATGACAATCGCCCCACCGGTCCCCAGCAGCCGCGCCGCCACCATCGGACCGACCATATCGACGGCTGGCACGTTCATTCCAAGGTGCGGCGCAAGTAGCGCCAGTGCACCGGCCGTAATCGGAACAGGCAGCCAGAAGACACCCGCGATCAAATACGCCTTGAGTCCGATGCCCTTGCGAAACGCAAACGCGCGCGACCACCAGACGTTGCTATGGAAGATTTCGCCGAGACCAAAGAGCAAATTGTTGAATAAGAACATCAGTGCGGCAGGCATCAACAGATTCAAGAGCGCCGGGCGTTCGGCTGCCAACGTCGCGTGGACGGGTTCAAAACCGTGGCGCGCAAACGCGATGATCGCCAACGCCACGATGCCAACCAGAATGAGAATGCTCTGGATATAATCGGTTCCAATCACGGCATATAACCCGCCGAGCATCGTGTACAACATGCAGACGAACAAAATCACCGTCATGCCCACCTTGTACTCGATGCCGGTCAGTGCGTGCAGAAGAATCCCGCCGGCCATCCCCATGCTGATAAGCCAGCCGATGCCGTAGAAAATCGAAATCCCCAGAAACACGCGCCACGCGGTCTTGCCGTAGCGAAGTCGGACGAAGTCGCCGCTGGTGTAGCCTTCGGGCATCAACGCACGAATCCGCTCGGCCATCGGCGCGAAGAAGATCAAACCCATCGCGCCAAGCGAGTAGCCAACCATACCCCAGATGCCCATTTGGTAAGCGAGTTGCGGTGCGGCCATCGTGGTGTTGCTGGTGACCCAGGTGGCCATCGCGGTGGCGGTCCCGAGTGCAAGGCCAACGTTGCGCCCGGCGAGCATGTAACCATCGAGCGTTTTGGCTTTTCGTCCCAAGCGCCAGCCAAGCAAAATCCATGCGACGCTGAAGAGCGCCATCAACAACCAGCCCGTCGAAGGTGTCAGCACGGCATTGTTCATTTGGTGGGTTCCACTTTGTTTGCTTCCCGCACGCCGCGGTTGATCGCCTCGACAATCATTCGTGCGGCAATGCTGCCCGCGACATTAACGTCAACTTCCTTGTCACCAAGCGACACGGCGAAAACGACGTCGCCGTCGAACATTGTGTGCGACGGTCGAACCGCACGAGCTATCCCATCCTGAGCCATCATTGCCAACTTTGTGATTTGCTCGCGACTAAATTTGGCGTTGGTGGCGACGACACAAAGCGTTGTGTCTCTTCCGAAGAAGCGCGGATCGATCTCGCGCCGTTTGATGAGGTAATCGTCGGTATTGAGAAATTGCTCCGGTGCGTCGGGGTCGCGCGCCCCCGCGACAATGCTGCCAGTATCCGGATCGAGAACATCGCCCCACGCGTTGCACACAGCGATCGCGCCGATCGTCAGGCCATCGGGAAACGCGATAGAGGCTGTCCCAACGCCACCGCGCATTGCTGTTGGTGTTCCAAGCACCTTTCCGCACAGCGCGCCTGAACCTGCGCCGATACTGCCCTGCCGCGTTGGCTTCGCCTTTGCATTCCGGCACGCGTCGTAGCCCATTTGCGCGTCGGGATAGATCCGCGGCTTGCCAACATCCAGATCGAAAATCGCAGCCGTCGGAACGATCGGAACCACCACCCCGGTCGATGCGCGAAAACCGATATCCTTCTCCTGCAAGAAACGCTGTACACCGGCGGCTGCACCGAGACCGAATGTGCTGCCGCCCGTCAACAGAATTGCGTGAATCCGCATGATCATGTTGGTGGGATTCAGCAACTCCGTTTCGCGCGTCGCCGGTGCCGAACCACCGATGTCGATTCCGGCGATGGCCCCCGACTCAAACAAGAGCACGGTGACACCGGTATGCCCCGATTCGCTATGCGCATGACCGATATGAACACCGGGTACATCGGAGATGCATCCGCCAGTCGGTTGGGTATTCACTGGTGCAGCCCTTCCCTGCGGTGCTGGATGTGACCGAAAATGACAAGTGCGGCTGTCGACAGAAACACCGCCGCCCCGGCAGCGAGATAGATCAACGCTTCGCCGAGGCTGTGGTGTTGGACGACAACCTTGAGCGGTTCACCCCACGATCCTCCTTCGGACTTGACGCGAAAGAATGAGACGCCGTCCTGGCGTCCGCTGAACGTCGTGGATCGATCGACTCCGTGGTACACCTCAATCGGGTTTGCGAAATCTGCAGACGACGATTCTTCGAGAACGAAAACAGTGTCGTCGCCAGCGTCGGCGAGTGTCCAACTGATTTGAAAGTAGCCGTTCTCACTGACTGCCGCGCCACCATCCGCGACAGGTGGATTGCTTGTAAGCGTGGGCGCGCCCCCCTCCGGCAGCGCGCCGACGCCCAAAAATATTGCTGTGACCGCCAACGAAACCATCATGAGTTGACGGACTCGATCGCTGCCTCTTTCGCAGCCGCGATTCCACGGTCAGCGATCTGATCCATCAGCACGGGATAGTCGCCGAACATTTCAAACGTGTGCCCCGGTTCGAGCAACTCGCCGAAATGGCTCTTCCAGATCTCGAAGTAGTACAGCATCTCCTTGCTCTGAATGTTCCACGGCGCATACTCCTCGCACTTGCGGGCGTATGTTTGATCATCGATTGTGTCTTCGATGACCGGAATGAGTGAGCGTCCACCACTGCCTTGATCGAACGGGCATTTTTCGCGCCAGATCAATTCATCCGGCAAATACCCTTCAAACGCCTTTCGCAAATGCCATTTTTCAATGCGCTTGCCGTCGATGTTCTTGATCTTGTCTTCCGATGGAAGATTGAACGCGTACTCAACAAACTGCCGATCGAGAAACGGAACGCGGGCCTCCAGCGTTGTGGCCATGCTCAGTCGATCGAGTCGCTTCAACTCGGTCTTGTGCAGGTTGCGAAGCAGGTCGGCAAGCTTGCGTCGCAATTCGAGGAACGTCAGCGACCGGACTGCCGAGTATCCGCCGAACAGTTCATCTGCGCCTTCACCACATAGCACGACCTTCGAGCCATCCTCAGCCGCCAGCTTTGAACACATGTAAGTCACAATCGCGCCGGTGACCATCGAGGGGTTATAGCTTTCGATGTAGTAGATCGCTTCCGGCAAGAGCGCCAACATGTCGTCGATGGTAAATGTTTTGACGATGTGTTGAATGCCCAGAAAACTCGCGACGCGACGGGCCATCTCGACATCCGGTGCGCCTTCCATCCCCACGGTGTACGCGCGAATGTTTGGATTTTCCTTCGCGGCCAACGCGGTGATCAAACTGCTGTCGATCCCACCGGACAGAAATGTTCCGACGCCGACATCGCTCATCATTCGCTTGCGGACGGAGTGCGTCAGCAGTGATCGGCAAAGTCCAAAATCGGGTTTGGAGGTGGCGAGGCATGGCTCCCAGTATCGTTCGACCCCGCCATCGCTTGTCCAGATGTGCCCGGGCGGAAGTTCGCGAATTCCGTGTTCACCATAATCGATCAAGGCTTTGATTTCGCTGGCGACGTAGGTGGTCTCACCATCACTGCGATACCACAGGGGTTTGATTCCCAGCGAATCGCGACCGATCAGCACGCGACCTTTTTTGAAATCGAAGAGAATGAATGCGAACATGCCATCGAGAAACTTGATGGCGTCATCGCCGTATTCTTCGTAGAGGTGAACGATGACTTCGGCGTCTGAACCGGTTGCGAAGGTGTGTGTTCCCGCAAGGTCGCGCCGAATGGGTTCGTGATTGTAGACTTCACCATTGCAAACGAGCGCCAAGCTGCCGTTTTCGTTAAACAGCGGCTGATCGCCACGATCCACATCGATGATTGAAAGACGATTGATCCCCAAGGATCCGAAGCGATCGAAATGCCGCCAGCGCCGGCTGTCTGTGCCCCGGTGCCCGATAGAATCAAGCATCGTTTCCGCGGCCGTTTGCTCGGCATCACCAATGACGCCGACGATTCCGCACATAAAACCAATCCTCCTTTTGATCAGCCGGGCGAGTCTTGAACCACAGCGCTCGATTTGATCTGCAGCGCAATGGATCGACGGTAGAACAACACAATTCTTGAAGACGAGCGCGGAAGAAGAACCATTGGCCATGAAGAACAAAAAAGCCGTTCGCGCTCACCGATAATCAATTCAAAATATAGTGCGCAACAGCGAAACACGCAAATAATACTTCAAAAATGCGTCTCAAGAGTTGAACGGTCACCTTCAAAGGAATTCTCGCCCATGTCTGATAGGCACGATAATTCAACGTCTGAATCGCATAACAATTGAATCCATCCATGCAAACCAGCGGGCAGCCAACGATCACCGTTTGGCGACATCAATCATGATTGTGTTGTGTAAAATGCATCGTGTTGATTCGTGAAGGGTTCACGTTACGTGCCGCGATCAAACAACAGTGCCATCAAACAACAGCGTGAATTGACCGCCGCTGGCTACAACGTCCCACGAATGGCCAGACGCCAGCCGACAATGTGACTCGCACCGGAAATCTGAGCCGGAAAAGGTCAATGGGCGACGCTACCAAGTCCACTTACGGTGCCGACCTTGACGGGTACGACGGTGACGGAATCGACGCCCCGGTCACGTCGACCCAAGTCATCTGCGGGTGTTCGACGCAGCCGCAGCCTTGGGCTATCGTACGTCATCTGGTAATGACTTGGCGCAATGTCTCGGAAGGTGGAGGATCATGAACGAGCGGAATGTCTTGAGGCGGGCGGGAAGTTTGTTGGCGGCGGTTCTGTGCGTGACGTGCCTGACGGACACGGCGCGGGCAAGTGCGGACGCGGTCTTGAGCGAGGCGCGGGCGGCGTTTCAAGCCGGTCGGTTTGCCGAAGCCGAGACGCTGATCGCGCCGCACATTGCAAATCCAGATGCGCCCGTAACGGATGCATTTGCGATACTGCGCGAACAAATGCGGCGAATTCGTCGGGACTATCGCCTGACGCCCGAGTCGATGTTGGCGCAACTCAAACTCTCGATTCCCGACGCCACGATGACCGACGTCGAACGTTGGCGCGACTCCGGGGATTTGCAGCATCGCGTCATCGACGGGAAGACATGGTACTTCTCGCGCGCTGCGGGCACGTTGCTGCGCTTCTGCCCGGAAGCACAAGCACGTCGCAAGCGCACGGTCGAGGCCGCTGGTTCGCAATTCGACCTGCCCCGTCACCTCGAGCGACTGGTCAAACGCGCCGAAGCCGGCAAAGGACCCGAAGTCTTTCCCGTCAAGCACACGGGAACCTACACAATCACAATCAAGCCAGGCAACGCTCGCGTCAAATCGGGGGCGACGGTGCGCTGTTGGTTGCCATTTCCGCAGGAATACCGGCAGCAGCGTGATGTGCGACTGATTCGCAGCGATCCGGAAGCGTCCGAAATCGCGCCGAAGGACGCCCCACAGCGCACGATCTACTTTGAACGCAAAATTGAAGACGTAAACGCTCCGCTTACGTTCTCCGCGACGTTTGAGTTCACCACGTCGGCATACTGCCCCCTGCCTGATCCCGCACAAGCAAAACCGTACGACAAAACGAGCGAACTTTATCGCACCTACACCGCGGAGCGCGCCCCGCACATCGTCTTCACGCCCAAAGTGCGACAGATTGTAAAGGAAGTGGTCGGTGACGAGACGAATCCGTTGCAGGCGGCGCGCAAAATCTTCCGCTGGATCGATGCCAACGTGCCGTGGTGCGCGGAGATGGAATACAGCACGATCTTCAACCTGAGCGACAAGGGGCTGACCGCCGGTCGCGGCGATTGCGGCGTGCAGGGCATGTCGTTCATCACACTCTGCCGGGCGGCTGGCATTCCCGCACGGTGGCAATCGGGCTGGGAAACAAAGCCGATCAACTGGAACATGCACGACTGGTCGGAATTCTACGTCGAGCCCTGGGGTTGGTTGCCGGCAGATGCGTCTTACGGGTTGCAGGATCATCCCAACGTGCGCGTGCGGGACTTTTATTGCGGTAATCTTGATCCCTATCGCATGATCGTGAATCTCGATTATGGGCAGGAACTGATTCCCCCCAAGACGAGTTTTCGAAGCGAACCGAACGACTTTCAGCGCGGCGAAGTAGAGATCGATGGGCATAACCTCTACTTCGACGAATGGTCGTGGTCATTCGATTTCACCACGGAACCGCTTGATCACGGTGTGGATGCGTTCGCGGAAACGCTCGACACGATCGTGCCCGATCTGCTGGCGGCTGGCGACATTCCCGGAGCCGTGATCGCCGTCGGACGGAAGACGCCAGGCGGTTTCGAGACGTGGCGCGGGTCGTATGGTTTCTTGCAAACGCAGCCGACACCCATCCCGATGCCGGTCGACGCCGTGTTCGATATGGCCTCGCTGACGAAACCACTCGCGACCGGCACGAGTCTGATGCAACTCATTGAGCAGGGAAAGGTGAAGCTCGACGAGCCGGTCAAGACCTATCTGCCTGACTTTGGAGGTCCTCAAAAGGACGCCGTGACAGTGCGCGATCTGATGACGCATCGTTCTGGAATGAAACCGTACATCGGCGCCGGCGAGCAGGAGAAGATTCACGCGGCTTCGGGGTATCCCTGTCCGCAGGCATTGCGGCAGCGCGTGCGCACGTTGAAGCTCTCAACCGAAGCCGGCGGGCCTGTGGTCTACAGTTGCCTCAACGCAATCCTCTGCGCGAATATTGTCGAAAGTGTCAGTGGTCAACCGATCGACGTCTATGCCAAGGAGCATGTGTTTGCACCGCTTGGTATGCGCGACACCGGCTACCGTCCGCCCGCAACACTCGCGAATCGAATCGCGCCAACCACCCAAGCCAAGCGTAGCCCCCACGCGGACGGTTTTCTGCGCGGCGAAGTCCACGACCCGTTGGCCGCCATGCAGGACGGCGTTTCGGGCAACGCGGGTCTGTTCAGCACAGCCGCTGACTTGGAACGGTTTGCACAGATGCTGCTCAACGGCGGCGAGTTGGATGGCGTGCGGATTCTCAAACCCGAGACAATCGAACTCATGAGCCGCGTTCAAGATCCCAAAGCCGTGGGGAAAGATGGCAAGCCAAATCGCCGAGGTCTTTTGTGGGATAGTTTTCCATCGGACCCGGGCAATACCGGGATCGACTCGATATACGGTTATGGTCACACGGGGTACACCGGAACAGCAATGCGCATCTATCCGCAAGCCGGCGTTTATGTCATCGCGCTGACGAACCGTGTCCATCCGGACGATACCGGCAAGGTCGGGGCGTTTCGTCGCGCGGTCTGGCAGGCGGTGGGCGACGCCCTGCTGGGAATGTAACCGCCAACGTTTTTGGCGCAAGTGATGTGCAGCGATCGTGCCAGCGATGACGTTTTCTGCAGCGCCGATCCTTACAAAGAGGCTTTGATGGTGTGTTCGACACAAACTGCGAGGATGTGCCAGAGGGATGCGCTATTTGCTCCATAGCGATCTCAAGCCAAGCGTAGCGTTTTGCTCGTCCATTCTTCGTAGCGTTTTGCTCGTCCATTCTTCACAGCACGGGCGCCGGTACGTACCTTGAGTGACTTGGTTCTGCCCAAGGATTCCCGCCTGCGCGGCAATGACGACGCTGTCGCGCCGCTTCGTTTGGACTCAAAGTGCCCTAACGAAAACTTGAGAGATTCAGTTGCCAATCGCAGTTACGAATCGGATGCCCCTGGCCGAGGATCAGAGCATTCGAAATTCTATCGCTGATGGTTTTGATCCATTATGCAGGCATTATTTGATTGCTGTCTCGTACGCACGATTACTCTCAGTGGCGTTCATACGGCTTTCACACCGCAGCGTAAGCTGGATACCGGGCAACAGACTGTTTGTACCAATCGCTATGGCACAAAGATCGCCTGAAACACCGCGAAGTCATTCAAGTCATTGTCACCGTCAAGATCGAAATCGAAACATTCACAACCTTCATTGAGATCGCTCTCAGGTCCGACCAGGCACGGCTCCAATCCTGTGAAATCGGCAAGATCAATGATGCCGTTTCCGTCCCGGTCTCCGCTCGCCATTCCACCTGCGCAGCGATCGCAGCCGTCGATCAGACCGTCGCCATCGGTATCGATTTCGCAATCATCCGGAACGCGGTTGCGGTTGCAGTCGTAGCCGATATTCGCATACCAGGCGATGGTGTCATCGTCGTAGGACGCGGATAGCACGTCGGCATCTCCATCGCCATCCAGGTCGGCTGCAAAAACCGATCGCGCGCCATCGGCTGACGTCGAGATGATCTGCTGCGGACCAAAGTTGGCCAGCCCGTCCGTGTTTTCATACCATGCGATCTTGTCATCGCCAGACGAGGCAGAAAGTACATCGATGTCGCCATCACCATCCAGGTCAATCGCAAAGACAGACCGCGCCGTCTGAGCGCCCTCGCCGACTAGTTGCGACGGTCCGAAGGTTCCCAACCCATCCGTATTCTCGTGCCAAGCCACACTGGAGCTCCTTGCGTACAACACATCGGCATCACCATCACCGTCCAGATCTGCAGTACGGATCGATCGAACAGTAACGGGTCCGGCGATGAGCTGCTGCGGTCCGAAACTCCCCAGTCCATCGATGTTTTGATACCACGCGACCTTTCCGTCGTTTGAGGACACAGAAATGACGTCGAGGTCCCCGTCCCCATCCAGATCAGCAGAGACCACCGAGACGACATTTGTAACAAGATCCGAGATCACAGTCCTTGGACCGAAAGTCCCGAGACCATCCGTGTTTTCGCGCCACGCAAGGTCATTCCAAGACCCGGATAAGACATCGGCGTCTCCGTCTCCGTCCAAGTCCGCAGCAGACGCCGAATGTTCTCTATGAACTCCACTGGAGATTACATTTCGCGGCCCAAATTCGCCGAGCCCGTCGGTATTCTCATACCACGAAACGAAACTGCTGAAGATGGACCCCGTGGCCAACAACACATCCACATCGCCATCGCCATCCAGATCGGCCGAATCGATCGAGCTGACACCGGTGCCAGAGTCACTGATTGGGTGCTGACTATCGAATATGCCTAACCCATCCGTGTTTTTGTACCACGCGATGTTAGGATTGTTGGCCGACGCCGAAAGGACGTCAGCATCGCCGTCGCCGTCGATGTCTGTAGCGATAACAGCGAAAGCACCGTTCGCGGCAGCCGTGATCACCTCATCGGCTGAGAAAACCCCCTGCAATTCGCATTCATCTGGCACGAGGTTTGCATTGCAATCATCCGCACTTCCGCCTGCAATTTCGCATCCATCGAAGATTCCGTTGTTATTGCAGTCTTTGCTCTCGCTGACGGCCTCGTCACACTCGTCGGGAATGCCATTGGAATTGCAGTCGTTGTTCACCAATTCAAGGTAGTCGAGGATGTGATTCATGTTGCAGTCTTCACACTCGTCTGGCACGCTGTTCTGGTTGAAGTCCGTGCTTGTCCCGCTCGCAATGTCGCAGTCGTCCGGAACCTTGTTGTTGTTGCAGTCGTTGATCGTGCTGTTCTTGTACCAGGCAATCTTGTCGTCATTTTGCGATGCTGATAGCGCATCAAGATCGCCGTCCCCGTCCAGGTCTGCAGCGAACACCGAGCTTGGCAGAAGGACATTCGATGCGACCAATTGCGCGGCGCCGAATTCGCCCATTCCATCATTGTTTTGATACCAGACGATTTCGTCATGTAAGCCGGATGCGGAGAGCACATCAGCATCACCGTCTGAATCCAGATCGATGGCAAAGAGCGAAGTCGCAGAACCGGCGGCGTTCGTGATGACCTGTTCGGCTCCGAAGTTTGCTTGCCCGTCGAGGTTTTCGTGCCAGGTGATGCTGTCGTTTCCAATTAATATCGACAGCACATCGAAGTCGTCGTCCCCGTCCACATCGACGGCAAAAACTGACCTTGCACCATAGCCGGATGAGTGAAGCGGCTGAGGAGGTCCAAAACTTCCGGCCCCGTCCGAGTTCTCATACCATGAAACCACGTTGTAGCCCGATGGTCCAGCCAGCACATCGGCATCCCCATCGCCATCAAGATCCGCCGCAAAGACAGAGAGAGCACAGAGGTCCGCGTCAATGTAATGCGGAAGTCCAAAGTTACCGAGTCCGTCACTGTTTTCGTACCATACCAACCTACAGTCGACATCCATCCCGGCCAACACGTCGGTATCTCCATCACCGTCCATGTCGACTGCAAAGATTGAATTGGCCGTCGTATAAGATGTCATCGTTGCAATGGGACGCTCTGGGCCAAAGGTCCCCAATCCGTCCAGATTTTCGTACCAGGCGAGTGGCCTCGACGCGGACAAAACATCGGCGTCGCCGTCCCCATCCATATCGGCGGTCAAAACTGCCCTTACATGATCAGCATCGTCAGCGAGAATTTGTTGAGCTCCGAGCGTGCCCAGACCGTCGATGTTTTCATACCAGGTGATCTCGTCATCGCCGTACGCAGCCGCAAGAACATCGGCATCTCCGTCACCATCAATGTCTGCCGCATAAACTGAGGTTGCGGCATCAGCAGTCGTGCTCAAGACGTTCTGATCCGAAGACACCATGTTCAATTCGCATTGATCCGGCGTCCCGTTTCCGTTGCAATCAATAGCAGTCCCCTCCGCAATGTCACACTCGTCCAGCGTACCGTTGTTGTCGCAATCGCTGGCCGAACCCGCTGCGATATCACAACCGTCCGCAACCCCGTTGCCGTTGCAATCCGGTTCGCACTCATCGGGAACATGATTTGTATTACAGTCATCGCTGTTCATGCCTGCGATGTCGCAGGCGTCGGCTACCCCGTTCAAATTGCAGTCGGGTTGGCATTCGTCCGGCACACCGTTGCCATCGCAGTCGAGGCTGGCCGCCTGTTCAACGTCGCAGTCATCGGGCACGCCATTCATGTTGCAATCATTCAAGACCAGTTCACATTCGTCAGGCACGGCGTTGTTGTTGCAATCGAGGCTCGTGGCGCCGGCGATGTCGCATTCATCGTGCACGTCATTGTTGTTGCAATCGTTGACGGTCTCAACTTCGTACCAGGCAATCTTGTCGTCATCTGGCGATACAGATAGCACATCGAAGTCACCGTCGCCGTCGAGGTCCGCAGTGATGACCGATTTCGCACCGTCCGCAGCGACAGTGATGACCTGCTGGGCTCCGAACTGCCCTAGTCCGCCGGTGTTTTCATACCAGGCAATCTTGTCGTCACCTGACGACGCAGACAGTACATCAAGGTCGCCGTCACCATCCAAGTCCCTTGCAGAAACGGAAGCCGGACGATCCATATCGGTGGAAATGATCTGTTGTGGGCCGAAACTGCCCAAACCGTCGGTGTTTTCGTAGAACGCAATTTTACTATCCAACTTCGACGCAGAAAGGACATCAAGGTCGCCATCACCGTCCAGGTCGGCGGCAAATGCAGACAACGCGCCGTTGGCGACCGTCGTGATCACTTGCCAATAGTCGAAGGTTCCCAACCCGTCCGTGTTTTCGTACCACAAAACCGTATCATCGAAATCCAATGTTGCGAGGACATCGAGATCACCGTCGCCGTCCAAGTCTGCCGGTATCGCCGAGCTCACCAAACCTGAAAAGTCATCAATGATCTCGATGGGCCCGAACGCTCCCAAGCCATCAGTGTTTTCAAACCATGCGACGTTGGCAAATCCTCTCGTCGCAAAGAGAATGTCCAGGTCGAGATCGCCATCCAAATCTGCGGCGATCACCGAGATCGGCGTGTCCAATCCGATCTCGAAAACCGTTGGTAATCCAAAGGCTCCGAGACCATCGATGTTTTCGTACCACGCAATCTTTCGATCACTGGATGACGAGGAGATGACATCCGCATCTCCATCGCCGTCCAAGTCGGCGGCAAAGACGGAATTCGCGCCGGCTGCGGTGCTGCTGATAATACGCTGCGGCCCGAACGTACCCGCGCCGTCAATGTTTTCGTACCAGGCAATCTTGTCATCCGCATTCGATGCCGAGAGCACATCGAGATCCCCGTCGCCGTCCAGATCCGCCGTGTAGACAGCATTCGCGCCATCAGCGTCGATCGAGATGATCTTTTGGCCTGAAAAGGTCAACTGGTATTCGCATACGTCCGGTACTCCATTCACATTGCAGTCTGCAGTCGGCGGCTCACACTCGTCGGGCACGTTGTTTCTGTTGCAGTCGCTGCTCGTCAATCCGGCGATATCGCATTCATCGGGGTAGTCATTGGAATTGCAGTCGTTTCCAATTAATTCACATTCGTCTGGCAGGCCATTTAAGTTGCAATCGGTGCTTGTCAGTTCTGCAAAATCGCATTCATCGGGAATACCATTTGAATTGCAGTCCGCTTCGCACTCGTCGGGCACGCCGTTGCTGTTGCAATCCGGACTCGTCGCGCTGGCAATATCGCACTCATCGAGCACGCCATTGGCATTGCAGTCCGTTCTCGGAATTTTGAAGACATAGGCTGCACCGCTTCTGTTCAAGAGCCCGTCACCGTGGCTCGGCACGCCAAAGACGGCAATGTTGCCAGCCATCGCGACGTTGTTGCCGAAGTCATCATCTGAGGTACCGTCGGCAGCAGTGAACGTCGCGATCTGCCGCCAGACCCCGCCATCTTCACGGAAAACGTATGCCGCACCGAAATCAAGGTCTCCGTTGTCACGCCCAGGTGCGCCGATGATGGCGATATTACCGTTGATCGCGACACTGGCGCCGAACCAATCGAAAGCCTCTCCGTCGTCGGCAACAAGTTTGGCAATCCGCTGCCAGGCGCCTTCGATTTCCCGAAACACGTAAGTCACGCCACTTCCGTTTGCATTTTCGTTGCTTTCGGGCGAGCCTACGATGGCGGTGTCTTCGCTGATCGCGACACTCCAGCCAAAACGGCCTTCAGCCGCCGGGTTTGCATCGCTGAGCTTGCCGATCTGTTGCCAATCGCCGTTGATTTCCCTGAACACGTAAGACGCACCATTGTTTGTTCCACCGCTTCCATAGGCCCCGATGATCACCGTACCGCCACTTAGCGCGACCGTTGCGCCGAAAAAGTCATTTGCCAACGCATCGTTGGACGTGAGTTTTGTGGTTTGCTGCCAAACCCCTTGGATTTCACGAAAAACGTACGCCGAGCCGCTCCACAACCCATTGTCCTGGTCGCCAACGGCGCCGATCACGATCATGTCGCCAGTGATGGCAATACCGCCCGTTGAACCAATGCCAAAGTAATCGTGGTCCGCGCCGTCATCAGCCGTGAGCTTGGCAATTTGTTGCCAGCTATTGTTTTGCTCACGAAACACATACGCGGAGCCCACCAGCGACAGTGGGTCAGCGCTCCCATATGCCCCGACGACAACGGTATTCCCGCTGATCGCAACGCTGACCCCAAAGAAGTTGTTTTCCACCGCGTCGTCGGCTGTTAGCTTCGCTACCTGCTGCCAACTGCCGCCGTTATCCCGGAAAACGTATGCAGCGCCGCTAAAGCTTCCATTTTCGTCATCGCGCCACGCACCGATGATGGCAGTATCTCCGTCCATCGCGACACTGTTGCCAAAATTGGCGTCCAGCGACGCATCATTCGCCACAAGCTTGGCAATCTGCTCCCCTGGAGATAACTCCACGGCGTCTTCAATTCCGTTTGAATTGCAATCGGCGGCACACGCTCGACCTGTTGCCGCACCAAACACCAGAGCCGCCGCAACTACCGCTACTGCAATCAAGACTGAATCTGGGCGAAATCGGCGATCGGTTGGATGATGCATGGAAACGCTTCTCCTTTAGTGACAGTATCGATGATCGATTCTCATCAAAATGGGCGGGCATGCTCGAATCATGAGAATGCGACCGCAGATTCCGACCGTTCACATTCTAGCAAGATCGAAGCCGCAAAACACCGTCAAGAGCGACGGTCCGCACCGGACTTATGCCGTGCAAATTCGCCAATGCAAACCACAGCATCTGCCGAATGCAGCTCAACCGATGGCGTTATTTGGCGATGACGAGGTGTCAAATGGCACATCGCTATTGAAATTCGGAAGCTGAATCGGCACGCTCAAAACCAAGGCTACTTTTGCATGGGCTCCTTTGGGGTTCAGAAAGTTCGCCAGAACCAGATCGCGTGTGATTCGATCGATGTCTCGAAGTTTTGACGGAAGTACGGTGCCAACGTCTACGAAATACTTGGCGACATCCGTCCGACTTGTCGAATACTGATGTGTTGTTGGATGCGATATTGCGACGCGAAGACACCAATGCCTGAAAAGCAAGCTGGATGCCATACCAGCATGCTCGGCTGCCATAGCCTCATCATCGCCAGAAGATGACTGGCGTCGTAGACACACCGTACGTCGAAGCAACCGCCCAAGTGTAAAGCGAACATGTACCGCTATCGAGGGCAACCGGTATCGTTAAAAAGCCATGCATGGAATTCGGGGGGGGGCCGAAGTCCTGTAGAGAATTTCCCAAACCAAATGGAAAGTCGATCAATGCCTGGTACTGGGAGCGGATTGAATTGGCAGGGCCTAACCTGCAAACAATCAATGCGTTGTGGGCAACGCGATCCCACTGCCGTTTGGAAGAACGCTTCAGGAAAGAAGAGTCGTTTCAGGTCAATCAAACGCCGCCTGAAAACCGGCGAAGTCAACGAGGTCAAGGTCCCCGTCGCCGTCCGTATCAAAGCAGTCGCAGTTCAGCGGGATGTCCGTACCGGGGCCAAACGAGCAGAGGTCGTAGTGCGCGTAGTCCTTTTCATCAACGCTCAAATCCCGGTTGCCGTCATGACTGAATCCGAACGACAGGCATGGTCCCTGAATCAATCCCTGAAGGAATCCAGGTGACCCGATATCGTCGCCATCATAGACCGCCGTCAACTCAACCAATGCCGCACCGTCGATTCCGTTAATCGACCTCTCCCATATCAACGGGTTATCGTTCGCGAGCGCGTTGTACGAAACCGACGGTCGAACGTAGATGCTTGGACCGTCAATCCCCATCTGCGGCCACATGGGATCAACAAAGCCGCTCTTGTAAAAGACTGCATCCGAGACAAGCGGCGTGCTTCCACCGGGCTTGACCAGGCGAAGTGACTCACCACCATTTGAAAGATTCGATCCGGTTATGCCACCGTTACCAGTGTCGCCATTGGTGGTGATGTGCACAAATTGCGAACCCCAGCCGCTTAGGTACTCATTCGGGTCCGCGACAGCCGGTATCGCCACCACCGCCGATTTGGCGCCAAGGATAAACGAAGGAAAGTCGCCGCTACGCGTAACGTCGTCGGCAAAATACCAACCGCCCAAGTCGATTGGATAATCTGTGTTGTTGTACAGCTCGATCCATTCAGCTTCTGACGGACTGTTTTCGGTCGAATCGGGGTTGTACATGATTTCAGTGATGACAACCTCACCGCACTGAACGAAGAATTCGACATCCACCGGAGCCGACTCGACGACTCCATCGAATGTCGCGAATGAAAACGAATCCAACCCGCAAGTTCCATTGTTTGTATAGCGAACCAGGTCAAACGGAATCATCGGCATCAGGTAACCATTCCCGCTGATATCACCAGCCGTGATCACATGGTTACCGCCTGCAATGTCGATCAGATGACCGTTCTGCGGGAGTGACTTGATCAAGAACAACAGCAGACCGAAGAAGGGCCGGGTATTGTCTGTTCCGTCCATCGTAACCAGTCTGGACTGCCCGGGAGTCATGACCACTTGTTCGCCCACCGCAACTGGCGGCTGATTCCCCGTTGATGCACCGTACAAGAACCCGGGAGACCCGATGTCATCACCTTTGTAAACACCCGCCTGAACCGACTGTTGAGTCCCACCGGCTAGGTCGCCTGATTCATGCCCGATCCAGTTGTGTGGATCGTCATTGCCCAATGCGCTGAAACTGCTGACATCGATCGGGGGAAGCGCAGGATAGTCGGCTGGCACAAGTTGGATGCTGGCACCGGGAACGGGATTGGGCCAATCCATCGCGCCGACCTCGATTGCAAACTCGTCGCCGAAATTAACGACGTCGATAATCTGGTCGCCATCGTTGAGCGTGAGGATTTCGTTGTCGCTTCGATTGAATGTGCCACACGGTGACCACAGCGGTGGGTCTGGAATCAGCGGCAAATCGTTGTCGAAGTTGTCGCTGAACGGATTGTTCGAAAGGTTGTGCCCGACGATCGCACCACCCGTTGTTCCATCCGCGTTGAGTTGAATCACATTGATATTGGCGCCGAGGTTCCAGGATGTCTTGAAGTCGGCGACGCTTGGCGACTCGCCATTGAGTTCTGCGCCATCCGGAATAACAACAACCGTTTGGAATGATCGCAATACGAATGGTGGAAATGTACCGCTGCGCAGCAATGTACAGGGAGCCGATTCGTCGACGTCCTCATCCTGGAAAAACCATCCGCCAATTTCGATGTCGGTGAAGGTGGTATTGAACAATTCGATCCACTCAGAGTTGGCTGCGAATGGTGGATCAGGGTAATTCCCTTCGGGCGAAAGCGGGTCGTACATGATCTCCGTGATGATCACATCGCCCGGCACTGGATTGGGGTTCAGATCGATCTGCCCGCGGACTTCCCCGTCCGGGTAAAGGTCGGATTCAATCTGCACGTACAGTCGCCCGGCTTGGAGGTCGGCGATTCCACTCGAATCGATGGCCCACGTGCCAGCGAAAGTTGTTGCGTTGACCATGGTCAGCGTAAACTCGACGGGACCATTGGTTCCGAGCTCGCCCGAGTGAACCGTCGCAGACGTCGCGCCAGAAACACCATGCAGCACAGCGAAAACCAACTCCGTTTCAGCAGTGTTCAGTGTAGCCGCCCCTTGACCGGCTGAGATGCTTGCCGTTGGCGGAACGACCTGATCGCTGCGAAAGACAAACGAGTACCGGACGTTCGCACGGGCGACGTTCGCAAAAACAAAGGCACCGAAGGCAAAACACGCCAGCAGCCCTAAATGGTGTGCGTGGTTTTTCACGAGCATTGGTCTCCGTGCAATCGTGTTTGAACGACGCATACCGCGTGCCCTATTCACGGGCCGACTCAAGCTTGCAAGATGCTTGCGTTGCGAATGCTTACGATTCGCGCGGGGCGGACTGGTCGCGGATCCGGTCAAGGGCCAGTGATCCCCGCGGCAAACGAATCAAAATCGGTAAGGTCGATGTCGCCGTCGTTATCCGAATCGAACGAGCACAAACAATCGATGGCAAATTGATCTATCGAACTCACACCGAAGCATTGTTGAAATGCGGCAAAATCCACAAGATCGACGTCACCGTCGTCATCCGGGTCGGAATCGGTACAGGATTGCACAACGAACGTCGCGCCATTCAATTGTCCATGAACATCAAACCCCGGAATGTCCCCGACAACTTTTGTTGTCGCGATCCCGATTGATTCGACGATGCTTAAAGTCGTTGTCGAAGACTCTGCAACTGCGACAAATTGAATTGTGGTTACGAGAAGCCCATTGGACGTCGCTATTGCCGACGGCTGAGGTGCAAACCTGCTGCGAGCGGTGTATGTGGCATCCCCATCCGTTAGATCAACGTTCAGCCCGCCGATCGCATTGAAAGGAAAGCCCGAAGACAACCAGTTATAGGGGCCATTGTTGACCACGCCCTGGAGACTGAGGATTGCGGGATCCCAAGTCAGGACAACGTCCATGACCGAGATTACATCATCGGTTTCGTCTACAGAGACGGCATACAGACCGACACTTACAGTTTCGCCGGGGGCCACGACTTGAAGAGAAGGCCGAAATTCAAGATCGATAATGCCCGCGAAGCACTTGCCGCCCAACAACGACGTCGATGCCAAAACAACACCAATTACAAACTTGTGCCCATTCATTCTATCCCGCCCCACTCCATAACTCTGATTTCAGGATCAGAAAGCGATATATCCAGTCGCTTGCAATCTGGTAACACACGCCCGCGTGCCACAAGGCTTTGTCAGCCGAGGGCATTTGGCAAGATCACCTATCAAGATATTGGCCCCGCGCACGTGCGGGCACTGGTCCGGCTAAGCCCTGCGACGAATCACCATTGTTGCACCTGCAAGCAACAACATGAACGATGCCGGTTCGGGAGTAATCGTCACCATGGCGCTTCCCAGCGAACTATGGACGTCGAATCCTGGGATGTCGCCAATCACTGAAGTCTCAGCCAAGCCCTTTGACTCGGGAATAGTGAGCATCGTCCCTGGCGTTTCGGCAAGCGCGAGAAACTGAACCGTCGTCACCAGCAATCCACCGGGCGTCGCAATAGCCGACGGGGGTATGAACTGGCTCCGAGCAGTATAAGTCGCGTCGCCATCGGAATAATCCGGGTTCAACCCACCGATCGCTGTGGCTGGAAACGATGACGAAAGCCAGTTGTATGGGCCATTGTTGTCGAGCCCTTGAAGGCTCATGAACGATGGGTCCCACTCAAGAATGACATCCATCACCGAGATTTCATCGTCCACGCTATCGTCAGAGACCGCGTAGAGTCCGATGTTGATCGTATCGCCAACAACAACAGACTGAGACGCCGGCCGCCACTCCAGGCTGATCGGACCACCGCTCGCACTTGCGACCGACAAACCAAACAAGCCTGCAATGACAACAATCGTTAACTGAGGTTTATTGCTCACCATATGATGGCTCCTTTCGAGTCTCCCACTCTCCCTCAGTCAATTGTTTGTGCTTTATTGTTTCATGAATCCACAGGTCAAATCCGACAATTCAACTTCCAGTTTCAAAATGCCTGAACTCTCCGCAATGGCTACAGGGCGGCGTGCGACGCTGCGTCAATCAGGTCGCACGCCACCCCTAGCTCGTGGTAAGGGAACGAAGAGCTAACTCGCCCTTTGATTCCAGATGCTACCGATCCGGACGCCGGATAACGCTTTGCGGCTGGGCGTCTTTAAGATCAACATGATCCGGTTGTAGCTTCTGGGGCCGTGCTCCATTTGCAAACTCGACCACATCGTCCATGTTCAACCGACCGTCGTGGTTCAAATCGCTCACTGCGAGATGACCCAATCCGCGACGTCGAAGTTCCGCGATCGAAATATCGGTCACAGGACCATCGAATTCACCCGCCTCACGATTAAGCGCGCCGCAGCAGTTTGCTTCGTGAGTCTCAAGGAAGTTGTTTTGGATGAACGAGAAGTCGAAGTTGTCGACAATCGCATCACCGTTGATGTCGGCATGGGCACCGCCAACCGGACATGGCGTGTCAGGTGACGGTGTTGTCGACCACTGAGCCGAGAACGTGCCGAAGTCCAGAATGTCGATGAAGAAATCGTCGTTCAGGTTTCCGCCAATGAGCGAGTCGTCATCGGTTGCGCCGTTCGCGGTAAAGTCGGCCACGTACTCGGTCCCTGAGATGCCAAAGTCATCCAGGTCGGTCCGCCGCAGCGTGTGCAATTCATCGCGGGCAGTGATGCAGGTGTAATTTCCGCACGGAATATCGATCGTGTCGGAAGCAAGACCGTTCAAGAACACCATATCAGCGGTTACTGTCGCTGCCGGCGCTCCACCCGGGCATTCCCACAATTCAAATGTGATGCACCGCGTCATGGAAGCTGGCATCGACCCAGCCGGATCGAGTTCAACTGCCACCGTCAAGTCGTTGGACGAATTAACCGTTACGTTGAAGTCGCAAGCCGACGAGTTGCTGCAACCATCCGTGGCCGTGCATGTGACCAACGTGGTTCCCGATGGGAACGTCGACCCGCTGGGCCAGTCACAAACCACCGTCGGTGCGCCATCGCAGTTGTCGGTCGCCGTTGGCGGCGTGAATGTCACGACCGCATCGCAGTCTCCCGCATCTGCGTTGACGGTAATGTCAGCCGGACAAGCGCCAATGACGGGTGCGGTCGTATCGACCAGATTAATGGTCTGATCGCAACTGCTCATGTTGCCGGCACAATCGGTCGCTGTCCAAGTACGAGTGATTACCGAGTTCTGGGGACAACTACCGAGAGCGGTAGAGTCGCTATGCGTAACAACTGGAGTCGTATCACAGTTGTCAGTCGCCTGGTCCCCATTTAGAACGGTGGTGTTGTCGATTGCCAACGTATCGACCTCCAGGAATGTGAACCACATGTAACGATGGCCGCCAACCACTGTGGCAATTATGTTGCCCGCATCGTGGCGCGTTTCGGTCCACAGCAAACTTCCACCTGCATCGCGGAGATTAAGGTCGACTGCCAACGTTCCGTCACCAAAGTCACGGAATACCCACTCAAAAGTATACCAGCCCGTTGACGATATTGTGTGATGGTTGAGCGACGCAATATCGTTGCGGCGAGTGAAATTGGAGTTGTTGCTCCCACCAACCAGAATGTTTCCGGATGCATCGGATGCAGTGTGGAAGATGAAATCCTGGAGATGCGTGCCTGACTGATTGTTTGCGGCAGTCGAAAGATCCCATCCATACGTATCCGCTACAACAGCCGGATCGGACAAATCCATGTAGAGATCAAGCGAAACGGTGAACCCGGTGCCGTATGTCGAATCGTAACCGCCGATTCTCGTAAACGCACCGGTGGTCGCGGGCGGCAAAGTTGAATCGACGACCGCATGGAATCCGCCCGATTTCGAGGTGATTCCATCCGTCCCGGAAGCGACGCGCGAAACCACGCTGTCGTAATCGTTCCAGTCGGCTTCTGTGTTGCTGACGAAGCCAGGATCTTCGAAGCCCTGGAAGTAGCCAATTGGCACCCCAGTGTTGGATGGGTCGGTTGATTCATCACACTCAATCGTCGTGTCTGCCGGGCAGTATACGGCCGGTGGCGTCGAATCCTCGACGGTAATTGTCTGCACACACATCGACTCATTTCCAGCACAGTCGATTGCGGTCCAGGTGCGCGTGATCGTCCATTCTTCGTCGCAACCAGTTGGCGTAACGACGTCGCTGTAGTCGACGAATGGGCTGGGATCGAGATTGTCGGTCGCTGTCGCCGACCCCGTGTTCGATGGATCGGTCGATTCGTCGCACTCGATCGTCAAATCACCTGGGCAAGTGATAACCGGAGCCGTTCCATCAACCACGATCGTGGGCGACTGAACGAGGCACGGCGTAACTTCCGCACCAAACGGATCTGAAAATCTTGATGGGGGAGTAGGGATTGAAGTCGCTCGAAAACTGACGGTCGTCGGCCCTTCAATCGCTCCAGCACTAAATGAAATGGTAGCAAGCAGTGCGTCTGCAGATGTCGTCGATTGAAAGCTGTCGTCGATTCCGCCTGCAAGATTCAGTTCATCTCCGCTCACAGAATCTTCCAGGATGAAAAAGTATGGCGAGCTCGTGAACACATTGGAAACATGCGTCATTACCGAACTATCAAACTGAGCGAATGCCTGGTATCCACGAACAGGACCGGACAAATTGAGCTGGTGGAGTTCGACTTCAACCGTTTCGGTGGGCTGCACGCATTCGGATCCACTTGCCAATTGGAATTCCAGTCTGTCTTGTGTGCATGAATCTGGAGCAAGTGCATTCAATGCCTCGGCTTCGACTTCTGTATTTTCTGCTCCACCTGGGTAGCTCATGAACCCACCGTCAAGCAATTGCATCGTGCGCAGCCAGTTTCGACCGTTTTCGATGTTCGCCGAGTAATCCGAGGCCACGAGTGCGTCTGCCTCCAGCAACGCCAAAACGGCATATGCCGTCGTTTGCGTGTCTTTGTCGGTTTCAGTCGCACCGCCGAGGGTTGAAAGATCCGAATGCCAGTTCCACGATCCATCTGCATTTTGTTGACTCGCCAAATAGTCGGCCAGTGCCTGCAACGAAGAAAGACCATTCACTCCCGCGTGGTTTGGGGCAGAGATTGCAGCGAAGCTGGTGGTGCCAGCGAAGGCGAGGCCACGAACCCCTCCTGCTACACCAATTAGGTCGGAGTAGACGGATGACGGGTCAGTGTTATCCAGCGTGTTCAGTCCAGCCAGGCAGGCGGCTTCAAAAGCCGCGCTTTGTCCGGGATTGCCCAAGGCAGCCGCAGCAGGAATCTGATTGTGGAATTCCCAAGGGCGAAGATTGACCCACGTGCCAGTCCGAGAAGCTTCGACCGCACCAATCCAACCGAGCGTATCATAGTCGCTCGGCCCGTATGTACCGGCCGCAAGTTCATCATAAAAAGCCGTTGCAGCATGATCTTGATACTGGGTGTCGCCTGTCGAGATCGAAAGCTGCCAAAGGAAATACGCAGTGAACGCGCCCAAACGAAACTCCGTATTCGGATACTGTACCGTGAGATCGTAGTCGCCACCTATCGCTGCGGCCGCAAGGTGCGCCGGGTCCGAGGTATATGTGTGTGCGTGCAACAATGCCAGCCCAATGGGGCCGGTGATGTTGGTCGGTGCGGTGGGACAGCACGCGTTCCCGTGTGGCCAGCAGAACCCCCCGACGGGGCACTGTTGCGATGCGATATGGTCGGCGCCCGCCTGGATTCCTGGCCCGACACCCCGCAGCCCTGATGCAATTGAGGCATGAGACGTGTCGATGACATCGGGACGCCCTTCAAATGGAATGACGCCCGCCGGTCTATTCCCTGCCAATGCAGTATCGCCGACAAGAAAAGTCGCCAATACACTGGCAAATACGACGTTGTTTATTCTGAAAAGCATTTGCTTCCTCCGTTCTTCGGCCAAAGCATCAAGCATCTGGCCAACTTTGTTTTCCTATCCTCAAGCCAATTCTCGATCTTGAGGATTCAAGACTGATATTCGTGCTTAGCGTTCGGGACTAGATTGATCTTGGCTTTGCGGCCTCAGTTCATCCTTGTGGTCCGGCGACAAACTTTTCTTCGGCTTGGGTCGGGCGCCATTGGCGAAGGCCTCGATGTCTTCATAGTTGAGGCTGCCGTCATTGTTGAGGTCGGCGATGGCGTAGTGACCGAGACCACGTCGGCGCAATTCGCGAATGGTGATCTCTGTTACTGGACCGTCGTCACCTGATGCTTGTCGACCTGGATCGCCGCAACAATTCGCTTCATGCGTATCGAGGAAGTTTCCTTGGATGAACGAGAAGTCGAAGTTGTCGACGATACCGTCGCCGCTGATATCAGCATGGGGCGCCGGCGTCAGACAATCGGTGTCGCCCGTGAAGGGACTTCCGTAGATGCTTCCAAACTCGAACGAATAGGCACCAAAGTCGAGAATATCGATAAAGAAGTCGTCGTTGAGATTTCCTCCAACCAACCAGTCGCCACCGGCACTCGCGTCACCGGTGAAGTCAGCGACATATTGACTGCCGATGATGCCGAAGGACTCATCGGTGCGACGAAGCGTGTGAAGCGGGTCGCGGGCAGTGATGCAGGAGTATGCCCCACACGGAACCTCGATCAACGCCGAGCCAACCGCCATATTGGGATCGCCGGGCAATCCACTGTTCGTGATGGTGAATTCAATCTCTTCACTCACCGTCACCGAGCTTGGACCACCGCATTCCCACAACTCGAATGTGATGCACCGCGTCAGCGTATCGGGCAGAGAAAGTCCGGTGTCGATGTTCGGCTGCAGTTCGACCGTGACGGCCAAGTCGTTGAGCGGATTGACCACAATGTCGAACTCGCATGTGGATGTGTTGCCACATTCGTCGGTGGCCATGCATGTGACGGTCGTCGTACCAACCGGGAAAACCTCGCCACTGAGATGATCGCAGTCCACCGTCGGCGCCGGATCACAATTGTCAGTCGCAGTTGGTGTGGCAAAAGTAACCAATGCGTCGCAATTCCCCGGATCAGCATTTGTGATCAGCGAACTCGCACAGGTGTGCGTTCCAGGAGTAGTCACCGCAGAAATGCCAGCCGCACCAGCCCCGTCCAGCGCGTCAACGCCGGCATGGAACCAGTTGGCTGGATTGAACGCACCACCATTCGCCGTTCGACCCGGGAGCGAATATGCGTAGCTGTCGAGATACTCCCAAGCTTCCCCAGTACCATCTACCCCAAGGACACCATGGGCATCGATAACGATGTCACCGCCCACCCCATTGTCTTTCAAGAGCTGATAAAGGTCGTCTCCGTTGCTGTTGGGAACTGCGTCATAGAAATCTGCTTCAAAGCCGTAGATTCCCAGGAAATCAGTGCCGGGTCCGCTATTGGAATTGGCGATCACGAAAGACGCCCCCGAAGGCAGCAGTCCGGTCAACTCACCGTAAGCGAGACTCGACGAACTTTCAGTAAGGCCGCCATTGGAATAGAGCGCGACTCGGTATTCAGACAAATCGATCGTGTTCGGTGTGCAGTTCGTTAACTCCACGAACTTGGGTATCCCGCCTGAGAGTGTGCCGTCAATCACTTCACTGATGATGAATCCACCAACAGAGAATGCTGGGCAAGCGATGTCCGGAGGCGTTCCATCCACCGTCGTGAAGTAGTCGAACGTCGTGACGTTTCCGGCTTCGTCGGCCACACTGACCGTCACTGTTGCATTGCAATCTCCAACCGTTGATGCCGTCACCGTGAACCCAGATGTCGTGCAATTGTCGGCCAAGTCGGTCGTCGCGGAGATTGCAGCACTCTCGGCTTCAGCGAATGTCTCGTAACAATCGTTGATGGTGCCCTGCGTAGCCGTCGGTGGTTCGTCATCCAAGACCGTCACCGAAAATTCGCAGGAACCCACGTTATTGCAGGTGTCAATGGCCGACGCTTTGACCGGCCAAGTTCCCACAGGGAAGGAGTACGGATTGCTTATTGAAACATAGCCGCTTCCAAAGTCGGCTTCGTACGCCACCGGCAGAACGCCGTCACAATCATCCGTCGCCGAAACCGTCAAGGTCACTTCGGCTTCGCAGGTTCCGGGATCGGTGGACACCACAACTTCACCACCGCTACATGCATGCACACCCGGGGTCGTGTTGGCGAGCATCAACGCCAGTTCGTCGAGGTCATTGCTGCCGACCAGCGATTCAGCACCGCCAAACTGCCACTCCAACGGGCTAAAACTTCCACCGTTCCCACCGACCACATAAGACCTGCGGAACGAGAAGCCATCGGTGTAGTCCCACACCTCTCCAACGCCATCAACACCCACAACACCGTAAAGATCAACAACAGGTGCACCGCTACCGTCAACCGGGTCGCCCGATAACGCCGCGCCGGAAAAGAGTGCCAGCGCATCGTTTCCATTGATGAAGGCGCCTTGCGAGAAATCATCCGGATCGAATCCGTAGACGTCGTAAAAGGTTCCATGCCCCGGAGAGTCGCCGGCTTCGTACGACACGACAAACGAATCACCCGACGCAACGATTCCCGAAAGTACCAATGCGTCAAATCCCAATGTGGAGAACCCGTTGTTGATGTTGCCCAGGCTGTAGCTGGACAGATCGACTGGGGCGGAACTGCAATTGGTCAGCTCGACAAACTTGGGTAAGCCTGCTGGCCAGGTTCCGTCCATGATCTCGCTAATGATCAAGCCCTGCGGCGGAGGCGCCGGACAGGTAATTGCTGGTGGCGTCGAATCAATTCGTGTGTTGTAGACGAAATCGGTTGAATTACCGCAGAGGTCAGCCACCGTCACGGTGACCGTTGTATCGCAAGTCCCAGCCGTCACTGCACTGACCAACAGCGAACCGGTGGCTGTACAGTTGTCGGCAAGGTCGGTCGTCGCCGCGATGGCAGCCGCCTCCGCATCGAGGGCTGTCGCATAGCAGCTGTCGATCGTCCCCTGCGTCCCGGTCGGTGCGCTGGAATCGTCAACGGTAATCACCTGCTCACAGGTTGTTTCGTTTCCGGCGCAATCCGAGACGGTCCATGTTCGGGTAATAACAGATTCCTGCGCACAAATCCCCGCGACCGCACTATCGGAATAAGTCACAGAAGGATTCGGATCGAGATTGTCGGTTGCGGTCGCCTCGCCCGTGTTGGAAGGGTCGGTCGATTCGTCGCATTCAATGGTAACGTCGGGAGGACAGAATGTGATGACGGGATCAGTCCCGTCAATGACGATCGGAGGTGAGGCGATCAGGTAGGGCGTCAGTTCCATACCATCGACATCAGAAAACCGAGTCGGCGGCGAGTGAGTACGGAACTCAACCGACGTCACCCCGTCAGTCCCGCCGGCAGTAAACGTCAATGTCGCCAGCAGTGCATCGGCGTCCGTCGGTGATTGTGACGCCTCATCAATACCAGCCGCTGCATCAATATCATCTCCCACAACGGAATTCAGCAGGGATCGCATGTATGGCGATGGCGCTAATGTCTGCGAGAGATTTGTCATCATCGCACTGTCATACGAAGCAAACGACTGATACCCTCGGGCAGGCTCACTGAGGTTTCGCTGATGAAGTTCGACCGTGACCGTTTCGCCTGGCTTGACGCAATCGGAACCCGATGCCAACTTGAATTCCAAAACATTGACAGCGCCAGCCGTCACTATCGTTGAATCAGCGTTGTGCTGGCCAACCAGGAATCCGTTGTTCGCAGATCCAGCCGGCTGCCCCGCCCCACCCTCCGAACCGACAACTGATGAGTCCGAATTGGACTGCCCCAAGACCACCGACCATTGCACCGTCATAAGAAACGCTGCGCAGAGAGTGAGTGCAGTAATTGTGCTTTTTCCGCCCCTGATGAATGTCATTTTGTACCTCGCGTTTGTTATCGGTCGTGCATTTTCTGGAACCCATGGCCCAAAGTGTGGTCTGCCCATCGTTTAACGTGCGGTTTGCTTAGCGATCGCCGGAGCCAACTACCGAGAGAAAATCCGACGACAACGACCTGTCACACAAGCAGACATACAAAATTAGAGAACACTGCCTTACGCTTAACGCGCAAGCGATTCTCATGCTTGCCTGCCGACAAACCTGCACATAGGTCGAGACACAAACCTTCGTGGAACCAATCAAGATAAGGATTCGGGGGAGGCACCAGCCACAGCCGAGGAGCGGCGCCGAAATCAGCGCAAACATTCCCCGTCCGATCGGCATTGGGCCTTGACGATTCTGCCGACGAATTCGTAGAATCTAGAATACTGACGGGGTATAACACCCCGAATCCCGCAGACTGGTCAGCCTCGTACCTATCCAATGCGGACTGACCGGTCTGCATTTTTCCCGTCGCGTGCTCTTACTGTTAATTACTCCTGCTGTTACTCTGGCCTGCTGCTATTCTGGCCTGCTGCTCAATCCTGCTGTTGCTTTCACCGGCTGAACCTTTGGCTTAACCATCAGCCAAGGCGTCCATAGCCCCGCAAGACCTCGTCAAGTGAGCCTCATCGAGGCCGATCGATCGGAGCCATGCGATTGAAGTCGCTGAATAAAGACAACGAGCGACCCTCCTTGGAAAAGCTCGATCAAAACCTAGGCCTTAGACACAAGCCCATCTAACGCAAGCACATCTATTGTTGCTGCCAATCTCAGGAACCATCACAACCGCTCCCGAGTTTCGTTTAGACGGCCAGGCCAAGTAGGAGGACCCAGTGGCCTGGCCGAAATTGGGCGTAAAGCACGCGCCCGGAAACTCCCCACCTCCATCCCGTGAGGAGAGAGTAGACTTGCACGACTCCGGTAGAAATGCCGAAATCCAACGAGCATCGCGTACCGCGAAACACGTGTCTCATACTTTCGACGTGCCCACGTCACACTCGCAGCCCAGTTCAAGCAAGCGTTAATGGCTGTTGCATACTGACATTGCCTCAGCCCATCTGCACTTACGGCGGCCTACGCGAATTTGCGACGCCCTGCCTATTTCTTTTTCTGCCTTCAGCAGTATTATGCGTGGCCCATACAGCACGAGCGCAATTGTCGAATCCGAACGCCTTGAGAGCCGCGTTCAATAAACCCCAGGTTCCACACAATGCGACGGCATCAATTGATGCCCTGAATGCGATTCCCTGCCGACCAGCTGGGTGATATGACTCAAGAACTCAGTATTGAGCATTGAGCGCTGCAGCGGACAAGCGGTAGACCGCCACAGTACGGCGAATTCTAACGGAAGCCAACCGAATGCGCCTATTGGTACAATTACCTAATTTTGCTTGTATGAGAATCCACCATGCGAGATTTTCGAATCCGCCATGCCGGTTGCGTTGGCCCGACTTTGCTATTTAATAACAAGCGCAGATTCTGAGCACTTGATATCAAAGCGAGTGTGCCATATGGACATCCTGCGGCACGAAGGCGTCGACCTGCAATCACACGATCTTTCAATTCGCGGCCAGGCTTTCAAAGTGTATCCTGCCTGGCTAGTTGTTGTGTGGAGATTCGAGCCGCGGATGCATGAGGTGTCTGACAACACGACCTCCAGACCAATGGCGCCCAGTGCGATACTCATGACGCAATTGCGGGGATATGCCCGCAGAATAGTTTCGAGGTATTCAATAAGGTTTGCATGGCCGGTGCCATAGTGGGATCATAAACCGTTATGCAGTTGTCACATCATGATGTCCACCCTCGTGAAATGCGCTGTGGCGGCAATGTTGTCCGCTTTAACTTTTTCCCTTTTTATGTTTGCGGTGGGCACGCACAGATTACGCATGATGTATTGTTGGGCGCAGGCTTCACTTGCGCGACTTGAAGCCGGGAGAATGCACATGCTGCCGTGACGATACTTGCCACGTGGCCTTTCCGAACGCCCAGTTTTCTGAATTGGGAAAGGTCGTCTGCCAAGTGGTCAGCATTTCCTTCGTCCAAGATTCCTTGGAGGGCGTGAACGAGTCCCGAGGGTGATCAGAGAGTGATGCCATGGAGTTTCGACAATGGGTTGATCAATCACCGACAGCGGCCTTCATCTGTGTCGATAGTCGAATCTGCTATGCCAACCAAGCTGCTGCCCAGCTAACCGGCTACACGTTAGAGCAATTGCTGCAGCTAGATCCGGCTGAATTGATAAGCCCGAACAAGAAGACTTTGGCGGAGAGCATTGATACGCAACTGCATGAGGGCGCTTCCAAGCCGTTCAGCGACGAGATTCAAATCACCACAGCCCAGGGCGAAAATCGATGGCTGCATACAACGCATTGCGCGATTACCCATGAAAACTCAAGTGCGATGCTCATGACCGCCATCGATATCACGGACCTCAAGCAAGCCCGCGAACATCTCAGTGAGAGGCGTGAACGAGCGACCATGGCGCTGGAATGCGCCGCCGAAGGATTCTGGGAGTGGGATCTTGAAACCGGTGCGGCAGAATTCAGCGACCGGTGGATGGAGTCATTGGGCTACCGAAACAAGGCCGTCGTACCGACGATCGAGTTTTGGCGGAGTTTGGTTCATCCAGATGACATAAAGCTCGCGCAATTGCGGCTGGAGTCCCACATTTCGGGTGAAAGCGACGCGTATGAATGCGTGTATCGGCTACGCACCCAAACAGGGGAATATCGATGGACGCGGGATCACGGTAGGATTGTACGGCGAAACTCAAACGGTGTGCCCACGGGCGTCATCGGGACCAGCACGGACCTCACAGAGCAAATGCGGACCCAGTCGTTACCGCGGCAGACCCAAAACCGAATGGCATTGAAGTCTGATTTGCTGCAAACACTCTTCAATGCCACTCCCGATCTCATCTTTGTGAAGGATCGTCAGTCAAGGACGTTGCTATGCAATCAAGCGTTTGCCCGTGCGGTCGGTAAGAAACCTGAAGATATGTACGGCCGAACCGACTTGGAAAATGGTTGGGATCCTACGGAGATCCACGGCGACCCGTCCCAAGGCGTGCGCGGATACCTGGACGACGATCGCGATGCCTTGGCCGGTCAGCCCACGTTTGATCGGCGCGATGTCGTGCACATCGATGGTGTAAAGCGGATTTTTCGCACACACAAACTCCCGCTGGCTGATTCCGACGGACAGATTGTCGGCGTACTTGGCTTGAGTCGCGATGTCACTGAACTGGAAAAGATCAGTGATCAATTGCGGCGCAGCGAGTCCAATTACAGGGCGCTCGTCCAGGATACGGCCATTTTCATTGCTCGCTTTACCGCGTCATTTGAAGTCGAATTCGTAAACGACGCCTTCTGCAAGGCGTTTGACATCAAACCCAACGACCTCGTCGGCAAGACATTCTTGCATTTGATTGCCGATGATCAGCGAGACGATGTTGTCGCAAGCTTGCGCGGACTTACCCCTGAATCGCCGGTTCAAATTAATGAAAATGAAGTCATCTTGCCTGATGGTACACGACGTTGGCATCGTTGGACCAACCGGGCAGTTTTCGACAAGAAGCAGGTGTTGACCGCTTACCATGCCGTCGGCGAGGACATCACGCACCGCAAGATGAGCGAGCAAACGCTTCAGGAATCTTACGACTCCCTCGAAGCCAAGATTGCTGTGCGGACAGCCGACCTGACCAGAAGCAACGAATCGTTGCGCAATGAGATTGCGGTCCGACAGGGAGTCGAGTCGTCTTTGCGAAAGAGCGAGCGTTTGCTCAAGGTCATCGCACACACGATCGAAGACGTTTGCCGTATTACCGATATTTCCAATCAGCGGGTACTCTTCGTCAGTAATTCCTACGAAGAAATCTGGGGCCGGCAAGTCGACGACCTCTACAGCGACCCCCGTGCCTGGACCGACGCCATCATCAAAGAGGATCGACAGCGCGTCATTGAAAGCTTTGCGAGACTCCGGGAAGGCAAGAGCTATGACCAGGAATATCGCATCATGCGCCCCGATGGTTCGATCCGATGGATTCGTGATCGGGGCTCATCCCTTGCACCTTCGGGCGACGCAACCCAGGAAGTCGTCGGCATCGCCCAGGATGTGACGCAATTCAAGCAGTTTGAATCGGAGTTGCACGCGCGCGGAGTCGCGTTGGCACATCTTTCGCGTGTGAGCACGGTTGGTCAGATCGCCAGCGAAGTCGCACACGAACTCAATCAACCGCTTACCGTGATTGCCAACTTCGCGAGCGGGATTCGACCACGAATTTCCGGAACTGAACACGCAAGCGATATTGGCAAGGCCATCGACAGGATCATAACCCAGTGCATGAATGCGAAGGAACTGACCAGGCGAATTCACCGATTTGTCCGTCAGGATACCCCCAAGCGAGAACCCTTCGCTGTTTCGCGCGTCATTGCCAATGCAAGCGAAATGGTACTTTCCAACGCACGACAAAACGACGTTCAGATTGTGCTGGACACGAGCAATTCAGATGATGTCGTTATCGGTAACGCACTTGAGATCGAACACGTTATCATCAATTTGATGATCAATGCGATCGAATCCATGACCAGACTCGTCGATCAGCCGCGCATCTTAACGGTCCATCAGAAAAACGAAGCCGAACACGTCACGGTTTCCGTCTGCGATACCGGCATTGGCGTTGGCGAAAACCTGCGAGCCAAGGTGTTTGACTCTTTTTTCACGACCAAGGACGCGGGGCTCGGTCTGGGGCTGGCGATTTGCAAAACAACGATTGAAGAACATGGTGGAGCAATTTGGATAGAAGAGAATGGGTCGGGGTCCATCTTTTCGTTCCGATTGTATAAGCAATAACCATGGAGGCCCTAATGTCGGCAACCAAACCCCGAGTATATATTGTCGATGACGATGCTGCCGTTCGCGATTCACTGGTCTGGCTCTTGGGCGCGGAAGGTTTTAACACACAGCCCTTCGCATGCGCCAAAGACTTTTTGAAAAATGCAGAGGTACGATCTGGCGAATGCGCGCTGTTTGATGTCCGCATGCCCGAAACAGGCGGACTTGAACTCTTGCGCAAAACGGTAAAGCGGCACCCGCAATTACCAGTTATCATGATCAGTGGTCATGGCGACATTCAAACAGCGGTCAAGTCAATCAAGCACGGCGCTTGGGACTTTATCGAAAAACCCTTTGACGACCGGGTCATCATCAAGGCGGTGCGAAGCGCGATCGCAGAGTTTGTAGACGGCCGTCATTCCACGTCCGCGATTCAAAAATTCAAGTCGTCGATCAGTGGACTGACCCGTCGCGAGTACGAAGTGTACCAACTCGTCGTCGCCGGCATGACCAGTCCGGAAATCGCAAAGCATCTGTGCATCTCGACCCGGACCGTCTCAGCACATCGCGCCAGCATCAAGGCAAAGACCGGCATCACAAGTGTGGCGCAACTCATTCGCTTGAGTGTGCAAATAAACAATTAGCCGTCGATACTACCGCAATCCAATCGCCCAACCGGGCAATCATTCCTGTCCAAAAACTACTGCGCCCGCGTCGACAGCCATTGTGTCGATACACGATCGACGTGTACTTGATTCCAAGATGTCGCTTTCGCGACAAGTTCCGAGCCTGTCTGAAACCATCCATTCCGCCGCGCCAGATTCCTTCTAAGGCACGCGGAGATCGTGTTGGTTCAAAGCGCTGTCCCGTGTCTGGAGGCCAAGTCGAATGAGCTGAGCCGCGCTCGCGATGCCGGTCTTTGCCTTGATGCTGGCGCGATGGGCTGAGACGGTCCGAGTTGAAATATAAAGCCGTTTTGCAATTTCCAGACTCGTTTTTCCGGCGATGACCAGTTCATAGACCTCCAATTCTCGCCGAGTTAGCGTCTTGATCGCCCCCTTGAATTCTTCAAGCGCACGCACGCGGCGACGACCACCCGCGGAATCGGTGATCGCACTGCGTACGCTCTCGAGAACCGCATTTTTATCGATCGGTTTTTCAATGAAATCCCAGGCACCACTCTTAATCGCCTTGACGGCAGTGCGCACGTCACCATGTTCGCTCACCACGATCACCGGCAATTGCGGCGACTGTTCGATGATTTGGTTTAGCATTCCATGACCATTGCATTCCGGCACGCGCAGTGCAATCAACGCACACGCACCACCCGACATCTTGGCACATTTAAGAAACCCGCAAACATGGGCGTATGATTCAGTCTTGAATCCGGCTGACTCCAACAGGCGAACGAGCGAATCTCGCGCCGTTGCATCTTCGTCGACAACAAACACTCGGGAACCATCTGCAGACATCGTCACCTCCAGGCATTGCTTCTTCAAACTGAACACGAAAGTGGCGGTGATGCCACCCATCCCCAACCTGCACGTTGCTACGCAAGAAATCTGACGGAGAAGACTGTCACGTCAGGTCGTACCTAACATGCACGGGGTCCGACAGATCGTGTCGGGGGTTCCGTAAATCACCGGTTGAGCGAGAATTGCCACTTGCAGAACGGCTTGATTCAACGAAAGTTTTTTGAATTTGGTGGGTTTGTTAGGGTTGCAGGTGTGGCGGTGTCGGGCAGTGGTCAATCTTCGTGACGGCGGACGGCTTTCAGTAGCTCGTCTCGGACTTCTCGGCGGAGCCAATCGGGACGAACCACTTCCGCCTCTGCACCAAGCCCCTTGATCCAGCGTTTGAACTCGACCGTGTTGCCCAACTGAAACGTCGCCAGTACCGCATCCGGTTCGTCGGGCACCTCGTCGAAGAGCGTGGCTTCGGCATCCAACCAAGCCAGTTGCTGACTCTCGTGCCACTCACGTTCACTGACCAGGACCGCCGTTGAACCCGTGAACTTGGCCACGACCTCGACCGGTTCATCACCGGTGTGCACGATTCCAAAACTGGCTCGGAAGTGATCGGCCAACACAAAATCCGCCGGTTTCTCGAATGCCTCTGCCGTTGGGATGACGGATGCGATGCGGGCGATCTTTAAGATACGCATTCCATCCGCCCGATGCGACCGCCCCAGAATGAAGAGATCGCCATCAAACAATACCAATCCATACGGATCGAATCGTGTTTCGTAGGCTTCCTTGCGCCAAAGCGATCGATAGGTGATCTCGACAGTCAACTCTTTGCGGGCTGCGTCCAACACAAGCCGGATCGTGTCAGCATGTCTGGAGTAATCGACTTTGCCCATGCGTCGCACGTGCACGGTGCTGTCCAGATCCGCAAAATAATCGAGCGCTTTGGCGGGAACGAGGCTTCGAATCTTGTCCAAGACCGATTGCAATCCCTCGGCGAAAATCGTGCCTCCAAGTGGATCAAGCATTCTCTCAGCCAGGTGCAGCGAAACAGACTCGGTGATCCCGAGTACGAGCGGACCACTGCGGAAAAAGTCCGCCGGCAATCGCCAGAAACGCTTGCCGTATTCATCCTCCTCGAAATCGATCGGGAACCCCAACTCCTGCAACACTTCGAAATCACGCTGCACGGTACGTTCGCTGACGTCCAGTTCGACGGCAATGTCGCGCAGAGCAATACCCTCACCGCGCGTTTGCAGCATTTTGAGCAAGTTCCACTGCCGAAGAATGAGTTCGCCACGAGCCATGATGGAAGTTTTCCATGGGTAGAGAAACAATCGAGGGCCAGATTCTAGCAAGATATTTGCACCATGTGGACTGGTCCGACCCATCCTGTCATACCGCGGCCTTATGCTGTATGGCGAAACCATGTGAATTCGTGTGATGTGAGCGCGCTGATGCAACTGAAAGACGCCAAGTTGGTATTTGTTGATGTTGAAACAACCGGACTCTCCCCTGCGATGGGAGATCGGATCGTCGAAATGGGACTGGTCGTCTGCGAACCGGGCCAAAGGCCCCGCCAGGCGTCCCAATTCATCAACCCCGATCGGCCCATTCCAGGGGATGCTCGAAGCGTCCATGGGATCACAGATGCCGATGTTGCCAATGCTCCCCGCTTTGAAGCGGTTGCCCAAACCGTTGGCGGACTGTTTGGTAACGCTTGGCTTGTGGGTCACAACATCCGGTTTGACATTGGCTTTCTCTCGATGGAATTCGCGATCGCCGGATTTCGTGTGGAGCCAGCCGGTTGTCTCGATACGTGCCAGCTGGCCGCCGCGACTTGGGAGTTGCCCGATTACAAGCTCGATACGATCACATCGGAGTTGGGCATCATGCATCCCGCGAAGCATCGGGCGCTGGACGATGCTGTCGCCACGCGAGAGGTCTTCAAAATGTTGGTTGGCGAGTTGGGTGAAGCGGGCTTAATCGTAGCGGACCTGCAATCCATGCACCGTTACCAGCCGCAGTGGCCCACGCATCCCCAAACGACGTTGCCGGGACCGCTGTACGATGCCGTTACCAGCGGACAGTTGATTTCGATTCGCTACGAGAATGGCGATGGTCGATCTTCGTTTCGCATGATTCGACCGCTCACGTGCTTCAGCGCGGGCCGTCACGTTTACGTCAAAGCCTTTTGTACAAAATCGGCAGAAATGAGAACGTTTCGCCTCGACCGCATCGTCGAGATTGCAGATCCAGCCGCCGCATGAAACGCAGAGGAGACCCATCACATGGAAGCCATGCTGGAATCCCCCCAGGAACGGCAGCAGAATAACTATTGTCGTTTGTGTGGGCGCCCTCCCTGGGGGGCGCTACTGGGAGACTGCGCCGTATGCACCAATATTTTCGAGTTGAAGAAGGGACGGCACCTCTATAGCCCTTTGACGGGAAGGCGCTGGCTCAAGTCGGTCGGTAACGCCACCTTGGTAAACGTCAACCATGCGCACAATCGCACTGTTGACGTGCCATCAGACAATTTATCCAAACAGTCCCCAAGCTTTTTCTGGTGGGGACTCTTGGCCGTGGCTGGGGCATTCCTGTCAGGATTTATTCGTTTCGTCTTTCGAAACAAATAATCCCCAGCTCAAGGAGAACTGCTGTGTCCCATCAGGTCACAAGTCTGGAACGATATCGCGGGTGCCTTCTGGGTCTCGCCGCTGGCGACGCCCTTGGCACGACGCTGGAATTCATGCCGCCCGGCACATTCAAACCCATCATCGACATGGTTGGCGGTGGCCCCTTCTACCTCAAACCCGGGCAATGGACCGACGACACATCGATGGCGCTGTGTCTCGCCGAAAGCCTTATCGAGTGCAAGAAGTTCGATCCCGCAGACCAGATGAATCGATACGTGCGTTGGTGGCGAAAGGGCCACATGAGCAGCACCGGAGAATGTTTCGACATTGGTGGCACAACCAGCAAAGCGTTGGCTGCCTTTGAACGATCAGGCGATCCGTATTCCGGCCCGACCGACGTGCGATCTGCGGGCAACGGTTCAATCATGCGGCTCGCCCCAATACCGATGTTTGCAGATACGCCGGCCCACGCATGTGAATTGGCTGCGGCAAGTTCACGTACAACACATGGCGCGACTGCCGCTGTCGATGCTTGCCGATATTTTGCGCTTCTGATAAGTGCTGCTTTGTCCGGTCTCGCCAAGGAGATTCTGCTTTCACCGTCTTTCGTCGCTCTCGACACGTCGTGGAGTGACGACCCGCTTTGCGAAGAAATCCAGACGATCGCCAACGGTTCGTTCTGGGATCGCGAACCACCGGAGATTCGCGGGACGGGCTATGTTGTTCAATCACTGGAAGCGGCTTTGTGGGCATTTCGGAGCAGCACCAGTTTTGAAGAGGGTTGCTTGAAGGCGGTTAATCTCGGTGACGATGCCGACACGACCGGCGCAGTATTCGGACAACTGGCCGGTGCGTATTACGGCATTGACGCGATTCCTAAGACATGGCATGAGAAGCTGTGCCATCACGACATGATCATCTCGTTCGCCGATAGACTGCACGCTATCGGCGGAGCGAACAAGTCGATAACGACTAGCTGACTGTCGTGCGGTCCCCGATCGCTCAAGAATAGCTGCTGCACTCTTTTGCGCGAGCGTGGCTAAGATAAATCGCGTGTTAATGCTCCCGGTAGTCATTCTTCGGGATTCTCGGTGGCAATTCCAAATGCTCGCGCGGCGATCTGCCCCCCCCATGTTGCAATCAAACATTGACAGACTGCAAGATAGCGACCCTCAAGCGGCTTGATCGATCAAGAGACAACGGCGTCAAGCGCTCATCTTTCGTGCGACGGGTCAGTTCCCAGTGAACACCATTTGCAAATTGGCGAAGTCGCGCAGGTCGGTGTCACCTTCCAGATCAAAGTCGAAACAGGCGCAACCGGCATTCACGCCCGCGCTCGGACCTGAAAGGCATGCAATGACGTCGGCATGGTCATCCAGGTCCACTTCACCGTCGCCATCGCAATCTCCGGGGATCGCCACATTTTGCGTCGCGGCGGACCAGAACCCACCTGCAAGCGCAAAGCTTCCGCCGGTCATCGCACCTGCATCGGGCTGTCCGGCTGTGCCTTCGATTTCGAATTCGCCACCGGCGCTGTATCCGCCACCGCTGTCAACCGTGCGCCAACGCAGGTCCAATTCGCCGGCAGAGACGAACGCTCCAGAAACCAGCAAGCCAGCCACTGCGAGAACCGTCGACTTCGTTCGGGTCTTCACTTTGCACCTCCGTTTGCGTTCGGCATGGACTCGATGCGGGCCAGCCGGTTCGCAAGTTCGTTGTTCGCGGCACAGAGTGCGTCGATTTGATCGTCCTGACTTTGATTTGAATGGTCTGGTCCTGCTCTTTCACGGCATTGATCAGAACGGGCACCAACCCCTGGTAGTTCACCGACTTGATGCCGGCGGCTGATTCGCTGACCAGATCGGGCAGGACGGATTCCACTTCTTGCGCGATCAGACCGACGTGTCGATTGTCATCGCGACCAGTTCTATCCTTCCAGTGATAGGTTCTTCCATCGAGTCGGATAATCAGTGCGCGGGCGTCGTCGATACTGGCGATGCCCTTTTTGAGACGCGCGTCGGAGTTCACGCTGATTTCACCAGTGATCGTCACGTCGCCAGATCGAAGATTCATTTCTTCTTCACGGATGCGTTGAAGGTAAAGTCGAAGTCTGCGAGCGTTTTGGGTTCGCGGAAGGGTGCGGCTTTCGTGCGCTGGATTATCTGTCGCGCAGCGCGGACGGTGCGTCGCCCCGCGTTCGATACCGGATTGATTTTCCGAACGCGCTGAACCGCGAGTTTTTTAGGTCTTACGCGATTGGACCTAACAGGTTATTGATCGAGGTCCAACGGGTCTATCTGGCGAATCGACCACACGCGAACTCGATTGACAGGATCGGAAAATGGGTTTGAGTGGCGAGCCTTGTTGGCCCGGCAACTGATCATGACGAACCGCCTTCGATCCGATATGATGAAAGCTCGAATTTGAAAGATGCCATATAATCGTCACTTTGCTCAACACCCAATGACCACAAATTTGTGGGTGAATCGCAATGGAATCTCAATCGGCTCTTTGTTTTTTTGCTTCCGATCTTCATGGTCGCGTCGATCGTTATGAGAAGCTCTTTGACGCAATCGATTGTGAGCGTCCCCATGCGGTGTTTCTCGGCGGAGACCTGTTTCCATCCGAATTCAGCGTCATCACAACCGAGCAGGGACCGATCGATGACTTTCTTACCGATTACCTGTTCAAGCGTCTCTGCGATCTGCGACAGGAACTTGCTGATGATTATCCTCGCGTGTTCGTGATCCTGGGAAATGACGATCCACGGTCAGAAGAGGCTGCGATTGTCGATGCGGGGTCAGAGGGTATTTGGGAATATGTGCATGGAGGGCGCGTCGAATTTGGGGCGTATGTTGTTTACGGCTATGCGTATGTATCACCCACGCCCTTTTTGCTCAAAGACTGGGAGCGATATGATGTTTCCCGATACGTCGATCCGGGTTGCCTGTCGCCAGAACAGGGGCAGCGAACGGTGACTGTTGACATGCGTGCGGAACGCGCCGCGACCATTCAAGCCGATCTGGAGCAACTTGCCGGCAACGCCGAAATGGACCGCGCAATCATGCTCTTTCACGCGCCGCCTTATCAATCCAAACTCGATCGCGCGGCACTCGACGGACGAATGATCGATCACGTGCCCGTCGATGTTCACGTCGGAAGCATCGCGATTCGTCGCTTCATCGAATCTCGACAACCGCTGCTGACGCTCCACGGCCACATTCATGAATCGGCGCGACTCACCGGCGCATGGCAGGACCGGATCGGAAACACGGTGTGCCTTTCAGCCGCCCATGACGGGCCCGAACTTGCGCTCGTACGGTTCGACCCTTCAAATCCCAGCGAAGCCAAGCGCGACCTGCTCTGATTTGAACGATCTACGTTGACTCCGAGTTTAACAATTTGAGTGGGCGAGCCGCGTCTGTCACCGCCCCTATCTTGATCGCGTAGCTCGAACCGCGGGCGATGTCCTCGTCCGTGATGAAATGGACATCAAGCAAGCCTTCGGTTCGGTATCCCGTTTTGAAAAAGTTGCTTTCGGCCAGCGATAAACTCCAACCCTCGAACCACTTTTCCAGATCGCGACGTTGCTCGTCGGTTCCGTCAAAGTGTGCGATCAGGTCAATGTCGCTCGCTGGCCCGGCGGTTGCGTTCTTGGTACTTCCAATCAGATAGAGCCCCTTGATTCCGAAGCGCGCAGGGTCGAGCTTGGCGGCGATACTCTCGGCCATGCGCGTTCGCCAACGCCAATCGGCGCCCTCGTGGGTAATATAGGATTTCTCAACGTCCATCGAATAATTGTCTGGAGAAGTCGGTTCGCTAAGCACACCGACGGCTTCGTCGAGCTCGGAATTCATCAATACATACAACACGTTTCCATCGGCTGTCTGCGGCACGTCGATCACTTTGACGGTGTCTGCAAGCCCTGCAAACTCAGGAGCGATTTCTGCAAGAAGATTCGGACTTCGCGTCAGGAAGATCTCGTTGAATTCCGTGTCGTCATCATCCGGATACAAAGGCAGATAGCGAATCTCAGACTCCACCAAATCCTGGAAGAAGTGTGTTCCGAACGATACGTCCGGCGTATAATCGCCCCTTCGACGCGCGATCTCGACGAGCATCGCGGTGTTGTTGATGTCCGAATACGTTACCGACACGCCAAGTCGGACGTCACCGCGACTCCCCCACCTACCGGGTCCCATCAAAACAAATTGCCGCTTTGGCAACAGCTTATTGAGCCTGCCCACAGCCCGGCCGACCGCGAGCATTTCCTCTCTCGTCGCAAGTTGGCCATATCGCTCGGGGTCGACGTAGACGATGTGGGTGATGTTGGGCACGATCCCGTTGGAGACGTAGCGATTGGCGGAGAATATCAGTCGCTGATGAGAAATATCGCGAGGAATCGGCGCCGGTCGCGTGGATTTCGCAGGGGCTTGGGCACGACACTGCAGAAGATACAAGTCCTTCCCATCAGAGGCGAACTCGATATCAACTGGGTGTTTGACTTCTCTTTTCAATAGACTAAGGAGCGCGTGCATTTGCTTGATGAACGGCGTCCGGTTGAGCAATCCTTCAAACGTCACCACCAAATCATCGCGCTCGAAATTGATGCTGCCCACCAGCGGCGGGCGCAGGTGATTCTCTTCGTAGATCGAGACAAGCATTTCGGCGGCCGGCAGT
>DDIR01000020.1:573-5673 GCA_002338715.1 Phycisphaerales bacterium UBA1845 | reverse complement strand
TTCGCGTTTCGCACGATGACGAACGGTTTGCCCGACGCCATCGAAGCGGCTGCCGCCAGCGACACGCCCCCGAGTTCCGCACCGGCGATGCGGGTGGTCGCGGGCGTGACGTATTCGGCGAACATCGCGCCCAGTTGCTTTAAGATGTCCGGTTGGGTTTCGAAGCGATACTTGTCGAGGTAATAGTTGCTGCGCCGGCCCGACCGCAGAAGAAAATCACCTTCGAGATACGCGGTTTCTTTGATACGTCCGATGAGTTCGTCTCGGGTCACGGGTTGACTCCCCCTTCTTGGGTCGAGTGGTTTCGTTAAACACTGAGCTTCGATGAAATTTTTCTGGAGCGTGCGTATCGTTTGCGAATCGGCGTGACGATCTTCGAGATGAACTCATCCACCTGCTGCGGCGCTCGCCCGACGTATGCCTTGGGATTCATGAGCTTATCAAACGCCACCCCCGCAAAGTGCTGATCCCCTTTTAATCGCTCGATCAAGTCGTTGGCCTTGCCATGTTGCTTGACCTGCGCGCTGGCCGCATGGGAATGCACGCGAATGCGTTCGTGAAGTTCCTGCCGATCACCACCCGCCTTCGAAGCGGCCATCATGATGTTCTCGGTGGCCATGAACGGCAGTTCTTCGCCGACATGCTTTTCAATCATCCGCGGATAAACCACCAGCCCGCCGCTGACATTGTGCAACAGGCGCAGGATACCGTCCGTCGCCAGAAACAACTCCGGAATACTCACCCGCTTGTTGGCCGAATCATCGAGCGTCCGCTCAAACCACTGCTCAGCCGCCGTCATCTGCGGGCTTGTTGCGAGCGAAAGCACAAGGCGTGCCAATCCCGTCGCTCGCTCCATGCGCATCGGGTTGCGTTTGTAGGCCATCGCACTCGAACCGACCTGCGATTTTTCAAAGGGCTCTTCGACTTCCTTGAGATTGGACAGGAGGCGAAGGTCGTTGGCCATC
Organism: Phycisphaerales bacterium UBA1845; assembly: GCA_002338715.1. Classification (GTDB taxonomy): domain Bacteria; phylum Planctomycetota; class Phycisphaerae; order UBA1845; family UBA1845; genus UBA1845. The sequence continues at coordinate 4,708 of DDIR01000020.1, read as the reverse complement.
TTGTGCGCCGATTGCGCCACGCCCGCCAACGTCGCAGCCACCTGTGCATCGACCTTGCGGGAATAAGTCTGTCCGGTGACCGGTTCGCATTTTTTGAAACCGAACGCGCCGGCGACCAGTTTCTCAAGCCGGTTGACCTTGGCGTGACTTCCTTCAAACAACTCCAGGAAACTCGCCTGCGTTCCGGTTGTTCCTTTGACGCCGCGAAACCGCAGTTGGCTGATGCGCAGTTCGACTTCTTCCAGGTCGCGAACCAGATCCCAGCACCAAAGGGTTGCCCGTTTGCCCACGGTGGTGAGCTGCGCCGGTTGATAATGGGTGAATCCAAGCGTCGGCATCGCGCGATACTTTTTTGCGAAGGTCGCCAATTCGTCGATGACACTCGCCAACCACGACGCAATCCGCTCCAGCGCGTCGCGCATGATGATCAGGTCGGCGTTGTCGACGATATATGCGCTGGTTGCGCCGAGATGCAGAATGCTTCGCGCCGACGGAGCAACATCACCAAACGCATGGACGTGGGCCATCACATCGTGACGAAGCTTCGCCTCATAGTCAGCGGCGACATCGAAATCGATTTTCGCGATGTTGCGCTTCAACACGGCGATCTGGCCGGCGCTGATCGGCAGACCCAATTCCCGCTGGGCCTCGGCCAACGCGATCCAAAGCGACCGCCACGTGTGGATTCGGCGGTACGCTCCGAAAAGCTCGCTCATCTCGCGGGATGCATTCCTGGCCACCAGGGGCGATTCGTACATTTGGTTCGCGGTGTTCATGTTCTCTCAAAATGTTGGGGGCATTGATGACTCATCGCCCTACCAATACGGGTCAGCAACCCGATCCCGCCCAGCCGCCCGATCCCTCCGGCAGTGCTGCGAAACGGGTTTCAACTCGACGAGACATTGCCGGCGGGTTACCATTGAAATGGTTGATTCCCCGTACGGACGGAGCCAGCATAAAGGTGCGGTGCACGCCCGTAAAGTCAATCAGGCAAAGCCATTAACAAAAACGGTGCAAGGCAGCGAGGCTCAATCCAAATACCGCAATGGACGATAATCCAAAGGATGATCGATACCCCTTCGCGTCGATAAGCTCAACCCCAGAGGAACCATGAAACCAAACGCATATAACTGGTCGATCTTCTACCTGGCATTGGTGGGCGCACTCGTCGCCGTCTCGGCCTGTGAATTGTCGCCCAACGCCAATTCCAAAAAGCTCGACGCCGACGCCGGCCCGGATCAGATTGTTCCGCTCGATGAACGAATCACCCTTCAGGCATCTGCCACCGGCGGACGTAGCCCATACCGATATCGCTGGAGCCTTGAGGATCAACCCGATGAATCAACTTACGAATTGACCGATGCCAACACCAGTTCGTTGCTTCAGGTCGCCCCGCAATCGGTCAACGGGCGATACCTGTTTCGGGTTCTCGTGTCGGATCGAACGGGTCAATCCAACGCATCCTTCGCACAGGTCCTGGTCGGTGGCGATCTTGACATCACCGCAACCGCGGAGGACTCGTTGCGCATCGTCGGTGAATCCACGCAATTGAATTCCGTGCTCGATACGGACTCGACCGGATTTTCTGAGTTGACCTACGAATGGACCGTTGTCGACGGCGAAGCTGAATTCGACGACCCGTCCATCGCCAATCCGCAAGTGACGATCAATTCGGCAGACACCGTTCGTTTGCGCGTCGGCATCTCAGGTGAAGAAAACGGAATCGAAAGATTCGGGTTGAAGGATGTGTTCGTCGTCGGTGTTGAAGACGCCACACCCCAGGTCATCATCGACAACACTGGCGGTGTCGAAGGCCGCATGGTGTTGGAGCTTCTCACGGAAGCCGCCCCGAATACATGTGCGAACTTCCTTCAGTATGTCGACGCGGGATATTACAACGGAATCGTCTGGCACCGTGTCGTCCCAGACTTCGTGGTCCAAACCGGAAATTTCGACCGGTTCAACGGGGAAGTACGTGAAAAACCTGGAAAACGCGGTGAGATTCAAAGCGAATCGGGCAACGGATTCAGCAATCTGCGCACGGCGATCGCGATGGCACTACGCGGTACGGATGCGAACTCGGGTTCCAACCAGTTCTTCATCAACCTCGGCGACAATAGCACCCTCGACGATGGCAATCCGCCGTTTACCGTTTTCGGCCGCGTGATCGAAGGCATGGAACTCGCGGATGAACTGTCCGAACTGCCAACCGGCGGGGACAATGTGCTGAACAGCGAACAACCCAGTGAAGACGTGATCATGAACGTCTCGCGCGCCGACAAGAAAATCCCAACGTCACCACCCGACGACATCATGGTGAACACCAGCGGGATGGATGCCGACTCGAATGGCGTCGACGATGCTGATTCGAATGGCATGGACGATGTGGATTCCAACGGAATGGACGAACCCGATCCGGTCGTCGCCACGGTCACGGCCTCGGTTCCCCTACAACTCCTGGGCGATTCGGTCGAGCTATCTGCAGCCATCGAAAACGAACCCGAAGGCAGCACGTATTTGTGGACGACCTCCAATGGGATGGCCACGATTACCGCGGCGACGGCCAAGGAAACCACCGCGACCATCGAGTCCAACGATTCGATCGTGTTCCAGTTTGATGTTCGCGGTCCTGATGATGCGGTGATTGCCACAGGCAAACAAGTCGTGGTTGGCATTCCGTCAGCCCTTCCCCGGGTCATCATCGTCAACGGCGGGGACGTCGAAGGTGAAATTACGCTCGAACTGTTCACCGAAGATGCGCCGATCACATGTGCCAATTTCCTTCGATACGTCGATTCAGGATTCTATGAGGGTATCTTGTGGCATCGGGTGGTCGAAGATTTTGTCATTCAGATGGGCGGTTTCCGCCGCGATTCCGAAAGCGGAGAACTTGTTCGATCTGAGGGCATTCGCGATCCCATCGTCAGCGAAGCGAACAACGGTCGCAGCAACGAACGCGGCACCGTTGCTTTCGCACTGCGCGGTCAGGATGCGGATTCCGCCAACAGCGAAATCTTCATCAATCTCGTTGACAACACCAATCTCGACACCGGCCCCCCGCCCTTTACCGTCTTTGCCCACGTGATTCGAGGCTTGGATGTGGTCGATGAGATCGGCGCGGTCAAAACGAGAAGCGAAGGACTGAAAAACGACGTGCCAAGCGACGACATTATCATCAGCGAGATCCGTCGGGTTGAACAATAGTCGCCCGACGCCCAGGAGAAAATGGGCGCCCAGATGAAAATGAATGCCAATGCCATACAGGCCGCTTACTTGAATTAACTCAAATTGTGGCGACAATGGCGCAACTTCGACAGCCTGCACCGTCAGCTAGCTGAAAGACAACTGGCTGACGGAACTTCAACCAAGAGAATCTGCAAATGAGCATCAACATCGAAGACGCACCAAGCCGCCTCGAATCTCTAGCTTCCCGGATCATCGCCATCCGGGACTCTCTTTGACTTCCCTTCCAAAGAAGCAGAACTCGAAGAACTCAACGCAAGGATGGCCGCTCCGGATTTCTGGGACCATCCTGACGCTGCGCAAAAAACCGTCCAGCGACTCAAGCAACTCAAAAGCACCGTCGAACCCATCCGCAAGCTCCTTGCTCGCATCGGGGACGGCGAGGCAATGCTTGAAATGCTCGAGGAGGAATCGGATGACGGGCTCGCAGCCGAGTTGGGTTCCGAACTCGACAAGATGGACGCCGAAGTCGATCGTGTCGAACGGATCACCCTGCTATCAGGCGAGCACGACGCCCAGAACTGCTACTTCAACATACAAGCCGGAACCGGCGGTGCTGATGCGCAGGATTGGGCCGAAATGATGATGCGGATGTACCTGCGATATTTCGAACGCAATGGCTTCGAAGTCGAGCAGTTGGCAATGAAGGAAGGTGAAGAAGCCGGCATCCAATCCGTCAACCTGCACGTCAAAGGGCCATATGCATACGGGTTGATGTCCTGCGAAATGGGTGTCCACCGGATGGAACGCATCAGCCCCTTCAACGCTCAAGGCAAACGGCAAACGAGCTTCGCCAGCGTCGATGTTCAACCCGAAGTCGATGACATTGCCATCGACATCGACTGGGAAAAGGACGTCCGCGAAGACACTTATCGCGCCGGCGGCGCCGGCG
>DDIR01000020.1:0-479 GCA_002338715.1 Phycisphaerales bacterium UBA1845 | reverse complement strand
ATCGCGCCGGCGGCGCCGGCGGTCAGCACGTCAACAAAACGTCATCAGCCGTTCGCCTGACGCACCTCGACACCAACGTCGTTGTGCAATGCCAAAACGATCGAAGCCAGCACAAGAATCGGTCCGCCGCCCGCAAGATGCTCGCCGCTAAGCTCTATCAATACGAACAGTCCAAGCGGGACGCCGAACTTTCCAAGATTTACGGGGAGAAGGGCCAGATCGGCTGGGGATATCGAATTCGCACCTACACGCTGCAACCCTACCGCCAGGTGAAAGACGAGCGCACAGGCTATAAGGATGGCAATGTGGACGCGGTGCTTGACGGCGAACTCAGCGACTTCATCGACGCCTACCTCCGCAAACGGGCCGGCCAATCCAAGTAGTTAAACAAGGGGGCAAGTAATCAAACACGGGGCCCAGTAATCAAACACGGGCCCCAGAGCATTCCTAATTCAATCGTAGCGGCGCGACAGCGTCGT
>DDIR01000054.1:2247-22087 GCA_002338715.1 Phycisphaerales bacterium UBA1845 | reverse complement strand
GAGCCGGCGTGAAAGCCAAATCGGCGGCGGGCCGTCCTGCCGGTCGCTCCCGCAAAAAATTCAAGACGACAGCGAACGAACTGATCGTTGATATCGTCAAGAAGTCTGGCGCGAAGGGTGTGACCTCGGGTGACATCAAGAAACGCTGGGTGGCGGCTGGTCGTCCGGGTGAGCCGTACAACACGCTCGGGGAACTTGTTCGCAACAAGACAATCGTCAAGAAGAACATCAAGGGTCAGCGTGGAAGCCGTTATTCCATCAGCTAACGACCACTTGTTCGACGATTGATTCGGACTCGATTTTGAAACTGCCGGGCTCATTATGGGTCCGGCAGTTTTTTTGTGCGCGCGATTCTCTGTGCGCACCGATCAACGGTGTTGGCGGAGGATTTTATCGGAGCGTTTTGTATACGGAGTTATCGCGCCGACGAAAAGACGTTTGTGGTGTTGCGGGCTTGATCAAACGTATTGTACATAAGTCGGAACACCGAAAATGCCGATTGGGATTGCTGGGTCCGTTGAAATGAATCGTGCGGAGCGAAGTTTCCGCATCGTTGATTTCAAACGAGGGAGTGTGATTGCCATGGTTAAAGATAAGCCGAAACCGACGATCAAGTCGCCATCGTTTCCGTACAAGCTCGGGCATGCCGCATCGGACGATCGGCAGCAGCCGCCAGGTCCCATGCACAAAGCCGCCAAGCGTTGCGCGTCCGCCTGTCAGGTAGCATGTCGCTGCGATGCGCCGTGCACCGATTGCACAAGCCGTAACTGACTATCCAATCAGATGCCGAAGCTTTCGGCGAAGATTGCGAAGTCGGATAAATCCACATCCTGATCGGCGTCGCAGTCCGCAATGGCGCATGCGGGCGGGACGATGATGCCCGGTCCTTCGAGGCAGTTCTGCCAGATGACGTAGTCATCGAGGTTCACGATCCCGTTGTTGTCGAGGTCGCCTTTGACTCCGCAGGACTTGCCAACCTCGCCCACGCCAAAGTCAGCCGCGTGGTCGACGATGGCCCAGGCGTGGTTGTTGGCGGGATCCACGCCGTGTGTTCCGAGCGCCGACGAAAGCGGTGCCCCACCCAGGGTGGCAACGAACGCGTCAAACGATCCCGCGAAGAATGTCGCGCCGGAACCGCCATCGCTGTTTCCATTGACCGCAAGCTGCCAGTCTGCTGCACCGCTGTTGAAATACAGCAACCGCAAGTTGGATTCGGTGACCGATGGACAGATGTCTTCGTCGCGGTATGTCATCTGAATGGCATAGACGGGTGATGCCGTTGTGAAACTGACGGCTGCACTTTGTTGTAGCACGCCCGTGCTCGATCCCGTTGTCGCTGCCGCAAGGTTCATCGAGACATTTCCTGTCGATGCAGTGATTCCGCCAACGATTGTGGCGGCTGTTGATGCGCTGTTCACGCCCACGCGCCCTGGTCCCAGGGGTGTTTGCGAATCGTAGGATGCGTTGTCGGAGGGTATGTCCGCAAGCGCGGCTTCCAGGGTCCACTGCTCATCGGCGACGGGTTCGGCGTTTTCGAGAAACGTATTGATCTGATTGACGTAGAACGTCATTTGCAGTGAAACGGTGAAGAGGCCATCGTGGTTTCCGGACAGGCGACCGAAACGATCAAACGCGGCATCACCCTCGATCATCTCACCGGGTTTGCATGGCGCGTCGAGGTCGTATCCCGTGACGCTGAATGGTCCGGAGATGCTTGATCCGGTGACTTCGACGCTGGCGCGATGCCCGTTGACCGGGGCGGCTGCGTTGGCGAGCGTCACTTTTTCGCCGAGTGAAACGTCCACCGGGCTGGGGGCTGACAGTTGTGGCGCTTCTGCCAACCGCAAGAGCAGGGTGACATCGTTGTCCGGGTCGGAGGCGTTGAGGTCGTTGATAACCCGCAGGTCGCTGCTGTATGACGCTGACGGGAGTAAGCGGTCGATTGAGACGAGGTTGGGGGTATAGATCGATTGACCGGCGAATATGGTTGCGCCGTTGACTTGTCCGGCATCGGAAAGATCGCCGCCGGGTAGGAGTTGGGTTGAGAAGGTTGTGGTGCTCACGGTGCCGTTGGTGACCTCCAATCCGCCGGTGAAGTTGCCCGCGCCTCGGAGGGATGTGCGACCCAGTGTGCTTCCGGTGACGTCAATGGAGCCGTTGTTGACGGAAGGGAACACTTCGCCGCCACCGCCAATTCCACCGTCGAGGTCGAAATTGTCGATGGCGAATTCACTCGATGGCCCACCACCCGTGTCGATGTCGCCGACGTAGATGGAGACGTAGACGATGTCGACCAACTGTTCGCCGTCGACATTGAAGTAGTCGTCGAACAGGTTGCCCGTCGTGATTGAGATGCGATCGGTGTAGCCGTCAAAGCCGCCGAGCCCAGTGTACGTTGATGCAAGCGACCAATAGAAATCCGTCGCCCTTCCTTCGAAGTCTTCCACGTAGATGTAAACTTCTTCCGGCGTGTTTTCCGGTGCGCCACCGACCGACCATGCAAAGTTAAATGACAGGTCCTGGGTTGCAGAGAAAAACAGATCGAAGTCGACGGTGCCCAGGCCAATCGAGGTTGGGTTGCCCCACATGGCCGCATTGGAAATACCGGGTGCATTGCCCGCGACTTGGTACTGGTCATCGAAGAAGAGGTTGTTGCCGATGTCGTTGTAGATATGAACGTCGTCGGGCGTGGCAAACGATGAACTGTCGAGCATTCCGGTGGGCGATGGGGGCCAGGTGAATCCGTCCCCGCCGGGTCCGGAGGTGAAGGTGTAGCTGAGTTGGGCGACGGCTGGCGCGGCGATGAGGAGTGAGGCTGTGATGACGGCCACTATGGGAGCAAGACTCAAAGGTGAGCGTGGCGGCGCGAATCGGTTTGTGTTGAGGTGGTTTGCGGCGGTGAGTTTGATCTTTTGCATCAGTCCACTCCTTCAGGCAGACACCGTTCATTCACGCCGACGCAGCATCGTGAAAACGATACTGGAGGCTCCCGTATTTAGTTATTGCGGGCGGCAGCATTGTTCTGAAAAGAAATGGGGAATGTTCCGGGGTACATTGGTTCTTGGCGGTGTGCGCGGGGTTGTGACGTCGATTGCGGGCGTTCTTGGGCGACTGACTATGCGACGGAGTCTCTGTCCATATCAGAGTATGGGTAGTGGCCAGCTGCCTTGAGCAGGTCGATTAGTTTGGCGCCGCCGTTTTCTCTGGCGTAGTTCATTTCTGCGCGAAAGATTTCGATGGGGGCGAGGAGTCCGAAGGTTTCGACTTCGGGGTCGGGGTGGGCGGCGTATCCGTCGAAGATCAGGCACTTGCCGCCGATGATGTCCATGTCTTCGGGGAATTCGCAGGTTTCGTAGGGGTTCAAGACGGCGTGGCGGCTATAGAGGGCGATGGCGTTCAGGATGGCGTTGAACGTTTTGTAGGTTTGGCCGAACGGGGTGCTTTCGTCTCGAAACAATTCCAGTTCGAGGGGCAGCCGGGTGAACATGACGAGTTCGTAGCGGTTGTAGATGTCGTTGGTGGATCCGTTGGAGGGGGTTTCGGAGAGTTCCTTGGTGGCGAACCCGGTGCCCTCGATGCCATTGGGGTAGAAGTAAAGATCGAGCCCGCCGCCCATTTCGTATGGAATCAAAGCGTGCATGACGATGCCGTGTTCCGCGCCGAGCGTCGACTGCATCATGGCCGACTTGCGGTCGTACCAGGCGTTTGCGATTTTTTCGTATTCGTCGTTTGTTGGCATGGGCAAGTCCTGAGAATCCGCTGAGCGAGTAAGTCGACTTTTATCAAGAGCGACAAGCAGTTGGTGTTGGGGCAATGGGGTTGCCGACCAATTGGAACCTCGCTTAAACTGCGAGGATGGCAAGTAAACGTACAAACAAGAAAGTCGCACGTCCACCGGCAAAGCGGTCCGGGCGCAAGTCCGCACTTGTCGATACGCGCATCGTGTACTGCGGCGACTGTCTCGATCAGCTTGAAAGGTTACCGGACAATTGCGTGGATCTGATCTACATTGATCCGCCGTTCAACAGCAATCGCAACTATGAGGTTTTCTGGGGCGAGACGAAGGAAAAAAGAGCCTTTGAAGATCGTCATGCCTCGACCGCCGCCTACATCGACTACATGCGCCCGCGATGTGTTGAACTGGCGCGAGTCTTGAAGAAAACGGGCAGCTTCTATTATCACTGCGATTGGCATGCGAGCCATTATGTAAAAGTAATGCTTGATCAGATATTGGGTGAGGGAAACTTCGTAAACGAAATAATATGGAAGCGACAAAGTGCGCACAACGATGCCAAACAGGGCGCAAAGCACCTTGGGCGGATCCACGACACGCTTTTTCTTTACAAAAACGGATCGTCCCATACGTTTAATCATCAGTACAGACCGTACAGTCCCGATTACATTCAAAAGTTCTATAAGCACGTTGAATCTGAGACTGGCCGTCGATATTCGTTGGGCGATATTACTGCGCCGGGTGGCGCGGCCCCGTCAAAGGGCAATCCTTGCTACGAATTCCTGGGGGTCACTCGCTATTGGAGATTTAGTCGCGAAGTGATGCGACGCCTTTACGATGAGGGCAGAATCGTCCAAAAGAAAGAAGGAGCGATACCTCGCCAGAAAAGATACCTTGACGAAGGCAAGGGCGTGCCCGTAGGCAGTCTTTGGGACGACATAGGCCCAATTCAATCAAGTGCCGAGGAGGGCCTGGGGTACCCAACGCAAAAGCCCCTTGCATTGCTTGATCGTATCTTGAATCTCAGTAGTAACTCCAACGACATCATCCTCGACGCATTTTGCGGTTGCGGCACAGCGCTTGTTGCAGCCCAGAATCTTGATCGTCAGTGGATTGGCATTGACGTCTCGCCAACGGCCTGCCGCGTAATGGCGAAACGACTCCGAGATGTCAGCAAACTTCCCGAAGACGAGGATCTTTGGCGAGCAGGGCGCGGCTTTGTCGTTCGCGACTTGCCTTGGACCGAAGAAAAACTGCGAAAGATACCCCCGTTTGAATTCGAAAACTGGGCCGTGATTGCATTGGGAGGAATTCCGAACAAGACACAAGTTGGCGATATGGGAATCGATGGTCGCATATTTCCGGTTAGTTCGGCACCAGCGAAATCCAAAGTCACAAAGGGTGAGACACCGACATTTGAGCAGTTTCTGGATCATTGGTATCCGATACAAGTTAAACAGAAAAATAGGGTTGGACGGCCGGACATTGATGCATTTGAAGCGGTGATGACTCGCGAAGATCGCAAGAAAGGTTTTTTTGTTTCGTTCGATTTCACGGATGGAGCATTGCAAGAGATAGACGCATTTTTCCGCAAAAGCGGAAGAGTCATTATCGCCCTGACTGTTCGCGAAATACTCGATGAGCAATTGGCCAAGAAATTGGCATAGTCAGTCCCCCACCCTTCCGCTTCGCTCAAGGGCGGGGCACCCGGCGCACGACATCGAAACCTATTCTATAGCGATCTTAGTCCAAGCGTAGCGTTTTGCTCGTCCGCTTTTCGCTGTGCGGGGGCCGGTGCTCGCCGTGTTTGACTTTGCTCTTCTCCTGGATTCCCGCGTGCACGGGAATGACGACAGGGTCGCGCTGCTGCGGCTGGACCAATGCGCTCCCGCGTGTTGCGCGGCTATTCCGGCTGGACGGCTTGGGCGTTCTTGTCGCCTAGTACGAACCGCTTGTAGTAGGCTACGCCTAAGCAGGTGAAGGGGATGGCCAATACCAGTCCTAGAAAGCCCAGCAGTTTTCCCCAGATGAAGATGCCTAGCAGGAGGGTGACCGGGCGGAGGCCTACTGATTTGCCCATGATTTTGGGCGTCAGCAGCCCGTCTTGGATTAATTGGCAGACGGCGAAGATGCCGAGGATTGCGACGGCTGATATCCATAGCGGGCGGTTGGATTCCAGGTCGCGAACGAGGCCGAGCAGCAGTGCGGGAATGAGGCCGACCGTTTGCAGGTAGGGCACCATGTTGAGCATGCCGACGCCGAGTCCGAGGAGGATGGCCATCCTTAGTCCGACGATCTTGAAGCCGATCGCAAAGATGATGCCGCAGGTGAACGCGATGATGAATTGGCCGCGGAAGTAGCGGCTCATCGCGAAGCCGAATTCATCGACAAACCCGACGATGTCCTCGCGGTACTTGGGCGGGAGGAACGACTTCCACGTGTTGGCCATCAATCGGTAGTCGATCAACAGGAACACCAGGTACAGCATCACAACGACCACGCCCGTCAGTCCAAGAAGGAAACTCAGCGTGCCGGTGACGACGTTGACCAATCCCGGTGCAACGTAGTGGACGACCTTTTGAATGATCGTGGTGACTTCGAGGCCTTCGACATCTTCGGTGGCGAGTTTGGCTTGTAGTTCCTGCAGAAGGCTTTTGACGATGGGGTTTTCCTGTTCTTCGACGAATGCGTTGAAGGCTTGGCCGACGCCTTTGACCTCGGGCATGCTTGGTGATTGAACGAATTCATTGAGGAGGCTGCGCATTGAAGCGATTTCTTTTCCGCCGATGTAGACGAGGACGGAGGTCAGCGCGAAGGTGACGATGCCGCAGCCGATGACGGTGATGAAGACGGCTGGCGTGCGGCGGTTGAGGCGCGACTCGAGTGCGTTGACGATGGGGTTGAGCAGGTAGGCCAACAGCAGGGCGATGGCGAACGGGATCAGGACGTCGGAGAGGTATCGCACGAGTCCGAAGAATGCGACGAGGGTGGCGATCGTCAGGAGTAGACGGAATACGCGATCGAAATCCCATTGGCGTTCTTTTTTCTGTGGGGCGTCCATGGCGGCCATTGGAATCGTGGCGGGGGGATATTGCAAGATTTGGTTGTTGTCGTCATTCCCGCGCAGGCGGGAATCCAGGAGTAGGCGTAGCCCCAAGCAAGCCCTGCCATTCCAGGAATGTCTATCGCGCCCTATTGGATTGCATGGTCAACAATGCGTGGTCGATTGATTCTGGATTCCCGCTTTCGCGGGAATGACGGCGATGAAGGGCGGGCGCCTTGCACCTTGGGCGGAGCGTCGCCCTAGTAGTCTTCTTCTGTGGCGTAGCGTTCTGGGTAGGCTCGTTCGAGCATTTCTTCTCTTGTGCGGCGGGATTGTTCATCGCCTCGGCGTTTGAATTCCTGGCGCAAGGCGAGGTTGATTCCGAGGACGACGACGAGTCCGATCATGCCGAACTGGTAAACGATGCCGCAGACGAGGGCGGTGAAGGCGGCAGCGATGAATGCGGCGAAGAACCAGCTAAAGACGACCCAGATCGATCGGGCGATTTTCAGACCGGCATCACCTTTTTGGAAGATGCGGTCGCCCATGCCGGTGCCGACGAGTGCGGCGAAGGTGACATAGGTGGTGGACACGGGCATTTTGAAGCTTGAGGCGATGGCGATGACGCTGGCTGACACGCCCATGATGACGGTGGCGCGAAGGGCGTCGTAATGCTGACGACTGGCTTGCCTTGTTGGCGCATAAGTGGATACGAGTGACTCTTCGCGATTGGACCTGCGGGCGAGCCATTCGCCGATGGTGAGGCACCAGCCCGGTGCGTAGAGGCGGACGCGATCGGCATGGCTGCCCATGTTGACGGCTGCTTTCGTGACGCGCGTGGCGTTTTTGGTGCGCATGCCCATGAAGAGCAGGATGCCGCAGACGAAGAGTTGCCATTGATCGATGCGCGATTCGGATGCGACTTTGATACCGGCATCCCAGTTCTGGATGATGCTGATGGTGGCGAGTCCGGGTGAGGCGCAGTTGGCGAGGTCGTTTTGTCCGAAGGCGAATGCCATCGAGAGCATGCCGCAGACCGCGAGCACGGGGAAGACTTTGACGGCTGCCCGTTTTCCGTAGCGCATGAGAAAGACTGAGATCACGCCAGCAAAAAAGAACCACAAACCGAACACGCAGAAAGTCGGGCCCATGGGTGTCTTGTGGATGAGGGCATTGAGCGTGTCGATGCCGGGGACTTTCTTCATACCTTTGATGATCATGAAGAAGACCATACCGCTGGCGATTCCGCCGCCGATCCACGCGCCGTGGATTTTCATGGTGCGCAGGTCTTCCGTCTTTTGGCCGATCACGCCTCGAACAACCCGCTGCACAAGGAACGAAGAGAACCCGGACAGGAAAATCGACACGATGATTGCGAGGACGACGCTGCTGGCTTTCGACCAATTGACGAGGTTGTCGGTATTGGCGATGAACGACATGGCCACGGCGGCTCCGATGAGTTCGAAGACAAGACAGGCCGTGGTCGAAACGGGCATGCCGAACGCGGAGTAGCCGTATAGCAGGACGGTGTCGACGAGGTAGACGGATATATAGATGGCTGCGGCTTGTTCGAGCGAAATCTTGGTAGGGTCGAAAATGCCTTTGCGTGCAGTCTCGATGACGCCGCCGGAAAGTGATGCGCCGATGATGACGGCGATGCCGGCGAGGATGACGGCGCGTTTACGGGTCATCAGTCGTGCGCCGTAAACGGCGTTGATTAGGTTGGCTGCATCGTTTCGACCGACTTCGATCGTATCCCAGATGAGCATGCAGACGGAGAAGACGAAGATGCCTGCGAGGGTGAATCCTTTGCCGAAGAGGTAGGTGAGTGCGGCAAAGAGAACTGCGCCGTACCACCAAGACGGGACGGCGTCCTTAGCCCGGGCAAGGAATCCTTTTGGTGGCGTGTTGTTGATGGCGTCGACTCCGCGGTCTTTGCCGCATCGGTGCTGCATGCGGTCGGTGGTTTGGCGGTTGTTACCTTGACGTCAGCATTCTTCGCACACGGTCGGCTAGGCTTTCAGCAGAGTTGGCAAGTTGGCCAAGTTCTCCGAAGACCTTAAACCAGAGCATGATGTCCAAACACGAGACTTCGTTTTCAAGCGCAAACAGCGCTTTCGACAGTTTGTATTGCTTTCGGTCGGATTCCCATTCGGCGCGTTCAACTTTGGCGACGAGGGCCAGGACGTTTTCGACTTTGTCGTGGGGGAATCCCTGGTGGACGGCTTCTTCGAGCGGATCGTTCAACCCTTGGGCCAAGTTGCAGACATTCAGGATTGAATCAACGTAGTCCATCGTCAAGTCGCTGATGGCGGCTGGCAGTGTCAGGTTTTTGACGGTCAGCAGGAACGCGACATCTTCAGCCGCGTCGGCCATGTCGTCCTGAAGCTTGACGTGACCGAGCAGGTCTCCGCGAAAGACGGGGAGGTAGAACGTTTTTGGAATCGTCTGCCGGATTTCATCTTTGATGACGTCGGCAGCGTGTTCGGTTTTGAAGATGTCTTTGGTAATGCTCTCGAGGGTGTCGAACTTTCCTTCCCGGACCGCTTCAAAGAGGGGCTTGACCAACGAGACGCAGCGCATGACGGCATCGAGTTGTACTTTGAGTGGTTGAAAAGGAGAATGGCGGAACGCGTCAACGAACTTCGACACTTGGCACCTCCGTGGTTTGTTTTGACAAAATCGCCAAAGGGGGCAGATCGCTCGCAGATGCCCGTTGGGGCGCGGGGTTTGTACCGAAAGCGACTGCGCGTTGCAATGGGGAGAACGTTAAAAACGTGTTTTTTCTGCGTGGTTTTAGGGGGCATGTTGGATTTGGGGCGACGTTGACGAAAATCATCGCGCGAACGCAGCTTCGCTTCTCAGCGTGGTTTACATCAATTGCGCGGCGGATTAGAATTCTGGATTGCCTTGGGCGGATTCGCCCTTTTGGGGTGTTGCAATTTCACGTGTTGCGCGGGCTGAGGCGACCTCGCCAAGACGATTGCGCGGCATGATTTGATACGAGCCCATCCCGGCGCGGCGGTCCCCGTCTTACATCAAATATCCATGGCGCAATCCCAGTCCAAAGAGCCGCTTTTCTAAGAACATCCACCAGGATTGCGCCTGCGTCGCGTGCGCGACTGGTTTTTTCATGGACTGACTCATGCGGCGTATGACCTCTGCCGCCTCAACCTAAGCATTGTCTCGCCGGAGTTGTCGTCCACATTGGGCTGAAGCAACTCGCACATACGGCGACGTCAATACTGCTCGGCATTGGGCGTACGGCATTGCACAATTCGTCAACGGTCTTTTCACCGAAGGCCTTGGCGGAAAAATGGCAATGACATGGCGATGACCTTCGGGGAACTGGGCGGCGGGTGGATCGTTGGTATCGGGCGTCATCTTTGACAAATTGTTCAATGGGAAACGGGCTCCCGTTGCGGCGCTTTTGTTCTTGTTTCAAGCCGTTCTCATTGAGGTTGCCCAGCTAATGTCTTCTGGAAAGATTGGGACCACGCTTCATGTTTCGGTGACGGTACCGATGGGAATTCATGTGGGCTGCGATGCGACTCACTCGCGGCTTGGGACCGGCGTCGGCAAAGGACTTGGGTGGAAGAAAGATGGCCGGCTTTTCCTCCGGCGTGATCGACTCGTTCCAGTATTTTGGCGCGGGGTATCGGCCTTCTTGATCGGTCGCCTCATGGATCGACACATGGTCGAGACGCCGGAAGGCGAGAAGATGAATTCGGCGGTGTGATTTGCGTCTATGCTCCCCTGGGCGATTCTTGGCACGATGCTGATGACCTACCTGTGGTTGAAGCATCGGGGGCGCGATACGGCTGGGACTCTACTTGTGCGTCTGCATTTTTTGCCTTCGCGACGCTCTTTTGGACCTTGCGACATTCAATTGGATCACGTCTTCTGCTTCTGCGCGACTTGTTTGGTTTTGCCGGGGAGCGTATAGTGAGACTCCGCACCAACGAGTGGTTTCGAAAACTCCGCCGGTTTGAGTCGAGGGGCCCACTGCTTTCCTGTCGAATTCATTCCGGCGCTTAAGGTCAAGACGTACGATCGTTGAGGAGAAAGTGGCATGGCGACCGAACACGTTCCGTTGCAGGCGATTGATCACATCGAATTCTTCGTGGGCAATGCATTTCAAGCCGCCCATTTCTATCGCACGATGTTTGGATTCAATATCATCGCGCACAGCGGTCTGACGACCGGGCGGCGCGGGCAGTCTTCGTACCTCGTCGAACAAGGCAAGATTCGATTGCTGTTGACGTCGGCATTATCGCCGGATTGCCCGGTGGCGCGACACTGTGCGCTGCATGGCGACGGTGTTCATTCGGTGGCGTTTCGGGTGAACGATGTTGAAGCGACGATTAACGCGGTGAAAGCCAACGGCGCCACCGTGGTCAAGCCGCTGACGACCTGGCAGGACAGTTTCGGCGAGTTGCGCTTTGCGGCGATCAAGACGTACGGCGACACGGTGCACACGTTCATCGATCGATCGGATTACAAAGGTATTTTCGCGCCGAAGTATGTGCAGATGGAATCGCCCAAGACGGAGTCGGCTGGCTTGCTGGCAGTTGATCATGTGGTGGGCAACGTCGAGCTTGGAGCGATGCGCTATTGGGCCGATTTCTATGCGCGCGTGCTTGGGTTTACGCAACTGGCGCACTTTACGGATGACGATATCAGCACGGAATACACGGCCCTCATGTCGAAGGTGATGCAGAGCGACAATGGGCTGATCAAGTTCCCGATCAATGAGCCGGCAGAAGGTCGCAAGAAGTCGCAGATTGAAGAGTACCTCGATTTCTATCATGGGCCAGGCGTGCAGCACGTGGCGTTGAGTACGGGCGATATCATCGCGACCGTGAAGCGATTGCGCGGGGCGGGGATCGAGTTCCTGTATGTGCCCGACACCTATTACGATCAACTCATAAGCCGCGTCGGTGAAATCAAGGAAGACATCGACGAACTCCGCAAGTGGGGCATCCTGGTCGATCGCGACGAGGATGGTTATCTGCTTCAAATCTTCACCAAGCCGGTGGAAGATCGGCCTACGTTGTTCTACGAAATCATTCAGCGGAAGGGATCACGTGGTTTTGGCGTGGGTAACTTCAAGGCGCTGTTTGTTTCGATTGAAGAAGAGCAGCGCAAACGCGGTACGTTGTAGGATTCATCGGCGAGCCGCACGCTTACGAATGGCACTGGCAGGCGAGCTGCCAGTGGCGCTCGGTGGTTTTCCGTTTCTGCGAGCATTTCCGTCATTCCCGCGCATGCGGGAATCCAGGATTGTACAGCGATACTCCGGTTTCTTATTCCTGTAGCGATCTCAATCCAATCGTGTAGCGATTTGCTCGTCCACGCTTTACAGGACGGGTGGCGGTACTCACCTTGATTGACTTTGTCTTGCCCCTGGATTCCCGCTTTCGCGGGAATGACGACGCACACGGGAATGACGAGGTGCGCGGGAATGACGACGCGCCGGGGGATGACGGTGGCAGCGCATGGCCCCCTTTATCAGTACTCCCATGCCGTTATGATGTGGATGCACTGGGTGGCGAGGTGGCCGACGAAGATGGCGACGGCTGCGATTGCCCATCCGTGCGGGATGCGCAGGTATTTCTTGTATCCAATCCAAAGCATCGCCCAAACAGAAACCAACGCCAATCCCAACACCGCATTTCCCAATCCTGAGTAGTAATCAAACCCGATGGATGGTACGCCGGAGCGTGGGTTTTTTGGCCAGGGCCAATAGTAAAGCGATGAGTCGAGGGCGGCTTCCAGGATGCACCATGCGCCGGTGCTGAAGCTGGCGAGGAAGGTCGAGTGTGCAAACACGCGCAGGACGTGTCGCCAGTTGGCTTTGTATTCCCGATTGGATTGAACGAAGAGCGAGAGCGCGAGGAACGTAAAGACGGACCACATGGCGTAGTCGATGAGGTCCGCGTTTTCGAACCTTGGGTTGTAAGTAAATTGCATTTTGGGACCGGGCGCGTTGGCTGCGATGACGTCGTTCATGAATGGATCGATTGCGAGCGCGGTGGTCTGCCATCCTCGGGCGAAGATCAGCCACTGAATCAAGATCAATATGACGAGCGGCTTGACGTTCGGCGTGTCGTATCGTGAGTAGGTGCGCCAGAGACGAAATGGGCTGGTTGCGCCGAGCCAGAACGTTGTGGCGATTGACTTCAACGGGGCGGCTGCCCAGCGATACTCGAACAAATCGCCGATTCTGCTGGCCGCGAAATGGGCGACATCTTCCCAGTCGATGGTCAACCCGCATTCCGGACAACGGTTCGACATCTGTCCGATCAGGCTGTAGCCGCACTTGACGCAACACAGCGCCTCGGGCGGGAGCTTTGCGACTTGCGTGTACCACAGGTACTGGAGCCTCGGGCGGTTGGTTTCGATCACGTGGACGCAGAGGTCGTTCATGTCGATTTCGACGCCGCACTCCGGGCAGTGGTCGTGCCCGTCCCCGTGGATGATGTAATCGCATTTTGAGCAGCGCAGCAGTTCGGGATCGACGGCGACGATCTGCTCGATCAACGACCTCGTGGCGGCTGATTCGTCTGAAATGGGCGAAGCGGATTCCTGCAAGACGTTTGAAACTCCCAAGCCGATTCACGGCGCATGCTGACGAACAATCCGACGTGCCCGGCGAAGGATCGCAAACGGTGACGTGCGCATTTGCACTGGCGCTATTTTAGTGTGAGGGCGGCGCGGATGCACGAAATTGGGTGCGTATTGGACGGAATTCGCCAATCAGTGGGCACGTTGTTGGTGTGCGGTTTCGGCGGTTGGGTTTTCATGGTGGTGGATTGCTTTCGGGGGAAATCATGGGGCGGGGAATCGTCTTTCTGGTGGGTGGTTTTTCGGTTTGTTTGATGCTGGCGGCGGGGTGTTCGCTTGATTCGCGGGTGGACTTGGCCGCGGCCAGCGCGATGGATGAGTTGGCTGGGGCGGTCGAGACGGTGGTGAAGGAATACCACGGCGAAATTGACCGGGGCGACGATGCGATGGAGGCGGCGGTTGTCGATGCGTTTGTTGCCCGGGTGCGGCGTGATGTGTCGGATGATGCGTTGGTGGATTCGCACAGCGAGGCGTTTCGATCGGCGATGCAGCGGGTGCGCGATGATCGGGCCGTCGAAATGAATCGGTATCGGGCGGCGCTGGATAATGTCGACCTGGTACGCGAGGTGGCCCGCGGGTTGCGACGGTTGGCGACAGAGAGCATGTCGTTTGAAGATGATGCGCGGCGCTATTTGTTTTCACTTCTGGAAAGCGCCTCGTCCGGGGCAACTACGCCGGGAACTTAAAACGCTTGGCCATTTTTTTTCGGGGGGCTGCGATTGGTTTGCATCGCGGCGGGGTGTTTGCACGGTTGGGTCTTGAATTGATGGGAGAGTTGCCTTGGACGCAGTCAAAGCGCTGGATGAATTGATTGAACAGTTGGATGGGGCTGACGTGGATGGGGCGGAAGTCGCGCCGGAAAGTGTTGCGGAAAGCAAGCCTGCGGCTGATGCGATTGATCGGGTGTTGGAATCGCAGCCGCGCACGACGAACGTGCGGAGTCTTAAGGGTGATCCGGCGATTGAAGCGTTTCGACGCGAATTGGTGGATGGTTTGATTCGCGTTGATACGGCCGGTCAGTTGCTGCGGTTGGTGTCGCAGGTTGTGGGTGCAGTGTTGGCCGGTCGGGGTTAGTCGATTGTCCTCGGGCGTTTGGGAACTTACCGGGGCGGGGCTGGCGGTTGTGGCTCCGATGGTTGGCGTGCCGCTGACGGTGATGACGTTTTATCTGAAGGGTTTGCGCGAGCAGCAAGCCGGCAGGTATTCGGATCTGGCTGAGCGGGTGAGTTTGATTGGCGACGAGCTTCGCCGCGTTGTCGAAGATGTCGGGCAGATTCGCCGCGACTTTGCAACGAAAGAGGAATGGCTTCGGGAAACGATGTGGGCGCGGGGGCGAATAGAGGCGTTGAGCGCAGCGGTCTTGCGCGCTGAATCGGAATTGGAGTCGCAGGGCGGGTTGGTTGCGACGTCGAAGCACACGCATCGGCTGGTTGCGGAAATGGCGAAGAAAGCCGGAATCGGCGGCGAGCGGCTTGATGGTTGCGATAATGGGGAGTCGCGTTGATGGCAAATGGACGTACGGCTCGCCAGATCAAATTGGTGCGCAATGAAGTGTTGGTTGCGCTGAACATGCTATATCCAGCCGCTTTACAGGCGGAGCAGTTGATGCGCAGTTTGCTGAGCGTGTTTCCGACGATGGAGTGGGATCCGTTTCGCCGTGACCTCGCGTACCTTTGCGAGAAGGGTTATGTGCAGCGGGTGGTTTCGGACAACGAGTCGGACCCGAAGTTCACGCCGTGGCGTCAGCGGTGGTTCCGTTTGACGAGCGCGGGGATGGAAGTGGCGGACCATGTCATTGGCGATCCGGCGCTGGATGAATGATGGTACGCGCGACGAAGAAAACCACGGCGCGGAAAGCGCCGAAGAAGTCGGCTGTGGCGCGAAAGAAGACGCCGACCAAAAAGACATCGCGTCGAAAATCGGCGGGCGCCCCGTCGGCTGCATCGGTTGCGCCGGGCGAGTTGGCGAAAACTCCTTTGCCCATAGAGGAATATCGTCAGCGTCTTGGTGCGGTTGGGCGGTTGATGCGGGCGGCGCTGGCTGATCTGGAGGCGGGGGCACCGGGTGGCGATCGGGTTGGGCAGGGGGCGTATCTGCAGGTGATGGGCCGGGCGTTTGAAGTGCTCGACGGCTTGTCGCAATCGGTTGATGTTGACGATCTGGTGAAGATTTCAAAGGTTGTGGCCGAACAGCGCCGCGCCGAGTTGAACCATCGTAAGTTGCAGATGGTGGTCGAAGCGGCTGACGCTGGGGCGCATTCAAATGGCGACGTCGCCCCGCGCGATGTTGAGCTACCGGATTCGTTTGGTGAGATTGTTCGGCAGATCTATGGGGCGACACTGGCTTCCGATTTGAATGGGGCTGCCGACAGGGGGTGATTTTCGATTTTGGTTGGTTTCAGTCCCCCACCCTGGAAGGGCGGGGCACCCGTTTTCTTTAGTGTCACTATCTGACACTTCAGTCGGCTTGTGGAAGAGATAGTGGCGACGAGGCGGGCTTGTAAGCCGAATTTTGTTCGCGATTTCTCGCGGGCGGTCATTCATCTAGGCCGACAGTTGCCTGTTGGCTCGAGCACCCTACCCGCGGCATTAACAGACGGGCCGCCTGGTTTCCGCTGCTTGGGTTTGCTGGCGGTGGGGTTTACCCTGCCACGGTTGTCGCCAACCGTGCGGTGCGCTCTTACCGCACCATTTCAACCTTACCGGCCACCACTGATGTGATGACGTAGGCGGTGTATTTTCTGTGGCACTTTCCCTCGACTTGCGTCGGGTTGGCGTTACCAACCACCGTGCCCTGCCCAGTTCGGACTTTCCTCCGACGATTGAAATCGCCGGCGACTGCCACCGCCCGCCTCGTTGCCGGTTGGATTGTAGCACAGTTTGGGTTTGGTGGGTGTTGCGTTGGTTGGCGCTTTATACGGATTAACAGGTGCGGCGAGCCGCACCCTACCGCTGTTGCGTTTATGGCCATGGTTGTAGGACTACGTTTCCTTTTACCTTTCTTTCTTCGATGTATTGGTGGGCTTGGGCGGCATCGCTTAGTGGGAAGGTTCGGTCGAGGACCGGTTTGATTTTGCCGGCTTGGACCAGTTCGAGGCCTTCGCGCAGTTCGTCCATGCTGCCCATCATTGATCCACGGAACTGGTATTGGTTGAAGATCATCATCGCGAAGTTGATTTCGTCTTTGATGCCGCCGACGAGTCCGAAGTTCACGAGGATGCCGCCGCGGCGCATGGACGTGAGATTGTCTTTCAAGATCCCCCCGCCCACGTTATCGATCACCATGTCCACGCCTTTGCCGTCGGTCCATTCCAACACTTTCTCGCGGAAGTTTTCCTTGCGGTGGTTGATGACCAGGTCGGCGCCGCATTGGGTGGCTACTTCGAATTTGGAATCATCGCCGACGGTGGTAGCCACCTTCGCGCCGAGCGTCTTGGCGACTTGAATGCACATGCTGCCGCTGCCGGACGCGCCGGCTTGGATGAGGACGTGCTGGCCGGGCTTCACTTCGCCGAGCGTTTTGACCGAGTGCATCGCCGTCACGAGTACGAGCGGAAGGGTGGCGCACTCGTCGGCGGACAGGTTGGTTTTGTCGGCGAGTAAGAAGCGCGTGGGTACGCTCATGCACTGCGCGTAGCCGCCCCAGAGCGTGGTGCCGGTGACGGTGTAGCTTGGGGCGAAGTTTTCGGGTTTGTGGTTCCAGTCGGCAGGGTCAATGGGAAACCCGGGCGCGATGATCACGCGGTCGCCGACTTTGTGGTTTGAGTCAGCGCCATCAATCTGAATGATTTCGCCGACGACGTCTGCGCCCATGACGTGCGGGAGCGATGTTTCCGCTTGCACGCCGCCCATGCGGAGGAACAGGTCGTAGCGATTGATGCCGCACGCGAGCACTTTGATGACGGCATGGTCGGGCTTGGGGGCTGGGTCGGCGACGTCTTCGTACTTGAAGACTTCGGGCGGACCGAATTCGTGGATGATGGCGGCTTTCATTGGGGGCGCTTTCGTGTTGGTTTGCGGCTTCAGATGATGCGTGAAATCAACGCGGGTGTTACGACCCGAATCGCGGGCGGTCACACCTTGGATCATTGAGCTCACGCGAATTCCGCGATTACGGCGCGGCTGACGTCATATTATCAGACGAAGCGGTGTTGGCGAGCGTTCGGGCGGGCAGGTCCGGTATGGGGCCCGCTTATTGCAGTTGGATGGGTGGCGGATGGCGGAAATCGTTCGTCTGCAGTTTTCGGCGGTCGATGGTGCCGCCCAATCGGAGCCATCCGAATTCGTCTGATTACCAAGGAGCGTCAGCCGTGTTGCATCGCAGTTTCATTTCGACTCGGACAGGGTTTCCGCGCAGCGGGCTGGAGTTTCCCTGTCTGGTGATCACCGTGTTGTTTCTCGTGTTGGGATCGTTTACGCCGTTTCGCGTTGATGTCGAGGCGCTTCGCGCGATCCTCGCAGGCGGGTCGGTTTCGTTTTGGCCCAAGTGCAACGTCGGTGATGCGTGTGTGAACCTGTTGATCTACGTGCCACTGGGGGCCAGCCTGTTTGCGCTGATGCGCGGGCGATTCGAGCGCAACGCCGCTTGCCTGCTCACCGTGTTGTGCGGTGCGGGGTTGAGTCTTGGGCTTGAGTTGGGGCAGTTGGTTTTGAAGGGGCGGTATTCGTCCTGGTGGGATGTGTTGTTTAATACGTGCGGGACGATTGTCGGGGCGCTTGTCGTGTCGCGGTTTGCGCGGACGATGGTTCGACGGTTGTTGGCGCTGCGGCGATCGTTTTTGGAGGCGCCCTTTTCGGCGACCGAAGGTGTTGTGGTGTTTGCGCTGTTGGTGATGTCGATGGCGCCGTTTGATTTTGTGACGACGGCGAAGGGGTTGCAGGCGTCGATGCGCGAGGCGCAGATTCCGATGGCGGCTGCTGTGGTGGCGGGTCGACCGGCACTGACTGCGAGCGACGCCAGTCAGGCATGGGCGGACTTAGCCGCAGGTGATCTTGGCTGGTCGGTGGCGTTTGCGGTGCTTGGGTATCTGTTTGTTGTCCGCAATCGGCGCGACAGTATTGGCTTGTGTGATGCGGTTTTCAGGTCGCTGGGGGCGGGTGTTTTGCTGGCGATCGTGTTGGAGGTTTTGCAGTTGTTTGCCAGCGGGCATGTGTTTTCACTGCCCGATATTGCGGTGCATGGGGTTGGGGTGTTGGTGGGAGTGGCGCTGGCTGCGGTTGGAGATTGGCGGGCACATCGTCAGGGCGGCGTGGGGCGCACGTGGGCGTTTGGCAACGAGTTTCTGGCGTGTGTGACGCTTGGTCAGGTGATGGTGATTCTGCTTCCCGGGTATCTTGGCGTGATGAAGATCGGCGGGGCGGATGGTTTTGTGCCCGTTGACTGGGTTCCGTTTGCGGATTTGCTGGCGATGCCGTTTGGGTTGGCGGCATCTGAATTGCTAGATGCGTGGTGCGTGTATGCGTTGATGATCGTGCCGATGTACGTTTGGTTGGCGCGGTTGATGCCGCGATGGGCTGGGGCGGTATCGGTTGGATTCGCGGTGGTGGTGGCCACGGTGGCGGGTGCGAGCGGGTCGGGTCATCTTGCGACAGGATTTTCGACGCAGGTGCTCGGCGCATTTATCGCGTCTTACGGTACGCTTTGCCTGACGCGGTTTCTTGTTGACGACGCCCAAGCTATGCCGCTGGTTGATTCGGTTACAAATAACTCATCGCGATTCGCGACTCCGGCGACACGTCTTATGCGCGACTGAACGCGCGTCCCTTGATTGATTCGGCTGTAACGACTAAAGAATGAACTGCGGTGCCTCTTGGAGTCAGACGCGAAGTTTGCGATCTGGCGGCGGCGTCAAGCCAGTCGGTGAAGTGCCAGCAGGGGTTTTGTTCGTGTCGAATCGCGAAGTCAGACATCACTGCGGGCTGTTCGGTGTCTGGGGGCACGAGCAGGCATCGCTGGTGACGCACCTGGGGTTGTACGCACAGCAGCATCGCGGGCAGGAGTCGGCTGGCATCTGCACGACCGATGGCAAGGAGATGCGCCGCCACGTCGGAATGGGCCTCGTCAACGAGGTCTTCAATCAAACCACCCTCGAACGAATCAATCTTCCCCATGCCATCGGGCACGTGCGTTATTCGACCAGCGGGTCGAGTTGTGAGACGAACGCTCAGCCGCTGATGTTTCAATTTGCCGGTGGGCAGGTGGCGCTCGCACACAATGGCACGCTGACCAACGCGGGCGATCTGCGTCACGAATGCGAACAGCGCGGACAGATTTTTCAGTCCACCAGCGACACCGAAGTCATCGTGCATCTGCTTGCGGAGAAGGCCTGCCGCGAAGATCCGGGCGGGTTGGCGAAGGTTCTGGGGCGGTTGGAGGGGGCGTATAGCCTCTTGTTCTTGTTTCTTGATCGGATGGTGGCGGTTCGCGATCCGATGGGG
>DDIR01000054.1:254-2139 GCA_002338715.1 Phycisphaerales bacterium UBA1845 | reverse complement strand
GATCCGATGGGGTTTCGGCCGCTTTGCCTTGGGCGCACGCCATCGGGTGCGATTGTGGCGGCATCGGAAACGTGTGCACTCGATATTCTCGATGCGGAGTACATTCGCGACGTCGAACCCGGTGAGATTGTGACGATCGACGCGGCGGGGATGCATAGCCAGCATTTCGGGCCCGAGTCACCGGATCGCGGTGGGGCGTGCATCTTTGAGCATGTGTACTTTGCTGACCCCGCGAGCAACATTTTTGGCGAGAATGTGCATCGCGTTCGCGAAGAGACCGGGCGGGTGTTGGCTCGGGAGGCGCCGGTCGATGCCGATCTGGTGATTCCGATTCCAAACTGTGCCCGATGCGCCGCGATTGGGTATGCGGCAGAGTCGGGTTTGCCATTGGGGCGCGGGTTTACGACGAGTCACTATGCGGGCAGGTCCTTCATCATGCCCGATCAGCTTCAGCGCGACCTGGCCGTAAAATTGAAACTGAATGTCATCAAGGATGCGGTGCGCGGTAAGCGGTTGGTGGTGGTCGAAGACTCGGTGGTGCGGGGAACGACGACGCGAGGCAAGCTCGATGCCCTGCGAAAAGCCGGCGCGACCGAGATCCATCTGCGGGTGGCTAGTCCGCCCCTTCGGTATGCGTGCTTTCATGGGATCGACTTTCCCGATCCATCCAAGCTGGTCGCGACCAATCGCGATGTCCGACAGATTGCTGACTTTCTCGGCGTCGATTCGCTGCATTACCTGTCGTTGGATGCGCTTCTCAGGTCCGTGAAGGGGGCTCCGAAGGACTACTGCACGGCGTGTTTCTCGGGCGACTATCCGGTGACAGTCAGTGTCGGACTTGTGAGAAGAAGCGAAACGGGCGTGTCTGACAGGCTTCCGACAGGCTGATCAGCCGATTGGCCAGTCAAAATTTTTGTGGGCGGGCAAATCTTGGCCAGGAAAACCAAAACATCGCAACTGACTTACAAAGACGCGGGCGTGGATATCGAGGCCAACGCGCAGTGGGTGCGGCGCATCGGCTCGTTGATGAAGTCGACCTTCGGTCCGCGGGTGATTTCGCGCGACAACGCCTTTGCGGGGATGTTTCGTCTCGATTTTGATGAGCAGTTGTTTCGCCGCAACTACCGTCAGCCGGTGCTGGTCGGTTGTGCCGATGGGGTTGGGAGCAAGGTGCTCTTAGCCGCAGAGATGGGCGACTTTTCGACGGTTGGGATCGATCTGGTGGCGATGAACGTCAACGATCTGATCACCTGCGGGGCGGAACCGCTGTTCTTTTTGGATTACCTGGCTGTCCATGCGATCAAACCGGACGAGATGGTTTCGATCATGGAAGGGATCGCCGAAGGATGTCGTCAGGCGAGTTGTTCGCTCTTGGGCGGGGAGACGGCAGAGCTGCCGGCTGTCTATGAGCCGGGGATGATTGAGCTGGCGGGTTTTTCGGTGGGCGTGGTGGAATTGCCGCGCGCGGTTGAGCCGGATCGGGTGGAAGCTGGCGATGTGATCATCGGGCTTTCGTCTTCGGGGATTCATTCCAACGGGTATTCGTTGGTGCGCAGGGTGATTGAGTCGAAGCGGTTGAAGCTTTCGCGCGAGTATGACGGGCTTGGCGAGACGTTGGGCGATGCGGTGCTGCGGCCGACGCGGATCTATGTCGATGCGGTGCAGTCGGTGCTGCACGGCTACAAGCGAAAGCGCGTGGTGAGCGCGATGGCCCATATCACGGGCGGCGGATTGGCCGAGAACATCGAGCGCGTGCTGCCCAAGGATTGCAGCGCCACGATTCAAATCAAGACGTGGACGCCCCCGCCGATCTTTGCGTTCCTGCAAAAGCACGGGGTCAGCAAGAAGGAAATGTACCGCGTGTTCAACATGGGCATCGGGTACG
>DDIR01000054.1:0-157 GCA_002338715.1 Phycisphaerales bacterium UBA1845 | reverse complement strand
TTCAACATGGGCATCGGGTACGTGCTGATCGTCCGCAAGGCTTTCGCCGAAGGTGTGATGCGGCGGTTGAAGCGGGCGGGCGAATCGCCAACCATGGTAGGAAGAATCACCAAAGGCAGCGGGCGCGTGAAGCTAACGTAGGGTCCGCTGTGCGGAC
>DDIR01000053.1:1652-19416 GCA_002338715.1 Phycisphaerales bacterium UBA1845 | reverse complement strand
TGCACTCGGGGTCACCCGACCACAAAGCACGGGCATGGGCGGCGGGGGATTTCTCATCGCGCGACGCGCCGACGGTCGAGTGGATGTATTCGACTTTCGCGAACGCGCTCCCCTTCGCGCGTCAGCCGACATGTACGAAAAATTCGCGCGTGAACATCCGGACAAAGCGCCGCCAAGTCGCTGCGGTTTTCTCGCGTCCGGTGTGCCCGGATTGGTCGCCGGCATGTACGAAGTCAACGAATCGCTCGGCTCGATGCCGATGCCCAGCTTAATCAAGCCTGCAATCGAATTGGCGGAGAAAGGGTTCGCCGTCGACGCGCATTATGTCAACGCAACCAAAACCGTCAGCCGCTTCTACGAAGAGTTCCCTGCGCTCAAAACGTCATGCGGTTACGTCTACCGTGTGCACCTGCGCTCGGGAAATCTTCGACAAGTCGGTGAGCAACTCGTTCAGCCGCAACTCGGCGCATTCCTCGCGATGCTGGCTGCAGAGGGGAAGGACGGTTTCTACGGCGGCGTCGTGGCAGAGCAAATCGCCAAACGCATGCAAAAGGAAGGCGGAATCATCACCAAAGATGACCTCAAGGCCTACCGCGTCACCCGCCGAAAACCGCTCAAATCCAACTATCGCGGATACGAAATCATCACAATGCCGCCCCCTTCGTCCGGCGGTGTCTGCCTGATCGAAACGCTCAATATGCTTGAACCACTGGATCTAAAGGCCCTCCACAAGAGCGATCCAGCCCTTGCGATTCACCACCGCATAGAGGCCATGAAACGTGCCTTCGCCGACCGGGCCCAATGGCTCGCCGACGCGGACTTTGTCGAAGTTCCCACCGATCGATTGATCTCCAAAACGTACGCGCAGTCGCTCGCCAAGGAAATCACCGATCGCGCCACGCCAGCCAGCAATGCCCCCAAAGCGCAGCAAATCCCCAACGATGACGGAACGAGTCACTACTGCATCGTTGATCAATGGGGCAACTGGGTCGTCGCCACCGAAACGATCAACACGTCGTTCGGTTCGCTGGCTGCGATCGATGAATTCGGTTTGATCCTCAACGATGAGATGGATGACTTCTCGGCGATGCGCGGTGAAGCCAACGCATTCGGTTTACTTCAATCCGATCGCAATGCCGTCGAACCAGGCAAACGCCCACTGTCGAGCATGACGCCAACGTTGATCGTCAAAGATGGTCAACCGATTCTTGCGCTCGGCGCGTCGGGCGGTCCGAAGATCATCACATCTGTTCTAAACGTTGCGCTCAACGTGCTCGACTATGACATGCCGCTTCAAGAAGCCATTCACGCCACACGCATTCACCATCAGTGGATGCCAGATCGTGTCGTTACCGATCGCGATCTCGAAGAAAATACTCTCAACTCACTCCAAAAACGGGGGCACACCATCGCAGATTCTCACGGAACGGGAATCGTTCAGGCCATACATTGGACACAAGATGGGCTGGTTGGGGCAAGCGATCCGCGTAAGGACGGTCAACCGCGCGGAGAATGATCTTATTACTAGACTTCTTGGTAGTCGCTGGATAAACTACACTGTAGTGCTTTAATTCAGATCTTTGTAAGAAGTGGTCGAAATTACATCTAGGTGTTTTTAGTAGATGCGAGGCGCCTGGCGGTGGTTTCGGGCGCGATCCGATGGATCGTGCGCCCGTTTGTCGGCCTCTGTGACAATGTTGAAACGTGTGCCATTGAGCGCCTCGCCAAGAACACCTTTGTTGAAGAAGCACCAAGCGTTGCAGGGCACTATGTCATGAGTGATCACACCGGACATGGTTCAAGTATGTGGGAGAGCGACGGGTTTAAACCTCCGCGTCTCCCGAAAAGCGCCCCGCGTGTGCGACTCGGGATCTTGTCTGGGCCGGGCAAAGGTCAAACCGTTGAGCTCACGCGCTGCGTGTCGGTGATCGGTTCGCGACGAGGGTGCAAGCTGCAACTCAAGTCGGCTGACATCAGCGCGGTGCATGCGGCGATCATCAACACCGCCGACGAAGTTTACCTGCGTGATCTGGTGTCCTCGACCGGCACGTATCTCAACGACCTCAAAGCCCAGTTTGAAAAGCTCGAAGATGGCGACACCATTCGCATCGCCGACTGGGAGCTCCGCGTTCATATTTCCGCCTACACGCTTGACACGCTCAGCGACTTGCCGCACGTGTCGTTGGAACCCGGTGCCGACGCATTCGGTGTCGAGGTCAACGGCAGCGGTGAAATGACGCGACTGCAACGCCCCGTCGGTCTGGTCGGTCGTCGTCAGGGTTGCGACGTCGTCATCAATGATTCAAAAGTGTCCCGCGCCCACATGCTGCTCTTCAGTTATTCAGGCCAGCCGGTGTTCTTTGACCTGCTCAGCAACAACGGCGTGGTCATGGATGGCGAAAGACGGGCGTTTGCGAACCTCCATTCGGGCGACCGCCTGACTGTCGGTTCGGTCTCGATGCGAATGATCCTGCCAGGCGTGGGCAGGCGACCGGCGCAGTCCACCGCGTCCAGCAACGGAACATCACGCTCGAAGACGCCAACCAACCCGCCCAAGTCATCATTCGCCAGCAACAGCGGCACCGGCACAATCATCCAACCGCTCGAAGACGATGCCAGCGATCGCGTCGACATCCGAGCGGCAGAAGTCGACCGCTAACGCACGGCGTTCGTTCTCCCCAGTTTTTCACAGCAATCCCTGATAACAGCCAACCGTAGCCGCTCCGCGTCCATGGTTCTATCGCGCGTCGTCGACTATACTGCCCGATCGACGGGCACACGCCCACTGCAATGACAAACAACAAGACAACCGTCATGTCATCCATGACGTCAAACACGGAAAACGATTCGTGAGTGAAACCGTTCATTCAATGAAGCTCGACAGCCACGCGCCGGACCTCATCGAATTGGACCGCGCCTGGGAAAAACGGCTGTCCGTTAATGTTTCCGACGCAGTCTGGTCGCGGGTGCAGGCGTCGCGCGAACGCATCGAAAAGATCTCTGCTGGCGATGCCGCGGTCTACGGCGTCAACACCGGGTTTGGTCATCTTTGCACAAAGCGGATCGACCGGTCGCAGATCGATCAGTTGCAGCTAAACCTCGTGATTTCGCACGCGGTCGGTGTGGGCCCGAACGCGCTCGATGCGATCGTGCGATTCATGATGCTCCTAAAGATTCAGGCGCTCGCGTTCGGATACAGCGGTGTGCGCACCGAAACCATTCGGCGTCTGGCCGAGTTTCTCAATCACGATTTCCTGCCGATCGTTCCGACGCAGGGTTCGCTCGGCGCCAGCGGCGACCTCGCCCCACTCGCGCACATGGTCCTGCCGATGCTCGGTATCGGGAACGTGCGCCATGACGGCCGCGAGATGCCCGCGACCGAAGCGCTGGCGCAACTGAACTGCGAACCGCTGGTGCTCTCATCGAAAGAAGGCCTCGCGCTGATCAACGGCACGCAATTCATGCTCGCGTACGCAGCAGCGATGGTTGTGCGGGCAAGGCGACTGATCAAACAAGCCGACATCCTCGCGTGCATGTCGATCGAAGGCCTGCAGGGAAGCATCAAACCCTTCGCCGAAAAACTGCATGCGCTTCGGCCGCACCCCGGCGCGATCGCGACGTCGGACAACGTTCGCAAGATGCTCGCAGGAAGTCGCATCCTCGAAGCGCACGCCAACTGCACGAAGGTGCAAGACCCGTATTCACTGCGCTGCGTTCCACAGGTTCACGGTGCCACCCGCCAAGCCATCGAACACGTCGCCTCGGTTGTCGAAATTGAAATCGCTTCCGTCACCGACAACCCGGTGATCTTTGAAGATGGCGAAACGATCAGCGGCGGACTCTTTCACGGACAACCGTTGGCGATCGCCATGGATTACCTGGCCATCGCCATCGCGGAACTCGGCAGCATCTGCGAACGACGGATCTTTCTACTGCTGGATGGTCACGACGGATTGCCGGAACTGTTGATGCAGGAAACCGGACTCAACAGCGGGTTCATGCTCCCGCAATACACTGCCGCCGCCCTTGTCAGTGAGAACAAAGGTTTGTGCCACCCGGCGTCAGTTGATTCCATTCCGACATCGCTCGGACAGGAAGACCACGTCAGCATGGGTGCGACAGCCGCCACCAAGGGTTGGCGCGTGCTCGACAACGTCGAGACGGTGCTGGCGATTGAGGCGATGTGTGCGGCACAGGCGCTGGATTTTCGTGCACCGCTCGAGCCGGGCATCGGCGTCAAGATCGCCCACAAAGTGATTCGCGAATACATCCCGCATGCCGATGCCGATCGCATGTTCGGTGAAGATATTCGATGCGCAAGACAGTTGCTTCATGAAGAGAAGTTGGTCGCCGCGATCGAAAAAGAATTGGGCGAATTGTATTGATTGAAGTTGCAGAAGCGTGCCACTGCTCTGTGAGCAGTGTGTCGTAAACTCGAATCCAGTGTGCCCTGCACTGCTCACAGAGCAGTGGCACATCTTGTCACACTCGACATGACTCTAGACAGGTGGAATTGTGATGACGACCGCATCGATCGAATCCAAAGCCAGAACCGTTCGCGCACCGCGTGGCAACACGCTGTCCTGCAAGGGATGGATACAGGAAGCCGCGATGCGCATGCTCATGAACAACCTCGACCCCGAGGTGGCTGAGCGTCCCGACGATCTGATCGTCTATGGCGGCACCGGACGCGCTGCCCGCAGTTGGGCCGACTTCGACCGCATCGTCAGCGCCCTCAAATCGCTCGAATCGGACGAAACCCTGTTGATGCAATCCGGTCGGCCCGTCGGTGTCTTCAAATCACACACCGACGCCCCGCGCGTCATCATCTCCAATTCGATGCTCGTACCCCAATGGGCAACGTGGGATGAATTTCGCCGACTCGAAGCGGCTGGTCTCACCATGTACGGGCAGATGACGGCTGGCAGTTGGATCTACATCGGCACGCAAGGCATCCTTCAAGGCACGTACGAAACATTCGGTGCGTGTGCCAAGGAGCACTTCGGCGGATCATTGGCTGGCAAGTTCGTTTTGACTGGCGGACTCGGCGGGATGGGCGGTGCGCAACCGTTGGCCGCAACGATGAACGATGCCATCGCCCTGTGCGTCGAAGTCGACGAAGCCCGTATCGACAAGCGCATCACCGACCGCTACGTCGATCGCAAAACCGCCGATCTCGACGAAGCGCTCGCATGGATCAAAGAAGCCCAGGAAAGCAAGCAAGCCATCTCGATCGCGCTGCATGGCAACTGCGGCGACGTCCTGCCCGAACTGGTCAAGCGCAACATCACGCCCGACGTCGTCACCGACCAGACGTCAGCCCACGACGCGCTTGAGGGTTACGTCCCCAATGGCATGACCTACGACGAAGCGCTGGCCCTGCGAAAATCCAACGCTAACAAGTACGTCAAAGAATCCGTCCGAACGATGGGTGAACACGTGCAGGCGATGCTCCAAATGAAAGCAGCCGGCGCGATCGTCTTCGACTATGGCAACAACATCCGCGCCCAGGCGCAGGATGCCGGCGTCGCCAACGCGTTCGACATTCCCGGTTTCGTTCCAGAATACATCCGCCCGCTATTCTGCGAAGGCCAGGGACCATTCCGCTGGGTGGCGCTGTCGGGCGATCCGGCTGACATCGCCAGGACCGATCGCGCAGTGCTCGAAACCTTCCCGGAAAACGAACACTTGTGTCGTTGGATCAGGATGGCCGGCGAGCGTGTGGCCTACCAGGGACTGCCGTCGCGCATCTGCTGGCTTGGGTATGGCGAACGGGCCAAGATGGGTTTGATCTTCAACGACCTCGTCAAGCGCGGCGAGATTTCGGCTCCGATCGTCATAGGCCGCGACCACCTCGACTGCGGCAGCGTCGCTTCGCCCAACCGCGAAACCGAAGGGATGAAAGACGGTTCCGACGCCATCGCAGATTGGCCCATCCTCAATGCACTCGTCAACACTTGTTGCGGCGCAAGTTGGGTGAGTGTGCATCATGGCGGCGGTGTGGGCATTGGCTACAGCATCCACGCGGGACAGGTCACTGTCGCCGACGGAACGGAAGAAGCGGCTGCCCGACTTGAGCGCGTTTTGACGGCTGACCCGGGTACGGGCGTCATGCGACACGTCGATGCCGGTTATGAAAAAGCGTCACGCATCGCCGAAGAACGCGGCGTGAATATTCCTCGATAAGACTTCGTGATCAGGACCAAAGACTGATGAAACTTTCATGGCGGCGCATCTCCGCCCACACCAAACACGCATTTAAAATCGCCCGCCCCGGCAGTTCCGTTTCCGACGGCGGCAAAGCCATCGAACGCACCATCGTTTCGATTGAGCACGACGGAATCATCGGTCTCGGAGAAGCCGCACCGACACCGTTCTACAAGCAGACGCTCGATTCCGTCGAAACCGCCCTCGCGAAAATGCAGCCGCTACTCGGCGAGAATCCCGACGACATCGAGGGTATCATCGCGCGATTGCTTCGAGATTTCGACGGCGATCGCGCCGCAGTGTCCGCGGTCGATCTGGCCCTTCACGATCTTTGGGGCAAACGATCCGGTAAACCAATCTGGCAGCTTTATGGATACGATCGCGCGACAATCCAACCGACGTCCATGACCATCGGCATCGACGACATCGCCCTGCTTCCGCAGAAAGTCTCCGAAGCCGCGGGCTTCGACATTCTCAAAATCAAAGTCGGTATGCCCAATGATGTCGAAACGCTGACCGAGTTGCGCAAACTCGCGCCCGACAAGAAAATCCGCGTCGATGCCAACTGTGGATGGGAGCCAGCCAGCCTTTCCGAACGCATCGCCCAAGTGTCACAGTTTGACCTCGAACTCATCGAGCAGCCGACCACCACGCATCAATTCGACGCACTGCGCGACGCTCGAAAATCATCACCCGTCCCGCTGGTCGCCGACGAAGACAGCGCCAAACCGTCCGATGTCGAAGCGCTGGCTGGCGTTTATGACGGCATCAACATCAAGCTTTCAAAGTGCGGTGGTATCTGCGAAGCGCGCAAGATGATCGCCCTCGCCCGCGGCTTGGATATGAAAATCATGCTGGGATGCATGGTCGAAACGTCGCTCGGTGTGTCAGCCGCAGCCCAGATTGCATCCGAGGTCGACTACGTGGACCTTGACGGGCACCTGCTGCTGGCCGACGATCCGTTCACCGGCCTGATCCTCGACGGCGGCATCGTTCGCCCCGGTGATCAACCCGGTCTGGGCGTCACAGAAATTAATCCGATTCATTAAATCATCCGGAAGGAACATAGATGTCACGAATCGCAAGTACCCGCAGACAGCTTCAACTCATCGCCACCACCGCAATCGCGCTGACCACGCTGACCGGCTGCCTTGGACCGCAAGGCTTCGCGCCGGGCGAACGACTCGAACGCGTGGGCGATGAAATCGTGGTGGCCGGTCAACTCTTCCACACAGGCGCACCCGTTGTGCTCTGGATGGACAAGGGCGGATACGATGCCTATCGCGTCGAGTGCAAGTTCGACCCCGAGGTCATGCATCCCAAGCGCCAAAAAGATCCAAAACCCAACCGCTACTCATCGGTTCGCGGACACCTGCCTGAAGACGTCAAAGCCGACGTGCAATCCAACGGTTGGTCGCTTGAAGAATTGCAGGACCACATCGACCTGTTCGTGATTCACTACGATGTCTGCGGAACGTCGCGCCAGTGCTTCAAAGTGCTGCACGACCTGCGCGGACTCAGCGTTCAGTTCATGCTCGATCTGGATGGCACGATCTACCAAACGCTCGACCTCAAAGAACGCGCCTGGCACGCGGGCAGTGCCAACGATCGCAGCGTCGGCATCGAGATCGCCAACATCGGCGCGTACAAGAACATGGACACACTCAACAAGTGGTATTCCAAGGACGAGGATGGTCGGCCTTACGTCACCTTGCCCAAGTGGATGAAGAAAGACGGAATCAAAACCCCCGACTACGTCGCCCGTCCCGCGCGCGATGAACCGGTCAAGGGCAACATCCAAGGCACCGACCTGATGCAGTACGATCTGACCGACGCGCAGTATGAATCGCTGATCAAACTGACGGCGACGCTAAACGCGGCTTTACCCAAAATCGAATTGGACTATCCACGCAACGATGACGGAACGCTTCGCACGGTGGCTTTCGACGAAGCAGAGATGGCCGACTACAGTGGTGTCTTGGGCCATTACCACGTCACGAAACGAAAGACCGATCCGGGTCCTGCGTTTGATTGGGATCGCGTGATCAACGGCGCCCGTAAGTTAAGTCGGTAGCTGGAACCAAGACCGTGCCACTGCTCTGTGAGCAGTGCGGGGCAAGTCAGATCAAAACACACGTACACTGCTCACAGAGCAGTGGCACGGTTGGTGATTTGTAGTTTCTGGCGAACATCAGTCCCCCACCCTTCCGCTTCGCTCAAGGATGGGGCACCCGTTACACCGTTTGTCTTTGAATTCGATCCATTGGTCAGGGCTGATTCACGTTGAGCACAACCACTGACAAATCCAACGCGAAAGCCCCCGCATCGACGTCGGCTCCCAAGCTCACGCCGGCGATGCAGCAGTACGTCGACCAGAAGGAGCAGGTCGGCGATGCGATTCTGCTCTTTCGGATGGGCGACTTTTACGAGTTGTTCTGGGAAGACGCCGAAACGGCATCGCGCGTCCTCGGTATCGCACTAACCGCCCGCAACAAAGGCGAAAATCCGATCCCGCTCGCAGGCATTCCCTATCACGCCCTCGACAACTACCTCCGCAAACTCGTAGAGGCCGGCTTCCGCGTCGCGATTTCCGAGCAAGTCGAAGACCCCAAGGATGCCAAGGGCGTCGTCAAGCGCGAGGTCGTTCGCATCGTCACCCCCGGCACGCTCACCGACGAAAACCTCCTCGACGAACACGCGCAAAACGTGTTAGCGGCTATCTGCGTCGAGGGCGCATCGGTCGGGCTTGCCACCGTGGAACTCGCGTCGGGGCGATTCGATGTCTACGACACCATCACCACCGGCGCAATGGATGAGTTGGTTCGACTCGCACCAGCCGAGTTGATCGTCGAAGACATTCCGTCGGAAGACATGCGGACGTTTCGCGACGCGCTTTCCACTAGTCTGAGCGGGGCCATCGCCCGACGCAGCCCGCACGAATTTTCCACGCATCAAGCCGAACGAACGCTTAACGATCACTTTGAAACCTCCACGCTAAAGGGTTTCGGGTTTGGCCGCATGACCCTGTCGCTTCGGGCGGCTGGCGCGATCATCGCGTACCTGAACGAAACGCAAAAAACCTCGCTCGATCACATCACCACGATTCGCCGCCATAGCCCATCGCAGTTTGTCAGCATCGATCAGAATTCGTGGCGGGCGTTGGAGATCGAACGCAGCATTCGCGACGGTTCGCGCGAGGGCAGCCTGCTCGCCGCGATCGACATGACCGTGCATCCGATCGGGAGTCGACGACTCCGCGAGTGGATCTGTCGCCCGCTCATCGACGTTCAGGCCATCCGCAATCGCCAGGATGCCGTCGGCGTCTTTACAGGCGACGATTCGCTTCGTCAACACATGCGCAAGGATCTCAAGTCGCTCGCAGACGTCGAGCGCATCGCGGCTCGCATCGCCCTCCTGCGCGTAAGCCCGCGCGACCTCGTCAGCCTGTCCGACACGTTGCAGCGCCTGCCCGAGATACGCAAGCGACTCACCGACATCGGCATCCCCATGCTCGAAGTCGCCCGCGTCGCAATGAACGAACTCGACGCGTTGGCCGACCTGCTCATGCGGGCGATCGATTCCGAAGCCGCGCCGACCTTGCGCGATGGCGGTGTGATCGCCCGCGGATTCAACGAAGAACTCGACCACCTGCGCAACATCCGCAGCAACGGTCAGCAGTTTCTCGCCGAATACCAACGGGAACTCGTCGAAGCCACCGGCATCCCCACGCTCAAAGTCGGGTTCAACAAAGTCTTCGGTTATTACATCGAAGTTTCAAACACCCATCGCGATGACGTGCCACCCGATTTCGTCCGCAAGCAGACCATCAAGAACGCCGAACGCTACATCACCGACCGACTCAAACAATTCGAGCAGCAAGTCCTCACAGCCGCGGACAAAGCGATCGAACTCGAACTTCGAATTTTTGAGGAGTTGCGGGCAGAAGCCGCAGGCAAACTCAGCGAGTTGCAAGCGCTCGCCGACGCGATCGGCATCTGCGACGTCACCTCATCGCTCGCCGAGTTGGCGGTCCAGCGGCGCTACGTGCGCCCGGAGATTGCCGAAGACGGCCAACTCGAAATTGTCGAAGGTCGTCACCCCGTGCTTGATGCGATGATGCGCGAGTCATTCGTGCCCAACGACTGCAAGCTCGACACCGACGCCAATCGGTTGATGATCATCACCGGGCCCAACATGGCCGGCAAAAGCACGTATATCAGGCAAATCGCCCTGCTCGGCTTGCTCGCGCAAACCGGTTCGTATGTGCCGGCTGACAAAATGAAACTCGCCCCGATCGATAAGGTGTTCGCCCGCGTCGGTGCGTCGGACGAAATTTCTCGCGGGCAATCGACGTTCATGGTCGAGATGACTGAAGCGGCAGTCATTTTGAACACAGCCACCAAGAACTCGCTCGTTGTCCTCGATGAGATTGGCCGAGGCACGAGCACGTTCGACGGATTGTCGCTCGCATGGGCGATCACGGAACACCTGGCCAACCACATCCAATGTCGCACGCTCGTCGCAACGCATTATCACGAGATGACCGAGCTCGCTGACCTGCTCAAAGGCGTCCACAACCACAGTGTGGCTGTGCGCGAATACGAAGACGCCGACGGCAAGGACAACCGCATCGTGTTTCTGCATAAGATCGTCGCGGGCAGGACGGATAAGAGTTACGGCATTCATGTGGCCAGGATGGCCGGCGTGCCAAAGAGCGTCATCAACCGAAGTCGCACAATCCTCGAAGAACTGCACCAGGGTTTCGCCCGCGAATCACAAACCACCAAACTTGCCACGCAAAAGACCAAGTCCACCAACCAGATGATGCTCTTCGCCGACCCCGCAGAAGAAATCGTTAAAGCGTTGGCCGCCATTGACACGGACAACCTGACACCGATGCAAGCATTGACTGTTCTAAACGAATTGAAGAACAAGCTTTCGTAGGGTGGGCCGTGCCCACCGCCGTTTGGAATTCAACGACATGGTGGGCACGGCCCACCCTACGAATCAAGATCGTTTCACTTAACGAGCCGGCGGAGCTTACCAAGGTTAATCTTGTCGTAATCGGCGTTGCGGCCGTCGACTCCCTTGGGGGTTTCGAGGATGCGGATGGCGTGGGCGAGGCGTTTATCGTTGAGCAGATTGCGAAAACCGGCGAGTCCGATCTTCCCTTTGCCGATGTGTTCGTGCCGGTCGAGATGGCTGCCGCACTCGCCTTTCGAATCGTTGGTGTGAATGCATTCCACGCGTTTCAAGCCGACGTGTTTCTTCAACTCCGCGACCATCTTGTCGTATTCGCCTTCGTCGCGCAGATCATAACCCGCTGCAAACAGGTGGCACGTGTCGAGGCAGATGCCAACACGTTCGGGCGCGTTGATCGATTCCAGAATCGCGCCGAGTTGTTTGATTTCATGCCCGATCGCCGTGCCCTGGCCAGCCGTCGATTCGAGCAGGATGCGCGCATTGAAACCCGCGGTGCGCTTGTGTGCCTGATCGATCCCATCCGCGATGCGTTTGATACCGGCATCGACACCTTCACCCATGTGCGCTCCGGGATGCAGAACCAATCCACCGACCCCGAGCGCCTCGCAGCGTTCGAGTTCGTCGGTCAGCGCGTCGACGCTCTTTTGGAATTGCTCGGCTTTTGGGGAACCGAGATTGATGAGGTAACTGGAGTGCGCAACCACCGGACCGATGCCGGTTTGTGCTTCCGCCGCTTTGTATTTGTCGATCGCCTCGTCGGTCAACGGCTTGGCCGTCCACTGCTTCTGGTTCTTGACGAAGATTTGAAGGCAGTCGCAACCAACGCGCACCGCATCATCGAACGCATTCTCCAACCCGCCCGCCACCGACATGTGCGAACCGAACCGTTGCTTCGTCGTCGACTCCCTGGACGCAGACTTGCGCTTTGCCATCATTGCCTTCCTGCCTATTCACCAATGATTTTAATGAGCGCCCGCTTGCGTCGCCGGCCATCGAATTCGCCGTAGAAAATCGCCTCCCAAGGCCCAAAGTCCAGCTTTCCCTTGGTGATCGCAACGGTGACTTCCCGACCCATGATCTGCCGTTTGAGATGGGCATCCGCATTGTCTTCGCCCGTGTCGTTGTGGCGGTATTGATCGATCGGTTCGTGCGGCGCCAACCGCTCAAGCCATTTGTCATAATCGTGATGCAACCCGCTTTCGTCGTCGTTGATAAACACGCTGGCAGTAATGTGCATCGCGTTGACCAAACAAAGCCCTTCACGAACCCCGCTCTCGTCAATCGCATCCTGCACATCGCGGGTAATGTTCACAAACCCCCGCCGCGAAGGAACCTCAAACCAAAGCTCTTTGCGAAATGATTTCATCGACCTATCTCCAAGCGCAACGCAACCCACACCGTGCGA
This sequence comes from Phycisphaerales bacterium UBA1845, assembly GCA_002338715.1. GTDB lineage: Bacteria > Planctomycetota > Phycisphaerae > UBA1845 > UBA1845 > UBA1845. The sequence goes on along the minus strand of DDIR01000053.1, from coordinate 6,821 downwards.
AGCAACATTCAATCACGATCGGGCGGATTTGTCTAAGCGCAGGGCAACTGCTGGTGTGTATGGATTTCAATTGCGGAATACGTAGGGCCTACAGCCCATGCAGCAGCAGCGACAACTGCATGCCCAGCGAATTGCTGATTCTTGCGAGCGCCCAGAGTGATGCGGCGTTCTTGCCTAGTTCGACCTGCGATAGCTGCGACGTGGTCAGGTCGGAGCGCTGCGACACCTGCCGAAGGGTCAGGTTCTGGCGAAGGCGTTCGGCGCGGATGCGTTGGCCGATGAGGCTGTTGAGATCGCTCTCCGAACGATAAATCAAGCCGAGGCGCTGACACGCACGCTCCACCGACGCGAGCAATTCTTCTTTCTTGAACGGTTTGGCGATGTAGTCGCACGAACCGCGGCGCATCGTTTCGCGGGCCGACTCCAGATCGGGAAATGCCGTCATCATGATGCAGCAGATGCGTTGGTCGATGTTCATCAACTGATCGACGAGATCAACACCACTCATCTCCGGCATGCGCAAGTCGAGCACCGCAATCTGAATCGCCTCACGCTCAGCCGTCCGCACCGCATCGACCGGATTGTTGTGCACGAGGGCGCGGTACCCGGCATCGTTGAGCATCACACCCACCGATTCGGCGATCGAAGGTTCGTCGTCTACCACAAGGACTTTGATATGCTGTCTGACGGCCATGGTGTTTCTCCCTTTTGTTGCACAGGCCTGGCTTTTGTTGCACAAGCCTGGCTTTTGTTGCACAAGTCTGGATTTGCAACGTGCCCGCGACTGCGGGTCCCCTCGCTCAATTCAGGTGCATCAGGTTCAAGTGCATCTGGAGCGACGCTTTCCGGTATGGCTGCAACGCGTCCCATATCTGAAGACGTGATCAGGTCAATAGATCGTACAGAACCTCTGTAATTCTACTTCACGGAGCAAGCCGAGTCCATCACTTACGAAAAGAGTTCCTCGCTTCGTCGTCCTCCAAGCAAGTGCGTCAATTAACCCACCTCATGCCCCTGAAAACGCCGTTGGCGTCGATACATGACGTGCCCTGCCGAGGTTTGGAGGATCGGATTCGGGGCCTGGCCCCCTCGGGTTCACGCGGTGAACAGCCAATTCCCGACCGATGAATCACCGGAAGCGGTTTCAGCCCCCCTTGATTCAATTGGCTCGATCGGATGCGTCGCGATGGTGTACGGCTGCAACGGCGTCGATCAAAGACAAATAGAAAGGCCCGGCCAATGATCGCTCATCAGCCGGGCCTTTGGTTTCCTGATTGCTTGATGTTCCAACTCTAACTTGATGTTCCGACTCTAGTTCGTGCTGGCCATCTTGCGCTCTTCGGGACTGACGTAGTGCGTGACCTGCTTCGTCCAGAAGTTTTGGCCGTCAAACGTGGTGCAGGTTGAGGTCGACTTGAAGAAATCGATCTTGCCCGCCACTGGCGACAGCTTCGCGATCATACCGGCGATCTTGCCAATGATTGCGCGCGGTTCGGGATCGGGAATCACCATCGGCATCATACCGCTGACGAACGATGCCATACCGATCATGGCCTGCAGTTCCTTGCCCATGTTTCGCTGATCCTTCAACGTCGCCGAGAAGAAGTCTTTCTCGGGAATCAACGCTTCGGCCATGACGCGCTCGTTCTTGTCGATACCCGGGTGCTTGCCCTTGGCCGTATCAAGACACATGGCGATGGCGTCGATCGACGAACCGGCGACCAGCTTGCCGTCGGCCACGCCCCACACCGCCATCGGCATCGGTTGCATCGCCATGTACAGTGTCTCAAAGCCCTTGAGTTCATCGTGTTCAACGGGTACGCGGCGCATCGCGAGCATCCCCATCATTGGGTTTTGCTGAGCCATCTCGCCCATCTGCGTTGACATGAATTCGACGAAGCGGCTGACCTGCTTCTGCGCAAGGTCGGCGTCTTTGACGCTCATCACCGAAACCCAGCCGCCGTCTTCAAACATGACGTTGGCCGATCCCCCTTCAAACCAGCTCAGGACTTCCTTCTTGAAGTTAAATGAAACCGACTCCTGGAAACCTTCCCATTTGCCCCATGCCATCTCACCTTGTTCGCCGTAAGTTTTGAACGAGTCCTCAACGAATTTGTAGAACGCGTTCAGATCGATGGCGCTGGTAACTTCGTACGAAACCGTTTCTTGCGGAAGGTATTTGTCGAAGTCGGCTTTGCTGGTCTTGGAAATCTCTCCACCAAAGACCGGATAGAATGGCATGTCCTTGGCGTTTTCAACCAGCGCCAGGCGCGAATCGCTATGCACTGAATGGCCTTCGGTGTGAATGGTCGTGGCGATATAGTCGATCATACCGGGCAAATTCATCAATCGGTTCACGAGCCGGATCGTTCCTGCTTCGTCAATGTCTGACGCTTCTTTAGTCAGTTCCGTCGCTTTCATCGTCGCATGTCCGACGATTTCCTGGAACTTCGCCATGTCCCGCAGGCTGTCGAGGTCCGGATCGGAGGCCATATGGTGCGGCGCATAAAACCCACCCTTCACCGCCGAGTCGAGCGAATCGATCGCGGCATCCTTGTTGCCATTGAGCGCCTCAAAGCACGCGACGGCGTAAAGGACGCGTGAGTCTTCCGGCGACATCGTTTTGGCCTGCTGTGCCAGTTCCAAACCCTTCTTGTAGTCCTTCTGCTCGTAAGCTTCCCACGCCTTCTGGCAAACCTGGTAGGCCTCGCCAGTACGCACGGAATTGATGATGTGATCGTTAGCCCGGTTGGAACCGCCCTGGTTGGCCACAAAGTCGATGGTCCTTTGAATCGGTTTCAGCATGGCCTGCATGTCGAAGAAGACGAGTTCGTCCTCGGCTGCGGGCAACTCGGAGAACCCGGCTTTGAAACGGGCGTTGTCGGCGATGCAATTGATTGACTTATCGCCGGCAAGAAGCGCGATCGATTGATTGCGCAAATCTTCGTTAAGCGAGATGATAATCACGTCGTCGTGCTGCGTGATTGCCAGCGTCAGCGGGGGCGCGCCATGCACGGTCCGGGTGAAGTTGCAGCCGGCGATCTTCGCGCCCTTGTATTCCGACTGCTCAATCTGCAGATGGTCGGATTTGGTTGCGGTGTTAATCTCTTCCACCATGCCATTGAGGATCGCGACAAGACCTGCATAGTTCTGGTCGGCGGCTTCTCCACCACGGAACATGAAGACCATGTCGGGCGGGCCCATGTTGATATTGGATCCCCTGATGTCCGGGCTGGCGAATCGCTCGGCGAAGACGAAGTCACGGCTGCCGAGGTCGTCCCAGTTGACGCCGTCGATCAGCTTCTGAGCCTTGTCTTTAAGGCGATTCACGTTTTCCATCTGATCCTTGTCAATCAGCGTACCGAGCATCGCCATCGCGTCATCGCAGACACCGGTGGCCATGAATGCATCTTTAACCTCGCCCCAATACTCGTCGAGGAATTCGTGCTCGGGATTGTGCGTGTTGGCGATGACGAGGAACACGTCGTCGGGGACGGCTCGAACCAGAGAGAATTCAGCCGCCGACACTTGTGCGGGCAGAACAAAGCTCGCGCACATCATGCAACCAAAAAGTGTAGCGGATAATCCAGACAGTCGTTTTTTCATCATGGTTGTTCCTTCAGCAATCAGGTGAAAATCGTCGAGTCTCGACGCATTGAATTGACACCGGTCCATTTACCATCCCCATCATAACACATCTTTCGGACGATGGGCCCCCGTATCAGCGTCATCACAGTTGATTCCTGTGGCGGTTTGTGGACGCGCTTCGACAAGATGCCAGGTTTTGTCAGTCGATCTGTATTTGCGCCAAGAATTGTCGAATCGCATGGCAATCTGTATGGAATTGGAATGTCGGCTGACCCGGCAGAATTCAAACCCACAGCCGGTCTTGAGCGGGAATCGACTGACCTGCCACCGAATCTCAAACTGCCCCGACAAGGCCCCGATCTGCCGGTTCCAAGCCAGCATCAGCCGGATTTCGAGACCTGCGAACCGCTGGCGGGCGTGTGACGTAGAATCGGGGGTCGCGCCATCCTCCCCGGGTTGCTGACTAAATCCTTGCAGGTATGATATTTAAGGCAGTCTTTCGGCTGTCTGACGATAAACGTGTCCTTACGATAATTCGGGCAACGCCAAGGAGTTTGAATCACCGATGGCCCATTTTGACATCAAGAGTTCGGTTGAGCAGGAAACCAAGCGGGGCGACGCCCTTTTCTACGCGACCATGATGGGCGGCATGCTCATCATCGCGTCATTCGTTGCGGAGTATTTCTTCGACTCCCGCATCCGCGACGCTTACGGACAACTGGTCAACCCCCATGTCGATGTGTTGGCTCTCTTGGGCGCGTGCCTGTTGAGCATGCCGTTGATTTGGCACGCTGTCACCCATCTCGCCAAGGGCGAAATGCACATGGACGAGTTGGTCGCGCTGGCCATCGCGGCGGCGATCGCCCTCGGCGAGTATCAGGAAGCCGGCGTCATCGCCTTCTTTATGATTATCTCCAACCTGATCGAGACGCGAACCGCCCTCGGTGCCCGGGCATCCATCGAAAGCCTGCTCCGCCTGACGCCGGCGAAAGCCCACGTGGTTAACGCCGACGGAACCGAGATCGAAGTCGAATCCAAGAAACTCCGCGCGGGCATGATCATCCGCGTCCGTCCCGGTGACAACATCCCCGCAGACGGCGAAATCATCCGCGGCGAATCGTCCATCAACCAAGCCAACATCACCGGTGAATCGCTGCCTGCCGACAAGAACGTCGGCGACGAAGTGTTCGGCGGAACCAGCAACCTGACCGGTGCGATCGACATCCGCGTCACCAAAGCCGGTGAAGACACCACCCTCGGTCGCGTTCGCCATTTGATCCTCGAAGCCGAACGCACCCGCATCCCGCTGATGCGACTGATCGACCGCTATGCCGGTTGGTACACGCCGACCATCGTCATGCTTGCGGGCATCGTCTGGTACTTCACCGAAGACAAAGTCGTCGCCATGGAAAAGGCGATCACGATGTTGATCGTCGCGTGCCCGTGTGCGTTGGTGCTCGCCACCCCCACCGCGATGGTCGCAGCCCTCAGTTGTGCGTCGCGGCTGGGCATTCTCATCAAGAACGTCATTCAGTTGGAATTCGCCCGCAACCTGACCGCCGTCGTCTTCGACAAGACCGG
>DDIR01000053.1:920-1562 GCA_002338715.1 Phycisphaerales bacterium UBA1845 | reverse complement strand
TCGTCTTCGACAAGACCGGTACGCTGACCACGGGCGAGCTGTCCGTCACGCAACTTCGACCGATCAAGGGCGTCGATGGGGCCGAGATGCTTCACGCTGCGGCTTCGGTTGAGCAGTTCAGCAAGCACCCCGCCGCCCGCGCCGTCGTCAACATCGCACGCGATGCCAACATCGAACTGACACAAGCCGACGGATTTAAAGAAGCCATGGGACTGGGCGTCAATGCGACCCTCGGCGGGGCAGACGTCAAAGTCGGTCGTCGCTCCTGGCTGGAGTCGATGGGAATCGACATGTCGGCTTTGGACGACAAGCAGTATGCCGAACCTGAAGGTGTCAGCGTGCTTTACGTCACCCGTGGCAATCAGCCGCTGGGCTGGATCGGCATGGAAGACAAGACCCGTGGCGACGCCCGTGAGGCGATCGACGAACTGCGTTCCCTGGGCGTCAAGCACCTTTCGATGGTCACCGGTGACAAGTGGTCGGTGGCCCGAAGAGTGGCGGCTGAGATGGGCTGTACTGAGGTTCAAGCCGAAGTTCTGCCCGAAGAGAAGCTAACGTTGGTGGACGATTTGAAGAAGCGCGGTCACCGCGTCATGGTTGTGGGTGACGGCGTCAACGACGCACCGGCGCTGGCGGCTGGGG
>DDIR01000053.1:0-820 GCA_002338715.1 Phycisphaerales bacterium UBA1845 | reverse complement strand
GGGCGCTGGCGGCTGGCGATATGGGCGTGGCGATGGGAGCGGCGGGTAGCGATGTGGCGATCAACTCGGCATCGGTTGCCCTGCTCAACAGCGACCTTTCGCGTCTGCCCTTCCTCGTGAGACTTTCCAGGGCCACCACCAAGGTTATCTGGCAGAATTTGATTTTCGGCGTGGCGTTTATTGTTGTGACGCAGACGATGGCGATCTGGGGTCAGTTGCAACCGATCATGGCCGCCATGCTTCACACCGTGGCGACCGCGTTTGTGATTTTCAACAGCGCCCGACTCGTCCGCTTCGGTGAAGATCGCAGCGATGAGCATGCCTATTTCGAGGGTGAATCCCCCGATATTGGCGATGCTCACCCGCATCATGATCATGCGCACGCCGACACGATCACGATCGGACAACCGGCACCGGCATAACATTTCACAACCACGTGTTACCAACCCGCAACCTTCTCACAGCATGTGAATTGCTGCGGGCAACATCAGCAGGCAGTGATTGATTCGTTGTCGAACAATTCCTTTCGACAAACAATGGACTTGAATCCATCGCCGGCCATAGTATTGTATTGGTATAGCACACCTGCAATTTCAACGAGGCGAATGGAGTCGCACCATGCTCTTATGGGAAGCCGTATCCGGTAACAACGTCACCAAGACCCCAGCCCAAACCAAGGTCAAAGCGATCAGCACGCGCCCGCGCAGCCTCCGGGTAAGCGATCGGTGTGCCGCCCAGACGCGGGTGGGTCGTCGCTGCCGTTGTCGCAAAGCCAACGGGTCCGACTACTGCAACTTCCACGATCCTCAGATCGCCGCCC
>DDIR01000080.1:40546-42995 GCA_002338715.1 Phycisphaerales bacterium UBA1845 | reverse complement strand
GGGCACGGCCCACCCTACATTTGCTGCATTTCGGATTCACAATTGATTCGCAAGGCATCCTGCCTACAATCGGTGCCCAACTCCTCCTCTTTGAACAAACTAAGACGCAACCGGTAGACGGAGACCCACATGCATTTACTGGCCGACATCGAAGGTTTATCAGCACTTGCCGTCAAGATCGGAGACGCGATCTGGGGTCTGCCGTTGTTTTTGCTCCTGCTTGGTTGCGGCATTTTGTTTTCGGTGTTGTCCAAGTTTGTGCAGTTTCGCGTTCTGACGCATGGCATCGCGGTCATTCGCGGCAAGTACGACAAGCCGGAAGACGCCGGTCAGATCAATCACTTCCAGGCGTTGTGTGCGGCGCTCAGCGCGACGATCGGTTTGGGAAACATCGCAGGCGTCGCGACGGCTGTATCGCTTGGCGGACCCGGTGCGATTTTCTGGATGTGGGTCGTCGGTTTCTTCGGGATGGCGATCAAGTTTTTCGAGTGCGGGTTGGCGACAATGTTCCGCGATGAGAAGGACGAGCCCGATCCGGGTGCGCCGGCATACATCGACGACGACATCGAGTCGCACAGTCTGGACTACTCCGATCATCCGCACGCCAACTCCGCAACCAAACCGGCATCGCGCGGTGAAGTCTCCGGCGGTCCGATGTGGTACGTGCAAAAGGCGCTGGCCGAACCGGCGAAGGAACGCGGGCAGAGCGGGTTGTATGTTCTGTTTCGCGGGCTTGCGATTCTATTCGCAGCCGTCACCTTCGTGGCATCATTTGGCGGCGGAAACAGCTATCAATCGTGGAACGTCGCGGAGTTGATGGAAACGCAGTGGGGTATCTCGCGATCGTTGACCGGGGCGGTGACGGCGATTCTCGTGTCGATGGTGATCATCGGCGGAATCAAGCGCATCGGCGCGGTAGCCGGGAAACTCGTTCCGATGATGTGCGTGATCTATGTGCTCGGCGCGCTGTACATCATCGGGTCAAACCTCGCAGACGTTCCGCAGATGTTGGCGTTGATCGTCAAAAGCGCGTTTGGGCTTGCACCGGCGGGCGGGGCGTTTCTTGGTTCCACGATTGCGATCGCGTTTCAACAAGGTTTGCGTCGGGCGCTGTTCAGCAATGAAGCCGGTCAGGGTAGCGCCGCCATCGCGCACGCTGCGGCCAAAACCGATGAACCGATTCGCGAAGGCGTTGTCGCGGGGATTGGACCATTCATTGATACGATCATCATCTGCACGATGACGGCGCTGGTGATCATGTTCAGCGGCGTCTACAACCGGCCCGAAGTCGGCGTGGTGCGTGCAGTGGATGGCGATCGGATTTACGTTGAGGTTAATGACGACGTGCCCGCGAAACTTCAGCAGGTGTATCGATCCGAAATTCGCGAACAGAGCGAGGAGTCAGCCGGCAAAGCGCGCAAGGGCAAGGAACTGAACATATGGATGTCGGTCGAACAGGACCAGGGGCGCGAACCCAAGCGGGCCAATGCCGATATTCTCGCGGTGGGTGGTGCTCCCAGTGAAAACTGGTTGGGCGCAACGGAGATTGTGCTGTCGGCCAACGATGACACCTTGGAGTTGCCGGATGGCTTAGAGGTTTCGGCGATCGTTCCCGGTCTGCCGGTGCATTTGAAACTAGACGGTTCGAGCATGACGCGGGCGGCATTTGATACGGGCATCTTCGGGTTCGGCAAATGGATGGTGACGGCTGGCGTGCTGCTCTTTGCGTTCAGCACGATGATCAGTTGGAGCTACTACGGTGAGAAGGGGGCGGAGTTCCTCTTTGGCCGCGGTTTCGTGCTGCCTTACAAGTTCATGTTCGTCACCGTGATCTTCTTGGGATGCGTGGTTCAGGAATTCAAGATTGTCTACAACATGGGCGACGCGCTGGCCGGTGCCATGGTGTTCGTGAACCTGCCGGCAGTCCTGATCCTGATGCCACGGTATCTGCGGGCGGCCCGCGACTACTTTGGACGCCTCGATCGCGGTGAAATGCATCGAAATCGGTAGGCGTTTTATGAAGCGAATGTTGACGGTTTGGCGTGAGCGTGACAATCACGCTGATTTGACCGCCCGGGTCCGTGTGAATTGTTGACGCGACCGGTGCATCGACCTATTCTCGTACGCATATCGAACCTGAGATTCGGAGAATGATTCGATGTTGACTCGAATGATGGTCATGTTGGTGGCGTGTGCGGTGGCTGGGGCAGCGGGATGTCGCGAGAAGGAACCGACGCCCCCATACAATCGCAACCTTGCGTCGAGCGACGGGGGCAGGCGTCTGTTGCCGATCGCACGGACGGTCGCAGGTTCGCGCGATCCCAGCATCAACGATAACGCCAAGGCGACCATCATCCGTCGCGACGAAATGGACACACCCGAAGCGGCTGAGATGGTCAGTGGCGCCCCGACGGCGGCGGCTGAAGACATTACGACGGCCGACACTCCG
>DDIR01000080.1:36522-40449 GCA_002338715.1 Phycisphaerales bacterium UBA1845 | reverse complement strand
TTACGACGGCCGACACTCCGGGCGAAGCATTGGCCAACGTGGGTAAAGCGTTTCTCGGAAACCTGATGGGCAAGACGATTCCGCCGGTCGACGGGGCTACCCCTGACGGTGCATCGGGCGGAGGTGCGACCGGTGATGCTGGCGGTGCCGGTGATTCTGGTCTGCGTGAAGTGGAAGTGCGGAGCGTGATCGCCGAGTTTGCCACGGAGTTGGCGGCTGGCCGATACACCAAACTCGCCGCGTTTTGCGCAAGCAGTCAATCGCAGGAAGCGGGCTTCTATTACGACACATTGGACGAGATGAATACGAGTCTGTCGTCGTTGTTGGCGGCATATGAAAAGTCATCGCCGGGTGTGAAGTCGAAGTTTGAGCAGGAGTTGTCAAAAAAGCGGGCGGCATTTGTGGTCAACAATGTCGTCGTCGACGGCAGTAGCGCGACGGTCAATGCGGCATCTTCGGAAGGAAGCGACTTTTCGTTTTCGATAGTTCAGGAAGATGGAAGCTGGAGAATTCGCAACGGTATCTTTGCGGATGCAAGCGCGTGGGCCGCAATGAAAGATGCGATGGAAGCGCACGTGGTTGCGATCGATGACGAAGTCGATGAGCTTTCGGGTGACGAAGAGGAACGCAGTGCCCCCGATAGCGGCAAGCTCGACAAGTTGATCGAAGAAGCGATCGAATACCTCAGCGCCAAGCCGAAATAGGCGGGATTTCCGAATTGTCAGCAAACAGCGTTCATGGAATATGATGGCGGTTGATATCCTCTTCGCCAAAAGCCTCGTTGAGGCATCCTTGTACTTCCTGGTAACGCCATGCCCCCTCTGCAAATCGGATCGGCTTGATCCGCAGGACTTCACCACGGGCAACGATCCCGGCACTGTTCGGATTATCGGTGTCTGTCGAAATTGTGGCAGTTCAGAAGCTTACCATTTTTCCATCACCAACGTAGCCCCGACGAAAGATCGCCATGATCCGATTTCGGGCACACATGCGATCAATCTTGGGACCGCGCACTCGGAGTTGATCGACATCGTTCAATGGGTGACGTTGCACGAGATATTGTTGGAGAAAGTCAAGTCGGAACCGGTCGCCTCTGAAGCGCGCTGGTTGAAGGTACGTGCGGGGCAGTGTCTCGACGAGGCACTCAAGTTTTTTGGCAACCACGCAGACGCGCCACCAAAAGACGCCGCGTTCGTTCCGTCAAGCCAAAAGAAGTTAAGCGAACACCCCGATCGATACACACGTACACGCATCACAAATCTGCGAAACCAACTTCCCACCGAAAAAGCGTTTGAAGAAGCGCAGCTCGAGGACGATTCGGAGAAACCCTGGTGGAAGTTCTGGTAAGGAATCACGCATGACGCACAATGAGACAACGAAACGCACGACGAAGGGACTTACAAGACTGAATGGGCGAAATCGCGGGGTCGCTGTTCTAATCGGCGCGGCGGCGCTAACCGTGTCGCTTGGCGGCTGCGTTGCCAACCGGTCAACGGGCGCCTTCGCACCGACCAACATGGTGAGCGACGCTGAACCGGGTGACCTTGCCGACATTCAGACGCGGCTTCGACGAATGGTGCCCGGTGACGTGCTCGACGATTTGTACTTCGCCATGCAGCAATCGCCTTTCGACCGGGCGACATTGGCGGTCGCGTTGAAGACCAGCCAGACGTTGGCCGACGACTTGAAGTTGCAGCAGCACGATGCGGGCAGGGTCAGCGAACAGTCACGTCGACGGGCGTTGGTCTGGCTCAAGCAAGCCGTCACCCAGGTTGGCCAGCAAGATCACGCGAAACCGCCAAGTTTCAATTCAACCAATTGGAGTCAATGGCTCGCCGGCGCTGGAGATGGGGACGGCGAACCGGCATCGGTTTTTGCGTTTGTGGACCGCGTCCGTGCGGATGGAAATGGCTCGCGGTTTGGCGACTTCGATCTGGTTGTCTCGACGGGGCAATCTGTTTACCCCGTGGTTTCCGGCGCTGGGGCGTTGGCAGTGGGCGGTCCGTCACTCCATCAATACGCCCAGGCCCTCGACATCGGGTTGATTCCGGTCGACGTGGGGCAAGCGCAGTTGGCCAATGCGGGCGGTTCGACCATTCGTCCGATGTCGCTTCGCGATGCGCTGTCCCGGTCAACTGTCGGTGGTGCGATCAGCGATGTAGTCGACAGTGAAACGTGGGGCGCGATGATCGCCCGGCGGGCGCTCGCGCGAGGCGCGTCAAAGCAACCGACTTATCACGCGATTGGCATCACAACGCCAACGGGTGAACGATCCACGTTGGCCAGTCGAGCGCGGGCTGCGATGTGGGTGCAGGCGATCGATGGGCAGCGATTGGGGCTCGTCGAAGGTTGGCGCGATGCGACCGTCGGCGGCGGATCGGCGTATCCATCACGGCTTGCTGATCCGGATTGGCTCGAAGCCGTCGCGCACACGTCGATGGAAATCAGTTTGCACGGTGCGCTGTTGCAACCATTTCGCTACGAGCGCAAGCTAGCTGTCCTGATCGATGCGGCTGCTATCGATCCGCAGGATCCCAACGCCTGGTCCGCGGAATTCACCAAGTTGGCGGACGCGCTGGTCGATTGGCAGGTTCCATTCGATGTCGTCGCCAGTTCGGGCGGGTCGAATCCGGCGTACGAATATAAGATGCGGTTCAAACCCGGGAAGGATTTCTCCGCATCAGCCGCGGCGGAGGAGGCGTCCAAACTGTTGACCAAACACGCCCCCGAATTGCGCGAGGTGATCTTCTCGGAATCGGATGGCCAACCAGCCGCCCGACTCTATGTGAGGCAGTCTGCCGACGGTCGGCGATTGGCTGTTGTGAACCTTAGCGACATGAAACGAAGCCTCAAACTACTGACTTCAGCCGGCAAGTCGGCATCGGCGGCTTACACCGATCGGCTGACGGGCAAGTCGGTGCGTGGATCGTTGGCGATGGAACCCTTTGGGGTGCACATCCTTGAGCGGAAGTAGCCGCAGCATCACTGGAGGCCCACTTGCAAGGTCGCCGGGACCGGTGTTCGGTTGGATCTTCGCATCAATTTAGCCAAATCGCCGTTACGCAGATTGACATTTCGGCCCTCTGACGCATGATTACAGGAATCTAATACTTTTGTTGGAGTGTGACTGGACCGTGCAGACGCTGACGCTGGGTGATCTTTCTAAATATTTGTCCGAGCAGGGCTTGGCCAACGAGATTCGGGGGGACAGTGACCGAATCATTACGGGTTGTAATACGTTGGACGATGCCTGCGACGGGGACATCACGTTTTTGAACAACCCCAAATACCGTGAGAAGATCGCCACCACGCAGGCGTCGGCGATCATCATGCAGGACGACGACTCGCTGCAGCCGGTCATTCCGCAGATCATCTGCCCCGATCCATATCAGGCGCTGACGATTTCGATTCAAAAGATCTACGGCCAGCGCCGTCACCCCAAGTGGGGCATCCACGAAAAAGCCTGGATCGCACCCACCGCCAAAGTGGGTGAGAATTGCAACATCGCTCCGTTCGCGTACATCGGTGAAAATGTCACCATCGGTAATAACGCCAACATCTACCCGGGCACGTTCGTCGGACCGCGTGCGACCCTTGGCGATGACGTGACGTTGTATGCGAATGTAACCGTGTACGACGATTGCCGATTGGGCAACCGGGTGACGCTCCATTCGGGCACGGTGATTGGTCAGGACGGACTGGGATACGCGCCGGCTGGCGATACCTGGATGAAGATTCCGCAGGTCGGTAACGTCGAAGTGCAGGACGATGTCGAGATGGGAGCCAACTGTGCGATCGATCGCGCCACGATGGGCACAACGCTGATCGGACACGGCTCCAAACTCAGCGACCTCATCGCCATCGGACACGGCTGCAAGATCGGCGACAACTGCATGATCGTCGCGCAAGCCGGTCTCGCGGGTACGG
>DDIR01000080.1:22398-36430 GCA_002338715.1 Phycisphaerales bacterium UBA1845 | reverse complement strand
AAGCCGGTCTCGCGGGTACGGTCACGGTTGGCAAGAATGTTATCATCGCGGGGCAGGCCGGCATCGTCGGGCATATTTCGATCGGCGACAAAGCCAAGGTCTACGCACAATCGGGCGTCGGCAGTTCGGTCAAAGACGGTGAAAGCGTGCTCGGTACACCCGCGACGGAAGTGCGTGATGCACGCCGCCAGTTTGTGGCGATGCAAAAGCTGCCGGCGATGCGGACGCGACTTCGCGAGATGGAGTCGGAACTGGCGGAGTTGCGGGCGATCGTGAATCGACTGACGGGTGCGGCGGACGAGAGTCGTTCATGAGTGCGATGCCTCAACCTCGCTCTCAAACGAACGGCAGCCGATCAATGGTGACAGCCCCACTTCGCGAAAACAATGTTCTGGGCCTGATGGCCGGTGGTGGGGCGATGCCCCGCATGGTCGTTGAAAACGCCAGGAAAGCCGGTCAACAAGTGGTGGTGTTGGGGCTTCGAGGGTTCGCCGATCCGGAACTGGCCAGCATCGCAGACAAGTTTTATTGGTGTGGCGTGGGCAGGATGGGACGGGCGATTCGGCTCTTCCTGCGTGAAGGCGCCTACCGGATGATATTGGCCGGCTCGGTTAAAAAGTCGGATATGTACGGGCGCTTTCGACTCTTTCGATTGCTGCCTGATCTGACCACGATGCGATTCTGGTTCTTTCACCTTCCCGACAAACGTACGGATTCGATCCTCGGTAAACTCGCAGAAATGTTGGAAGCACGCGGCATCCTGATGGAAAACTGCGTGAAGTATCTTATGGATTCAATGGCAAAAGAAGGCGTGTTGACCAGAAGCCAACCCTCGGCGTCGCAGATGCGCGATATCGAATTTGGTTGGCCTGTGGCCAAAGAGATGGGGCGTCTTGATATCGGTCAATCCATCGCGGTGAAAGAACAGGACGTCATCGCGGTTGAAGCAATCGAAGGGACCGACCGCATGATCGTACGCGCCGGCGAGCTCTGCCGGGCGGGTGGCTGGACTCTGATCAAGGTGTCCAAACCGAATCAGGACATGCGCTTCGACGTGCCCACGGTCGGTCCGGACACCATTGAAAACCTCAAGAAGCATGGGGCCAAGGCACTCGTCATCGAAGCCGACAAAACCTTTGTCGTCGATTACGAAGCGATGGTCGAACGTGCGGAGAAGTATGGCATCGTGGTCGTCGCCCACCGCAATGACGATTGCGAATAGCGGCGCAAAAGCGCCGTCATTCCCGCGAAAGCGGGAATCCAGGGGAAAAGCAAAGTCCAACTTGGCCGGTACTGCCGCACGTACTTCGGCGATTCGATGAGCAAGACGCTACGCTTAGGTTACGTTCGCAATATCACCCTCCCTTATTTTCGCCGCAATTGTGATTCCTGCGCTTCTTGGGGTTACCTTTTCACCAGGATTGGATTTGCTCAGTTCTGGATTCCCGCCTGCGCGGGAATGACGGTATTGGTAGGTCTGAACTTAAAGCGTTCCAGGTGATAAACGCGTTTCAGGTGATATCGGTCAGGCGAAAGAACGTGCTGATGCGCGAGCGAATGTCAGCCGCCAGTGTGCGTTGCCGCGCGTTGGTGTCTTTCAGCGAAGCGGTCTGACTTTCGATTTCGGCTTTGCGTCGCGCGAGGGCAACGCTGAGCTGCTTGGCGATTTCCGGGCGTGATGTGAGAATCGGCGCCAGCATTTCGCTGCTGATTTCGTAGACGATCGTACGGGTGACAGCCGACACCGTCGCCGATCGTGCCTCACCGGTTAAGAGCGACATTTCGCCGAAGAATTGTCGCGGAAGCAGTTGCGCGACCTTTCGCGATCGGCCATTCTCCTCAACGGAAACCCGCAAGAGTCCCTGGTCGATGACAAAAAGCGACGAACCCGTGTCGCCTTGGCGCACGATGGATTCGCCGGCTGAATAAGTCTGGCGCGTCGCGTGGGGTGCGAGTTCGGCCAGCTCATCTTTGTTCAGCGATTTGAACAGGTCCACATCGCGAAGCAGGTTGCACAGATCTTTCGATGATGCCGGTTCGCTATGCCCATCATGTCCGCCCGCGTCAGCCGGCAGCATCCGGACTTCGATCGGGTCTTGTGCATGCCAATGCAAATCGCGCTGCGGGTAGGCGATGACGATGTCAGCCGACCTGAAGAGATGGTCGAGCATCTGGCGAACGTCGGAGCGCACGAGTCGCAGCGTCATTTCCTGGTTTGTGCGAACCCAGAAGTAGACGTCGAAAATCAGCGCGTTATCACCGAAGTCTTCGAAGACGATGATCGGTTCGGGCTTGGAAAGAACCTTGTCGTGTTCGACGACGGTTGTTTTCATGAGTTCGATGACCGTATCGACCGGCGACCCATATTGCACGCCGATGCGCACCGATGTGCGAATGTCGGTGTCGGTGAGTGTCCAGTTGATCACCGTGCGCTCGAGCATGAGGCTGTTGGGGATGAGCATTTCGATGCCGTCGGGACGTCGGACGTGCGTCGAGCGGGCGCCGATGGAGAGCACGTGTCCGACCTTCCCTTCGACTTCGATAAGATCGCCGATCGAGACCTTGTGTTCGGCCAACAGAATCCAACCGCTGATAAAATTGTTGACGATGTTTTGCGCACCAAAACCGATTCCGATCGCCAGCGCCCCGCCAAGAAAGGTAAACACAGTCAGGGGCACGTTTACCAATCGCAGCGCAATCAGCGTGAAAATACTGACCAGCAAGTAGAAAATGACGCGCTGAAACGCGACCGACGAAGCGCTCTGCACGCCGACCTGCGGCAGGATGCGGCGACCGATGGTCCCGCTGAGCACGCGCGAAACCCACACGCCCACCAGCAGAAACAACACGCCGATCACCACCTTGTTGAGCGTGATGGGCTGACCGTCGACGTCGAAAATCTGGTACTGCCAAACCTGAAGGAACGCATCCCAGATGCTGAGCGGTGCTGCGGCGTTGGCCGGCTGGGGTGAGGCTTGGGCGAGTAGGGCGTTAAGCATGATTGGATCGGTAACCGTCTATGGTTCGATGAAACATCGCGAATGCAGAGTCGGTCGACATTATACCGATTCCACGCCGGCGACCATCATCAATAACTTCATGCATAGCAAACCGGCGTACGTACCCAGGACATACCCCGCGATGGCAAGCAATGCGCCCACCGGTGCAAGTGAGGGATGAAACGCCGCCGCCACCACCGGAGCGCTGGCCGCACCGCCGATGTTGGCCTGCGAACCGACAGCCGCAAAGAAGATGGGGGCTCGAATCAATCGACCGACGCCAAGTAGCACGATGATGTGCACGCAAATCCAAATCGCTGCAACGCAAATCAATGGCAGGTTCTCTGCGATTTTGTCAAAGCTGGCGTGGGCGCCGATGCAGGCGACAAGCAGGTAGATCATGACCGAGCCGATCTTCGACGCTCCGACGCCTTCGAGGTTCCTTGCTTTGGTGAACGATAGCACCAAACCGATCGTCGTGGCGAAGACGTACTTCCATGTTCCTGCGGTGAGGACATCCCTGATAAACGCCCATTGGGCGCTACTCTCCAGCAGACCGTCGAGGAATATTCCGGCTTGGTAACTGAAGTAAGATCCGCCGAAACCAAGTGCGAGAATGACCATGTAGTCGGCCATCGTGGGGATGCGATTGGTGCGCGCCTGAAACTCCTCCATGCGTCGCTTCAAGTCGTCGATCGCGGTCGTGTCAGCTCCGACGAATCGATCGATCGCTTCCTGCTTACCGGCTAGGAACAGCAGGACAGCCATCCAGATATTGGCGACGAGAACATCGGGTATCACCATCAGCGCGAGCATTTCGTCGGTGACGTTTGCGGCTTTCCCGATGGCGACAAAGTTCGCCCCGCCGCCGATCCAACTGCCCGAAAGCGCCGCGAGCCCGCGCCACGATTCCGGATCAAGCGAACCATCCGCAAGCAATCGACTGCAAATCCAAAGTGCGATCGGACCACCGATCACAATGCCGGTTGTGCCAGCCAGCAGCATGACAACGGCTTTCCACCCAAGGCGCATGATGCCCGGCAGGTCGAGCGCGACGATCAGCAGCAGCAGACTGGCCGGCAACACGTGCCCTTTGACGAAATCGTAAAGCGCTGATTGGTGCGGAATAATGTGAAACGTGCTCAGCAGGGTGGGGACGAAATAGCAGAACACGAGAACCGGAATGACTTTGAACACCTTGCCAAGTCGCGGATGGGCGTTGATCGCAAAGAGCAATGCCAAAACGGCCAGCAGAACCGCTAGCACACCGGCCGGGTCATCAATTTGAACAGGCGCCGTTTCAGTTTCACTGGCCAGTAACAACGTTGCCGCAAAGCTATCCATCCCGAAGCCTCTTTAGATCTGTTGATGGTTTTCATGCCGACGGTTGACCGTGTCGGTTGAGTGGGATTATGCCGCAGGATGACGCGTTCGTCGAGCGAATGGAATTGCGACAGACACGTGCCACTGCTCTGTGAGCAGTGAGGGGAGGCTGTCGATAGAAAACGGCAAACACTGCTCACAGAGCAGTGGCACAGTTGATTACTTCGCTTGTTCGATCAGCAATTCCATTTCCTGCCAATATCCCGGCAGGGCGTCGGCGTTTCGCTTCGGCTGAATTTTGGCGAACAGGTCCGGATTCTTCGCGTGGATCGCTGCAATCTTCTTGCTCAGCGCCAACTGGCTCGGCGAGAGGAGGGTATCGGGTGATTGACCGTCTGCGATCATCGCATTGACCCTCGTCGCCTGCAATTGCGTCAGTGGAAGGTAATGGTATTCGGGTTTCTGGAACAGGTGATATTGCTGCTGCGTCGATGTGTCTACCGCAGTGTCACTCCGCGTCACCATATCACCAACGATATCCCTGGCGATTTTGACCTGTGCATCGGTCCGTGCGAAGACGCGGTGGGCGCAGTCCTGCTTCTTGGCCTGTCTGACGAGTGCCGCGTATTCGAGCACGGTTGAATCGAAATCGACCTCGACAACCTCCAAGCCGTCAAGCATCCCGATTCGAGTTGCGACGACACCATCGAGCTTGCCAAGCTTCTGCTCGCCTTCCCAGTAGCAGTGCATCGCGAAGGTGGCGGTCTCCAACTTTCCGGGGTTGTATTCGGTTTCGACCAGCGCGAGATACGGCGGCACATTCTGCTTCGTCGCTCGAAGTGCGGCTGCCATCGATCGAAGCAATCCGCCAGTCGAATAGTCGTCCGCATGACGCGTCATCAAATCCTTACCGCTGCTGTCGACGAAGCGTACCACCGGATTATTCCACGTGGGCTCCTTGTACTTCTTGAGAATCGCTTCTTCCGCGCCCGGAACGTTGTTGTACACGACGGCTGTCTCGAAGAGGGCGGCAGCGTCGACGACGATCGGATGACTCAGCGGCCCCGTACCAAATTGCTTGCACGTTCCACAACCGGGCACCTCATCGAACAACAGCATGACCGGTTTGCCCGAAGTTTTGGAAGCAGCCAGCGCTTTCGGAAGATTCCGCACCCACGGGATTCGCCCTAACTCGATCGGCGTGGCAACATTCGGCGACGTTGAATCCGCCCGCGCGATTGGCAGCATCGCGGTTGCGGTCAGGACAAGCACAAACAGGTTGATGCCGACGTGTTTCATTCCCATGGTCAGGTTCCATAATTGGCGGCTATAGATTCATCACCGCCTGATTCGCCCGGAGCACCGAAACGCATCCATTTGTTGCGTGTGGGCAGTGCACATCATAGGCGGCTGCCCGAAATGCGCCCACCGCCAAGTCGCAAGTCACAGAAACCGCAGTCGAAATCGGTTCAAATGCCCAATTGAAGCCAGCGGCTGGTGGGACTAAACTTGCATCGAACTTGATTGCACAATTTCGCCCATCAACCAGCAAGGATGCGAATTCTCGATGGCGTTTATTCCCAGAGGTACCATGTCGACATCGCGCAAGCAGTGGATCATCAAGCCGCCTTGGCCGGATTGCCAACAAGCGGCGAAGGATTGGCGCGTGCCCGAAATCGTCGCACAGGTGTTGTTCAACCGCGACGTCAGTTCGGCTGACTCCGCCCGATCGTTCATGGACCCGCACTTGCAGGATCTGCATCCGCCGGAAATGCTTCACGGCGCGGTCGAAGCTGCGGGGCACCTAGCCGCAGCAGTCCGCGACGGCAAACGCATCGTGCTGTACGGCGATTACGATGTCGACGGTGTGACCGGTGTGGCCATCCTCTGGCACGCGCTGAAGATCGCCGACGCCAACGTTTCGTTCTACGTCCCTCACCGCATCGAGGAAGGTTACGGTTTAAACAAGACCGCAATCCAAAGCCTCTCCGATGAGGGGGCTGACCTGATCGTTTCGATCGATTGCGGGATCGGGTCAATCGAAGAATGCGCGCTCGCCCGTTCGCTGGGTACGTCGCTGATCGTCACCGACCACCACGAAATGAAATCGGAATTGCCGCCCGCGACGGTGCTGGTGCATCCGGGATTGGGCGGAATCTATCCGAACCGCCATCTGTGCGGCGCCGGCGTGGCGTTCAAACTGGCGTGGGCATTTGCCCGCGAGATGAGCGGATCGGAAAAGGTCACACCGGAATATCGCGAGTATCTAAAGCATGCACTCGCGCTGGCTGCCATGGGAACAATCGCCGACGTGGTGCCGCTGGTTGGCGAGAATCGCATCATCAGCCGCTGCGGTTTGGCGCGGTTGGCTGAGTCGCCCTGGCCCGGGGTTCGTGCGCTGCTTGAAGTCTCGGGAATCTCCGAGGGCGATACGATTGATGGGACATCCGTCGGTTTTCAGATCGGTCCAAGGCTCAATGCAGCCGGTCGCATGGGCCACGCCCGTTTGGCGATTGAACTCTTGACCCGTGCGGACGAGAACCGCGCCCGCGAAATCGCGATGTATCTCGACGATCACAACCGCGCCCGTCAGACCAAGCAGCGGCGACACGTGAAAGAGGCGTGCGAACAGGTCGAGCGTTTGGGCATGGACGGCGACACGCATCGCGGGATTGTGCTCGCGAGCGATCAGTGGCATCCGGGCATTGTCGGGGTGGTGGCGTCGCGGATTGTCGATCAATATCGCAAACCGACCGTCTTGATCGCGCTGGAAAACGGCGAAGGACAGGGGTCGGCCCGCAGTGTGCCGTACTTTTCGATGCACGAGGCGCTCGAGGCGTGTAGCCAGCATTTGATCAGCCACGGTGGGCACGAGATGGCGGCAGGTTTGCGTATTGAGTCGGACAAGGTTGATGCGTTTACCGAAGCGTTCATGCAGCACGCCAACAACACGCTGTCGGGCGCGTCGCACCTGCCGAAACTTCGCATTGATGCGGAAGTACCGCTAAGCAGTCTCGACGATCGGACGGTGATGGCCATCCGCAACCTCGGCCCGTTTGGCGAAGGGCACCCCAAACCGCTCTTCGCAACCGATTGGCTGGAACTCGCCCAGGAACCGCGCTGCGTCGGCAAGAATCAGGATCACCTGCAGGTCGTGCTGTCGGGCGGCAACAGCGTCATCAAAGGCATCGCCTTCGGCGCCGGCGAGCTAGCCGAGGAATTGAAAGAACACCGCCAATGCAAAGTGGCCTTCGAACCGATCATCAACGAATTCAGAGGCCGCCGCTCAGTCGAAATGCAAATCGTCGACTTCAAATTTCCGGGTGATGAGTAGAATCGAATCGACCATGCAGGAAGGTCGGCGGAATTCAGAGTAAGTGTGTTGTTTCGACGCCACCCCATTTGCGCTCAAGAAACTCTGCGACAAGGCGACGGTGACAATGATGTGGTTTGTGCTCGCTGCATAGCAGGCAGCCGTTGGACAAAATGTTGCGAGGAATGGTCTTGTCGATTCGGCGTGCTTCCATCAGCGACAGGAACTCCTCCTCGTATACGTCCCAAGATCCGTTGTGTTTCTTGAATGCATCCAAAATGTCTTGTGTAGGGGCGAGTTCTGGAATGTGAACATATTCAATCCCGGCAATTTCACGCAAGAAATAAATCAGATCGTCTCTTTTCGAGAAACCCGCAAGTTGTGACGTATTGTTCAAACGCACATCCACGATTCGTTGAACGCCGGACTCCCGGATCATTGCGAAGAAATCTTCAGCAGTCTTCTTTGTGAAGCCGATCGTATAGATTTTTGTCGATTCCTTGATCATCGCAAAGTGGACTCTTCTTCCATTTTCGAGTCTGAATATGCAATCCGCTCGCCTTGTCGCTGATAGGCTTCTTCTAGTATTTCTTCGCGTGTCCTAAATAGATCTTCGGCCGGTATCCCCAGAATGTCGAGCAAGCGAGTTTCTGCATCATTCATCGACTCCAGGTTTCCATCAGCCAGAATGTGTTGGATATCCAATTCGTCGCACCTCAAAGCGTGGCAGACGAGAATCGTTCGATGACAAGTCAGAGGGTCTTTTTCCGCGCACATCAACGCAATTCGGCTGTTCGCAATGCCTGATCTAATTCTGGATAGGCCAGCGACAAACGCGGGTGATTTTGCGATTAATTCGTAACGGGCCTTACCATCCAAATAGCACTCGCGTTCGCTTCGACGTGCTCCAAGCTCGGTACCGAGAAACACATAATGGATCCCGGCAAGCTTCAACGATGCCTGCAGAGATTCGCGATTGAAGTGCGGTGTAAAGCGTCCGTACGGTTGCGAACGAACATCTGCCACCGCCGAAATTCGATGACGTTCGAGAAGGCTAAGGAATTCAGACAACTCATGCGTCGAATGCCCGACCGTGAAGAGGGTTTTGGTGAAATTGTTGTTTCTGATCATGGCAAATCCAATACCGTGGCGACTACCTTATAATGATAGCCATCAAATGGTGGTGTCAAGCTCACGCAAATAAGGCACCTGTCGCCATTTGGAGGGGTAAAAACCAGTGCTGCCTCTCCTTCACCGGGGTGATTGGAGCAGAATTTCTGCGTAAAGACTGGATCGGTGATTGACAAAGAATAATGTGTCCCAGCATATGTGAAAACCGCCTTGGTGAATCGGCGGACATGGTCGAGCCAGGGCGGTTTGTCGCTCCACATTCGGATTTGAAACTCTTCGGGCCGTACGACTACCAGCGAACTCTGCGGCTTGCGAAGCGCCTGGTCATCAACGCTGATGCGGTCGACGCGGGCCCCCTGTACCAACCATAGGTCTTTCGGTGACTCTTCGACAATGGCTATATGTCTAGGGTCTACTGATTTGACGAAATGCCAACTCTTTTCATCATCGATTAACCAATTCTCAGGTTGCCCCGGACCCGGGCTGATTGACGAAAACTCCAAATCCGCAATATCGAGAACGCTGGCTTCAACCCCATTGGGGTAGTGATAATGGTTTGGCAGCAATTCGCCTTCGGACAGTCGACTGATCGGTCTGATCCATTCACCGAGTCGCCTTTTCACTCCGTCGTCGAGGATCTCTCGGCCCGCAACGCATCGAGCGTTCTTCTTGATGGAGTTGGCAAGAATCAGAATTCGCTTTGTTGTCATCTTTAGGTCCAGTCAAATCTGTTCTTAACGCGCACCTATTGACATCTTGCTATGCGATATGTTGTTCTTCCATGAACATGATCAATTCACTTGGCTTTGTACCGATCCCGGTCGGCGAAGTAGTCGATGACTCGGACTCTTGTCAGGAACGTTGCGCTGTGGACGACGCCGGCTGGGATGTGGTATGAGTCGCCGGGGCCGTATTCCTTTTCGATGCCGCCGATCGTCAGTTTCATCCGCCCCTCCAGCACGACGCCCCATTGTTCGCCATGGCTATGCGGTTTGACTTCGCCGATCGGTTCGATGTCAAAGAAGCAGACCTGGTGATTCTCCGCTTGGGAAATCCAGGCGCGCACACCCGGAAACGGAATGTCAGCTTCGGGGAGGCTTAAGATTGCGTCTGGATAGAATTGATCGTGCATGTTTTTCATTTCGCTTGTGAATCTTGATCCATCACTTGACCTTATGGCAACGCTGACGGCGCGGGTATCGGCACGTATTTTCCATTCGCGCCCGCTTATTCCACAGGCAGAATAGCCGCACTCATCTTTGTTTCAATTTCTTGCGCGAGCTTAATGCGTTCAAGTCCGTCGGCTTCGCGTTTCTGCATGTATTCCATCCATGCACGCCTGAAACTGTAGTAATCAATAGTCGTCGCCTTGCCATTGTGCGACAACAGGCACAGAAAATCTGAAACGAAATTCAATTCCGGTTCATTGCCGGGTGTTTCCATCCAGTTTGCGGACGAGTCACAAGCCGCCAAGCCAAACAATGGGCCACTCTCGCCAATTTCGACGACTTGATCGGTATCCAACAAGTAAAGCTTGCACGATCGCTCCTCAAGTTGATCCGCTTGGTTGATCAAATACTCCGGCCAAGTCAAATCGCTCTCTAATTTTGAATAATCAAGATACATTCTTGCGACCGTTGCATTGACCAATTTCGGCTCGAAAGCCCAAATGCCCATGTTGCTAAACATGATGACGTCGCGATCTGAATTAGATCGTTCAGATTCCGGCTTCGCCATGAGGCGTCTGATTGTGGAATGCAATTGATTCAGTTGCTTCGTCGTTTCATCTTCCGATTCGCTGACATCCCTGATTCTACATAACTCCATTCGTTTCAAGTAGTCATCCACATTGATCAATTGCGTTTGGGCTGCACGGGCAATCAATTCGTCATCTGATTGCGCTAGTGATTCGAGTCGATCTCTCCATGATTTGATGTTGCCGCCGCTCTTTGATCGCTGTGCGATAATTGCGACGATTAGTTGTTTCTGTGTTTCGGTCGTTCTGTTGTCCAAGAGCAGTGACTCGAGGTCACGCTCACTCGGGAATGGCCGCAAACCCGGCTGAAGCGCTTTGCGAAGATACGCATCCAGAAGGACCGGGTCTTTTGATGTCAGTGCGAATTGGGTCAGCCCTCTGTCGAACTCAAAACCTGCGGCCATGGCAGAGCGCTTGGTTTCTGAGAGGTCCTTCGATTGAAGCAACTTGATTAGTTGGTGCTGATTGCGAACCACACTGGACCACTTGTGCTTAGACCTCGCGACATCCGAATCCGGCATGCAGCGAATGAGCGCAATCAGTTGATCGCTTGCTAATCCGTACTGCCGCGAAGAACTGTCGTGGAACAGGCCGTCGAGAATCGCGCGGGCGAGCGGCGATTCCCCTGCACCACAGATAGCCGCAATGAATTTCGACATTAAATCATGCTGCGGTGATGCGATCGTCAATTGAATGATCTCTGATCGGCAGTTCTCGTCGGGACAGCGGCCAAGATGCTCAACGGCGAAGGCCACAAGTTCGTCTTGACGCGTTCGATCGCCTCCCCGCAAGAGTGCCTTTGCGTAGGCTTCCATGAGTTCCTGGCAAGGTAACGAAACATTCCTAAGTGAATTGAGTACGACGTCTGAAACTTGGGAATCACTGATTTCTGGGAAGTACTCTTCACCGATTGCATCAGCAAACTGGCGACGCATCAACTTATCTTCGCTGGTCAATCGCAGCCAATGCTCTTTAAGTTCGGTATAGTTTTCCGTTTTGGCGGATTCGGTCCGTTGCCCGTAGTTGGCGCGGAGTGCAGTTTCCACGTATTTGAGTGACCATTGAAACAGTGTGTCCTCGTCAATGTCACCTACTTCCGGATACTGCTGTCGAAAGCGTTTGATTCGCAACTTACTCGTACGCCCGAACGGGTCCTCCGGCATTTCAACAAAACTGTCAAACGCACTTTTCAGAAGCGATTCGTCGACTTTGGTCTGAGCGGAGGATGGCTGCCCCTTGGCAGATTGTGCAAGGCATGCCATTAGGATGAGGAGCAAGGTTGTGTTCACAATTCGTTTCATGTCTTCACGAACGCTTTGTGAGGCTGGCTAGTTTAGTCGGTACAATCGCTTGATCGTACCCTCAGATCTTAGGTCGATATACGATCGTATGCCTACATGTTTTACTTTCTCTCCGACAAAAACCCAGACATCAAGCGAAGTAACCGATACTTGTCGCGATGATGCCCAGGCCGATGACGATGATTGACAGCAAAAGCGCCAGTTGAGCCCACCTTTCGGTTCGTTTGTAGTTGGCCAGGGCGTACCATGAAAAGAACGCAGAGCCCATTCCGATCTTCATTGCCACCACACCGCACACGTGCCACGCCTTGGTGTACGATTGGCTCAATCCCCACAACGCATCGCCGGGGAATCGGTCGAACGGCAAGTACACGCGCCAGAGGCATATGTTGACGATGGCGATCGTGTAAAACGCAAGCGGTACGCAGTAACCGAAAAGGAAGACGATGTGGTCGGGATCTTTGAGGTGGTCGGAGTCTGGTCCGCCGGAGTCGTCGCTTGTGAACCATCCAAAGTAACGCGACATGCCTAGACCTATCCGAAAACCCAACCGTTCGACGTTTTGATCGCCTCCGAATACCGAGTGGGACCGAAGCGCCACTGACCGGCCTACGATGGATTATAGCCAACCCCTTCCCCGTGGCTGAAAACGGCGTTTTCACAAGCCGCAGGGGCGTTTGGTCCGATATATTCCTAATGCCTGCGCTTGATCTGAAAACCCTGCCACCGATCTACGCGGAGTTGGCCCGCACGAAGAATACGGCTGCGGACGCTGCCCTCGTCGAGGGGATCGCCCACATGGAGCCGCCGTTTCAGGCGATCGCGCTGAGCGTCCTTCTTCATCGCGAAAACGACGGACCGTTGGCGCAGGTTGTGGCCATGTATTCCAAAGCCGACCCTTCGTTTCGGTCGCTCTTGATCGAACACGCCGACAAGTTGGCGGGCGGTATTCGCGTGGCGATGACGCATTCCTTGTTTGATTCGCGAAGGTCAGCCGTCGAACTCATTCGCGATAGCCAGCACGGCAAGTCGGCGTACCTGTTGAGCGAAGCCCTGACGCATTCGTGCCATCACACGGCCAGTCTTGCGGCTGGCGTGCTCTTGGAGTTGGCTGAAAATGTCGCAGCCGACTCGACCCCATGGGCGTCATCCTCGAAACCCAAACCGCACGGTCAGTTGGAATACGTTTCGTCTGCCGTCGTGCGGAGTCTGACCAGTTGGTCGCTGCATTTTCGAAACGAAGTGGTGCTGGCTGCGATCCTGCTCGCCGATTCGATCGAAGACGAACTGTTCAAGTTGGCCGACGATGTTCGCTCGCCGATTTCGCGTGCGCTGAACAATGCGGTGGCCGGTGCGCAGGACCCGCGCCTGGTTGGATATTGCGTGCGGGCATTGCGGTGTGCGCCGCTTCGTGAAGCCGCGATCAAATGCCTGGCCAACATGTCAAGCCCCGCGGCAGAGGCAGCGATGGCCGATCATGCATGGCTCCTGCTCGACCCGGAAATCCGCCGGGCGTGCTCGAAGATCGTCAAAGGACCGGGAATCGATCACGACAGTCACGATCTTCGCGTGCGCAGTCCCAACCGCAAACGCGCGCTGGTTCGCATGATTGCAGCCGCCGGCGGAAAGTCGGGTGGGAAAGCCGATCGGCTTAGCGAATTGGCACTGGGTGTCGATCCGACAGCGATGCGCGCCGCGTTTTGGAAGCTGGTTCTAAACGATTACGAAAGGAGCGAGGCAACGTTGCAGGCGATCGCCTCCCGTGGTCGCAGCACGTACTCCCAGTTGGCCGCAATGGAACTGCGCCGGAGAAGGGGTAAACGGCTGGCACCCGATGGTAAACACAAAGAACACACGCCTGCCCAGCCCCTCAAGCCAACTCAGCCGAAGCATGGGTCAGACAGTGCCTTCGAGCCATTCTGGTTGGAGTGCGATGCGCTCGATGCCCCACAGCGCAAAGAACTGGCCCGCAAGGTTGCCGATGGCTTGCCCGGATTCGACCAACACCTGCGCAACAAGTGGAATCCTGAAGACACCGATTCGCAGATTCGCGTACTTAAAATCGTCGAAGATGTTGGCCACATCCCGGGGTTTCAGACGGAGATTCACGAAGCCGCAGAGTCGCAGAATGTCGTCCTGCGGAGCATGGCCGTCCGACTGCTGGGTATGTTTGGCGACGCCAAGAGTCATCGCCTGATTCGGCGGGCGG
>DDIR01000080.1:0-22299 GCA_002338715.1 Phycisphaerales bacterium UBA1845 | reverse complement strand
ACCTGATTCGGCGGGCGCTCGACGACACCGACAGCCGGGTGCAGGCCAACGCGGTCGAATCGTATGCCAAAAGCTCGCAGGCCCACAGCGCCCCAACCGAAGCCGCGACGCAACTTCGGCAGATGGTCAACGCCAAGAGCAATCGTGTGCGGGCGAATGCGATCATGGCCCTCCTGCAAATGCGTGTGCGCGACGGGGCCGAGTCGCTGCTCAAGATGCTCAACAGTCCGTCAAGCGGGCATCGCACGAGCGCGCTTTGGGTGGTCGAGCATTTGAATCTGGCGCTGATGATGGAGCGGTTGATGACGCTTGCAGAAAGCGATCCAGACATTCGCGTCAAACGCCGGGCCCAACGCATCGCCGAGAAGTTTCATTTTCAAGAGCACCAGCGCATGATGTCCGGTGAATCAAAGTCATCGACGCAGCAAGGAGCAGTCCATTGATCCTCGCTCAGTTTAGTGTAGCCGCGAATGAGTCGATCGCGCCGATTGACCGACTCCATGGCATCCGTGATCGGTTCGCCACCGGTGGATCGATTGCGGATTTCATCCTGGCGATCACAGTGATTCTTGTCGGGATGGCATTGTTGTATGGTGTGATGCGGTGGGGCCTTCAGCGCCGACGCGGGGCGATCTATAGCCCGCGGAAGATGTTCGACAAGGCCCTGCGGACGATGAACCTGCGCGTCGAAGACCGCGATCTTGTCCGCAAAATCGCCCGCGAGCTGCGCCTTCCGCATCCCACCGTACTCCTGCTGAGCCCGCAACTGCTCAACCTCTACGGCAACCAATGGATGAGCGCCACAAAAAACGTCACCGAATCGCAGCGCGAAAAGATCGACAACCTCTCCAGCCATCTCTTTGGCAAGCGCTAAACCTAGCCATCCAAAATCAATGCAACAACCGTGCCACTGCTCTGTGAGCAGTGTATTAACGTAGCCTCGGTTTTCTCGCCCCTGGTCTTTGGCAAACATCACAGTTGACCGGCGGCGGTTTCAGCGCAAAATATTTGCGAACGGCTGTTCGGGCCTTTGTTTTAAATGACCAACCTGTGGGAGGTGTCTGATGTTTTTGAATCGATTTGCTTATCGTCGTGTTGCGGCGTTTTCGTTGGCTTTCATGTTGGGCGTGGCGATGCTGGCCGGGTGTTCGCAAACCGCATCGAATCCGAAAGTCGATCCCTCCAAGTTCGCGCTCTACGAGCATCCCATCGAGATGCGGTTTCACTTCGCCACCGACAAGCCGACCGAAGGTTACATGAAAGTCACCGACCCGGATGGCCGAACAGCCTATGTCGAACCGATCCCGCTCTTGACCGAGCAGGACGTGCAATCGGCCATGGCCCAGCGCGATACGCAGGATCGTCCGTGCGTCATGGTTACGTTCAAGGATGCTGCCGGCGCGCGGCTCAAGGCGATTACAGCCGACAGCATCGGCGAGAAAATGGCGATTTTCGTGGACGACGAATTGGTGTCCTGCCCAAAGATTATGTCGGCGATCGGCAGCCGCGCACAAATCTCCGGCGACTTCACCGAGGAGCGCGCCCAGGAGATTGCGTCGCTGTTGAATACGCATCCCAATCGGTAGAACCGCATCATCAGGCACTTGCGATGACGGCGATACAAAACTGGAAGTAAAGGAAACCGGTGATTGCAAGAGCCATGATGTACAGGTAGACGTGTACGCCCCGAGTCTTCGGGCCGATGAAGTACATCAATATGGCAGATAATCCCAGAACTATTGGAGCGATTTCTCCCAAGGCCACGTAAACAGGGATCCCGCCAAGATGTTTGCCCAGTTTGTGTGCCGCGACAGACCAGAAGAGCCCAACGCAGTAGATCGCAAATGAAGCAAACATCAGATGCTCGCCTCGCAAGTGGAAACCTTGCTGGGCGGCAAGCGTTCGCTTGATCGGGTGTCCGCACTCCGGGCAGTTACCGCCAGCCGTCAAGCCGCGAAGGTTGTAACCACACGCGTTGCATTCCGTGTCATCGGTGATTTCAGCCGCCATCGCCTTCGGATTTGTGATTCTCGCGTATGCGGTCGAACTGGCGGCCAAGTCCTCGGTTGCAATCCGACCCAGCTTGTGGCGAACGTACAGCATCAACATCGACAGGATGCACAACCCCTTCCAGCACAGCAGCCACCAAGGCCGCCACCACGCACCCGTCTGCGTTTCGACAACGTCGGACACGCCAAACAGCACGAACACAATGGCGGCAGCAAACGCACGTTTGTGGAAGGGGGACTTCGTCAGCGCAAAACAGGCGAACGCGATTCCTATCGCGATCCAGACGCCTGCCTCCACAAAGTTGGCCGTCTTGAAGAACGAGTTGGTCTGTAGATTCATGATCGAATTGCAGCAGCATTCTTACGGCGACTTGTGGCCGGCGGTGATGCCGTTGGCATTCTTATCGAATGACTCACGCCAAAGCGCTTCGAATTCACCGAGCAGTTCCTCGAATGCCTGACGTTCGGTCTTGAGACGCATGAAGTCGACGGCTTCACCGCTGGTCCAGGCGCTGGCGAGTTGATTCTTGCGGCTGGTGGATTCGCAGCTTCCGTAAACGTATCCGGTGCGAACGTCCAAAAGGATCGCCGACGCGGTTGTGGTGACTTCAGCCGTCTGGTTCGGCGAGAGTCCAAGCGTGATCACCGAGAGCGGCGGCAACACGTCGCCGACGAAGAAGCTCGTGTCGAACGTGTAGAGCAGAAGCATGTCGGCGTGGAGCGAAGCGGCTGCCTGTCGAAGCTGGCGATCCGATTCGAGTTGGTCGCTTAAGAGCATGCGATTGAGTGGGGCGATGTTGGCCACCTGTGGCAGTGCGCTCAACCGCGCGAAGTCCTCTTCGGTTTCAATGTCGCGCACGGTCACGACGCTGTACTTTCCGCTGCCATAACCTTCCGCGGTTCTGGATCGATAGCGCGGCCCCTGCACGCGAGCGACGGCCAAGTGGGCTGGCAGCGGCGCCGCGGGTTTGCGGGCGAGAATCTCCTTGATGTCGTCGTCGGCCATGATATTGAAATCGGCGGCTGACCCCGGCGTCATCACCCTCGAACATCCGCTGGCGAGCACGATATAACCAAGGCACAAGAGGGGCAGGGCGAAACGAGCGTGTTTAGAGGTGTGCATTTTTGACTCTCCGTGCGGGCATGGTGTGGGTGTGAATTGTTTGGCCATCGGTAGATTATGCCTGCATAAACGTGTGTGCAAGGGAATTCGCGTAAACGCGGTGCTTTGGGGTGAATGCGACATTGGGCCTTGAAGCATGGGGCTGATGCGGCTATACCGTGCGCTGGTACAGGCTGGCGGAGCTTTGCTGGCGTCACGAAAATAACGTTTACATGGGTCAAATGGATCGGTAACCGAGGGGTAAGCGACGGTGATCCGATCGAATTCACGGAGGAAAATCGCGATGTTCAAGAAGTTCATGTGTACGGCAATTGTCGGAACGATGTTGATGGTGTCGTCGGGTTGCAGCGCGACTGGTGCGGCATGGCAGGCGGCTGGCATTGGTAAGAACCTGTCGAAGAAGGACAGCCACCTGAGCCTTTCGCTCGACGGACTCGATGCCAAGCAAAACAAATTGAAGAAGGGCTTCGCTGGTTATGCCAAGTACAAGATTAAGGGTACGGTCAGC
This sequence comes from Phycisphaerales bacterium UBA1845, assembly GCA_002338715.1. Classification (GTDB taxonomy): domain Bacteria; phylum Planctomycetota; class Phycisphaerae; order UBA1845; family UBA1845; genus UBA1845. The sequence continues at coordinate 18,659 of DDIR01000080.1, read as the reverse complement.
ACGGCTCCGACGTTCAAATTCAGTTTCGAGGATCCGACGAAGTTCGGCCGCATCACCGGTACGAACATGCAGATCCACCAGGCGTTCGAAGCCGACTACTCGCATAAAGCCGAGTTCGTGATCACGCCGAAAGGCAGTGGTGAGGATTCGCTCATGAAGCCGGATCGCGCCTATAACCTCGGCAGCATCGGCAGCGAATTCACGGTGCTGGATTTCGATGGCAACAATGTCGGCGGCGTGACGCTCAAGCCGGGTATGGACTACATGCTCGTGTTCACCATCAGCGGCGATCGCAGCGAGTCGATGCAGGTGCACTTCAGCACGAAGTAAAACGAGAATCCAAAAGTCGAAACAAAAAGAAAACCGCGGATCAAATCAGGTCCGCGGTTTTTTTTGCGCGTAGGGTGCGGCTTGCCGCCCCTGCTATATCTTCAAAGTGTAGGCTGGCCCGTGCCCACCATATCGTTATCAAACAAACGGCGGTGGGCACGGCCCACCCTACACTGCGTGCATCATCGACGCGGCATTTAATCGAGGTCGATGCCTTTGTTGTCGGACTCGTCCTTGTTGGCCATCGAATAATCGGTGTCCTGGCGTTTGTGGTTGACGCCTAGTTTTTTCATGTAGAGTTCTTTGATGTCGTCTGCGTTCAGTCCGACGCACTGGGCCATGCTGATCCAGAAGAACAGCAGGTCGATGACTTCGACGCGTGCGTTTTGCAGGTCGTGAATTTCGAAGCGGCGGCCTTCCTTGGCTTCTTTGCACCAGTGTTTCCAGTAGGTGCTGTCACGCAGCTCTTCCAACTCGTTGCTGGCGGCTGCGATGTAGTCATTGAGCCATTCGCCGGCCAGCTTTGGGTCAAAGGATTTGCGGAGTGCGGCGCAATCGAATCCGATTCGCTTGTTCAATTCGGCTTGGGCTTCAAAAAGTTCATGCAACACGGGGTGTTCTCCGTCCGGAAGCCGATGGCCCTTCACGCGATGGGCTGACTGGGGCATTCAGGCGTTTGTGAATAACGAATCATTGCGATTGCGGCCAAGTTAGCAAGGTTCAGCCGCTACAACGCTGCGATTGAGGAAGTATCCAGTTCGGGCGGAGCGGTTGACACCCTTTTGACCCGTCCGTACCTTCTCATTTCGTGCCAGTCGGACCCACCGAAACCATTCCAAGAAGGGCGACCATTGGCCAGAAAACACGGACAACGCACAAACGCACTTCGGCCCGTCAAGATCACCCGCGGATTCACGCGCAATGCGGCTGGCTCGGTGCTGATCGAATGCGGCGACACCCAGGTTCTCTGTACGGCTTGTCTGGAGCAGGGCGTCCCGGAGTGGAAGACCGGATCGGGGTCGGGTTGGTGCACGGCTGAGTACGACATGCTCCCCGGCGCGACCAACAAGCGAAAGGGTCGCAACCGCAGCAAGATCGACGGGCGTACCCAGGAAATTCAAAGGCTCATCGGGCGTTCTCTGCGGGCAGTGATCGATCTCGATGCACTCGGCGAACATTCCATTCTGATTGACTGCGACGTGTTGCAAGCCGACGGTGGGACCAGGACGGCTAGCATCACCGGCGCGTTTGTCGCGATGTCCGATGCGGTTCGGGTTGCCCGCGAGCGCAAGTGGATCAAAACGAATCCGATCACGGACAGTGTGGCCGCGGTCAGCGTCGGGCTTGTGGGCAATCGGGCGCTACTCGATCTTGCGTACGAGGAGGATGTGCGAGCCGACGTGGACATGAACGTGGTGATGACCGGATCGGGCAGCTTTGTCGAAGTGCAGGGGACGGCGGAAGGGGCAACGTTTTCGCGTAAAGAACTCGATCGATTGACCACGTTGGCGGCGAAGGGCATTCGGCAACTGCACTTTGAACAGAAAAAGGCGCTGCGGCGCAAAATCAACTCGCAGACATCCAGGTGAACCCATGAGAACGGTCCGGACACGTAAGTTAAAACGAGGCGATCTGATACCGGCGCGCGCGGTATGGGCGTGCATTTTCGTTTCGATCGGCGCTGCCCTTGCAGGATGCGGAGAAGGTTGGGCGGATCAATGGAACATGGACTGGGGAGGTGGTTGGGGTCAAAGCGCCGGGCAGGGTGAACTCGAAGGCGTGTACCACAGCCCATCCAAGCGCGGGTGCGATGAATGGACGATCCTCGCGCGGGAATGTTTTGGATCGGGGCATCGCAATGATGCCAAGAAGATTGCGGCGGCTTTGAAGAAGACACCGGGAATCAAGCCGGAGTGCGTTTACGTTGTCGACAACAAGAAGGATTCACGCGTTTACTACGGAAGCTACTGGCGACCGCCAAACGAGAAGACCGGACGATTTGAAATTCCCCAGGACATGCGACAGGACCTGGCATTGATCAAGGATTTTACGACATCGGGGGAGCGTTTTTTCTTTGACGCGAGAATCTCCCCGACGCCAACGCCTGATGTCGGAAACAAGGCGTGGGAGTTGAGTCGCAACCGTGGTTATTATTCGTTGCGCGTCGCACTGTTTTACAACGAACCAGGATTCCTCAATCGCAAGGAGGCGGCTTCGACGTATTGCGAAGAACTTCGGGCGAAAGGTTATGATGCGTACTATCGCCACACGGAGATTGTCAGCGAGGTGTTCGTGGGGAGTTTCGGTAAGAACGCGTTGGTGCAAGGTCGCCGATTGGGGGTCGTTGCCAACCTGCCAAGCAAGGAAGTGCAGGAACTGATGAAAAAAGAGCACTTCCAGGTTGAGTTGCGCAACCTGCAGGTGTACTCGACTGCAATGGGGCAAAAGCGGACGGTACAGTTGGCGCGGTTGTTCAAGGTCGATGAAGATCCCACCGATTTCAGCGACGATTTTGAGTGATGCGAGAAATCCTGGTCGCAACAACCAACGAAGGCAAGGTGCGCGAAATCCGCGCGGTGATGAAGGACTTGCCAATCGCGTGGACTTTTTTGGCGGACTTGCCGTCCATCCCAGCCCCCGTCGAAGACGCCGATACATTTGAAGCCAATGCCATCTTAAAGGCCCGTTACTACGCGAAACATTTTGGCAAGATCGTGTTGGCCGACGACTCCGGGTTGGAGGTGGATGCCCTGAATGGAGCGCCGGGCGTCCAGTCCGCCCGCTACAGCGACGAAGGCACGGATGCGGCCAACAACCACAAATTGATCGCGGCGCTGCGGGGTATTCCCCAAGCCAGCCGAACCGCACGCTTTGTGTGCTGTCTGGCGCTGGTCGAAGGCGATGACGTGCTCTTGACATCCATGGGCACAATCGAAGGGCAGATCATCGATGAACCTCGTGGAACCAATGGGTTTGGATACGATCCCCATTTTTATGTTCCGAATATGGGGATAACCACAGCCGAAATGCCACCTGAGCAGAAGAATGCGTTAAGTCACCGGGGAAAGGCGTTGGCTTCGATCAAGGGCGGGATGGTTCAGCTTTGGACCGCCTAGCCTGTGCGGCTTGCCGAGACAAGATGGGCTCAAATTGGTTCCAAAGTGGGGTCCAGGCGTCTTGTACACTGTGTCGCCACCTTTATAATCGACCGACTTTTGAACATTCCCCTTAGCATCTTTGGAGCATGATGAATGAACGAATCGATGGTCCCCCGGCAAATGTTTTTCACGAAGGGAGTTGGAAAACATCGCCACAACCTTCAGTCGTTTGAAGCCGCCCTCCGACACGCGGGCATCGCCCAATTCAATCTTGTGCGGGTATCCAGTATTTTCCCGCCCAATTGCAAAATCGTTTCGAAGGAACGCGGTCTTGACCAGTTAAAAGCCGGAGCCATCGTCCATTGCGTTATCGCTGATATCCGAACGAACGAACCGAACCGCCTCGTTGCGGCTGGCATTGGCTTGGCGCTTCCAGCAAAGAAAGTCGACTACGGATATATCTCAGAACATCACGCATTTGGCATGACCCATCGCAAGTGCGCCGACTATGTTGAAGACATGGCCGCCTCGATGCTTGCGACGACGCATGACATCGAACTTGATCCCGAAAAGGCCTACGACGAGCGTCTTGAGATTTACAAAAGCAAGAAGCTCGTGATCAAAACCCGCGCCCTGTGCCAGACGGCGGAGGGAGATAAAGATGGGCTGTGGACCACCGTGGTGTCTGCGGCTGTCTTTGTCCATTGAGCCGATTGAATCACTGATATCATAACTTTGGAGAACGCTTTGTGACGGCCTGCCGTGGTAGTCGGGTTGTGTTTATGCTTGGCGTCGGAGAAATCCATTGAACGAAGACCGATATCCATGCGGAACTGAACGCCCGAAATCGACAGATTCAAACAAAGCAGGTGATAGCGATCAGCAGCCGCTCGATCTGAATGCGCTTCCCAGCATCAACCCGCTTCAGCTTGGCGGCAATGAAAAGGTCGCCGACTTAATCGACGGCGTATATGCCAAGAGCGGATTCAACGCCCGGCGACTGGCCGAAGGCGCTCAGCTGTACGCGCGCATGATCGAAGAAGGGGCGACGATCGGCATGACGCTTGCCGGCGCGATGACCCCCATCGGTATGAGCGGGGTGATCATCGACCTGATGAAAGCCGGATTCGTCGATTTTGTCATCTCCACCGGCGCCAACCTCTATCACGACCTGCATCGGGCGTATGACATGCCCATGGTGCAAGGTGACTTCCTCGCCGACGACAACACCCTCGCAGATGAACGGGTCGCCCGAATCTACGACGTGTTTATCCATGACGACACCACGCTCGAAGCCACGGACGAAGTTATCTTGCAAGCCGTCCGCGACTTGAAAGCCGACAAGCCGTTTTCAAGCGCGGCGTTGCACGCCCATATCGGTCGGCACGTGAACAAGTCGGCATCGCACCCCGAGCGATCGCTCGTGGCACGCGGGTCGGATCTGGGAATTCCGATTTACACCTCGTCTCCCGGCGATTCGTCCATCGGTATGAATCTCGTGGTTCCGTACCTGTTCGATCGGCCCATGAATTTGAATCCGATCCTCGATGTCATCGAGACAGCCGCCATCGTTCGCGACGCCGAAAAGAACGGCGTCATCGAAATCGGCGGTGGGTCGCCCAAAAACTTCTATCTGCAAACTCAGCCGACCCTCAATCAGATTCTCCACGATGAGAGCAAGGGCGGGCACGATTACTTCCTGCAACTGACGACGGACTCGCCGCATTGGGGCGGGCTTAGCGGCGCGACGCCATCCGAAGCGCGCAGCTGGGGCAAGGTCAAAGACGCCGTGTTGAACAATGTCGTTGTGTATTCGTGCGCATCGTTGACGCTGCCGCTCATTGCTCAGTACGTGTTGACCCGATGCAAACCGCGCCCGCAGCGCAGGCTTTACGACCGCCTGGGCAAGATCGTCGGCGAATTGCGAGAGTCTGCCGGCGCCAACGAACGACTTCGCAAGACCTACAAAGACTACTACGAGTTTCCCCCGGTCGAATAATGAACAACGATTTTCTCGGTCTTGAGGCCAAGTATACCGACTATCGCGGTGCAACCTACGCGGTGCTGCCGGTTCCCTACGATGCGACCGTCAGCTATCAGGTCGGGACGCGGTTTGGCCCGCAGGCGATCATCACGGCGTCACAGCAGGTCGAACTCTTTGACGACGAGTTGGAGTCGGAGCCATTTCGTGCCGGCGTTTGCACGCTTGACCCCGTCGAGGTCAGCACCGACGGACCTGCCGCGATGCACGAGTTGATCACAAAAGCTGCACGCAAACCGGTGCGTGATGGCAAGTTTCTCTTCGGGCTCGGTGGTGAACACAGCGTCACGAGCGGATTGGTGCGGGCGGTGGCCAGCCGCTACAAGAAGTTCTCGATTCTGCAGATCGACGCCCATCTCGACTTGCGCGATCAGTACGAAGGCTCGCCATATTCGCATGCGTCGGTCATGCGGCGCTGTCTCGAATACGTCGACACCGTGGTGCCGGTCGGTATTCGCAACGTCTGCAAGGAAGAATCCACATTCCTCAAAAAATCCGGCATCGAACCGATTTACGCCCGTGACTGTCGCGGTGGTGGCGAGTGGATCGAACGCGCCCTCGACGGACTTGGCGACACAGTCTACGTCACCATCGACATCGACGGATTCGACCCGGCATACGCACCGGGCACGGGCACGCCTGAACCGGGCGGTCTGGATTGGTACCAGGTGACGGCACTGCTGCGTCGCGTCGCCCAGACCCGCAAGATCGTAGCCGCGGATATCGTCGAAGTGCTGCCGATTCCGGGTCAAGCCGTGACGGAATTCCTCGCGGCTCGGCTGGCTTATCGCCTGATGGCATATGTGCATGCCGCCTCGAAATAGCGATCGCATCGGGCCCACATTGTGACTTTGCGCTTCGACTCCTATAATCGCCAAGCAGTCGAGATTGGGGCGATCAGTTGGGCGCAGATGTTGGGCACACCGTATCATGCAAGTCATTGTCAACGGCAAAGAACGTGAACTGACGGGCGGTATCAGTGTGTCTGATTTGCTCGACCTGTACGAACTCGAACCCATTCGAGCGGCTGTCGAGATCAACGAAGAGCTCGTTCCCCGGGCGACTTTTTCAAACACAACCATTCAACCCGGCGATCGTATCGAGATCGTGACGTTCGTGGGTGGGGGATAGCAAGGTGGACACTTACAAAGTTGGTTCGTTCAGTTTCTCGTCGCGACTTTTTGTTGGGACCGGTAAATACGCGACGTTTGAGCAGATGTCAGCCGCCCTTGGTGCTTCGGAGGCGGAGGTCGTCACTGTGGCTGTGCGCCGCGATTGCCTCACCGAAGCCGGCGGGGCGCGTGAAGATTCGATCCTCGATCATATCGACATGAGTCGCTTCACGATTCTGCCCAATACAGCCGGCTGCTTTAACGCGAAGGATGCGGTGCGGGCGGCGCGTCTGGGGCGCGAGCTTCTCGAAGGTCAGGGCAACAAGGGGGCTAACTGGGTCAAGCTCGAAGTCCTGGGCGATCGCAAGACGCTTCTGCCCGATCCGATCGGCACGCTCGAAGCCACCGAGAAGTTGATCGAACTCGGTTTTGAAGTGCTCGTCTATACCAACGACGATCCGATATTGGCCAAGCGGTTGAAAGACGCAGGAGCGGCCAGTGTCATGCCAGCCGGCGCGCCCATCGGCAGCGGGTTGGGCATTCTCAACCGCAACAGCATCCGCCTCTGTTTGGAATCACTCAAAGACGGCGACGCTGACTATCCGGTGATCGTTGATGCCGGTGTCGGGACCGCGTCGGATGTGGCTGTCGCGATGGAGTTGGGGGCAGATGGCGTGCTTTTGAATACCGGAATCGCCGGCGCGAATGATCCCGTGCGGATGGCCAAGGCGATGGCCCACGCGATCCAAGCCGGTCGTCTGGCATACCAAGCCGGTCGCATCGCCCGAAAGCCTTACGCAACCGCGTCGTCACCGATGGAAGGGCTCATCGAAGCGACGACGTAATCGGTTTTGTCCGTTCTTTTGAATTAGCCATCCCGAGATTTCGCAGATCGGAGCCGACTCAGTGCGACGCATCATACGAAACCGCATACTGATTTCGGTCATCGCGCTGGGATTGCTGAACTTCGCGCTGTACACGTTCTTCTATTGGTACTTTCAAGGCGACGCCAGCAACGGTTTCATCCGCGAGGGGGAGTTCTTCCTCAAGGGGCACTTCCTGCGCGTGCCCGATGGGCAGGCCAGCGAAGCGGTTTCAAAAGGCGTGTGGATTTACAGCTACCTGCACTCGATCACCATTTGGCCGACAGCCGGTGCGGTGGTGATCGCGATGCTCATCCTGTCGCGGCCGCACATCATCGCGACGATCAATTCGGATTCGTTCTTCGACGGTCGGTTGCTGGTCAACGGGTGTCTGCTCGTGGTCGCAACCGTCAGCGTCATCAGCATGGCCATCTTTGTGTTTAACTTCTGGCAGGCGCTGGAAGCGATACGGATCGGCCAGGACTTCGGGCTGTAGCGCCAACCCACCCCGTGTAGGGTGGGCCGTGCCCACCAATCAAATCGCAACCGGTGCAATCTATCGCAATCTTGATCCAAACGTAGCGTCTTGCTCGTCCACAGTTCGCAGGACAGGGCCAGAACTCACCTGGATTGCCCTCGCCTTCCCCTGGATTCCCGCTTTCGCGGGAATGACGGCGCTATGTCCTGCCTAAGGGGATTCTAATTATCCGGATCGTCCGAATCATCAAACGCCAGTTCGATGTTGTTGTACCGCAGTAGCGTTCCTTTTGAACGTTCCAACTCGATGATCCCGATGCCGTAATCAATCATCGCCGAAAGCAGATCGTTGCGGGCGGCGGCCAACCCCTGACGCGTGTTCAACTCGTTGTTGAGGGTCAAAAAGTCCTGCTTTTCGGCACGTTCGATGATCGATTCGACCTGATCCTCGCGGGCGTTCGCCGAAATCAGGCTCGGCTCGATCTGATCGGATTGGGCGACGAGGTTGCGGACGGCGATGTTGGTTTCGAGGATGACCTGTTCGAACACCTGCTTGAGGCTGGCGATCGCCTGGGCCTGCTGCAACTTTTCGCGTTTGAGGGCGGCGCGGCGGGCACGGTTACCGATCGGAATCTCAAAATCGATGCCGAGGAAGTACTCGGTGAAATCGTTCTTGGTGAGCTGGCTGAACGAATCGTGACTGCTTGGTCCGAGTCCATCGACGGTGTAACGGAACGTCACGTCGAGTTTCGGCATGGCCTGGTTCTTGGCGACGCCGATGCGGATGTTCGCGGAGTTGATCGCGAGCTTGGCTTCGACCAGTTCCGAGCGATTGTCGAGCGCGGTGCTGACTTCGTTCAACCGATCGACCTGGATCGGCAGATAATTCGGCACGCTGACCGGGACAATTTCGATATCACTGGCCAAGTCGAGATCGGGGTCGTTGATCAGCGCGATCAACCGATCCTCGGCGTTCTGCACGTTGGCGGCGAGTTGGATGAAATCGGCTTTGGATGATTCGAGTCGCGCCTGGGTGTCGGCCAACTGAATGGTGTAGACGTCGAATTCCTTACGTGCCTCGAGCTTGTTGTTGATCTGCTCAAAACTTTCCAGCAGACGGGCGGAGACAACCAGCGCCCGGCGGGCTTGCACCAATCGCCAATACGCTTCTTCAACTTGCCGCACGGTGTCGCGAATCTGACGGCGATACTGCTGCGTCGCCGCCCGACGACCAATCTTGCTTAGGCGAATCTGCGACCGGTTGGCGTCCAACCCGAATCCGCGAAGCAGCGGCTGATTCATTTCAACGATGAATCGCGAAATCCACTGCGGATTAAGCGTCTGGAACTGGAAGTTGTTGCTTGAGCGATCGACCGAGTAATACGTGCGCAACTGCATGCCGCTTGGCAGCATCTTCCGGACACCCGATTGCAGACTGAACTGCTCAATCTTGGAACCCTGAAGGGCGTTGGCGGTCGGCTGATCGACCTTGTTGTTGGTCAGCGACGTGAAGAATGCTGCATCAAAGACGGCTTCGGCTTCGACCACGCGGGTCTGCTCGATCGCCGGATTGTAACTGGCGACGCGAATCGAATAGTTGTTCGCAAGCGTCCGTTCGATCGTATCTTCGAGCGTGAGGTACAGTTTTTCGGGACGGCTGATGGAATCGATCCGTGCAATTAGACTTTCAAGCGGCTCAATTTGAATGGGGGAAGGGCCAGCGGCCAACCGCTGGGCCGCTTCCCGTCGAGCATCAATTGGATCGGGCAGATGATGCAGCACGTATTCGACGAACTTGGCCTCGGACATGGTCCGGTCTGCACCTAGCGTCTCGCGGCCATATTGAACGCCGACCGATCGTGGGTCTTCGATAATGCCTTGCCTCGTTTCGATCTGATGGTCGGGATGGGATCGCACCATCGAGCCCTGTGAATTGTCGACGGTGGTCGTCGTCACCTGGGCATTCGGGCGGACTTCATCGACATCCACCGGGGTCATCGGAAGGGGTTCAGACGGACCTGTCGCCGTCACCGCGAGCAGTGAAGCGACCTTCAAAAGTACAGAGGCATGCATAATGGGTTTACACTTTGTCTAACGCGAGGGAACAATCTCGATTGCAGACGCAACTGCAATTTGAGTACATCACGAAACGATGGAATTCACGCGTGCCGCGCCGCATCACGCAATTTCCACCACCTCATTTCAGGTCAGCCGCGATGTTAGCACTGACTTGCCGGGGGCGTCAACACATTCCGAAGACCCGGTTCGTCGAATGTGGTCAGGGGGATCGTCGAATGTGGTCAGGGCAATCGGATGATGCCACACCCATTGCCATGAGGCGAATGGGCCTGACGCTAGTGGGGCGGCGATAGATTTGTTAGCATTGGCCCAAGCAAATAGGATTCAGGCTGGGTCTGGGCGTGTGTCGCTCGGGCTTGTCGGTTTCTGTTGATTTCTGTTGATGGGACGATCCAACCGTGCAGTCCGTTGAAGACTACTATCGCTTTTGCCCGAATCAACCGGAGCTGCGCATCTCCGACGCGGTGTGCTTCGGGCGCAGGCGGGCCAGCTATCCCTACTGCCACGGCTGCCAATTCAACGATGACGAAAAAGGCGGACCGCAAAAGTCGATGAGACCGCGGGCCTCGCGAATTACAGAGGAAAGATCTGAAATGATCGAAAAGGTGTTCAAAGCCTATGACGTTCGGGCGACCTACCCGGACATGCTCAACGAAGACGTGGCCTGGCGGATCGGGTTTGCGGCGGCATCGTTTCTCAATACGGCCATCCGTGGGATGGATCGGGCGGTCGGTGGAGCGACGACCATCGTCGTCGGCCGCGACATGCGCAAGTCCAGCCCGAAGCTAAGCGAAGCCCTCATCGAAGGCATTCGCGCGACGGGCTCGCCGGTCGTCGACATCGGCATGATCGATACCTCGCAAATTTACTTCGCAATCAATCATCTCAAAGCCTGCGGGGGTATCCAGACAACCGCCAGCCACAATCCGGCGCAGTACAACGGTTTCAAAATCTCCGGATTGAAGGGGGCACCAGTCGGGGCTGACACCGGCTTGATGGATATCTGCCGGATCGCGCAAAACACCGTCAAACATCCGGGTTCGCAGATCGGTGATCTCTTCGAGCGCGACTTAGCCGAGGACTACAAGCGCTTCGTCCGCGGGTTCCTCGATGCGCCGCGGAAGATGCGCGTCTGTGTCGATGCGTCCAACGGGATGGCCGGCAAGTGGGTACCGATTATTTTCGGTGACGTGCCCGGACTCGACCTGCACTGCATCAACATGGAACACAATGGCGAATTCGTCCACGAACCCAACCCACTGGTCGATGCCAACCTCGAGCAATTGCAAAAAGCTGTTCAAACCAAGCGGGCTGACTTTGGCGTGTGCTTCGACGGCGACGCCGATCGCCTGATCGTGATCGATGAAAACGCCGAGATCATTCGCTGCGACCTGCTGACGGCGCTGCTTGCGAGAACGTTCCTGGAACGCGAACCGGGCGCGACCGTTGTCTACGACCTGCGCAGCAGCCGCGTGGTGGCTGAAGAGATTAAAGAAGCCGGTGGTGTGCCCCGTCGCGAGCGGGTCGGTCATGCCTACATGAAAAAATCGTTGAGCGACACCAAGGGTGTCTTCGGCGGCGAGTTGTCCGGGCACTTCTATTTCAAGGATAACTACTACTGCGACTCGGGCATGTTGGCGTTTGCCCACGTGATCAACGTGATTTCCAAGAGCGGTTCGTCGCTGAGTGAACTGATCGAACCGCTCCGGCGATATTGCGGCAGCGGCGAGCGAAACTTTCGCAATGAGGACAAGGACGAAGCCATCGCAGCGCTGGCGGAAAAGTACGCCGACGGGCGAGTCGATTTCCTCGATGGCGTGACGGTTCAATATCCGAACTGGTGGTTCAACGTGCGCAAGTCGAACACCGAACCGCTTCTGCGTCTCAACGTCGAAGCGCGCTATGCGGCGTTATTAAACGAAAAGCTCGAAGAACTCGCGCCGCTTCTGGGCGAGCCCGAAGAGCATTGATCGCGTTTCGCGTCGCCGATGGCTTCCGGGACCGCTTACCGCGGTTCGTCGAATTCAAGATGATTTTCCAGATTCCTAACCTTGGGCGGATTCATGGCTGAAGCAGTTCATACTCAACTTTCCTGCGGCGTCGAGCTGGCTGTCCTGGAGTTGCCGCTTCGACGCGCGGTGGCGTCTGAAATCCGCGTGCTCACCGGCGTCGTCAACGAGCCAGCCGACAAACTCGGTCTTGCGCACCTCGTCGAGCAAACCGTCGACAAGGGAACGCAGGACCACACCGGTCGAGAATTGCAGGATGAATTCGACAAGATCGGTTCCGGCGTCCACAGTTGGTGCGGCAAGCAGTCCAGCGGATTCACGTCGCTTTGTCTTCCGGAGTACTTCGCCCGCAACATGGAATTGCACGCTGAGTTTCTGCGCACGCCGACATTTCCGCAGGAATCGTGTGACGTCGCGATCGAACTCGCGCGGCAGGAATTGTTGTCGCTGGAAGACGATGCCCAAGGGTTGGCCGACAAGCACATCGGCAAGCAGGCGATGGGACCGCTTCTCGGTCGACATACATTTGGTGAATCCGAGACCTTGACGACCATCACCAGTGACGACTTTGTGTCGTTCTGGCAGTCGAATTACAGCGCCGGAAAAATGCAGGTCTCGGTGGCGGGTCCGATGTCGCCTTCGCAGGTGCAGGACATCATCGAAGCGCGGTTCGCTGGGTTCGGCGACAAGACGCCGGCAAACCGCGATGAAATTCCGGTCGAATTCAAGCCCGTCACCACCCATCACAACAAAGAGACCGAGCAGGAACACATCGTCATCGCGCTTCGCGGGGTGGCGAAGTCGCACGACGATTACAGCACCGCGCGGTTGCTGATGGGCGTGCTCTCGGGAGGCATGAGCGCCCGGTTGTTCACCGAAGTGCGCGAGAAACTCGGGTTGGTGTACTGGGTCGGTGGTTGGCAGGAACATCCGCGCGGTGACGGACTGCTGTACTTCGGTGCGTCGACCACCCCCGAGCGATGCAGCAAGACATACGAGACGATGCTCAAAGAACTCGCCCGCGTCGGTGTGGATCTGACGCAGGAAGAAGTCGAGCGGGCGCGAACCGGAATCGAAGTGCGTTTCGACATCCGCGGTGATGTCACGCGGGCGCTGTGCGGCGAGTTGGCCGACGATCTCATGCACTTTGGCCGACCGATTTCCCGCGAAGACAAACTCGACCAATTGCGCAAGGTCACCATCGACGACGTGAAGCGCTTCAGCGAATCGCACGTGCACAACGCCCCGCGCAGCGTCGTCACACTGGGCCCCAAATCGCTGGAAAGTTAGCACGATTCAATCGAAAAACCCCAGTTCGAAGCGATGCCATAGTCAACCAAGCGGAACCAGAACCCATGCCCGACAAATTCATCATCAGCAAACTGTCGAACGGACTCAACATTGCGATCGAGCACATGGAAGGCGTAAAATCCGTGGGGGCTGGCTTCCTGGTGCAAACCGGCGCACGCGATGAGACGCCCGACCTCGCCGGCGTGTCGCACTTTCTGGAACACATGTGCTTCAAAGGAACGCCCAACCGGTCAGCCGCCGAGATCAACATCGACTTCGATCGCATCGGCGGAAATCCCAACGCCTTCACGTCGCACGACCGCACGTTTTATCATGGGCTGGCAAGGACAGAGGACTTTCCGACGCAACTTGAAATCCTTGCCGACATGATGAATTCGAGTCTCCCGCCCGACGAGTTCGACATGGAGAAAAACGTCGTCCTCGAAGAGATCGCTATGTCCAACGATCGCATCGAGCACGTGGCGTTTGACCTGATCGTCGAGTCGGTGTTCAAGGGCAACAGCCTGGCTTGGCCGGTGCTTGGTTATGATCGAACCGTCAAGGCGCTGACCCGCGACCAGATGAACCATTACTTCCGATCACGCTACACGCCGGCCAACATGGTGCTGGTGGTAGCCGGCGCGGTCGATCCCGATGAAGTCATCGCCCAAGCCGAGAAATGCTGCGGTCATTGGGTGGCTGGCGAACCGCGCCCCGAGCGCACCAAACCGGTGATGGGCACGGGAACGATTCAAAAGACGATCGAGCGATTCAACCAGCAGGTGGTCGCGATCACCTTTGAAGGACCAGGCGCGTCTGACCCGATGCACGATACGGCTGAGGCGGCGGCTTCGATTCTGGGCGGCGGCAACTCGCGTTTCTACTGGAACATCGAACAGACCGGATTGGCGCCTTATGCCGGGGCGTATCGTTTGGACTTTGGCGATTGCGGCTTGCTGATTTTGATGGCCCAGTGCGATCCGCAGAACACCGATCGCGTGGTCGAAGCCCTGCGAAAAGAGGCGAAGAGCTTTGCGGCTGGCCCCGTTTCGGATGAAGAGATTCAGCGGGTTAAAAACAAGCGCCGCACGAGCCTGGCTGTCGAAGGTGAATCTCCGCACCATCGGTTGGTTCAGGTGATGGACGATATCGACTACCGCGGTCGTCCCAGGACGGTGGAAGACCGCATCGCAGCCGTCAATGCGGTGGGGCAGGATTCCCTTCGCGCGTACTTCGACGCATTTCCCGTCGATGGCGAAGGGTTGCTGGTCAGCGTGGGCCCGCTCAAGTCTTCGGCGGCTTGATCCACATCCGAAAGAGCCTATCCTTCCCGTTCGAAACGGACGCCCATCACCGGCGAGATTGCGTGCGGTGATGGTCCAACGCATAGGTGGCGGTCCAACTCATAAACGCACGGTATCCACGATGACATTCGCACAAATACGCCAACAGTTTCTCGATTTCTTTGCGGGCAAGGATCACGCCATCGTCGATTCGTCACCGGTTGTACCGCACGACGACCCGACGCTGCTCTTTACCAACGCGGGGATGAATCAGTTCAAGGATGTTTTTCTGGGAAGCGGCTCGCGTTCATACGTGCGGGCAGCCGACACCCAAAAGTGCATTCGCGCCGGCGGTAAACACAACGATCTCGACGATGTCGGTAAAGATACATACCACCACACGTTTTTCGAGATGCTGGGCAACTGGTCGTTCGGCGACTACTTCAAGGAAGACGCGATCAAGTGGGCGTGGCAACTGCTCACCGAGGTCTGGGGCATCGAGAAAGATCGATTGTATGCGACGTATTTTGAAGGCGATCCGGAGAACAATTTAGAGCCTGATCTCGAAGCGGCAGACCTTTGGAAAAAGCTGACCGACATCGATCCGGCCCACGTGATTCCCGGCGACAAGAAGGACAACTTCTGGGAGATGGGTGCGACGGGGCCATGCGGTCCGTGCAGCGAAATTCACGTCGACCTGACGCCGGACAAATCGGGCGGCTCGCGCGTCAACCAGGACGATCCGAGCGTGATTGAAATCTGGAACCTGGTGTTCATCCAGTTCAACCGCGTTGCAGACGGTACGCTTCATCCGCTGCCTGCCAAGCATGTCGATACAGGGATGGGGTTCGAGCGCATTTGCGCCGTGCTTCAAGCCAAAAAGAGCAACTACGATACCGACGTCTTTACGCCGGTCTTCAATGCGATTCAAGAGCGAACTGGTTCTGCCCCTTATACCGGTTTGCTTGAAAGCGAAGTCAAAGGGCAAGCCGACAAGCGCGATGCGTTGATGCGCGATGTGTCGTATCGTGTCATCGCCGATCACCTGCGCTGCCTGACCTTCGCCCTGACCGACGGCGCGGTGCCCAGCAACGAAGGGCGCGGGTATGTGCTTCGTCGCATTTTGCGGCGGGCGGTGCGCTACGGTCGTCAGTATTTCGACATGACCGAACCGTTCCTATGCGATCTGGTCGCGCCGCTGGTCGAACACATGGGCGACGCGTTCCCCGAATTGCGCAATGCAAATCAAGGTCGAAACATCGAGCACGTCGTTGAACTCATTCGCGACGAGGAAGTGTCGTTTGGCCGCACGCTCGATCGCGGCATCAAACTGTTCGACGAAGCCGCAGAGCGTGCTGAAAACAATCGCATTCGGGCGGAAGATGCGTTCATGCTGCACGACACCTATGGCTTCCCCGTCGATTTGACGGAGCTGATGGCCGAGGAACGCGGCATGTCCGTCGACACGGTTGGGTATGAACGCTTGATGGACGAAGCCCGCAAGCGCGCCCAAGCCGCCGGCGGTGGCGACGACGAGTTCAACATGAACATCATCGACGCACTCCCAGCCACCGATGACTCGGCGAAATACGAAACCACCATGACCACCGGCCAACTGCTTGGCTACGTGTGTGACGGACAGTTTGTCGACGAAGGCGAAGTTCCGTTGGGCGAGACGGTCGCGCTTATCACCGATGAAACATGTTTCTACGGCGAGCAGGGCGGTCAGGTGGGCGATCGCGGCGACCTGGAAGCCACCGGTGAATCACCCGGTGCGTTTGACGTTCCGGGCTTCCGCGTCACCGACACCAAGCGTTTCGGCGAAACCGTGCTGCACATCGGCGAGATGGTGTCGAGCGAATTTCCATTGACGGTCGGCACGACGTTGAAGATGAACGTCGATGCGGATGAACGCCAGCAGATCGTGCGCAACCACACCGCCACCCATCTCTTGAACTGGGCGCTGCGGGTCGTATTGGGTTCGGGCGTCGATCAGCGCGGTTCGCTGGTGGATACCGATAAGACGCGATTCGACTTTACGTGTCGAAAGGCGCTTGAGGTCGATGAGTTGGAGCGCGTCGGCAAACTCGTCGAACAAAAAATCAGCGCCGCCCTCGTCGTTCAAACCAAGGAAGTGGCTGAGACGGATGCGCGTCACATCAACACGCTGCGGGCGGTGTTTGGCGAGAAGTATCCCGAGCGCGTGCGCGTCGTATCGATCGGCGCCGACATCGATCAGATGCTCACCACCCCCGACGATGAAAAATGGATGGAATACTCGGTGGAGTACTGCGGTGGAACGCACGTTCAAACCACATCCGAAATCGAACACTTCGTGTTGATCGGTGAGGAGGGCGTGGCCAAGGGCATCCGCCGCGTCGTCGGCATCACTGGCGAACACGCGGCCCAAGCTGTGCGCGATGGCGAAGCGCTCGCGAATGAGTTGGCGTCGCTTGCAAAGAAGGTCGATTCGGGCGAGTCCGTCGACCTCGCAAGCATGCAGCAACGCCTGACCGATTCGGTCATCCCGATCGCGGTCAAGCACACCTTGCGGCAGCAGTTGATCGAGTTGCAAAAGAAACTCAAAAAGTCAGAGAAGGCATCGTCCGCAGCTTCTGCCGACGCGGTGTTTGCAGCCGTCGATGATCTCGTCGCAAGCGCCCAGACCATCGGCGACATCACCGTGGTCGTCGGCGAGGTTCCGACGGCAAATGGCGACGCCCTGCGTACGGCCATCGACCGCGTGCGGCAAAAGACGAAGGGCTCGGCTGTCCTGCTCGCGACCCACGAGGATGGCAAAGTCACGTTGATGGCGGGCATGAGCAAATCGGCGATCGCAGCCGGTCTGAAGGCGGGCGACCTCATCCGCGAAATCGCACCGCATGTCGGCGGAAAGGGCGGTGGTCGACCCGATATGGCCCAGGGCGGTGGTGGAAACCCCGAAGGCATCGCCGAAGCCATCAGCGCCGCCACCGATTGGCTCCGCGGTAAACTGGGCGCTTAATCACCCGGCCATTGGCTCGTCGACGCGGCCCCAGACTCCGGTAATTCCCCTATTTTCAACGCCAAACGCCCCAATTTTGCGCATTTTGGGGGCGGGGACGTGAAGGGTTGGTCCACGGTTGGACGATATCACCCGAGCAGGTTTCGTTGATATCACAGCCGACTGGACGCCAATGGCCAACGCAGCAGACAATCGATCCGCGACCGGTGCATCGCACCAACGCCCGCGCACGAAGGTCCTGGTGGTCGGTCCGGTGACGGCTGTCGGCGGCATCGGGCAGGTCGCCCGCATGTCGGTCGGGGCGATGGATACGAAGCGGTTCGACATCGCCACCTGCGACACCACCAAGGACACGCCTGAAGACCGAAGCCTGGCCACCGCACTGTGGTCGCACGTTCGGCGATTGGGCAATCTGATCCACGGCATCCGCAAGCATCAACCCGACCTGGTCCACCTTCATACGTGCAGTTATCTGACGTTCTACCGCACGCTGATCGACGTGGCGGTCTGCCGCTGCATGGGACGCAACTACGTCCTGCACATTCACGGCGGATTGTTTGATGAGTTTCTCGCCTCCCTTCGCGGTTGGAAGAAGGCCTTGGTATCCAATGCGCTGCGACATGCCGGACGCGTGATCGTGTTGGGACATTGTTGGCGGACGAATCTGATGCGGCGGGTGGCGGGCATGGACATCGCGGTCCTGCCCAATGCCATCGAGCTTGCGGACGAACCTTGTAAAAGTGATGCGCCTGAGACGCTGCGCGGCGTGGCGTTTGTTGGCGATCTTTCCGAACCGAAGCGACCCGAAGATTTGATCGTGGCCTATGCCGCGCTACCAAGTCCGATGCGCAAGGCGTTTCCGCTGCACATTGTCGGTGGGGGGACGCCGCTGCGAAAGGGGCATTTGCGATCGTTGGCGGTGCGACTCGGGATTGAAGACCGCGTGATCTTTCACGGGTCGCTGGCCCATGAGCGGGTGACGAAGTTGCTTCGATCGGTCGATCTGTTTGTCCTGCCGAGTCGGGCAGAGGGGCAGCCGATCGCGCTGATGGAAGCGATGGCCGCTCGGGGGG
>DDIR01000081.1:26882-69361 GCA_002338715.1 Phycisphaerales bacterium UBA1845 | reverse complement strand
AATCAGATTGAAGCCGACATCAAAGGCCCATCGGTCGAGACCGGTGTGATGCGTTCAAACAACCGGTCACTATCGATACTCAATTGGCTTAGACCATTGGCGATTGCGGCCGTGGTCGCGCTCGTTCTGTCGGCTGGCTGGCACTTTCGCGATTACTTTTTTACGGTTCACGTGGTTGATGTTGACCAGAGTCGGAGAGTAGACGGGGTTTCGGTTGCCAAATTGCTCGAAGAGGCCACGCCGAATTTCAGGAAGTTCAACGAAACGGGGCAGGTGGATGATGGCGGTGCGGTGGAGACGGTTGCATCGCGATCTGCGGACGTTCAGCGCGAACTGATCGAAATGTCGCGTCGTCTCCTTGGCGCGGAAGTGACATACGAAAGCAATTCACCCCATCCACATCGTGTGGATTTCGTTGCGGTCTACGAGCGAACCGACGATGCCGGTAATCCGTTTATCGAATTGCATCTGAACTGCTGTGGCCGACCGACACTGCTTGCTTTGGCGCTAACGGACGCCGACACGGGGATTCTCGAGCTTAATGAAGCGACGGCCAAGACGAGCGTGACATTTGAAATCGGCGGTCGCATGCAGGTGCCTGTGCAGGTTCGTTCAGAATCGATCGATGGTGTGATGGTGGCTGCGGCTACCGCGCGACACTATCTTGATGCCATTTTTGCTGGCATAAAAGTCTCGAAGGTGTAGTTGAAATTCACGTCTAAGCCGACATTCATCGCGGTTTCGTTGGCGCGTTCGAGCATTCACTTTCTTGTCGCGTTCAAGAATTCACAAGTTCACCTCGTTGGGTAGCGGGAGATTCATCCGGCTTTTTCTGACCCATTTCGTCGAGTCGGTGTCACTTCATTCTTGTCACTCCAAACCATGGCATTAGACTATGCCCACCGAGCCGGTCTCGGAATCTCAACTCATGTATTTCGTATGGGCCGATACGCTGATTTGCGCGAACTTAGAGCCTCAACGACGGCTGTTGCGAACTGAGAGTTCTGTGGGCGCATTTCCAACATCGTGAAACCAAAAGTTCAGATTCAGACGTCAAGTGAAGGAGCATGAAACGGATGGAACTCAAACCAAAATCGCTACACATGTGGGCACGCATGGTACCACTGGGATTGCTCGCAATCGGATGCACGCCAACAGTACCTCCGGGCGATGGCGATGGGGACGGCGATGGAGACCCACAGCCGATGTTCGTGTTGTGCGATTCGCCCGGTGGTGAAGACGCCGACATCGATTTTTCAGGGTTTGGCGAGACCAAGGTGACGTTCAGCACGCTTGGGCACGGTCGCCATCTGGTCTACTTCGACGGCGTGCGTCTGATCTTTCAGTTTGATCAACCCATTCCGTTTTGCGCCGTGGTTCCCGACAACATCAAGCTTTGGGACATGGACAGTGGTAATGAGATTCCATTGACCGAAGATCAACTGACGCGCGAAAACATCGACGCCAATGGTCAGTCGACCGACATTGGTGAGGATGTTGCAGCCAGTCTGATTTTGATCGATCTGCCCGGCAATCTGCAAATCGGCAAGGACTACGAACTGACGTTCGACGACGAGACGCTGGGTCTTGATGGCGACTTCCAACAGAATCCCGATTCACCCGAACGTTCCAACGGAAGACTACCGAGCGGTGATGACACGCCCGGTACCGATTTCAAACAGATTTTTCGTACGATTTCTGTCGGCGACTATTTGACAGAATCCCGGGGTATTGCCGGTCTGGCCTTCGACGGGCAGGGACGACTGTTCGGTGCGTCGGATTCGGGAGTCTATGGACCGTTTACACAGTCGAAGGCCGTCACGGATGGTGACCAACTCGCACCCAATCTCAATTCGCTCGCGAGCAAATCGATCGCGGTCGACAACGACGGGATGGTGATCGTCAAGGATCAGATTTCAGACAACGAGGTGTATGCGATTGATCCGGGTTCGGGTGTCGCGACGATGATCGCCAAGCCCGATGTCGAAAGTCAGCCGGATGACGTCGTTATTGCGCCGCCCGGATACCACAGCGTTCAGCGGAGCGCCGTCGAAGAAGGCGACCTTGTCTATTCCTCGACCGGCAACATCGTGGTGCCCGACCGCCGTGCTGGTGAAGGCAACAAGGGCACACTCAATCTCGTGGATCGCGCCGGTTCGATCAACGATGCGTACACCTCGCTGTTTACGCCGAAGTTTGACGGCAACCAGACCGAGGCCCGGACGGTCTATGGCCTATATAAACCGGAAGACAACACCGGTTATGAGATGCACCGCATCCTTCCCGATGGCACGGTGGATCACAGCGTCTTTACTAATCCCGGATCGTTGACCTCGCTTGAGGGGACAGCCGCTGTACGGTTGCAGGACATCCACGGACGCGAAGAGTATTTGATCGTCGGCAGGGTGGATCTCGCACAAGCCGACCTTCGTCAGAATCTGCCGGATTTCGACGGTCGATGCGTGATGATCTACAACGAAACGGAGAGTCGCCTGCAGGTTCTCTTCCCGCTGCCGGTCGACACGTTTGCGTTCACGTTTGATTCGTTCTCCGACGCGGCCATCACATCGGATCACGACACGACCTATATCTCCCTGCCGAGCGATCAGCGCGTCGTGAGCATGACCGGTTTTGCCAATGCGGGAAAAACCGAAGGCACGCCAGAGTGCGATCCATCATTTGACGACAACCTGACGATCGCCGATGGCACCGCCCGCGTGTTCCGAAGCACGTTGGGCAACGGGCGCTTCCTGATGCACGGATCGCCAACCGTTCTGCAATTCGATATCGATCAAGCCGTTCCGCACTGTTCGGTCAATGCCGACAACATCACGCTGGTCAATCAGGGAACGGGTGAAGACGTCTCGCTTGCGGGTCAGCGTATGCGGCGATGGTTGTTCTCCGATCCATCCAATGGTGTCACGCTCGGAAGTCGCGTCATCATCGACCTGCCGATGGATCTGGACATCGGAACGGTTTATGAAATTCATCTCAACGGTGAAGCGATGGGACTGGATGGAGAATTCCTCACCGAAGAAAACGACGTGAAGCGCAATGGCAATCTGCCGAGCGGCGATGGGACGGCTGGCGGTGATTTTGTGCAGATGTTCCAGTTGATTGAAGGCGATTGGTTCCTCACGGAAACCGGTGGGGCGCGGGGCGTGAGTTTGACGGCTGGCGAATCGCTTTGGGCGTCCACGGACGTGGCGATCATGGGACCGTTCACGCAACCGACAACACCAACAGTCGCCGATTCGCTTATCGTAGGCGTCGATCAGGAAATCGCCGGGTCGGAAGGTGTCGCCAAAGGCAAGCCGATGGTGGCCAACAAAGACGCCGCCCGCGCCGACGTGACTTATGCGTCGCTGCGCAACAGCCGCCTGTATGATGCCGACAGCCTGCTCGGATTCCAACAGATTTTCCAACTCGATTTCGGCGAGCCCGGTTTGGGAACGTTTGAGCAGGATCTCGAAATCGCGCCGGCTGGCTTTTCCGGTGACTATGTCGATGTCAATCTGAACCGCGGCGTGATCATTGATGTGGATGGCTCGACCTCGACGATGTTGTTTGAAAGCGAGTCCAACACGATTCAATACAAGTCGCTGTTCGTGGCCCCCGCGTCGATTGGCGGTGGGTTGTTTGTCACGGCCAGCCAGAATTTTGGGGGAACGCTTCGCATTCGCGAGATCATGCCCGATGGCTCTCAGATCAATGAATTCGACCCGTTGGCGGGTGTGACCGGTGCTGCGTCGATGAAGCTGCAGAACTACAACGGCGAACCGGAGTATTTGATTCTGGGTGATTTCGATCGTTCCAGCGCCGATTTGCAGACGGGGCAATTGACTGACTCGACTTCCGGCAATGAGTTGATTTGGTACAGCCCGGCGCAGAACAAGGTGCAGGTGCTCGGATCGTTTTCGCTTGGCGCGGACATGACCTTCACGCAGGCCCTCGATACGATTTACTCCTCGCACCCGAATTTGCGTTCGGTGTTCAGGTTCCAGGGTCTTGGCAACAATGCCAACTGATTTGACCTTCGCATGAATGTGCGAGGCCCCATGCAATTGCTTGCGGCGCGGGCGGATCGATCATCCACCCGCGCCGTTTTTTTGTATGCTAGTCGCTGCGACCCATGTAATATCCCGATCTGCGACATCATGGTGGGGGACATCCAGTGGCCAACATACTGCACATCGCAACCAAAGACGCCTGGGATTCGGCGAAGGCATCGGGTTTCTACGCCATCGCCTCGCTGAAATCGGAAGGGTTCATTCACTGTTCAACGCCGGCGCAAGTGCTCCGCGTCGCCCGCGAACGATTCGCAGGACGCGATGATCTCGTGTTGCTCGAAATCGCCGAGAACCGGGTCCGCGTTGAAATCAAATACGAAAACTGCGAAGGCGGCAGCGAACTCTTTCCCCATTTGTACGGACCGCTCAATGTCGACGCCGTGGTTTGGGTGCATGAATTCAAACCCGGCGATGACGGGGATTTCTCACTGCCGGATGCGATAAGCCGCGAATGAAATTCGTTGATCGTCACCCGTCAATTTGCGTCACTTTGACCTGACCAGCCGACGCATCTGAAACGCACTTTCGAAAGGCTTCAAGAGATTCGAGCGGGATCTGAACCGTAAGTGTCACGTCCGCGCCGAAGTCTTCATGATCGGTCATCACTTCAAACTGTCCGATGATCTTCCCGACGGTTTGATGCAGCGCGTATGGATAGGCGAATGTGCAAGTGATGCGTTCAACCTTGCGCTCCGTGACCAATTCCGCAAAGGCGTCCTGGGCCGACTTCGTATACGCTGCGACCAGTCCCCCCGTACCGAGTTTGGTCCCGCCAAAATAGCGGGTGACTACCACGACTGTGTCGCCAATTTCATTTCCCCGAAGGACAGCCAGCACTGGCGGACCGGACGTGCCCGATGGTTCGCCGTCGTCGCTCATGCCTTCGGAGACGCTGGGCGGGTAACCGATTTTGTACGCGTAGACGTGGTGGTTGGCGTCTGGCATTTCGGTGCGGATTTCGCGGATGATCGCCTGCGCATCCTTGACGGTGTCTGCCCGTCGGATCGTGGTGATGAATCGGGAGTTGGAGACGCGCGTTTCGACGCGGCACGGCTGAGCTGGCACGTTGTATTGCACGGGTGATATTTTGGCGGGGTGTCGCGCAAACTGCAACGTCTTCAAAGCGCCCGCAGTTCTGTTGTCTCTAGAAATTGGCTGCGATCAGCATGACGAACGACAGCACCACCGGAATACTCGTAATGGCGACCGCCCATTCGGCGATCTTGCGGCCTTGCCGGTCGCTGCGCCTCCCCAGCCATTCGCACATGATGATGACGAAGATGACCAGCGCGAACTTGAACGCCACCATCCCTTGCAGGCCGAAGGTTTGGATCACCGCATCGGCGATGGGGTTCACCTCGACGCCGCCCGATTGCAGGATGACCCACGTCAGCATGATATCCAGCGCCGAGACAAACACGAACCAGACGTATGCATCTTGGTAGCGCATTTGCCCGCTGCGTCTTCGGGCATTGTCCGCACGAACCACACCACCGCACTGCGGGCACTGGGCCAGCGCAAGCGAAATCGTCGCGAATCCGCACGCGTCGCAGATTCCGCCAGATGGCATCGGATGGCGTGAAGGGCCTTGCATCTCGTTCCATTCTATGACGCGAAAATACGCGACGTCCAGCAGATGTTCTTGAGGGCTCATTTGCAGAGTAGCACTCGGAGAGGAACTCAGCAGCAGCCCCCATTTGAGAAAAGAGTTGAACGATCGCCCCATGCAGCGATAATCAGCCGTCAAAGGCTCACTTCGGGCAATTCTCTGTTGTGTTTCCGACGGAACGTGCATGCTGCTCGCAGTCAATACCCAAATCTTTGTTTGGTCGTTCATCGCCTACACGCTGGCCGTTGTTGCGGTGGGTGTTTACTCGTCGCGCTTTGCCAAGCAGAGCGATGAGGATTTTTTCCTAGCCGGTCGATCGCTGGGCAAGTGGGTTGGGGCGCTGTCGGCGTCGGCTTCGAGTGAGTCCGGCTGGGTGACGCTCGGTCTCGTGGGTATGGGTTTTGTCACGGGCGTTCAGGCGTATTGGATGGTGCCCGGCTGCGTGCTGGGCTACACGTTCAATTGGTTGGTGCTCGCTGAACCGCTGCGCCGACGGACCGCAGAGTTGGGTTCGCTGACCCTTCCTGATTTCTTCTCGCAGCACTTTCGCGAGCGTCTTCCGATCCTGCGGGTGCTCACCGTGCTGGTCATCGTCGTGGCGATGATGTTGTACGTTTCTGCCCAATTCGCAGCCGCCGGTAAATCGTTTGCGGCTGCCTTCGAACCGACCATCACCCGGCGCAGCGGACTTCTGATCGGCGCGGCGATCGTTCTCTTCTACACGGTCAGCGGTGGATTTCGCGCTGCGTGCTGGACGGACTTGCTTCAAGCCCTTCTGATGCTTGTGGTGTTGGTCGCGTTTCCGATTTATGCGCTGTATGGCCAAGGCGGGTTGGGAACCGTTCTCGAAGCCCTTCATGCCCATGACCCCGAACTCGTGGAGTTCATGCCTGAAAAATCCGGATGGGCGTTGGTTGGTTTTCTGTTCAGTTCATCCGGACTCGGTATCAACTTCGGTTACCCAGGTCAGCCGCACGTGTTGGTGCGCTTCATGGCACTCAAGGACAAACGCGAAGCGCGGATGGGTGCAATCATTGCGATATCTTGGGTGGCGCTTGTCTTGAGCGGGGCGGTGACGGCAGGCATGGCCGTGCGGGCGTTGGCGCTTGGCGGAACGGATTGGGCTCAGTCGTTGCTCGGTGGCGATGGAGAGACCGCGCTGGTGATGGGTTCGATGCATTTGCTGCCCGGCGTGCTGGCTGGCATGGCGCTGGCGGCTGTCTTGGCCGCGATTTGTTCAACCGCGGATAGCCAACTGGTGGTGGCTGCAAGCGCGGTGGCGAATGATATCTACGCGCACCTGATCGCGAAGAAACCGGGGCAGAATCACGCCTGGTTCAATCGGCTGGTGGTCTTCGGTATCGGTGCATGTGCGATTTTGATGGTCATTGGAAAAAAAGTGCAAGTTTTTGACATGGTTCTGGACTATGGTTGGGCGGTTCTGGGTGCGGCATTTGGCCCACAACTGATTCTCGTTTTGCTTTGGCGACGGGCCACGTATGTTGGGTGCGTGGGCGGCATGCTGACGGGGTTTGCAACGCCAATCCTTTGGCAGGAACTGTACAACAAGACCCATGTCGGCGAAGAGGTTTATAACCTGCCGGTGGCGTTCGGGCTTGCGTTGCTGGTCAATGTTGTGCTGAGTCTATTGACACGGTCGCCGTCATTGGATGAGATGCCTGAATCAGCATAGCGGATGTCATGCCCGTGTAACAAATGTTGCACAAATCGTGGCATGTCTTCCGATTCTGTTAATTTGGTAAGGCCGTTTAGCAAGCAGGTGCCGGCCAACGTCACCTCCGGGTGGGCACCTTTTTATTCATGAACAGTGATAGGAGATTAGTTAGATGATTCAGCGCATGATGATGAAGATGTCACGTTTTGCAGCCGTCTCGGTTTGTTTGGTTGGTTTCAGCCTCGCTTCGACCGGTTGCGACGAGAACAAAGCCGAAATGACGCAGACCAAGCAGTGCTGTGGCAAAGAAGGCAAATGCTGCAAGAAAGACGGTGCGAAGTGCGCCGCCGATTGCAAGAAAGCCTGCTGTGCCAAGGCCAAGAAGTGTGGCGCCGATTGCAAGAAGGCATGCTGCAACAAAGAAGCCAAGAAGTGCGGCGCGAATTGCACGAAGCCGTGCTGCAAGAAGGCCTAATTCTGTATTGCAAAGCGGGCTAAAAGTCGAAATCAAACGTGGGATCGAACTTCGGTTCAATCCCACGTTTTTTATGCGCACCTGTTGAGACTGGAATTGATCGCTATAGCGATCTTAATCCAAGCGCAGCGTTTTGCTCGTCCACTCTTCACAGCATGGGCGCCAATACCCACGTGGATTGACTTCGTTTTGCCCCTGGATTCCCGCCTTCGCGGGAATGACGACGCTGTCGCGACGCTAGGTTTGGACTCAAGTTGATCTAATCGAGCAGAATGTAACCCACGATTCGATCGGTTCCGGTGATAAATGCGCAGACATTGTCGCTGGTTGTCACGTCCGTCGCATGCAAGAGAGGATCGTCTTCATCAGCCGCACGCGGATCGTTGAAGACATCCCACGTGACGTCCTTGCTGATCTGCAGCAGGTCAGCCGAATCCTCGGAACCGCCACCCGCAAGAAAGCGGTACTCGCCATTGGGACTGATCGCCAGGTTTTGTCCAAACCCATAAACGCCTTCATCGCGAATGTCTCCGATCGTGGCATTGTTGATGGCATCGGAATCCACGGTCGGCATTTGGCCAATGAAGCGTCCGAACACACTGCGGGTTTGACGATTCAAAAGTCGGTCTGAGTCGCTTTGTTTGGCGAAGTAACCGAATTGCCCGTTGATCAACGCGAAATCATCCAGCGTTGAGGGACTGACCGGTACCGGTGACGTTATGCCAATTCCCAGCCGAGCAACAAAAATGATGCGATCACCAGTCTCGGACAATTCTTTGCCCAGGTACATCAGCCCGATGCCATCGAGCCACATCGGTTTTTCATTGCTGACCCCGCCAAACTCCGAAAAATCAAACGCGATTGGCGCGGCATTGTTGAGCGCGAGGTTATAGACGTAGATCGTGTCATTGACTTGGGCTGCCACCTGAAAATTCGCACCATCGACTGCGACTTGCGAATCCAACGCGTTGAGTTGATCCGTTGCATCGGGTGGATTCTGAGTCAGCGCGACGATCTGGGGCGTAGGTCCGTTGAGGCTCAAAACTTTGTAGAGCGAATCGTCGGTCGTGAGGTCTCGATTCATCACGGCTGCGACCAGATCACCATCGGCGCGAAAGTCCGGTCGATCAGAGGCGAGTCCTGTGCTGACCGCGAATTCTTCCGGGTTGATCGCGGTGAGCGTTTCTGTTTCAGCGTTGAATACGAAGACTTCGCCTTCCAGGTTTCGCACAACAATCCACTTGCCAGTCACCGCGAACCCTGACAGGGCAAACGACTCGATGTTGGAGATGTTCTTCGCAATCGGCGAGGATTCGGAAGGAATGAAATACTGAACACCGCTGCCGATGCCAGTCCCGACGGCGACAAGGTCGTCGCCCGCTTGAATCCAACCTGCCGGATCGACATGCAGATCGGTAAACAGAACATCCAAGGCAAACGGGTTGAGCTGATTGGTTGGACCGGAGTCGTCGTCATCGGTGCCATTGGAATTGACCGGATCATCGTCGGAATTGCCCGCGCCGCCGTTCGAGCCGCCGCCCGTACCGTCAAATCCATCCAGCGGGTTTTGGCCGGTATTTCCGCCGTTGATCAGGGTCGGTCGAACACATCCCGCACCCCATAGCACGCACACCCCACACGCCAGCAATCGAAACAACCCTACCCGCAGCGCCAATGCATTCATGAATTCACCTTTATGCCTGATCCCAGTTCGGCAGAAGTCTTGCTGCTTTCTCGAGTCCAGTCAAGGGAATCTTGAAGGCGCACAGCCGCCTATGCAATCGGCGTTGCGGGATAGTTTATTGTGTCGGTTGAAAGATTGCAGACGTGTTGCGAATGGTCCTAGAACAATCCGCGAATTATCTGATCCACAGCAAACGCGGCCAGCAGTGGGACGACCACCTTGACCCAGGTTGGCACGTGCGCGGGCGAGGCGTCCTCATCGTTGGTGAATACGAACACCTTCGGCAATTCGGTTTGCGGTGATTCGTGACCCACCGTCCTTGAAATGGAAGTGATGATGCGACTGGCTTCCAATGGATGTAGCTGAAGGGCGGCTGCGTATTGAATGAGCCGTTTGCGACGGCGCGGTGCGAGCGGACCGTTGCGAAGTTCTGCCCGTACCATTTCCTTGAATATCTCGTGACACTCGCCGCGCGAAAATCGGCGCCCACTGTGGATGGGCTTGGCGGAGTCGTCTCGATGGAAAGGATAAATCGGCATCGCTTCTTTCCCGCTCGGCTTGCATGAACGCCTTCCGCGTTCGGTGTCAGCCGCGTCTATTGGATCATAGCCGCGGTATGTACCGAAAATAAAGCCGAATTATTTGGAAACAAAAGAATTGGTCTAAGTCTGCGGCAAAACGGGGAAAATTATCGGCGGATTGGCGAATTCATGTCGTTCGCCGGGTGATGTGGGGCGTTGGTGTACCTTGCTGGACGTACATCGGGCACGTCAGTGTGCCCGACTTGGCATGTCTACTTTGTTCAATTGATCGTGACGAGACCCTTGCGGTTAGCGGTCGTCATCGTCCTCTTCGTATTCGTCTTCCTCTTCTTCGTCGCTGTCGTCTTCGGCTTCGTCTTCGTCTTCTTCTTCGAATTCTTCGTCTATCTCGACGTCCTCGTCATCATCTTCGTATTCCTCGTCGTCCTCTTCGAAGCCTTCCTCGTCTTCTTCCCAGTCCTCGTCTTCGTCGTCTTCCTCTTCTTCGTCGTCCTCTTCCTCGTCATCGTCTTCTTCGTCGTCGTCATCGTCGTCTTCATCATCGTCGTCGACGTCATCGAGATCGAAGTCGTCATCATCATCATCTTCGTCGTCATCATCGTCGAATCCGAGGTTTTCTTCGTCGTAAACGTTTTCGACTTCAGACGTTGGCGTAGGGACCTGTGCGATCACAGGTTCCTGGGTCATCACTGCGACCGAATCGTCGGTATCCATTGCGTCGGCTGCGTAGTTGTCTTCTGCCACTTCTCGATCTACCTGTGCTTTTAGATGTTGCCACTCTTCCAATGTCATTTCGACTTCACGTGCCTGGGAACCTTTGAACTCACCCACAACGCCTGCTTCTGCCATTTCGTCAATCAGGCGGGACGCCCTTGAGTATCCAATACTCAGTCGTCGTTGCAAGAGGCTGACGCTGCCACGCTGAGATTCAAGCACGATGGTCACGGCTTTGTCAAACAGGGGGTCACGATCGGCACTGCTTCCGCCGATTCCCTTGGCCTTGATCCGCATGAGTTGCGGGTGAAATTCGGGTTTTCCCTGGGCGACGAGGAAGTCAATGATGCTGTTAAGCTCGTCATCCTCCAGCAGCGTTCCCTGAGCCCGGATCAGCTTGTGTGACCCTGGGGGCAGGAACAGCATGTCGCCCTGGCCCATGAGCACCTCAGCCCCGTTTTGATCGAGGACGATTCGGGAGTCCATCCGGCTGGCGACGCGGAATGCGACGCGGCAGGGCATGTTGGATTTGATCAACCCGGTCACGACCTTGGCCTCAGGGCGCTGGGTGGCGACGACGATGTGCACGCCGACCGCACGCGATTTCTGCGCGAGCCTCGCGAGGTGGTGCTCCACTTCCTTCGCCGACGTCATCATCAGGTCGGCCAACTCGTCGATCACAATCACGATGTACGGCAGGTTGACCGGGATCTGCGCTTTCTCCTGATCATTTGAAGGCGCAAACCGTTTGTAGATTTCCTCTTCGCCAAGGCGATTGTACGAAGCAATGTTGCGCACACGGGCTTCGGCCAACAGTTCGTAGCGTTCCTCCATCTTGGTGACCGCCCAGTCGAGAATTTGCTCGGCGCGGTTCATGTCGGTGATGATCGGCGACATGAGGTGGGGGACTTCCTTGAACTGCGACATTTCCACCATCTTGGGGTCAACCAGGATGAGCTTCACTTCGTCTGGCTTTTTCGTCATCAAGAACGAAGCGATGACCGAGTTGATGCAAACGCTCTTACCAGAACCCGTCGTTCCGGCGATGAGCATGTGCGGCATCGCGGCGAGGTCGCCCATCAGTGCAGCACCGCTGGCGTCTTTACCGAAGAAAATCGGTAGTGCCATCTTGCGGGCCTTCGCTGCGCCGAGCGCCAGGAGTTCCTTAATACGGACCTTCTCTTTGTTGGCGTTGGGAACTTCGATGCCGACCGTGTTCTTACCGGGAATCGGTGCAACCACGCGGATGGCCGGCGCCTTCAGCGCTCTTGCGATGTCGTTGGTCAGCGATGCAATCTGCGACACCTTGATGCCCGCACCGACGGCCAACTCAAACATCGTGATGACCGGACCGGTTTCGATCTCGACCACACGGGCATCGAGTCGAAACTCCTCCAGCGTTTTTTCGAGCATCTTGGCTTTGGCGCGGACGATTGACTCCTGCTGGGCCGAGAATCCCAACTCCGGATCGTGCAGAAGATTGTGCGGCGGGAAATCCCAATCGCCCACCGGTGTCGGGTAGGCTTTGTCCGGGACGATTTCAGCCATCGGACGGGGCATGTTGACGCGCAGTTTCGGCGCTTCGGGCTCAGCTTCGGTTTGTTCGGCGTCGGCTTGTAGCTCAGGCTCGTGCTTTTGGACGTTTCCTTTTGCGGCCCGCTTCGATTTCTTTTTCTTCTTGCCCTTTGATGAGACGTCGGATCGCGATTCTTCCTCCGGGGCGGCGATGGCTTCTGATTGTTCGGCCAGCGCTTTGCGATTGGAGTTGATCCTCATCGTCGGCGCGTCGGCTCGCACGTCTTCATCATCGACATCATCGTCGTCAACAGCCCCCGCTCGTCCCGCACCAACAGCCAGCGGCGAACCGAGTGATGTGCGGGCGGCTGATATGGCGTCGGCTGACGCATCCTTGAGGTACTGAACGGCGGCAGGGAATCGCAGCACCCAGCCTTCAGCCGCAAACGTCAGTCCAACGAGGAAGCTGTACGCCAGAACAAGGATCGTTCCGACGCTGGAGAACGCGTGGCGCAACAGCATGGATAGCGCCGCACCCAGCACGCCGCCATCACCGATCGCCAGGGTTTCATATCCACCGGTTGAAATAAACGAGACCGAAGTCGCGACGCTCGCGATTAGGATGGTGACCCCGAACGTTCGCTGCACGATGCTGACGACCTTGCCATGCACCAGCCAGAGGAATGAGGCCATCGTGGCGAAGAGGGCAAGAATGTAGGCGCCGTCGCCGATCCAATAGAACAATTGAAACGCCACAAATGCACCGGCATTACCACAGGCGTTCATCGTCGGTTGATTGTGGGGGGCGTGGCTTGGGTTGGGCCAATCCGCGATGTCGAAGGTCAGCAACGCAGTCCAGGTGAACAGGCAGATCAATCCAATGAAAGCCGGGGCGGCCAATGATCGGGTTACTTGATACTTTTTCTTCTTCTTGCGAGCCACGGGACTCCTTTCCCTGTGGATGGTGAATTAATTCATGTGCCTTCGCGTCGGCTCTGACGAGTTTCGCAGACAGGCCAAGCGATTTCAATCCCGCGTTCCGATTCGACCAAGCGGGAGCATCGCTTAGCCAACATCGGCTGACGAGGACGGTTTTATACAGCGCCAACGGGGAAATTGTGAAGTTAAACGATGTACCTGTCGGCACTGGTAAGGTGGGTGATTTGACGCAAATTCGAGCCATCAGGGCGGTACGACATTCTTGCGAACGTTAAGGTATCGTTTGATTTTGATCGAACAGCCTTTTCAGTGTTTGAATCGTTGAATCCCATCTCACTCCCCGTTAGACTTACCGGAAGACAGGGAAAGGCTGAGAGAGAGCCACTCCCAAGCATCACATCCAAAGAGCTAACAACTGAGAGAGAGGAGAGGGTCTATGACTTTGCGCACTTTGAGAGGGGCGGCGCTGTATTCGTGCGCCGTATTTGCGCTGTTTGCCGGGCGATCGGTATTGGCCGGCGCTACGCTGACCGTTGATGATCGGGAAATTGAAATTTCCGCGTCGGTCTCCGAGGGTTTCAACAGCAGCGGTATTGGACCGCTTCATTTCTTTCCACCTGTTACGGGTGAATTATGGAATACGACCCATAGCACGGGCCTCGTCGTTTCAAACCCGATGGGGGACGCTCAATCGTCGGCGGTGGCCACACAGACTTCAAGTTTCGATGCCTCGCCAGAATTCACAACGGTGACCGCGTCGGGCGATGCGAATGCGTCTGGGGGCGTTGATATCTCCGCGTCGAATGCCGACGCGGATTCGGATGCGGACAGTGTCTTCGACATTCAGTTCACTATCAGTTCACCGCAGACCTGGTCAATCACCGCGACGATCGAAGACGACGGCAGCGGTTCGACCGGCCGAGTTCGGCTTCGACCGGTTGGCGAATTGGATATCTTTATCCTTCAGGGCAACAACGGCACATTCAACGATTCAGCGGGCGGACTGCTTCAGCCCGGCGACTATCAGTTGATTGGAGAGGCAAGGGTTGCCGGATTCGCGAGCACGATCGGGAACAGCCTGTACAACAAGGACGCCGCGTTCTCGTTTGAATTCAACATTGTGCCCGAACCGGTTTCCGGAACGATCCTGCTTCTGGGGGCTCCGTTGATTCTGCGCCGTCGACGAAAGTAGCCCCGCCGCCTCCGGCTGAGAATCCAGCCGGAAACCGATCGTGCATCACCCAAACGCCACGTCCGTGAAACCGCGGGCGTGGCTTTTTTGTTGCATGGTTGACAGCCAGCGATCGACCGGATCATTCTTCTTGATTTATGTTGCCCGTACGATTCTCATATTTTCTACTCGACTCTTGGACAGGATATTTGGTGGTGTGGGTGATCCGCTGAAAGGGTCGACCGGCGCTAACCGGGGGAAACGGCATGCGATGGCGAGGACGACGACAAAGCAGCAACGTTGAGGACCGCAGGCGGATGGGCGGGCCGATGGTGGCCAAGGGCGGTGGACTTGGCGTGATCATCATTGTCATTCTCTATGCACTTCTGGGCGGTGATCCGCAGGCGCTGGTGCAAAACCTGCCATCCGGTGGGTCAACGCAATCGGTTCCCAAGGGGACCCCAGCCGACGACGAGCATGCCGCGTTTATCTCAACCGTGCTCGCAGACACCGAAGACGTTTGGAACGCTTTGTTTGAAGGCATGGGCGATCGATACGTTGAGCCGACGCTCGTCTTGTTTCGCGACCAGGTGCAGTCGGCATGTGGATATGCCAGTTCGGCATCGGGACCGTTCTATTGTCCCGGCGATGAAAAAGTTTATCTCGACCTCTCGTTCTTCGATGAGTTGAAACGTCGATTCAACGCGCCGGGTGATTTCGCCCAGGCGTATGTCGTTGCCCATGAAGTCGGCCACCATGTGCAGCGACTGCTTGGCACGACCGAAGAGGTGCATCGCATGAAGGGGCGCGTGTCGGAAGAAGAGTACAACGCGTTATCCGTCCGCCTCGAACTACAAGCCGATTTCTTCGCCGGCGTCTGGGCCCACCATGCCCAACGCAATTTCAAAATGCTCGAACCCGGCGACATCGAAGAGGCTTTGCGAGCCGCATCGGCCATTGGCGACGACGCCATCCAGAAACGAGCCCGCGGTTATGTCGTCCCGGAATCGTTCACGCACGGCACATCAGCGCAGCGCGTCAAGTGGTTCAAACGCGGGTTTGAGACGGGTGACTTGAATCAGGGCGATACGTTTGGAGCCGACGATTTGTAGAGGCTACTCGCGCCACATCGCCTCGATCGACTTCGGCGTCAGCAGCTTTGAGTTGTGGCCAATGCCCGGAACCTTGATGAACCCCACTCTGCCACGTTTCCCGTGCTCGCGGGCGTAGGCATTCATGGCTTTCCTCCATTCGCGACCGCGTGAGACATGGTTGTCGCCGCGTTGGCCCGGTCCTGGTTTGACCTTTGCTGTATCGCGCGAGCCCACAACAACCGTGATCGGTAAGGTGGCGGCTTCGACCCAGTTGTTCGGATCGGGTTGGTATTCGAACTGTTCCCATGGTGCATCGTCGCTCCAACGTATGCGGCGCTGGAGTCGAGCCATCCCGTTGGTCCACGGCACATCCGGATCGGGGAACGGGAAACCAGCCGCTGAACTGATGACGGCTGCGAAGATGCGCTGCGGATGCTTCACGACGTAGCGACTGACGAATTGCCCACCGGCTGAGTGACCGTAGAGATAGAACTTGGGTTTGACGGGTGGGTGGGCAGCCGCCACCGCGTCCACGATGGAATTGAGAAATTCATCCGCGCCGACATGTCGCCCGAAGAGCCCGCGATAACCGCCGCCGGGGCCCGCATGCCCGCCATAGTTATTCTGATCAAACGCCGGCGCGACGAGCAGCAGTTGTTGTTTCTCCGCCTCATCCACCCAGCGGCGAAGAAAAACGTCTGCCGCCTCCATCGCGCTACCATCGTCGCTGAGCGAACCATGCACAACCACCAGGATACCGCGCGGTTTGTCAGTCGGTGTGTAAAGCATGTATTCGCCATGCTCAACCGACCGCGCGACAATTTTCCCACGTTCGTCAGCCGAACCGGCAACCGGTTCCGCAAATGTGGTCTCGGCATAGGTCGCAACCAGCAAGAGCGACGCGAACAACGCAAGCAGATGTCGGAGTGTGTGAGACATAGCGCGGTTCAGATGCGGCTGTCGATGTATTTGCAAAAGACCCTCACAGCCACAACTCGGCGTCGTCTACTTCATCCATTCGCATGTCGAACTCCAATGCAATCGCCAGTCGAACAACATCCTTGCATTGGTGCTGTGTGAGATGCGGCACCCATTCCGGTTTGCAGTCTCTGTATGCCAAGTACTTGGTCAAGTTTGCAACCGTATCCAACGGCGTTGGAATACCTCGTGCGTATTCCCAAAGATATCGATTGGCGATGCGAAAGTCGCATACACACAATGCGGGAACCAATACGATGCCTGCAACAATCTTAGGCACGACTGATTCGGGCCACACCAGAAAATGCAAGACGGTCATGATGAACAAGAAAACTGTAGCAGCCGCCCAGAAACGAAGTGACTTTAGCCAACGGGGATATCGCAGTTTTGGAAGTTGCAGTCCGCCTTCGTTAAGATGTTTCCACAGGCGCGGGCGTTCCTCCTCGGAAACCAAGCCATCGATACTGGTGTCTGGTCTTATTCTCGATGCCAGATCGGCATCATACTCGGCGACTGCCTTGCGAAACCTGTAGAATGCGCTTGACGTAGGGCAGACGTCGAATCTCTCGCCGGAACCTATCCGCGAGCCGACTTCTCGCTCTACGACGCGAAAGATGTCGCGTGCATACATGTCTCGGCCAAACTTGAAACATAGTGTTTCCTCGGTGACAGGAAATCCAAGCGCATCGCTGGTGGTCGACAGCGCTGCGAAGAACTCGCCGCCATCAAATCCCGGTCCTTCCATCATGTCGATTCTCCAGTTGGCATCGAGTCATGCGGCTGCTTTGTTATCAAACGGAATCTGCTGGGAGATGTTAACGAGCAGCTCGAAGCACAGGCAAGCACAAACACAAACTTGACCATTCCAACGCCCCAGTGGACGTGCAAGGCACGATTTGCCCATTGACCGCAATGCCTCCTTCGATCATCCTTCCGGGTTCTGACGTGGTTTCTTGAAATGGAGTTCGTTTGATGTCGATCATTGTTGCCGTCCGCAAGGGCGATCAGATCGCGGTGGCGGCTGACCGGATGCATTCTTCCGGGTCGCGGCGTGAGCATGAAGAGAATCTTGTTTCATCGGCGAAGTTGCGCAAGGTGGGGTCGTGTTGCATGGGGGGCGTGGGGTGGTCGGTTTACGACAACATCCTCGACCACTACCTCGGCAGTTTCAAACGTGCGCCATCGTTGCTCGATCAGCCCAAAATCTTCGACTTCTTCCTGAAGTTCTGGAAGGCGATTCGTAAGAAATATCAGGTCGTCAACGATCAGCCGGACCGCGACGACCGTTCACCGTTCGCCGACATCGACGCGGAGTTTATGGTCGGAAGTCCCAAGGGCATCTTCGCCGTGTCGCGCGATCTCAGCGTGATGGAGTTCGCCCAGTATGCGGCGATCGGTTCGGGCGAGCGCTATGCGTATGGGGCGCTGCATGCGCTTTACAACAGCAAGCGAACGGCTGAGCAGATCGCCAAAGCCGCGGTGGAGGCGGCTGTTCACTTTGAGCAGACGTGCGGTGGAACGACCGATGTCGTCGTGATCCGGGCGCGCTGATGCCAGTAGGGTCCGCTGTGCGGACCGGTTGTCGTGCCCCAAAACGGTTCGCACAGCGGACCCTGCGATTGATATGAATGTCGAGAACATCCTGGCGCTATTGAAACCCGGCTTGTTCGGTGGACTCGTGTTGGTCATTGGCGCGATTTCCGGATGGGGGATGACGCAGGCACCGGACTTCGTGCTGACGCGCATAATGCGCTGGTGGGTCTTGAAAGTTCTCGTGCCGGTTCTCAAGCGGCCATCATGGCTGCTCCGTTCGATCGCCATCTTTGTCAACAACGCGGGAATTTGTATGTTGTTGGTGGCGAGCGGGCGCGTGGCGCTTTTGCCGTGGTTTGCGATTGCGGGTGTTGGCGTGGCGATGGGGGCGGCGCTGCGTGTGCTGGTGATCGAGTTCGGCTGGCAGGGGGATGCCATCGGGGTAGATGGCGACAAGGTCGACGCCGAAAAAAACGCGGGGTTGGGCGGGGATCACGTCTCGGTTATCGGAATGTTGCTGAACATGTTGGAATTGCCGGCGATCGTTTTGACACTGGCACTCGCCCTGGTTCAAAGCGAACTCCCGATAACCCAATCGATTGCAATGGATGGCCCCATTTTGGTCTGGCCGATCATGCTGATGTGGACGCTTCCGATGCTTGCGTTGGCGGCATGCGGGGAAAGTCTTTGGATGGGGCACCAGCAGGTATTCGACCGTTAATATCTGAAACGACCGATATTGTCTGCGTGCATTCGTCTCGCAGAAATTCCCCAGGCAGCAATATATTACCTTCTAAATACAGCCGAAACCCGTGCCGAAGTACACAAACGGAAGTCGGACTCAGCCGAATTGATCGGTGACGGATTGTCCAGACGTTGCTCGTAGGAGCCATCATGCAAGTTCAAACTGAAGACAACAAAGCCATCGTCGCGAAGGCCATTGCCGCGGTTGGTGAGATCGCAACTTTGCCCGAGGTGACCGTCAAGATCATCGAAGTTGTGGAAGATCCGAAAGGAACCGCCCGCGACTTGCACAACGTGATCAAGCAAGACCCCGCACTGTCGGCCAAGGTTCTAAAGGTCGTCAACTCGGCGTTCTATGGTCTGCCCGGTCAGGTGGCGAGCGTGGATCGCGCGATCGTGCTACTCGGGTTGTCAGCCGTCAAGAACATTTCGATTGCGGCGTCGATCTCGCGGATGTTCAAGAGTGGCAATCAGCTAGAGCACTTTGACGCCAAGCAGATGTGGGTGCATAGCCTCGCCGTCTCGGTCTGTGCAAAGAACATTTGTATTGCGGCTGGCGATGTGGCCGGTCATGACGAAGTCTTCCTCGCCGGTTTGATCCATGACCTTGGCATTCTCATTGAACGCCAGGCATTCCCCGAGCAGCTAAATGAGATCGCAAGGCGCGCGAGCACCGGCGGTGAAAACTGGCTCGACCTCGAGCGCGAGTTGATTGGTCCGACGCACCAGGAATTGGGCGACGCACTGACAACCAAGTGGAAATTCCCGAGGCACTTGCGTGCGGCAGTTGGATATCACCACAATCCGGACGAGCTTTCGGACGAGCTGAAGCGCATCGGCATGATTGTGCACACAGCCGACATCCTCTGCTGTCAGGAACAGCACGGTTTCCACTGGACCGCGGCCAACGAAGAGTTCACGCAGGAACTTCTGGATTGCGTGGGCGTCTCGATCGAGCAGCTGGTTGAGATTCGCGATGCATTGCCCGAATCGCTGGCCGATGCGCAGAGCGTCCTCCAGTCGTAGGACGCTTGCGACGTTCGATCCCAGGTTGATCGATTCGGGCTGATCAATTCGGGCTGGTCAATTAGGTCTAGGGCGTTTGCGGTTACGACGCCTTGTTGAACGTGATCTCCACCACCATCGTGTTTTCTTCGCCAATGTGCAGGTCGTGGACTTCGAGTTTGAATTTGCTGTCGGATTCGAATCGCCAAATGTACTTGACCATCTTGTCGTTCTCGCCGGTCAGGTACTCATCCATCGGCCCATAGAGAATCATCGCCTTTCCAGTTTGGTCCATGTCCCCTTCGGCGTGCGTCATCATCGTGTCGAGGCTGTTCACCATGGTCATGACGAAGCTCTGCTTGAAGTTGTCGTAGCCCATGAGCATGAAGCCATCGTAAGGCATGCCCATCATTGAGTTCTTGTAATCACTCTTAAGCCATCGGTTTTCCATCAACCAGGAGAACTCGGCCACGCCTTTTTCAGGCGTTCCATTGGGCCCCATGGCCAGTCGCGTTTCGGTATTCCACTTGCCAAGAAAGCGCTCCAGCACTTTGTGATTCGGACCCGGCTCGGTGTATTTCTTGGCTTTGGCCATCATCGCGGCCATGTCGGATGGCGGAGGCGTGGCAGTCGGTTGTTCACCTTCGTCCGCTGTCAACGAAATCGTAAGTGCTCCCAAGACCAGCGCAGAGATGACAATGGTTCGTCGCATGGCAGTTCCCTTTCTGAAGATCGACTGTGATGTGTTTCTGGATTCGCATCCAACCCGTGGGCGGTATTTTGACGATGGCGGCTTGACAGAGCAAACGAGGCTGATTTGGGGGCCATTAAGCGAGCAGGCGGCCCGACCAAAGCAGGTTTGCAGTTCGTGTCCACAGGTGGCGCGTAAGACACACGGGTGATCGCAGGTGTGTTCCGGACAAACTCCAGACACAACGGTGTCGCACGTTGAACTCATGTACGCTTGGAACACGTGTCGGTCGGAACCTATAATGACGTGCACTCTCAGCGATCGTCGTACACTCTAAGATGATGCATCGAACGGAATGGCGTCATCGGATTGTAGGATTGATGACTGGACGATTCCTTTGCACCAGCCGGATCCTTCGCACAGGTAGGACCCTTGGCACTTGGGCACATCGCGCATGCGTCGCTTGATCACAACCATCCTGATCGTATCGCTTTGTCCCGCAATGGCAGCCGGTCAACAAGCCGACGCAGCAAAGCGGATGGCGTCGCGTCGATTGAATCTTGGCGTTGGAGCGTTGGACACGCGTGACGAACCCAACCTTCTGCGCGATGCCAATGCCAGGTTTGCGCCGAGTCGTCCGGTTGTGATTCAACTGACCGGTCCGATCACGGAAAACCAACGCAAGCAGCTAAGCCAATTCGGCGTCGTTCTGCAGGAATATGTCCCGGACCATGCCTACATCGCCGACGTCAGCCGTGTCCCAAGGGAAAAGCTTGCGGCGCTTTCGTTTGTGCAATGGGTCGGCGAATACAAACGCGGTTGGAAATGTTCGCCCGTGATCGGTCAACGCATCGCCCCTTTCTCAACCAATGAACGCATCCGATTGGCCGAGCAGGATCGCGTGCGTTTGGTCGTGACACTTTTTGCAAACGAGAGTGTGGGCCAAACACGTACCGCCTTGGAAAAAGCCGGTGCGACCGTTCGGGGCGGCGATCAGATTGCAGACAACCAGATCATCTTTGTGGACATCGACCGGGATCGCGTCGATGCGCTTTCGGACATTGCAGCGGTTCAATTCGTCGAGGAAGCGCCGGAACTGACCTACCGAAACGACACCACCCGTTGGATTGTGCAGAGTAATCAACCCGACCAACTCCCATTTTATGAGAACGGAATTCACGGAGAAGATCAGATCATCGGATTGATGGACGGGCAGCCGGACAAGGACCATTGCTCGCTCGATGATGGCAAGTTTCTTTTCTACAACTCATCTGACGGTAACAGCTTTCACGGTACGCATGTTGCATGCACCGCGGCAGGTGACGATTCGTCCGGTCCAAACCGGCAGGGCGTCGCATACGAAGCCCACTTGGTGTACAGCACGATTCCAACCTTTACCGAAGCCGGTGTGACGGCCAGACTCAATCTGCATCATTCGCAAGGCGCACGCATTCACACGAACAGTTGGGGCGATGACGGCACCACGGCGTACAACGGACTTTGTCGCGGGTTTGACGATTTTCTCTATCAGAATGAAGACGACTTTGTTTGCCTGGCGGTGACGAATGGATCGCTGCTTCGCAATCCGGAAAACGCGAAGAATTTGCTGGCTGTCGCCGCGTCTCGGGATACGCCCAATCAACACCTCCATTGCAGCGGTGGGACGGGCCCGACTGCGGACGGACGGCGCAAACCCGAAGTCTATGCGCCGGGCTGCTCGACGATTTCGGCTGTTCCGAGCGCATGCAGCGTGCTGTCCGACACGGGTACGTCGATGGCGTGTCCAGCCGTCGCCGGTGCAGCGACCCTGGTGCGCCAATATTTCATGGACGGATATTACCCGTCAGGCATTGCGACGACAGCGGACGCACGCACGCCAAGTGGGGCGCTGATCAAGAGCGTCTTGATCAACTCGTCAGTCGATATGACCGGCATCGGGGGTTATCCGTCGAATCTGGAAGGCTGGGGACGACTCCTCGCCGACAATGCGGTTTACTTCGCAGGGGATGTGCTCAACCTTGTGGTGTTGGATGATGTGCGCAACGCGTCGGGTCTGACCACCGGTGAGACCGGCGAATATACCGTGACGGTGATCAACGATGTTGAGCAGATGCGGATCACGCTCGTATGGACCGATCCACCAGCCGCTGCGACGACCGGGGGCGGATTGGCGCTGGTGAACAACCTTGATCTGGAGGCAGTGTCACCAGGCGGGCAAGTCTATCACGGCAACTTTTTTGTCAACGGCGCATCGATTCCCGGTGGCACGCCCGACAGTCTGAACAATG
Source organism: Phycisphaerales bacterium UBA1845 (assembly GCA_002338715.1). Taxonomy (GTDB): domain Bacteria; phylum Planctomycetota; class Phycisphaerae; order UBA1845; family UBA1845; genus UBA1845. The sequence goes on along the minus strand of DDIR01000081.1, from coordinate 46,634 downwards.
TCGAGCAAATTCACGTGACTGCGCCTGCGATCGGTCAATGGACCGTTCGTGTTCGAGGGACGGCTGTCAATCAAGGATCGCAGGGGTACGCATTGATTGCGACGGGTGAAGTTGCATCGGAACCACCCGACTGCAACACCAACGGCATCCCGGATTTTGACGAAATCAACGGCGGCAGCTCGCAGGATTGCAATGGTGACGGCATACCGGACGAATGCCAGTCACAAGATGACTGCAACACGAATGGCGTTCAGGACATCTGCGATGTCGCTAGCGGTTTCAGCAACGATTGCAGCGGAAACGGCGTTCCCGACGAGTGCGAACCCGACTGCAATGGCAACGGAATCGCCGACAGTTGCGACGTGATCGGGCCCACCAGCAGCGATTGCAACAACAACGACTTACCCGACGAATGCGAGACGGATTGCAACGGCAACGGCATCCCCGATGACTGTGACGTGACTGCGGGCGACGCAGACTGCAACGAAAACGGATTGCCCGATTCGTGTGAATTGACCGGTGAATTCGGCCACGATTGCTGCGCAGGCGGCAGTGGTGCGGGGTGTTCCGACAAGACGCTCGAATCGTGTGTATGCGCAATCGATTCATATTGTTGCGACGTGAACTGGGACGGAATCTGCGCATTTCGTGTGGAGCAATATGGGTGCGGTGTCTGCACCGTGTCCGTCGACTGCGACACGAATGGCGTGCCCGATGAATGTGAAGGCGATTGCAACGCCAACGGTGTCGTCGATGCCTGCGACTTAAGCGGGGCGACAAGCACCGACTGCAATGGCAACGCAATCCCCGATGAGTGCGAATTGGTGGATTGCAACGGTAACGGCGTGCTCGACACGTGCGATCTTGCCGGAGGTACGTCGACCGACTGCAATGACAACCTCCTGCCGGACGAATGCGAAATCGATTTTGTCGGTCCTGGCGACTGCTGCGAGATCGAGCACGGCGCCGGTTGTACCAACCCAACGATCCGCGCGTGCGTGTGCGAGGATGCACCGTCGTGTTGCGACGACGAGTGGGACGAGACCTGCGTCACGCTTGTCGAACAATTCGGCTGCGGTATTTGCGATCTTCAGATTGATCCCGATTGCGACGACAGCGGTGTTCTCGATACCTGCGAAGATCACAGCGACTGTAATCTCAACGGCGTGCCCGATGTCTGCGATGAGCCGGACTGCAACGCGAATGGCGTCCCGGACGATTGTGAGTCGGAAGGGCTGATTCTGGTTCAACCGGCGTCCGTCCAGGTGTGTCCAGGGGCGAGTGCGCAATTGTCCGTTGGTGCGCCCGATGCCACAGGGTTTCAATGGACAAAAGACGACGTCCCGCTGGTGAACGGGTCGAACTACAGCGGTGTGACAACGTCGGTGCTATCGATCGGCAATGTCAATGAGCTTGCGTTGGCTTCGTATCGCTGCGTGGTGATGGTCGGATGCGTCGCGCGTGAAAGCGAGCCGGCGCAAATCACGTTGCGGCCCGAACCGACGATCGAATCGGAACCGGCATCGATCTTGTCCAGATGCACGGACACGACCGTGATCCTCGCCGTCAATGCGAGCGGTTACCAACTTCAATATCAATGGTTCAAAGATCAATCGCCTGTCTCAAACGGCGAAAGATTCTCCGGCGCCAATTCCGCAAGCCTTACGATCACCCACCTTCAGGTGGCGGACGAAGCCGACACCCCAGGTTACACCTGTCTGATCACGGATGGATGCGGGCGTACGGTTGAATCCAATCCAACGGCGTTGGAGATTGTGGGGCCAGTCTTCACTCAGCAACCCAGTGACCTGTGTGTTGAGGTCGGAGAGACTGCGGTGTTCACCGCAACACCCGAATCGCCCGCGGGGTTCTCGCAGTTCACGCAATGGTTCAGAAATGGTTTGGCGCTGACCAATGGCAACGGTGTTTCGGGCGTTTTTGAAAACACCTTGAGCATTGCGAATGTCGACGCTGCGGATGCGGGCGCATACACGATGCGGGCGTTGACGATTGGTCCGAACTGCGCGTTGGTAAGCGATCCGGCAGAACTGTCCATTGGCGATTGTTGCCTTTCTCCTGGCGACATGGATAGCGACGGCGACTACGACTTATACGACATGTATCTCTTCACCGGCTGTTTTGGTAAGAGCAGGGCGGCCAACCCCGGCTGTGCGTGTGCAGACATCGACGCGGCAGGCGACATCATCGACATCGACGACTGGACGAGCCTGTCAGGTTTGATCGACGGTCCCTAGACATGGCGATGGGTGAGCAGGCTCAATCGGCGCTGCGGACTGGGCATCCACAACCTTGACGAGTTGCATGATCAAGATCGCCACAATCAGCGCAACACCCGCAAAAAACACGAACGTCCAAGCCAACGTACCCGTCACATCCCAAAGATATCCCACCAGCGGAACCGCGACTGGGCCAATACCAAATGTCAGTGTGAACTTGAGGCCATACGACATGCTTCGGAGCGACGGCGGCGTGTGTTCAGCGATGAGCAGGTTTTCAATCGGTTGCGTACCGAAATGAACGATCGCGAGCGCCAGCGCCGCACCGATGGCAAAGTACGACCCGCCTCCGGACCAAGCGAGGATGAGCGCCAACGGAATGCTTGCGGCCATCATGTTGGCGTAAAGTTTGGACGGGTGGGTTCGATCGGCATAACGTCCCATCAGGAACTGACTGGCGCCGCCGGCGAGAAACACCAGGATGACCAGGGTGCTCTTCAGCATCGAGTCGCCGCCATCACCGGAAAGATACGTCGGCAGGGCTATCATGATCGCGCGATAGTTGATACCGGTCAGCATCATCGGCACGAACAGAAGGACGAGCAGAAGTGTCGGTGCCCGTCGTGGTTCGGCGGTCGATTGTTCAACCTTCGCATCCTTGCGAGGATCGTCGCGCAGTGCGATGGGCATGATCAAGAGCACCACAAGAGACGCCATCGCCACCGCGGCCATCACCCAGTACGCCAACCGCCAATTCCAAAGATTCGCCAAAAGCCCCGCGATCGCACCACCACACAAACCAAACGAACCCGCGATTCCGTGAATGCCCATCGCTTGACCGCGCTTTTCAAATCCGTGCGAAATCATCGCGAGTCCGGTGGGGTGATACAAACTGACTGCCGCTCCGACGAAAATCAGCGCGACGGCAAACGCGATGGCATTGGGGGCAAGGGCAGCCGCCACGCACGAAAGCGCCGTTGATGCGAAGTAGATGGTGAGCATCGGTTTCGGACCAAATCGATCCGTGAAGTAGCCAGCCGGTAGCGCTCCCGCGCCCATGAGGACGTAACCGATGACGGGCAGGGAAGTCACTTGAAGACCGGTCAAGTCAAACTCAGCTTGTAGTTGCGCGAAGATGCCCGTGACGAGCAAAGCACACCAATGGCAGAGGGCGTGTCCAATGCTCGTGACGGTGAGGATAGAGCGTTCACTGCGATTCATCGGCTTACTTCGGTCGGCAGAATGTATTCGTCAAATCCATCTTCGCAGACTGTAGTGTAGTCGACGCAAGATAGGAGACCAGCCGCCAACAACCGCGGTGGGGGTGTCGAGCGTAAAGTTAATTGACTCGACCAGCGGCCAGCGGTTAGCATCCTCGTGGTGATGCGGTTGGCGGATCACCTGGCGCCAAATGGATGGAAGGAGTCTGAAATGAAGCGTGCTCAAATCATTGTTTCGGTTGGCGTGTTTGTGGCATCGACTGCGATGTGGGGTTGCGTATCGGTTAAAGCCCCGGAGCGCATCAACATGAATGGGCGTTCGCATCGTGGATCGACGGACACGCGTTCCGTTCCGCATACAACCAGCCACGAAGACGCCCGCCGAAAACTGGCAGAAGCCTACGCCGAAATCGACGAACTCCGCGAACGCAACAGTCGTCTTGAACGCAAGGAACGCGAGTTGAAGCAGGACAACGACGATTGCGAACGCCGCCTCGATCGCTGCGAAGACCGCCACGACGACTAACCGTAGGGTGGGCCGTGCCCACCAATCCGTAAATCACCAAAACAGCGGTGGGCACGGCCCACCCTACACTGCGGCACAAGAATCGCCATCTCGTTCGACGCGGCGGCGAATCCTTGTATTCGTATTGCCCACTTGTGTACATTGATTGCTGGCGCGGTCCGATAATGGGTCATCGGATGAATCCGAGCACTCATTGCCGTTATCAATCGATGGGGTCGAAGCAATGCGAATCAGACTCTTGGCGCTGGTCGGCGCCTTGGCTGTTGTTTCAAGCGCGCGTGGCGGAATCACCGAGAGTCAGACGCTTGTCGTTTACAACTCCGCGTCATCGGATGGCACGGCGCTGAAGAACGCCTACCTCACCGCCCACCCGGGAATCGGCGCTTCAAACGTTGTTGACCTGAACGATTCATCGCTGCTCACCGCCAACTTGACGATCGCCGACTTCAACGCGAAGGTGCGCAACCCGATTCGCAGCCATTTGAGTGCCTCGGGCTTTCCGCAACCTGGCGATATCATCGCCATCGTTCTCATTCGCCCGATGCCACATCGCATCCTCGATAGCGACAATGCGTTGGTCGGCGACAATCCTAGCGCGGCAGTGACGGAAATCAACGATGGCGACATCACCTATGCCTCGGTCGATTCGGAGTTGGTGTTGCTGTGGCAGAATCTAAGCAGCGGGGAAGCCGGCGGGCAGATGGACAGCTTCGCCGACAACATGATCCAAAATCCGTATCACACCAGCGTGTCGGCCATCGATGCGTTCTCGCGCAATTTCATCACGAGCGGCAAGACCTTCGCCAATGCATCGAACATCGCGTGGGCGGTGGCTGGCAGCGGTTCGGCACGCCTGACGCCCGGTGACATGTACCTCGTGTGTCGCATCGACGGCAATTCGCAAACCGATGCGCTGAATTTGATCGCCCGCGCACAGGACATCACCGTCAACCGAGCCGCCACGCACATCATCCTCGACGAATTCGACGTGACCGTTGGCGATGAACTTGATGACGATCCGTTCTTTATCGACCCCGGCGACGACTACGAAGACACGGAATCGATCCTGTCGGCCAACGGATGGAACGTGCGCTACGACGATACGTTCGACTTTATCGAATCGAGCGAAGAACCGCGTCCACTAATCGCGTACGCGTCATACGGTGAGAACCACAGCAACGAAGGCGCGGGGGCCAACCCGCCCGGCTCGGGGACGTACATCAATAATTTCAACTTCGCCAAGGGCGCGATCTTCAACACGATCGAATCGTACAACGCCCGCGCGCTCAATGGCCTCGGGACATTGTTCAACCAGGAACAGATCGCCGACTTCGTAGCCGCCGGCGGAACCTTCGCAGTGGGCAACGTGTTTGAACCTTTTTCGGTGTCTCAACCGGACAACGAATTCCTGATGACGCGAATGTTGGTCAACCAGCGCACATGGGCGGAAGCCGCCTACGCATCGCTGCCATTTCTAAGCTGGCAGTCGGTCGTGCTCGGCGATCCGTTGGCCAGCTACGACGCCATCGTGGATATCGAAGGCGACTGCAATGCCGACATCAGCGTCGATCTTGCGGATTACAATTCCTTCGCGACTTGCCTTGCCCAATCGCCGACCGGGCTGGGGTTGGCGTGCGAATGCTTCGATTTCAATGCTGACACGGCGGTTGATTTGGCCGACTTCGCCGAATTGCAGGTGTTCTTCGACTTGAACTAGGGTGGATTCCGTCGCGTCCGGTCGCACTTGCCCAAAACTCAAACGCCGCAACTTCCGATAACCATGGCAGTCTTTTGGCACCATTGGTTTTCAACTGCAACAGTGAGGGCGGCGACGTGAGTCCAACGCAGACACCGAATACGAAAATCGAGTATCGATCTTCGCAGGATGTTTTTAACCTGACGATTGAAGAGGTTCGCATGGTGGTGCGCTATCGCACCCTTTCACCGCATCAGCAACGCGGCGTTTTGCAGGCGATGGATGTGATTCGACCGGCTAAGCTGAAGAAACCTTGGGCAGCCCGGCCGCCGGTTAAGCCGGCAGAGATGGGCGCGGGATCACCGACTCGCAGTAAGTTCTGGTTGTAGTGCTGCAGGTTCATTCCTGACTTTGCGATTGGCTCGTCGTAACTTTGATGTGCGGGGGCTCATATTCCTTTTGAGGTTCTTTGTATTCTTCTGGATTCCCGCTTTCGCGGGAATGACGGCTCTTTGCGGGAATGAAGGCGCTGCTGCGGTTTAATCGCGATTTGCCTTCGCGCTTCTTTGATTTCTATGCGTTTCGTTGCAGGCGGTAGGTTTGCTTCAGGTGTGTGAAAAGCTTTTTGCGGCGGGGGTCGTGTCGATCGAGCACGTCGCAGCAGTAGATTGACCGGTGGTTGCTGACCGGGCTGTTGTCGTTGATCAATGTCTCAAGCCGAGCGACCACCGCATCCGCGGCGCCCGAGGTCGCACCAATTCCTGTATTCACCACAATCGCATTGCTGTCGATCAATCCGTGATAATCTGGATGGCATTGGATGCGCGAAGCCAGTTCCTGACCGAGCGGTGAATCCAGAAGGCGAATCATCTGCGTGTCGCTCATGTCCGGTCGCGGCGTCTTGCGCTCGCCTGACCATGAATCATCCACACCGCCCACACCGAAAATCTCACTCGTGAAAGCGGCCGTATCGTTCATCGCGGCTTCGAATGCCTTCTTCACCTGATCCTTCGACCGGAAGATATCGTTTTCGGATTCCGGCGAAGGCATGATGAAGAGGGCGAAGTCATACGGGTAGGCTTGAAGCAGGTTCGGATCGGCATCGCCTTCGATAATCACGCACCCGTAGCGGTCCTTTGCATGGATTTGCGTGAGGATTTCCGGAAGCGTTTCGAAGACGCGCTCGGGATCGTAGATGATGTTTTCAAACTGGCAGCCGTTTTGGTTTTCGCGATTGGATGCAGGGTTGAGGTGCGCGATGTTGGCAGGTGTGGCTCGGTTGGTTGGGACGAGGCGCAGAAGGTGCGGTCTCGATTGGCACACTTCGTCCTTGATCACCCCAATGAGCGAGGACTTGCCAGCGTGCCTTGGTCCGATGACGAGTGATACGGTCAGTCCCATAAGCCCGGGTTCAACCTGTGCATGAGAATGTTGAGAGAATGTGACCACATGCCCTGACGCCAAATTCTAGGCATCCAAAATCGGCGGGACTACTTCGAGTTGATCGGCATCGAAAAAAATTGAACTAGCCCTGCGTGCGGGGCTCGGCAATGCTGTGCCAGACGTCCACATTGGGGTCAACACCCGGTGCTGTACCGCTTGGGCTGAATCCCGCCTGAGCGAGAAGTTTCCGAAGTTCGGCGATTTTCTGATCCGCGTGGGCCGTGGCCGACTCCAGCTTCTGATACCGGTTGTCGATCTGGGCCCGGATCGTGCGGGCGTATTCCTGGAATTCAAGCATCGCTGCACCTGCCTCGGATTCTGTCGCGTTATGCGAGCGGATTGATTCTGCCCGTCGTTCGATGGTGAGGGCTTTGTGGTTTCGATTGGGTCGACCACTTCGCGCGTTGGAGCGATTCTTTCGCAAGCGCCGGCGGGTCATCAAGATCAGGATTGGCGTCATCACCAACACAGCCAACAGAAACGGGGTGGTAAACCCCTCCGGTTCGGCGGCAGCGAGAAGGTTCAGCGGAAGGAATTGCTCGACAACGTCCATGTGGCGGGTCCTCTGTTGGTCGGCTTCAGGAATATCTTCAGGTAGGGTCCGCTGTGCGGACCGATTTTCCCGGGGTTAAAATTCTGCGGTCCGCACAGCGGACCCTACTGATTGTCGCCGTACGTTTTCATTGCGGCTGCAACAACCGTGCGAAGGGCGACGTCATGTGTCTTCGCTGCCGCCGCACAGTCTTCGTACTCAGCCGTTGCCGAAAGCACCTGCCCATCGCGCGAGCCGATCTTGATGCGAATCGGTCCATAGGGCGTTTCGACGGTGCGATGCTCGCGGTTCAATTTCGATCGCTGCATCAGGCGGTGTCGAATGCCGAAGGTTGACGTCTCGCTGAAGATCAGATCTTCGATGCGGCGCTGGTCTTTCGGCTCGCAGATCACCGACAGGACGACCCCGGGCCGTCCCTTTTTCATGTATATCGGCACCGTGTAGGCGTCGAGTACACCAGCATCAAGAAGGCGGGTGACACAGTGCCCAACCCATTCCCCAGGTGCGTCATCGATGTTGGCTTCGAGGACCGCGACCGTATCGCTGCTGCTTTCGGACGCGGCCACCGATGTTCCGATCAATGCACGCAGGATATTTGGACGCGTTTTCCCGTCGCGCGTGCCCGCACCCAATCCGATCTGTTCAATGTTGATTGACGGCAGCGGACCAAACTCGTCGCAAAGCTCAGTGAGCAGGGCGGCGGCTGTCGGCGTGAGAAGTTCGCCGGTTTCGTCGGTCTGTTGAATCGGCACGCCTTTCAAGAGCATCGCCGTCGCGGGGGCAGGCACCGGCATGATCCCGTGTTCGCATTTGACGGTGCCCGAACCGACGGGCAGATGCGACGCCACGATGCGGTCGGGCGCGATGATCTCGACGGCCAGGCATACGGAGACGATGTCGACGATCGCATCGATGGCGCCGACTTCGTGAAAGTGGACCTTTTCGCGGGTTGTTCCGTGGGCGGCAGCTTCCGCGTCAGCCAACCGCTCGAAGACCGACATCACCCGCCGGCGAACGCGCTCCGATAGGGTCGATTCGGCAATGATCTTCTCGATGTGGTGCAGGTGACGGTGGGGCTGACTTTCGGTCGCATCCATATGCACGTCGAACTTGGTGGCTGCGAACCCTTGCTTGCGAATGCCCTGGGCTTCGACGGTATATCCGGAAACGTTGAGGGCTTTTAGCTCGGTTTGGATTCGCTCGATGGACACGCCGGAGTCGATCAAAGCGCCGGCAAGCATATCGCCTGCCGCCCCATTGAAGCAGTCAAAGTAAAGCACCTTCATATGCCGATTCTCCATCCTCGCCGTGGGGCAAAGGGATATTCACAGGTCCGAAATCGCGCCAAACGTTCGGTTTGGGGCATTCTAGCCCAATGGGGCCATTTCAACGAGTCGTTCCAAAGATGGCCCAGAGTTGTAGTATCCAGCGCTTCGGGCGTGTATTAAGCTTCTGGTGTTGGGTGACTTCAAACAACAGGTGTGTCCGGTTTAGCGGATACCGAGTTACCGTTGATTGCGCGGAGGACGAGCAATGTCTATGCCTGAGTTGTTGCTAGCCACGTGGGCGATGCCATCACTTTCGGGCTTGTACCTTGTTTGCATGATCGTTGGCGGTGGTCTGCTGGTGATTTCCACGGTTTTCGGTGGCGATCATTCCGGTTCGGTCGATGCCGACGTTGATGTTGATATCGACATGGACATGGATGTCGACCTTGATGGCGGTGCTGATCTTGACGGTGGCGTTGATCTTGATGGCGGTGTTGATGTCGGACACGACGCGATTGGTCACGATCACGATTTTGGCGGGGTCGATCACCATCACGGGGCGCTGGCGTTGTCGACTTGGTTTTCGGTCAGCTTCCTGGTTTACTTCGCTGCCGCATTCGGCATGACCGGTACGGTACTCACGCACATGTCCGAGATGGCGCCGCTGGCTGTCTTGATCACGTCGCTGATCACGGGCTTGGCGATCGGACAAGGCGTGCATCAGACGATTCGCGCGTTGAAGCGCAGTGGCGGCAACAGTCAGATTTCGATCGAAGATTTTATCGGGCAGCCGGGGCGCGTGACCGCATCGATCAAGCCGCCGTACCGCGGTGAGGTGAGTGTGCGGATTGGCAATCGCGAGCACTATGTCCCCGCTGTCGCGAAGCGTGACGATGATTCATTCCAACGTGGCGAAGCAGTGGCCATTGTGGACTACTCTGGTGGTTTGGCAGTCGTTGTGTCGCGGAAGGAACACGACTTTATCAATAACTCGTAGAAGGGAGCCAATCATGACGTTGATGCTTTCAGCAGGGTCACTTACGCCCTACATGGTATTGGGCGGTGGCATCTTGTTTGTCCTCATTGCGTTTGCGGCGTTTGTTGCAAAGATCATGGTGGTCGGTGATCCGAGTGAACTGCTGGTGATCAGCGGTAAGCGGTCCGGACCAAACGAAGGCTACCGCACACTCATCGGTGGTCGAACCGTGGTTTGGCCCATCATCGAACAGGTTTCAAAGATCAGTCTGCGCAACATGCAGGTCGGCTTGGAAGTCAAAGCGCAGGCCGGTGGCGGTACGATGATCCCGATCATGGTGACGGGCGTCGCCAACGTGAAGGTTTCATCCGAACCGAATACGCGCGGCAATGCGATTGAGCGTTTTTTGAATCAACCGCAAGTCGAGATGCAGCGCGTCGCCCGCGAAACGCTCGAAGGTGGTCTGCGTGCGGTCATCGGTAAGATGACGCCCGAGGAAATCGTTGAAGACCGCGACAAGTTCGTCGCCACCGTGATGAACGAAGTCACCGACGACTTCCGCAAACTCGGTCTGATCATCGACAGTGTGAACATCCAGAACGTTCATGACGAAGATCAATACCTCGAGTCGATTGCCCGCAAGGCGTCGGCAGAAGTCCGCGCACAAGCCCGTCAGTACGAAGCCCAGCGCAAGGCAGAAGCCGACATCAAGGAAGCGGAAGCCAGTTCGTCTGCCCGACAGGCGCAAGCCGCCCGCGACGCCGAAGCCAAAACCGCCGAAGCCGAATCGCGTCAGAAGTCTGAACAGGCGCGTCTCCACGCCGACAAAGCCATCGCCGAATCGGACAACGATCTTCGCATCCGAAAAGCAGAACTCGCCCGCGAAGCGGCGATCAAGGAAGCCGAACGCAACAAAGCCGCAGCCGCCTCAGAGCGTGAGCGATTGGCTGCGACCGAAGTTGCCCAGGCCATCGCCGATCGCGACGTCGCCCGAGCCAAGGCAGAAGGTGAAGCCGCAACCATCCTCGAAGAAGGAAAAGCCCGCGCCATGGCGATCGAGCAAATCGGTCAAACGATTCAAAAGCACCCCGACGCGCTCAAGGTTATGCTCGTCGAGATGCTGCCCAGCGTCGTCAAGGAAATGACCAAGACGATCCAGGGTGTGAACCTTGGCGATGTCACGGTCATCGACGGTGGCAATGGAAACGCCATCGCCGGCGCAGCCATGAGCAAAGCCCGCATGCTAAGCGAATCGATGGCCACGATTGAAAGTGTGTTGGGTGTAGACCTGCGCGACCTGAGCAAGGCCATCGCCGGCAACATCGCCAACAGAAAAGGCGACAAGCCATCGACCAAGGAAGAAAAGAGCGCATAGCAATCGGTCAAATTGTGCCACTGCTCTGTGAGCAGTGTCTTGGAATCAAACCGACAATTAGCCAACCCAAACTGAGGGCACAGGCACAAGCCGCCTGTGCCTTCTTTTTGTTCGCAGGCAACCCCAATTGACCGACGTCCATGCCGCTTGCACAATGTCCTTATGGGTAGCGAACACGAAAAACTCATCAGCATCGCCGAAGCGCAGCGGATCGTCCTCGATCACGTCGCAATTGCCCCGACCGTATCGATGGAACTTGTGCCGGCGCTGGGACTCACCCTGGCAGAAGATATCGCCTGTGACATTGACATGCCGCCGTTTGACAAGGCGATGATGGATGGGTTCGCCATACGATCCGCCGACACAGCACAGGCCGGCGTGACGTTGAAAGTGATCGATCACATCGCAGCCGGCGGCAAATCGAGCAAGCCTGTCGGGTCCGGAGAGGCGTCGCGGATCAACACCGGCGCCCCGATCCCCGAAGGGACCGATGCGGTCGTTCGGATCGAAGATACGAAATGGTCCGAAGATGGCGGGGCGATCAACGTTCTAATCGCTGCAATCAAAGGGATGAATGTCTGCGACCGTGCGAATTACCTCAAGTCGGGAGCCGTCGTTCTCAAAAAGGGGACGAAGCTCGGACCGGCACAGATCGCGGTGGCGGCGGCTGCGGGTGCGGCGAATGTGAATGTCTATCGTCGCCCGGTGTTCGCGGTGTTAGCCACCGGCAATGAGTTGGTCGATGCCGGCAAGAAACCCACCGGCGCACAAATCCGCAATTCCAACAGCCCGATGTTGGCGGCTCTTCTCAGCGACGACGGTGTGAACGTGGTTTCGCTGGGGATTGCGATGGACGACCTCGCGAGCCTGACCAAAAGCATCGAGTATGGGCTGGAGTGCGACGGACTGTGCATTACCGGCGGGGTGTCGATGGGGGCGTTCGACTTCGTACCGGACGTGTTGGCTCAGTGCGGGGTTCAAGTGCATTTTCACAAAATGTCGTCGAAACCGGGCAAGCCGACGCTTTTCGGCACGACGGAAAAGGGCACGTGCGTGTTCGGGCTGCCGGGCAATCCGGTCAGCGCCATGGTGGGGTTTTGGATGCTGGTGCGGCCCGCGTTCGCGGCGATGCAGGGGCGACCTGACGAACTCCCGAAGTTCGTCGAAGCGACCTTGGTCGGGAGTCAAAAGCCTGCGGGCGATCGCGACAGCTTTTGGCCCGCACGCATCGATCCAGATCAGAGTGGCCGGTTGACCGCCTGCGCGTTATCGTGGCACGGGTCGGGTGATCCGTTTGGCATGGGATTGGCCAACGGTTGGATCGTCAGACCGGCAGGCTCGCCTGCGGCATCAGATGGTGACCGCGTCCGGGTGGTTCTGCTCGAACGGATCTGACCAAACCCGCGCAGAGATGGAATTGAACATCGCCACGCAAACGCAACCAAGGATGGGCTCGCGTTGAACGCCAGACGCAAGGGATCAAACTCCAATACACAGTCCAAACGCAAGGCCGATTCCAACCAGAATCTGCCGGAAGATGGCGGTGCGCAGACACCGCGATTGGGGCGATGGGGTTGGACGGTGCTGCTTTCGTTGGTCACGCTTGGCCTTTGGATTATCAGCTTCGCACCGCACGATGTTTGGCCGGCTGCCTATGTCTGTCTTGTTCCCTGGCTCTTGATGGTTTGCTACACAACCACCGCTCGGCGGGTTTATGTTTTCAGCTATTTGATTGGCGCTGGGTTCTTCTTCATCACGATGCGCTGGATGTTCATGGTGACCGGGATCGGTTCGGTCGTGTTGTTTCTGGCGCTTGGATTCTACATGCCGCTGGTCGCGTGCCCGGTGCGATACATCGTTCGCCGCCGTCGGTTTCCTTTGGCGATTGCATTTCCATTCGTATGGGTTGGCAGCGAAGCGGTTCGGTCGATGTTTGTACCGGGATTGCCCTGGCACCTGTTGGGGCACAGTCAGCATCCGGTCCTTGCCGCGATACAGGTCTCTGATCTGGTCGGTGCATATGGTGTCAGCTTCATGCTGGCGGTGGCCAACGGGATGCTGGCGGATCTGTGCCTCGTGCGATTGGGTTGGCCTTGCGAGGACGAAGATGCGACACCGCCAAGCCGCGCACGCTTGAGCGTGGTCTATTCGGTTTGCGTCCTTGCGTTCGTATTCGGTTACGGATTTTACCGATTGGGGACGGAGACGATTACCGACGGTCCGCGCGTGGCGGTCATTCAGGGCAACTATCCGAACTTCGTCGATTCATCCCGCAGCCAGAGAGAGCCGAGTCATCGCGAGCGAACCGATCGATATTTCGAACTGATGGAAGAAGCCGACGCCCAGCAGCCAGACCTGATTCTGCTGCCCGAGACGCCGTGGTACATGCAGCTCAACGTTGAGTTTCTTGCGTGGCGATATGCCGGGACGCCGAGGGGGACGTATCCCTCGGAATATTGCTATGAGCGTTTCGGGCTTTTTGCCGTCGATCACAAAACCTATATCGTGACCGGCGCGGCATCCTATGTGCCTACCCCGCTTGACCTGCGGGCGGCGCAGATTCGCTACAACTCGGCGTTCGTCTTCAGGCCGGAAGGCGGCATCCCCGGGCGATACGACAAAATCCACCGCGTTTTGATTGGCGAGTACGTTCCCTTTCGTTACGGCCCTCTTCGCTTCGTGTATCTCTGGCTGAATCAATTCCTGCCATTTGGCAGCAGCGATTACGAGTATTCGCTGACGGCTGGCACAGAATTCACAACCTTCTCGATGAAATCCGCGTCGCAGGACAACAAGGAATACCGCTTCGCCACGCCGATCTGCTACGAAAACGTGATGCCTTATATCCCGCACAAGTTCGTCACCGGGCCGGACGGAAAGAAGCGTTGTGATTTTCTTCTAAACCTGAGCAATGACGGCTGGTTCCCGAACTCCGGCGAATTGCCCCAGCATCTGGTGGCGTCGGTTTTTCGTGCGGTGGAGAATCGGGTGGGCGTGGCCCGGGCCGTCAACACCGGAATCAGTTGCTTTATCGATCCGGACGGTCGCGTGCACCATCGTGTCAATAAGAATGGCGTTGTGGTTGGCCCGGACATTGAAGGATACGAAGTCGCGAACATCAAAGTCGACAGTCGCCAAAGCTTGTATTCCCGTATCGGTGACGTATTTTCCGGATTGTGCGCAGTGCTTTGGGGACTATTCTACGTGGATTACGTGGGAATGCGGATTGTCGCCGGGTTCCGCAGAAGGGGTGAACGTTCATGAGTTTCGTCAGGATGACGAGTTTTTTGCTGGGGGTTCAATCGCTGATTTGGGTCAGTGGATGTGCGTCTGCGGGGGGTGCGGGTGTTAAGCAGACCACCGAGCGGGCGATGTCCTGTCTGCGGTATTATCTGCCATATGAACACTCCGCGACAGCCAGGGTCCAGGCGCTGGAATCATTGGCCGAATGCGGGAGCGATGAAGTGCTGCCGTGGATTCGCCTGGCGCTGAACGATGATTCGCCGGCCGTCCGGTTTGCGGCTGCCATGGCCCTGGGCCAGCGCGACGATCGCACATCGATCAACACCGTCAAGAAACTCCTCGCCAGCGGGGAAGTCAGTGACCAGATTGCGGCGGCTGGTTCGCTCCACATGATGGGTGACACCAGTGCGTCAGGAAAGCTGGCTGAGTACCTGTTTAGTCGGTCCGATCCCAACGCCCCGCATCATGCCGCGTTTGTGCTCGGTCGATTGGGCGAACCCGGTGCCAACAAGATACTGGCGAGGGTCGTGACTTCTCCCGATCCGGGACTACGATCCAATGCCCTTGAGTCGATGGCGATGTTGGGATCGAAAGAGGCGAAGGCGACCCTCGTTGCGAACCTGTACAACGGGCTGGGACCGGAAGAAACGTTTGCGCTGACGGTGCTGGGGCACCTGCGGGATCAACAATATCACCAGATTTTTCTGGACAAGTTGGCCACCGCGCAGCATTTGGAAACAAAACTGGCAGCCGCCCGGGCGCTGGGTCAGCTTGGTGATGCCAAGGGGTTTGACTTGGCGATGTCGTCGCTTTCGTACACAGCGAAGAAAGATGAAAAGAACGACCCAGCCGCAAACCAGACTTTTCGCGTGCGGCAGTTGGCGGCGACGACCTTGGGGGCGATTGGCGATCGCCGAGCGGTTGCACCGCTTGAATCGATGATGAACGATGCCGACGATCCCAGGCTTCAGATCGCTGCCGCAAAAGCGTTGATGGATATTCTGGGGCCCAAACACAAAAAGCAACGGATGCAGTAACGGAAACGTATCGATGCGCTGGTTTAGCTTTGCAATTGTTGCGGTGTTCTGCCTGACGATCCACACCACCCTTGCGCAGCGCCTGTCGATTTTGGGTGCATCACCGGATGTGATTCTGATCACGGTCGTATTCTTCGCGATGCACGGTCGAAAGTGGGACGCGGTGGTCGCGGGTTGGTCGTTGGGACTGCTTGCGGACCTGGCGTCGATGGAGCGGTTTGGGCTGTTGTCACTTTCGTACGCCTTGGTGGCGCTTTGTGTGCAGTCGTCGCGCGATTGGATGTTTCGCTATCACCCATTGACCCATTTCAGCGTGACGTTTGTCGCCGGAATCTTCATTCACGGGATATTCTGGTTCTACGCGATGATGATGCACGCATCTGCCAACTCCATGGCGTGGTCGAGCATGGGCGGTCCCGTGGGCATCGCCTTGTATTCGGCGATTTGCGCACCACCGATTCATGCGTTGCTCCTTCGATTGGTCCGATGGCTTGGTCTGGATGCACCTCGATATTCGCACGCACGTTTGCAGCGCATCGGATCGCGATCGACCGTAATTTAGCAACTTCGTTTCGTTGTTCCTGTGTCGCCTCGCCGCCTTGATACCGAAACGCAGCCGACTCCAATAGGCGATTTGAGAACCAAAATAGGTCCGCATGTTCGAACAACGCTTGAAAATCCTCCTGGCGATGATGGGGTTTGCGCTGGCAATCCTCGTTGTGCGACTGATCGACATGCAGATCGTCCACGCCCATATGTATGAGGAGCAAGCGGACCGCGCCTTGTTGCTGCGACCAAAGACGCTGCCAACCGTTCGCGGCAGCATTCTCGACCGCACGGGCAAACTGCTCGTCTCGGACGAACCGTGCTGGGATATCAAAGTCGATTATGGCATCCTTTCCGGCGACAAAGACTATCACGATGCGATGGTCAAACGCCTCAAACACAACAATGCCTACGGTCGAAAGCTCAGCATTGAAGACGTGGAGCGCCAATTCAACAACGACATCGATCGAATGTGGGAGCAGTTGGCCACGTTCTTCGACGGCGGTACCGATGAATTGCACGCACGGGCCCGGGAAATCTGCGATCGCATTGAGGCCATTCGCGAAGACGTGGCCCGGCGGCGTGGTTTTTCCGCACCGGTTCGCGAAGAGCGGATGAGTCACGCCATCGTAGAGGGGTTGACCGACCAAGAGCAGGTCGATGCACGGTCGGTCTTGTCGCCATATCCGTGGGTCGAAGTGGAAGACTCGACCAAACGGGTCTATCGCGGAGGTGCGCCGCTCGCGCATATCCTGGGGCAGGTTGTTCCTGTGACGGCTGAACACCTGCAATCGGATATCTTTGCGGAGGACCGATTGCGCTCGCTACTCGGCACCGATCGCATCGGTGGGTCGGGTATTGAGTATTCGATGGAGGCGCAGCTTCGAGGATCACGCGGTGAATTCCATGGGAATCGCGCGGGCGAAGTTCTGACATCTTCGCCGCCAGTTCCCGGTGAGGATGTCCGGCTGACGATTCGAAGTGATCTTCAGTCGCGACTTTACGAGATGTTTGGAGAGCAGATTGCCCCGCTGCCATATTCGTTGTCCGGTTCCATTGTCGTTTTGGACCCGCGAAACAGAGACTGTCTGGCGATGGTGTCCTACCCGTCCTACGACCCGCAGACATTTCGTGAGCATTACAACGTCCTGCGCGACGACACCCGCCGCAATCCGCTGGCGTTTCGCGCGGTATCGAGGCAATACGCTCCGGGTTCGATCGTCAAACCCCTGGTATGCCTGGCCGGTCTGATCACCGGAAAAATCACGACAGCGACAACGTTCACGTGTGAAGGGGCGCTCTTTCCAAGTCAGCCCGACCGATGGAGATGTTGGGCGGCGGCTGGCACGTCGATGCGCAAACAACACGGGCCACTGGTTGCATGGGAGGCGATCAAGTATTCGTGCAACATCTTCATGTACAACACGGGGCAATTGCTGGGCGCCGACACCCTGACCAACTTCTTTGATATGTTCGGGCTTGGCAAGGAATCCGGAACCGGGCTCCGTGAAGAAGTACCGGGTATCAACCCGACGCCGAACTTCATGGAGTCCATTGGTCACCCATTGACGCCGGGCAGCCCGCGGCAGTTTGCCATCGGGCAGGCAGAGGTGGCTGTCACGCCGATTCAAGCTGCCAATCTGATGGCTTCGTACGCGACCGGAGAATACCGCCACGTTTCGCTGGTCCGAACCGACGCTGAGTCGCCCGTTTGGGAACTGCCAGGTAGCCCGACCTATTGGCAGGTGATCCGCAGGGGCATGTTTGGGGTGGTCAACGATACGGATGGGACGGCATACACGCAGGCGCGAATCCCGATCGACACCGGTTATGTGCTGATCGGCAAGACCGGCAGTGCGGAGACGGTTCCCGCGCCGACCGCGTATGCGATACCGTACGAAGACACCGACGGTTCCGAGCGAACAGCGGTGATCTACGCCAATACCATGTCCGACGCGATCGATTTTCTTTTGTACGATCATCCGGACGCGACCTTTGACCCGCGCAGCATCGAAGTTGCGGAACGCTGGCCCTCCGAAGCCGCCGAGCACGGGCGCAAGCATTCGCATGCGTGGTTTGTCGCCTACATGCAAAAAGCCGATGCGAATGGACAACCCTTGTGGAATCAGGTGCCGCACGTCGCCTTTTCGGTCATGGTCGAATATGGCGGGAGTGGCGGGCGCGTGAGTGGGGCGATCGCGCAGAAAGTCGCGGATGTCCTTCTGGAGGTGCTTGGGCCCGATCTTGATCCCGATTATGTCGCGGTCGTGGACGACGTTGATCACGTCGCTGATTCCGGTGCGGGAGTTGGGCCATGAGGCGTCCCGTTTACGACCTGACTCAGCCGGGGTGGGCGATCGCGATTTCGATCACCGTTCTTGTTTTGATCGGATTGGCGGCGATCTGCGCATCGAACACGGTGCCGGTCGGCGGTCGAAACGTTTCGAGCACGGTGATGGCCGGGAAGCAAGCCGGCGTGGCCATCGCGTGCATCGTGCTGTCGGCCATCATCCTCCGCATCGGATACATGCGTTTGGCCCGACACGCCTACCTCCTGTTTGGCATTTGCCTCGTGCTGTTGTTGCCGATGATCATCGCCAAGTATCTCGGGTTTTCATTCGGCGGGTTGGTCCCTGAATCGCGGGGGGCGTACCGCTCCATTCGCCTGCCCGGTTTTGCGCTGCAACCTTCGGAATTCATGAAAGTCAGCTACATCCTTGCCATGGCGTGGTATCTTCGATTTCGCAAAAACTACCGAACGCTGGACGGGCTTTTTGTGCCAATTCTGTTTTCGGTGATCCCGATGGTCCTGATCTTGTTCGAACCGGATCTCGGAACCGTGCTCCTGTTCATTCCTGTTCTTTTTGGCATGCTGTTCGTGGCGGGAGCGAGGATCCAGCATCTTGGTGGCATCATTCTGATCGGGCTTGTTGTGGCCCCGTTCACGTTCATGAAGCTTCACGCCTATCAGAAAAGCCGGATTATGGCCGTCGCTCTTCAGTCGAAGACCTTCCGCGACAAGATCGAAGAGAATCCGGAAAAGTACGCGTTTACCGGTGTCGGCAAGCGGGAAGCCCGCGAGTGGGAGGTTTCGACCGGGATGCAGTTGGTGCGATCGAAAGCTGCACTTGGAAGCGGGGGGTTCTTCGGGCAGGGCTGGGGCAAGGGCACCTACGTTGAATACAACTTCCTGCCCGACAGGCACAACGACTTCGTGTTTTCAATCGTCGGGCATCAATGGGGGCTGCTGGGCTGCCTCGTGGTTTTGGGGTGTTATGTGGTGATTGTGGTGGCAGGTGTCGAGATCGCTTCGGTGACGCCGGAACCTTGCGGCAGACTCTTGGCGATGGGGGTGGTGTGCCTGATTGCCGCACAGACGGTGATCAACGTCGGGATGACGGTCGGGCTGATGCCGATCACGGGCATGACGCTTCCATTTGTCAGCTATGGCGGCAGTAGTTTGTTGACCAACTTCGTAGCCGCGAGCCTGTTGATCAGCGTATCGCAAAACCGCCCGTTCACTTTGGCAAGAAAGCCCTTCGAGTGGACCGATCGGGGTGGCCACAACCAATCCTAGAACACTCTTGGCCCAAACCCGGCGGCGCGACACCGCCGTCATTCCCGCGAAGGCG
>DDIR01000081.1:22370-26791 GCA_002338715.1 Phycisphaerales bacterium UBA1845 | reverse complement strand
CGTCATTCCCGCGAAGGCGGGAATCCAGTGGAAAGCAAAATCAATCCCGGCAAGAACGCGACCCCCATCTAAGCAAGGGTGATGCGAAGTCCCCTCCACTCGGATTTCATTCGTAATCGTCTCAAGCCATGCCGAAAACCCAGCGTTCGGCCTTGGCCAGCTCGATCAATCAGGCACTGTGGCAAGCGAATCTACTTTCGCGTGACTGGTGTTGTTAGGTTGGGCTGATCTTCGAGATAAGTTTCTTGGCGGTTTGGAGATGCCAGCAATGGTGGATGTGACGGCGCGCAAGACCTTAGGGGCAAGGCGTCGATTCTGAAGTGGACTTCTGAATCAAGCAACGACGTGCCGGACCGAACACGTTGAGTCGAAGCCGGGTCAGCGCAAGGGCTCACCGATTCACGTGCAGACGATGACTTTCATCATTTGCGGGCTCGTGAGACGTGCTGACCTTGATTGGCGTCGAATTGAATTAGACGGCGCGAACGTTCGTGGCTTTCGGCCCTTTTTCGCCGTCAGCCAATTCGAACTCTACTTCCGCACCTTCGTCGAGGCTCTTATAGCCGTCGCCTGTGATGGCGCTGTAGTGTACGAACACATCGGCACTACCATCAGACGGAGTAATAAAGCCAAAACCCTTGGTCGAATTGAACCACTTGACCGTGCCTTGCATGACAAAACCTCTACCAACAGGGACATCGGGCCGGAGCATGGTGAAACAAACGTTGCTTCTCGGATAATTCAGCGTCCGGCCTCCGATGTATCGTTGGTAAAAGTATCCAATATCGGACCATACGCGTCAAGACTAGAGTTTGTAGGCACGAAAGTGCAATCCGGGGCCTTTTAAAGACCCCGGATTGCACTTGATTTTTGTGTTGGAACTTGAACTTGGGAATCGACTAGGGGCCCGTCAGAACGCCCTCCAATGCGGCAAAGTCGTCCAGATCGATTGTTCCATCGCCGGTGAGGTTCAACGCCTCGCAACCACCACTGGCCGACATGCCAAAGCAGCTTTGGAATGCGGCATAGTCGAGAAGGTCGACACTACCATCGAGGTTGATGTCACCGTCACCATAGGCAATACAGGCATCGCCATCTTCGTCGCACCAGCTTGATCCATCGCAAGGTGCGACACCGGTGATGCATCCCGATCCACTGTCGCACGTTTCCACGCCGTTGCAGAAATCGCCATCGTCACAGTCCAGAGGATCTGAGCCAACGCACGATCCGCCGTCGCAAACATCGAGTGTCGTGCATGCGTCGCCGTCATCGCACGGGTTGGTGTTGTTCGTGAAGACGCAACCGCTACCCGGATCACAGGTGTCATCGGTGCAGGCGTTGGAGTCGTCGCAGACCAAAGGTGAAGACCCAACGCACGATCCTGCGTCACATACGTCTGAGGTCGTACATGCGTCGCCGTCGTCGCACGGGTTGGTGTTGTTCGTGAAGACGCAACCGCTGCCCGGATCGCAGGTGTCATCGGTGCAGGCGTTGGAGTCGTCGCAGACCAAGGGCGACGATCCGACGCACGATCCCGCGTTGCAAACGTCAGACGTTGTGCATGCGTTACCGTCGTCGCAAGCGGCCGAATTGTTCGGATTGATGCATCCGAGTTCGGGGTCGCAAATGTCGTCGGTGCAGGGATTGCCATCGTCGCACTCGCTGTTGAGCGTGCATCCACAATCACCGATTGACAACTGTCCCTCATCGGTGAACTGGACGCAGTTCGGTCCGATGACAAGGACGCGAAGCGAGTAGCCTCCGACGTCGGCGGCTGACGCTGGATTGATGGTCAGCGTGTTGGTAAACGCTCCTGAGACATTACCGCCGTTGACAAGCGGCGAACCGTCTTTGTGCCATTGAACGAATGTGCTGAATCCACCGGAGACGTTGTAATTCGTGGTGAACGAAGCGGACTCGCCATCGTTAACACAGTCATCTTCGGGCTGGTCGGTGACTTCAGCGCCCCCAATGTCGAGCACGGCGGCTGAACTATCCACGACGTTTCCGCACGTGTCGAGCACGGTGCAAACGTATCCGGGGCTACTGACCGCATCGCTAAGCGAGATGTTGGATATCTGCAATGAGCTGGTCGTTGCTCCGGAAATGTTTCCGCCATTGGTCAGCAGGACGCCATCTTTGCGCCATTCGTAACTTAGCTCGTCACCAGCCGTTCCAACCGTGATGAATTCAGTGTCGCCCACACAGGCTGTAACCAAAGCCGGCGGTTGACTGGTGATCGCGGCTGGATCATACACCGTCAGATGGGCGCTGTTGGTTTCCAGCGAACCACATTCGTTGGTGATTTCGCAGTGGTAGTCGCCTTCATCTGCAGGATCGATAACGCCGCTGATGGTGAGCGTGTCGGTTTCGGCGCCGCTGATTCCACCGCCGTCGACCAGCATGACGTCGCCCTTGAACCACTGGTAGCCGATCGGTTCGCCCCCGCTACCCGACGTTGAGAATTGCAGGTTCGTACCCGGACACCCTTCTGCTGGCTGAGGTTGCGGCGAGACGGTCGCACCGTAGCAGGGATCGATGTTGATGTCGTCGATGAACCAGTCGTCGAAACCTGCATTCGGGGAAATGCCACGGAATCGAATGCGGAAACTGTTGTGCAGCGCATCAGGAGGCAATTCAAACGAATCGAATGCAAACGGATCGCCATCCGGACCATCGCCTGGATAACTCGTCAGTTGCACCCACAATTGCGAATCGCTGAGGTACTCAACAATCAGGTCTTCGCCGGCTTCCGGGGAGTTCCCCGAACCCGTTCGCTGCCAGTAATACGAAAGGTCCAGCCCAAGCGGGACGGATGTGTCGATGATGGCCGAGCGAATTTCGTCACTGCCATCGATGTTGAGCGAGTTGGACGCGCTGGGTTCGCCGTTTCCTTCCGCGTTGCTTTCCGCGCCGTTGATGCCGGTCCAATTGGTTGGGTTCAATGTTGTTGATGGAAAGTCGTCACTGAATGGCAATGTGGTCGTTCCGGACTCGAGCGGGCTCAGGCATGTTCGCGAGTCGCGAAAGCTGATGATGCCTGGAATCGTAAACGTCGCGCTGAAGTTGTTGGCGCAGGTGATGCTCGGGTTCATCGTGTTGCCCGAGCAACTGCAATGCGACGCGCTCCAGTTGTGCCCGAGTTCGTGGGCTGACAAGTCCGTTGCGCAGGAGAAGTTGCCATTGAAGTCCGATTCCACAAGGCCAAACCCCAATCCCGACGTGACGTCATTGCAGATCACCCCGACCCAGGCGATACCGATCGTCGGTGCGACAAGGTTCTTTCCAGTGAACAGGTGGACGATGTCGCGTTGAATGTTGGTGTGGTTGTTTAACCACTGACTTCTGAATTGTCCGAGCAGCGTGTCAGCATTGTTGCTTGAGTAGACTGGCGATGTGCGAACAATAATTGTTGAAATCTGGTGCGTGATTCCGACCTGCGACTCATACTGCACATTCATGGCGTTGATGACGGATGCAATGCGATTCTGAACGTTGCCAACCGTTCCGTAATCCTGGAAGTATTCAAAGTCCGCATCGCAGGCCAGGTCCGTCACACAAACACCGCCGCCACATCCGGATCCCCGGGTACCGCCAATTCCAAAATTGTCGATGGCGCGCATGGTTGCTTCGTTGGTTCCGCATGTTCCGTTGTGGGGAAGGGCGTCGTCCTTGCGGTAGATGATGTGTTCCTGAACTTCTGCGCCGTCGACACGGCCATAAAGCGGCTCGATCCAATAGATGTCATCCTCAGCCACTTTGATCTTGGCGACGATGCCACCATCAATGAGGCCACCGGCAATGACACTTCCGGGGATGTCGGTGATGGTCCCTCGCACGGTGTTGATCTCACCGATTGCCGCTTCCTCAAGTCGACCGTCGCCGTGATCGACCAGCAGTTTGTAGTCGGGCGCGAATACCCGATAAGGGGTGATGGATATCGTTCGATCAACACCATCGAGCTGGATGCTCAAGGTTGCGCTGCGATTGCCATCTTCGGGCAGGTTCAGTCGTTGGATGCTGAATTCGCCGAGGCTGAATTCGTTGACCACATTCGTGGCGAGCGATGCCTTTCGCTCAGTTGAAACCACGTCTCCCCATGCAGGACTCGCAATCAATGCAACGCCCAGGCACGATGTCAACAGGCCGCGGATGAGTGCATGGCGCAGGCAACTGGAAGTGCTCTTCATTTAGACCTTCTCCGATGTTGTTGGAACCAAGGGCACGCGACCGTCTGGATCATCCCTTGCGGATTCACGGTCAGCATCCATGGACGCAGCCCCTCAAACCGATTTGTCCGGTTAGAATCTCAGGTGTTGGCCGACATCGAGATGCCAAATCTCAAGAAACGCCAGATGCGGTTGAGCTGGGTAGCAAATGACCGACCAAGACCATCACACACATTGCCATTGTATTGGCGG
>DDIR01000081.1:0-22243 GCA_002338715.1 Phycisphaerales bacterium UBA1845 | reverse complement strand
ATCGATACAAGGCATTAAGCCGCCACGACTTCCGTGTGTCCGACTTGTTTCCCAGATGCTGCCAGTGTGATGCGGCTTGGCCCGTCGTCCCGCGTCGCGTTGCTCGAAATTGGCGTTGGCGAGGTCAATGGTCAGGGGCCTGTCAGTATCGGGGCGTATAGCGTCCAGTCATTGAGATTCACGATGTCATCCATGAATTCGATATTGGCGCAGGCGCATTCGTTGGCGAGCGCGACATTCTTACCGAAACACTCGGTGAATTGCTGGAGGTCGGCGAGATCGAGATCGCCGTCCATGTCCATGTCGCCCGGAGTTTCGCACGTGCACGTATCGAGGAGCAGCGTCACCGGATCGCTGAATTCGACACAATTCGGTCCAAGCGAAATTGCGCGGAGGGCGTATGCGCCTTCGTCTGCGACTGTCACATCATTGATGACCAGTGTATCGGTAAACGCGCCGGAGATGTTCCCGCCATTGACCAGTGGGCTGCCATCCTTGTGCCACTGTCGAAAGATTGAGAAACCGCCGGCATCTGGTGTGGACGTCAGTTCAATCGTTTCTCCGGCGCTCGCACAAGTTGCAATGGGTTGAAGGGTGAATTCCACGTCGCCAATTGCGAAGGTTGCAGAATCTGACACTTCAAGTCCGCCGCATTCGTCGCTGACCACGCAGTCGTATTCACCCATGTCTGCCGCGCTGATGTCTTTGATGTGCAGCTGCGCCGTGTGGACATTCTCGAATGCGCCCGGTTGCTCACTGAGCGGCGTGCCGTCGCGTCGCCACTGGTAAGACACGTTGTCACCGACGGTTGCGACGGCCAGCGCGAGTGTGTTACCGGTGCAGGTTTGGGAGAGGGGCGTTGGTTGCTGGGTGATCGCGACAGGGGCAAACAACGACAAGTACGCCGAATCGGATTCGGTCGAAATGCAACCGTCGCTGACAATGCACGAATAGAATCCGATGTCCGATGCTGCGGAGGCGATTACGGTCAGGTCGGCTGAATCTGTTCCGGTTGCGTCGACGCCTTCGACCAATGGTATGCCGCCGCGCAGCCATTGATAGCTTAGCCCTGATAGGGTTGAATCAACGCTGAACGCCGCATCGCTTCCAGGGCAAACGGTTTGGTTGGACGGTGATGTCAACGAGGCCTCCAGTTCCGCGACCTGGCAGTCATCGGGTACTTGGTCTGCATTGCAGTCGTTGTCGAGTAGCTCGCACTCGTCGGGTCGGTTGTTTGCGTTGCAGTCTTCGCTGGTCAAGTTGGCGATGTCGCAGTCATCGGGGATGCCGGTGCCATTGCAATCGCCTTCGCATTCGTCCGGGATGCTGTTGGAGTTGCAGTCAAGGCTGGTGCCCAGGCTGATGTCATCTTGATCTTCCGCACCGTTGTTGTTGCAGTCGATGGAACCAATGCGCAGGTAGTAAACGTCTTCTTCAAGGTTGAACGTCGCCGCATACGCAACGTCTGCACCATCTTCGTCGGAAACCATGTCGTAATAGTCACCGAGTTTGCTCTGGTTTGGATAACCAAGGCTGTGGTTGAATTGCGGGCTCACCGGGATATTTGACGTCCACGTGTCACCGCCGTCGAACGATGACGTGTAATACAATTCGGAGAGCGAATTGTTCCCGCTGGCTCGCGTATCATTGAAAATGACGTCGATTCTTCCATTCGGTGCGACGGACATCGTGCCAAACCATTGAAACGAATTGGACGAAAGCGGATCTTCGTTCACGCGCACGGGCGGATCCCAGTTAACACCGCCATCGGTGCTGCGGGCGAACATGACATCCAGCGGATCGGGCCCCGGTGGGTCAACCGAACCGAGGATATAAACGTTGCCATGGGTGGGGCCGTTGGAATGGTCAACGGCGATGTTCATTTGCCCGAGCAACCCTGCGGGATTGACGCCGCCAAATGCGGTGTTTCCACCAATGTAGGCGATGTTGCTCTGAAACGTTGGCGGCATCGGCGGATCCAAGGCATCGGATGACTTTAAAACAGCGACATTACCGAAAGCCTGGTCGACGATGTAGACCGCGCCGTCAGGGCCCGTGGCAACCTGCCCGAAGCGCGGGTTCTGAATCACTGGTACCGGGTTCATGTACGTGAGTCCACCGTCGACCGAACGCGTGAAAATGTTATTGCCACAGCACGCGGCAGCTGAACTCCAGGAAGCATAGATGTTTCCGCGTCCGGGGCTGTTTGAATGGTCCACCGTAAACCACGCTTTGTCACCGCCAAACGCAGGGATGCGAGGCCCCCACGTTACGCCACCGTTGGAAGAGCGAAACATATCGCATACGAATCCCGTGTCCGTTCTCAAGCTGTAGTAATAGAACACACCTTCAGGGCTGACGTTCAGGACTGGGTCGCTGCGAAACAAACCCGATTCGATGCTCCCGGGAAATGTCCAGCTTGCTCCGTGGTCGTGGCTATAACCCCACCCGGCTTGGCGAAAATTCGACGCGACCGAATCGAACTGACGCCAGCCGATGACAATTTGATTCGGATTCGTCGGATTGACTGCGATCGATGTTTCGTTGGCGGCGTCGCCGACGATGTTGTTGCCGAACGAATCGACATTCACCTGGATGGAGACGAACGGGCCGCGCGAATACGACTGACGCGCACCGGTTGAGCGACCATCGCGCTCAAGGCGGTTGCGTTCGTATGGATCATCCGGTTCTTCGCGTCGCTCAACGTCGACGCTGTCGAGTTGTGGGGCGGGATGATACAGGCCCTGGCCGGCATTCGCCTGAAGCGATACTGCAAACAAGTTCGCGATGACGACGGTTGTCACGACGTGGGGGCAACTCGCAAAGGACTTGCTCATTGGATGACTCCAAAAGGATGTGATGCCGTTCGCGCCCGACTGGTTGACTACTAGGCTACCGAATAGGCAAATGGGCAGTCAATGACTTCAAAACATTGGGATTTCATGCAGCTGGGATTTCAAGCAATCGGGATTCATGACAATCGGGTTTTCTGGCGGTGGGAATTCGTTGTCTGAAGTTGTAAGGTCTTGTTTGGCCGATCCGGCTCGCTAAATTGGATTGCGACCAATGAGGTTTCGATTTGGATTCAATGTCAGCAGCCAACATGAACAATTCGCCATGGGTTACTGCGTCGCGCGTTGCACTTGCCCGCATTCCAACACCAGTTGAAACTTGCAAGTATCAATGGGGTTCGCATCGACTGCTGATCAAACGCGACGACCTGACCGACTGCCCCATGTCGGGCAACAAGATTCGTAAACTTGAATACCTAGTAGGCGATGCGCTGGCTCACGATTGCGACACGCTGATCACGTGCGGCGGAGTTCAATCCAACCATGCACGGGCCACCGCGATTGTGGCGCGGCGAATGGGCCTTGATTGCGTACTCGTTCTTTCGGGTGACGCTCCCGCCGAATTCGATGGAAACCTGCTTCTGTCAAAATTAAGTGGCGCCGACGTACGCATCTATCCGGATGCCGGCAGTGACCAGCGGGCCGAGCGGATGCATCGCATTGCAGACGAACTTCGCGATCAAGACCGGCGACCGTACATCATCACATCTGGTGGGTCGGATGAAGTCGGCGTACTGGGTTACGTCAAAGGGGCAGGCGAGATTGCAGACGATCTGTCGCAGAGTGCCCAGCGTGTTTCAACAATCTTGGCCGCCGTCGGTAGTGGTGGGACATATGCGGGGCTGCTTCTCGGGGCAAAGCTTTTTGGGCTTGAGGCGGCCATTGTTGGCGCATCCGTTGACAGCACGCCAGACTTTTGGCACCCAAGACTTCGCGACTACATCGATCGATCGATCGAACGCTGGCGGTTGGACGTGCGTGTCAGCGACGACGACATCGTGTTGATCCCAGCCGCCGGTCGCGGGTACGCCCTCAGCACCGATGCGGAAATCGAATTCATTGCAAAATTCGCTGGCACAACCGGCATTTATCTCGACCCTGTATACACCGGAAAGACGTTGTACGCGTTCGACCAAGCCGTCAACGATGGACGCGTCAAGCTCGATGGCGACGTTTTGTTCGTCCACACCGGTGGCATCTTCGGGCTCTTTCCACAACGAGAGCGATTCAATCAATACATCAATCAAACCTGATTCAAGGAACCCGGCAATATGAAAAGTCTTGTTGCTTCAGCGTGTTTGGTATTGGCATTGACCGCGTTGCCTGCCCGCGCCCAAAACGTCGCTTATGAAAAGTACGTGCTCGACAATGGCATGACCGTCATCCTGCATGAGGATCATTCGCTGCCTGCGGCGTGCATCAACCTCTGGTATCGCGTCGGGTCGAAAGACGAAGCCGTCGGTCGATCCGGTTTCGCGCACCTGTTTGAACACCTCATGTTCATGGGGACGCGGCGCGTGCCCGATGGGGACTTCGACACGCTCATGGAATCGGGCGGCGGTTGGAACAATGCCACGACCAGTGAAGATCGCACGAATTACTTTTCGATGGGACCAGCCGAACTCCTGCCGACTTTGCTTTGGCTCGATGCCGACCGTCTCGAAGACCTTGGCAAAGAAATGACGCTGGAAAAACTCGACAAGCAGCGGGCGGTCGTGCGCAACGAACGCCGCCAAAGCGTCGAAAACGTGCCTTATGGAAAAGCCAACCACGCGATTTATCAGATCATGTTTCCGGAGGGTCATCCGTATCACGGAACGGTCATCGGTTCGCACGAGGATCTGGAATCCGCGACCGTGGACGACGTCAAGAATTTCTTCGCGACATACTACGTGCCCAGCAATGCATCACTCGTCGTGGCTGGCGACTTTGATCCCAATGAAATCAAACCGCTGGTCAATCGATTGTTCGGAACGCTGCCTCGAGGGTCGGAAGTCATCCATGCCGAAGCAAAGCCCGTGCAGATGAAGTCGTCGAAAACGCTCACCTATACCGATAACGTGCAGAATGCACGGACGCACCTGGTCTACCACAGTCCCGCGCGGTTCCAGCCGGGCGATGCCGAAATGGATCTGGCGGCAGAGATTCTTGCTTCCGGTATCTCCAGTCGACTCTATCAGGAGTTGATCTACAAGAACGACTTGGCCACCGATGTGAGTGCGTATCAGGCGTCGAGCTTGTTGGGTTCGCTGTTCTTTATCGAAGCGACGGCCAAGCCTGGTGTGGAGTTGCAAGCGATTGAAGACGTCATCGATCAAACCGTCGCGACGTTTCTAAAAGACGGGCCGACCAACGATGAGTTGGAACGCCAGAAGGCTCAGCTTGAATACGATACCGTCTCTGAGTTGCAATCGATACTCACCAAAGCCGACCGACTCAACATGTATGAGTTTTATTACGGCGAGCCCAATTCGTTCAAAGCCGACCTCGACCGGTACCGCAACACAACACCGCAGTCGGTGCGCGATGCAGCCCGCAACGTATTGAAGTCCGACGCCCGCTTGGTGATGCGGGTTATCCCCGAGATCAAGACGCCCGACGCGAATCCCAGGGAAAACATGCCGGAATCGGCGTCAGCAAAGGCATTCAACCCGCCATCGCCAACTTCGTTTACGCTATCCAATGGAATTCAGGTCCATCACTGGCAGCGAAGCGAACTTCCGCTGATTGAACTGCGATTCATGTGGCCGATGGGGTCTGATTTTGATCCGCCCAGTCAGTCGGGCCTGTCGTCGCTGACCGCCGACATGCTGGATGAAGGCGCGGGCGAGCGCAGTGCGATTGAATTTTCAGATCGTCTGGACGCCCTCGGTGCAAGTTTTGCAGCCGGTAGTTCTCACGAATCAACCTCGGCGCAGTTGTCTGCACTTTCGCGGAACTTTGGAGATTCGCTCGAACTCGCAGCCGACGCAATCCTTCGACCCCAATTTGACAAGAACGAATGGGATCGGGTTCATCGCTTGCAGGTGGAACAGATCAAACAGCGGATGGACTTCCCGGCTGCAGTGGCGTCGCTTGTGGGCATGCGAACATTCTTTGGCGACGCACACCCGTATAGCCGCAGCAGTGAAGGAACAGTTGAATCGGTCGAAGCGATCTCGCTTGACGATGCCAAAGCCTGGCACAAATCAGTATTCCGCCCGGATGATGTCGTGATTTTCTGCGCGGGTGATATTTCAGAAAGCGAACTTAAGACGCAACTCGAAAAGTACTTTGCCGGGTGGAAATCCTCCGGCAGTGCGATGGCCTCAGCCCCCAAGTACGTTGAAGCGACCGACCGACCGATGCGCGTGGTACTTGTGGATCGCCCCGACGCGGTGCAGACGGTTGTATCTTTCTACATGCCGGCACCAAAGTACGCATCGCCAAAGCGAAACGCGCTGGACCTTTTGGGCACGATTCTCGGCGGCAGTTTCACGAGCCGGTTGAATCAAAATCTACGTGAGGACAAAGGATACACCTACGGCGCCCGCTGCAGTTACTCGATGAACCCAAACGCCGGGTATTTTACCGCAGCCGCCCGCGTTCGTGCTGACGTCACCGGTGCGTCGATTGGCGAGTTCCTCAAGGAGTTCAAGGCGATCCGCAGTGGAGACATTACCGACGATGAGACTGCGAAATCGCAAGCCACGGTACGGATGCAGACTGTGCAGTCATTCGCGGGGTTGGCGGGCATGATCAGTGTTGCGGCCGAACTCGTGCGAAACAGCCGGCCGCTCTCGGATCTTCCAACCGACCTTGCTGCCATCAAAGGGGTGAGCACATCGCAACTGAACAGCCTGGCCCACGACGCGATTCCGCTCGATAACGCAGTGCTCGTGTTGGTTGGCGACAAAGCCACAATCCTCCCACAGCTTGAAGGTCTGGGCTTGCCTGAACCAGAAGAGTATTCGCCCGAAGGCGACCCGCTCTAAGCGTTCAACGGCCTTCAGCATGGGTGTGCGCCCGCGTGCGCAATTCATCACAGGGGTATCGACCGCAGGTGCACGGCGTCAAATCACAACGACGCTCGGGCATTTGCGGTCGTTTGTTTTCAGAATCGATCAATGATTCAAGTCACACGGAAGTGAAGTAATTATTAATCTTGGCGCGTTTGGCTGGCGCATCCCGCATACGCAAGGGGAGAAACTCACAGTTCAATAAGTGGGAGTGAAAAAATGTCACTGTTGGTGGCAATTCTGCGCGCCGCAATTGCATCGCTGGATAATGTTCCTGATAGAGTCGGACGTTGCCGCCCGTTAGCATGAACACGAGTTAGTTGGATTCCCCCATAACTTGTAGGAGGCTCTGAGGCGGCATGATCTCCCACACTCCCCAAATGGCGTTGCAGGATTCCGCAGGAAAGCTCGACAGTTCTCAGGTTGGACGCTTCTGTGTCTACGCCGTGACATCGGTTGTTGTATTGGGCGGCTGGCTTGCGACCTGGACATTGATCCTTGGACTTGGTCTTACGATTGCGCTGGTGTTGCCGATTGCGGTGATTGCTTTTTCGATGATTCCATCGACCGTCCGCCGGGGGCAGGCTGTTCGACCGGCAGCGGTGACCTACAATCGAGGCATGGTTCGCAGGCTGAGAACGCACAATCATGTCGAGATGATCGACCCGGCTTGGTAATCGCGGGGCGGCGTGATTAGATCCAAACGCGAAAGCGATGGGCTCAGCAGTGGGGGTTTCACGCACGCGCGAGCAGTCGTTTTGGGCGCTGAGCTATTCGTCTGATTTGTTGGCTTTGCCCGGTTTCTCAATGATATCGGGGAATCGCGCGGGAATTGAATTATCCGGTGCTTCACCTGCCGCCCGACGAAGGTTCGGAATGCCGAACTGCTTCAAGCCGATGTAGTACTCCACGTATCCCAACAGGAACCGAAGCCGATAGTCTTCCTTTTGCTTCAAACGTTCTTCAAGGTTCGCCCGTCGAATATCAATTAAATTGGCGTCGGGAATGAAGTTCGTCAGGTCAAAGTTCAGATACCCAAACGCCGGATACATGTCGATCGCCTCCACGAGGTAACGGTATGCCGTCATGAACTCACCCGCAGCAAAGAGCGCATGGGCATGCCCAAGTCGTGGCATCGCCTGATCGGGGGCCATGCGCGCCGCCATTTCATAAAGCCGCGCGGCTTGGTAGTACTTGCCCTCCTGGACTTTTGATTCGGCCTGGGCGATGAGTTCGGCGCTCGACGTCTTGCTTGAACCGGCCAACGTCTTGAGCGATTCACTGGTGGCGCGTTCCAACACGGACTGGGCACGTTCGACATCCTCGTTGATTTCGGTCTCATCACCGGGTTGCTCATTGTCTGCCGGCTCGGCTTGCATCACCTCAAGCAAGTTGTTTGCCGCCGCGATCGACTCCGGTGTGTAACTGTCGAAATCGTCAGCCAATTCTTCCGAATCAACCGGTTGAGTATCGTCAGCAGATGGATTCGTCGCCTGCGCCAACGTGGTCGGCTGGACCAATGAACTTCCTTGCAACAGGTCGCTCGGTTCATCGCGAATGGCGAGATACTGCGACTCTTTCGGGACGACGCGACCGGTTAAGGGGTCGCGTTCCTGCCCGGTCAACGATGACTGAAACAAACGTGGTGCGACCGATGTCGGTGATACCAATTCAGACGAGGCGTTCAGCATCTCTTCGCTGCTTGGGCGTCGAAGCGGATCATCGATGGACCGCAACGATCGGCTTAGGGGTGTCGTGTCTCGCAGCAACGAGTCGGTGCTGTCCTGGTAGGGATCATCGTATGGGTTCATGTAGACCGGCTTACCTGAAAGCGAGAAGCGGTCATTGGAATTTGGAAACAGCGGGCTCGACTGCAGGTCAATGGTTTCGCGTTTCAGGCGGAGCATATCGAGCGAATTTGCGTACCCCGCATTGTTCGTCAATGGGGTCGTGCCGGGAAACGCGGAATCAGCGGCCGCAGGATTGATGTTGTACTCGCCGGGTGAGTAGTTCAGGCCCAGGCCATTGGTTAGTGGCGATTGCAAACTCGTGGGCGGTGCGAAGTAACTGTTGGCTGGCGCGGATGATCCGATTAGATTTCGCCCGGCGATGATGGCCCCGGCGTTCGCCACGGTTTGTGTTCGATTGAAATAGGGATTGATGAATCCGGCACCAGATCCGCTGATTGATTCCAATCCGACAGAGTCGCGTTCGAAATTCGCCAATGCCGTCGAGGGCAAACTCGTAAAGAGGCTGAACTGATTGCGCACCGGGGAGAAACCCTGAAACGCCGTGCCGCGTGTGGTGTTGCCGGTGATATAGAGATTGGCGGTGTTGAACAGATTCTGTGGAGCCGCTCGATTGATCCCGCCGGATCCGACCTGATTGTTGGCGTCGAGCAGTCGGCCATCGGACCCGGGCGCGAGCTGTGCGGAGACAGGGCTCGCGACAAAGGAGAGACCTGCCAAAGCGATGGCAATATTCAATCGCATCAAGTGCATTTGTTTCGTTTCCCATTGTCGGTGGATGCGTGTGTGCTGAATTCAGTTCGTCAGCCGCAGACGATCCCCGCGCCCGAGTAAGCAAAGACAACATCGAGTCGGCATCTACCATTGAATCGGTACGCCAACCTGTCTTCCTTCAGTATATGTTGGCCAGGGTATCCGGACCAATATTTATCCGCCGCGAGCATCGCTTGGAGCATTCGGTCAGATTGGTTATTGACGACCGGCAGGAGGCGGCGAGGATGGAGGTGTCGCCAGACCGAAATGCGTGATCCGTTTTTGTTCCAATAGGGTAGGGGCGTCTCAAAGCGCATGGACACACCAACGCAACAATTCAAGTTCAGACGAGCCCAGCGAATTCGATCGTCCACCGATTTCGATCGAATCTTCAATCGCAGGTGCGCCGCGCACTCGTCGGCGATGGGCGTGTATGTTGATGGCAACGATTTTGGTCATCCCCGATTGGGCATGCGAATTGGAAAGCGGGCCGGAAAAGCCGCGTTTCGGGTTCGATCGCGCCGGCGCATGCGTGAGGCCTTTCGCAAGTTGCAGCACGAACTTGCGCCGATGGACTATGTGGTCATCATTCGCTCAATCGAATTGACTTCGGCTGAATGCGAATCGATGTTGCGGAATCTGGCTGACCGGGCGATTCGAAAGTTGGAGCGATCGCGTTGACGTTGCTGTCATGCATTCGCGTGCTTGCTCACTTTGCCAATGCCGTGCCTGCGACACAGGCGCTTGACCACGCCCATTGAAAGTTGAATCCGCCGATTCGGCCATCCACATCGAGAATCTCGCCAACGAAATAAAGGTTCGGGCACTTGCGGGATTGAAGTGTGCTGGGATCAACGTCTGCCAACGATACGCCGCCGGCTGTTGCTTCCGCGAACTTGTATCCGCGTCCGCCGACAACTTCGATCGGCCAATCGAGCAGGGCAGACACCACCTTGCGCCGCACGCCTTTCGGAAGCTGGGCCATTTGAATCGCGGAGTCCAAACCGATGACATCGAGAATTGCGTGGGCAATGCGATTGGGCAGCAGTCGCGCCATCGCCGTCACCAGTTGGACTTTCGGATGCTCGTGCGCGAAATCGAGAAACCACGTTTCGAGTTTGGCTTGTTCATATGCGGGTAGAAAACTGATGCTTGTCTGTGCATCGATCCCTTCGACCTGTGCGCGATGCCAGTGGCGCGAGGCGTCAAGTGCGACCGGACCGCTCATTCCAAAGTGCGTCCATAACAGTTCGCCTTGCGCGCGGAGGGGCTTTGCGCCGGCCGTCTTGATGGAGATGGTCGCTGGGTGCGAGATTCCCGAAAGCTGGCGGTGAAAATCGCCGGCTAGGATCAAGGGATCGAGCGCCGGTGTGCGCGTCACCAACGTGTGCCCCAGCGCCCTAGCCAATTCAAATCCGAAACCGTCGCTGCCCGTCTTGGGGAGCGATTGCCCACCGGTTGCCAAAACGAGTTTCCTGGCGGTGACGGAGCCCGCATCGGTTGTGATCGCGAACCCGTGCCCGTCGGCGTTGATGTTGGTCACACGATGGCTGCACGCCATGTTGATATTCAGTCGACGTGCTTCTCCGACAAGTGCGTCGAGGACCGTGGCGGCTTTGTTCGTTTCGGGGAATAGTTTCCCGTTACCTTCCTCTTCGTACATCGTGACGCCGATTGATTCAAAGAACGCAATGGTCTTGGCGACCGGCAGCGCGCTGAGTACGCGTTTGATCACATTGGGATTTCCGCCAAAGAAATCCTTAACGGACACGCGTCGATTGGTGACGTTGCATCGTCCACCGCCGGAGACGAGGATTTTTGCGCCCAGCTTGCGGGCGCCATCGAGGATGACAATGGATTGGGTTGAATCCAGACGTGCGCAGAAAATGGCCGTCGCTAACCCGGCTGCTCCTCCGCCAACAATGGCGATGTCGGCTCGGTGTGGTGCGGGAGTGGCGTTCAAAGGTTCGTTGGAATCGCGGTCCATGTGCAGGTCTTTCGGGCGATCAACCAAACGTGTGTCGAGCGACCATGGCTCCGATAACACTTCGATTGACAGCGGTTTTCGGACGTTGTTGCGTCGGGGTATTCAACTCAAATTCGCCTCACCCGTGCAGGTCGACACGGCGTATGGCTTTGTAGATGATGTGGGTAATTCGGCGCCCGCGCATCAACACCTGAACCGCCAACTCAACGTCCCTTTCAATTCCCGTCAGCCATTATCGGATGAACCATTCTCGGGCGTTTTTCCGTGGATGAATTCCAGCGCACCGACATACCGGCTGCAACGCTTTGAATACTTTTAGCCGGTCAAATCGAACGCCGGGCATATCAAGAATACACACCCTAAGTCCGACGTAAAGTGCAGCGAGCGCCGGGCAGGAACGTCCGGCAATATCCCATGGAATTGTAAATCGTGTCTGAGAGTAGCGTTGTCGATACGTTGGAAGTGACCGATGTCCTCAAGGGACTCTGCGCACGCAACGTATCGGGCGACATTCATTACACGCTCAATTCGGAACGAATCAAGACTGCACGGTTTCGGTTTCTGGCCGTCGAATCAGACGCGGTTTGCATTGATCAGCCGCACAACATCGACGAGGAAGTCACGGTTGAGAGCGGAGAGAGTATTACCGTCTACTTCACGCAAGGCAATGATCGTTGGTCGTTTGAATCGCGGGTCATCAAGCTTCGTCGCATCGTCCGCCTGAATGACACAAAGCGCGTGGTGGGAATGGCCCTCGCATTGCCGACCTCGCTTCGCATTCAGCAACGACGAAGTGATTATCGGGTCGGGGTGGCGTCGCTCGGGCAGCGTTGCCAGATTTCGAGGGAAAGCGGTGACGTGGAGTACGCCTGCGACATTCGGGCGACAGTGTATCCGTGTGCGATCCGTGACATTAGCGCGAGGGGTATCGCTGTTGTCCTGCACGCGGGCGAGTTGTTGGGCGTCAGACACGGGGACCGATTCTTCGCCGAATTCGAACTCGGTGAAGGACGCGGTGTCAAGGTAGCGATGGCAGAACTATGTCACGCGGAGCACGTTGGGGCCGATCACAAGCAACTATGGGGCATGCGGTTTGTGCCGATGCCGACTGTCGATTTCGAAGAGCAGAAAGCGGACCTCGGCCATTTCGTTGCGGACGTGCAGCGTATGAAACTCAGGAGAAGGCGATGACCACTGGTGGAGTCAAATGCTTCAATGCGCACACGGTCGCGATTGAGCTTGATGCACAAACCTCGTCTCGTTTGCTTGAACGCGTTCAACGCAGCAACGCGCCCATGACGATGGCGTTTTCGCAGTGTGGCGAGGAGTGCGCGGTCGAAGTTCAACTGCAAAGCGCCGACGCGCAGGTGCTCCAGTTGTGTCCACCGGCCAGTGGGCGTTTCAACGACATTCTGCCCAGTACCTGTCTTGAAGTGCAGTTCGCGTTGGACGGTCAGGCGTACTTCTTCACTTCGAGCACGCTTGTCTGCAACGAAGACTGCATGCAGATCGGACGCCCCACGAATCTGCACACGTGGCAGCGAAGGCGATTCATGCGGGCCAGCATCGCCAAGAGCACGGCTGTCAAAATCATGGATCTGGATATGCCCGGCCAACTGATTGGCGAAGGCGCCATGCTCAATGTGAGTCAGGACGGACTCGCGTGCCGGCTTGGGCGAGATGTGGCGGACCGAATCGACATCGATGAACGGATTGGTGTTGAGTTTGAAATCGGCGACGAACGCATCGCCTTGGCGGTTGATGGGCGGGTCAAGAGCAAGACGGCTGGCGGCAGCCCCAACACCATCATTGTTGGAATCTGCTTCAACCATGACCCGCTGAATCAGGAGGCGAGGAAGATTCTTCGTCAACATTTGAACGAATAAGAATTCGAAGCACAGGTGAAAGTAGGAAGTCAAATAAGTCGCGACTGTTTGCAAGAAACGGATCGAATCATGAAGCCACTGCTTCCGGTAGATGAAAAGAAGAAAAACGACATTCTCGCGCACGCGACAAGCCGCAACCAGTTTTGCGTGGTGACAAATCGGTCCGAAGGCTCGTGGGAATCGGTGAAGACAAAGTTTGTCTACGACCGCGAAAGTCCAGACCGGATGTACTTTGAGGCTGTCGATGCCGGAACCGACCGCGCGCTGTCTTACCTCAGCGGCGAACTGGTTGGCGTTACGTTTCGACGCGGTCATCGCAAGTGCCTGTTTTCGACCACGGTTCTCGGGACGACCTCCGTTGAACAGGAGGACGGCTCGCTCATCAATGCGGTCGAGTTGGAGTGGCCCAGCGTCTTGCATGAACTCCAACGGCGTGCGTATCAACGCGCCGTTCCCATTGGCCGCCACGTGTCGGTACGGTTTTGGGAAGGCGGAGTCTGCAATCGACGCCAAGCCGAGCACGAAGGCAACGGCATCTTGAACGGAACGCTGGTGGATTTGTCGGCTGGCGGTATGCGAATTCTGTCGATGGATGTCGCCCCTGACACATTCGAAGAAGGCGATGTG
The DNA here is from genome assembly GCA_002338715.1 of Phycisphaerales bacterium UBA1845. Classification (GTDB taxonomy): domain Bacteria; phylum Planctomycetota; class Phycisphaerae; order UBA1845; family UBA1845; genus UBA1845. The sequence continues at coordinate 8,392 of DDIR01000081.1, read as the reverse complement.
GTCGGGTTGTCTTTCCGCCCGCATTCCCGTGGAGAGACGATCGTCATCGAAGGGGTCTACAGACACTTCCAGCTGACTTCCGACGGGCTTGCGTCGATCGGAATTCAGTTCATCGGCCTGGAGTGCTCGGACCACGGACGTGATTTGCTCGCGACGCTGGCGGGCGTCGTGTCGGAATATCACAGAGAGTTGAATCGACGCAAGAAGCGGCAGGTCGCATATCGCATTGTAAGTCAGTAAAATGGGCCGCCATGGTCCGCTACAGTCTCGTACCAACCTCGTGGGGGCCTTTTCTCCTCGTCATGCAGGGAGAACGGGTCCTCGAAACGAAACTCCCCGATGAGTCGGATCTCGATCGCCATCTTACGCGCTTGCGTACGGATCTCGGCGCGGTCGAAGACGATTGCGCCCATCCACCACTTCAGGAATCCATTCAACGGTATTTCGAGGGAGCGCCCGGGGTTCGGTTCCAAGCCCGATTGGTGCTCGATGGTATGACCGAATTTCAGAAGGCCATCATTCGGGCGTGCCGAACGATCGGGTACGGCAAAACGCTCAGCTACGGCGAGTTGGCCAAACGGGCTGGTTTTCCTGGGGCGGCGCGGGCGGTCGGTTCCGTGATGTCCAGCAACAGGCATCCGTTGATCACGCCATGTCATCGTGTGGTGGCGGCAGGCAATCGCATTGGCGGGTTCTCTTCGTCGAGCGGTACCGAGTTGAAAAGGGCATTGCTTGAACTTGAGGGCGCTACGGTTTCTGCGTAGTCGGTTTGGGGTGAATTCGCGATTCAATACCGATGTGACAAAAAAAGAACGCGCGACTCGTATGAATCGCGCGTTCGTTTGCTTGTGATTTCTTTTGACCGCCTTGCGGTTGTGAAGACGGTCGGTTTAGAAGAAGTTCGGCTCGCGTGCCGGTCCGATTTCAAAGATCGACTGCGTCTTCAGCAGGGTCGTTGAATCCGGGAACGCGTGGAATGCATGCACGTGCAATTCCTGCTCGCGGGCTTCGTAATCGACGAAAGTGAACGGGGCGATGCCGTCATTCTGCCATTCATCGAACATCATGAAGATGCCGCGCTTCTGAGCGTACTTCATAAGGTCGCGGTGCGATGACGGGAAGAGGTTCGGCGTCATCCGTTCGACCTGGCACGACAGAATATAGCGCAAATCGTCACCGAAGGACTGGGTGTGGTCCCGTTCGCCGCGGAATGGGAACGAAGTCGCCATGCCGGCGCGCGGCAGGATCTCTGTGTCGTCCGTGATCAACTCTGTCAGACACTGCTTTCCATACTGAAGCGAAACGACATGCGACAACCCGACCACCCAAATCTCGGCCGTGTATCGGCGCTGTTCGATGCGCTTCACCTGGTTGATCCGGAACAACTCCGGATGCAACGATCGTTGATACAAGTAAAACTGTAGGTCATCGATCCTTTGTTTGGTTTGACCCTGTTCTACGGACATTCCTTCACTCACGATTGTCCCTCGCTTTTTTGCTGCGCCTTTCGACTGCGCTTTTTCTAAGCCAGTCCGAAAAAAAACGGGCTTCCGCGAACTTGCGGGAAGCACTCGTTGGTTCAAACCAGCGGAATCACCATCAATTTGCCGAATTATAGCTGTCTGCCGCTTGATCTGCCAGAATATTATCGCGATGTTTGCTTTTTCTTTTCGAGACTAACCCACATTTCGCAAACCATTGTAAACGATGAGTTTACTACACTCTATCCAAACTATACGTACGCCCGAATTGCCCCAAAGTTCGCGCCAATTCCGTCGAATTTCGCCCTGTGTTTTTTGGCCCAGCGCGGGGGGTGATTCCCCCTGTGGAGCGGGGCCTGATGGCGTGATGCAGTCATTACAAAGCCCCCAAATTAACCATCAGGAGTAGCGATTTTGGACCGCCGGAACGCTTGTGGGGTGGGGCGCTTGCCTTATAATTCGCCGTCATGTTCGGAGCCATCTGTGAATTGGGACGAGTCGCAGCCGTCTATTTCAACGTCTGCGCAATCATCTTTCTACAGGGTGGGGCCCTTACAGTACCACTTAGCAAATCCAATCAGCAGAAACCTTCAGCCAACAAGATTAAGACGCAGGAAGCCGAGCAGATCGCATCGGATATTGGCCACTCGACCACCCCCCAGAGTCCATGTGCGGCTGACCGGCATGTCGAGTTTGCGTCGAAAGACGGATTGAAGGGCTCGACCCGCAGCGGTGCGTGCGACTCGCCTGAGAAGTCGGGCGATCGCGGACAATCCAAGTCGAAAGATTCAGAAAGCACATCCAGCGCCCAGATCGTTTTTCTATGGGATCGAGTGGTTAAGCAGTCTGACCAAGGCGGCACGGTTTCTTCATACAAGCCCGAGGCATTCTTTGAAGCCTACGAGGCGATCGCGAAACGTCAGCTGGCGTCGCAACGACCGGCGGCTGATCCCGCATTCATCCCGTACTGGATGGACATTCAACTTCTTCCGCCTTCTCACGGGCCACCTTCAATTCAATTGAGTTAATGGCGCTGCGGCGCTAAGGCCATGGCACAGTCTTCTCGTCGGTCGGGAAGTAAGCATTGTGCGCAGGCGCGTTGCGGTCGTTCCGGGCATCAACACTCGGAATCGATTGATCTGTCAACCAAACACCGTCATCAAATATTCGTCCGGTACACCGGGCACAACTTTCAAGATATTGCATAAATGCGCGGAGCTAGAAAAACCCAATGAATGAAAAAAACAAACTATGGAAGTGGGTATTTGTGCTGGGCGTCACAGCCTTGGCCATCTTTGCCCTTTATCCACCGGAAGATCGACTCAAACCCGGTATCGACCTGGCCGGTGGAACTTCGTTGATCTACGAATTCAACACAGCCGGCATGCGGGCCAGCGAAAAGGTTGGTCTCGCGGCGCGTGCGATGGAAATTCTCAAGTCACGCGTGGACCCGAACTCGCAGTTCAACCTCGTGTGGCGTCCGATCGGTAACAACCGGTTGGAAATCCAGATGCCCCGTCCGCCGGAGGGTGCGCGCAAACGTCGCGAGGCGTACGAAGCAGCCCGTGAGAAGATCAGGGCCCGCAACGTCTCCAAGATTGAAATCGAATTGGCGCTGGACAACAAAGAAGATCGCAGCGCAGCGCTCGAAGCACTGGTGCGCGGTGTCAACGGTCGCAAAGAGAAGCTCGAAGCAGTCGCAACGGCGTGGGATGCATACATCACCGCGCGCGAAGGTGATGATATTGCGGCTGAGCTGACGGCGCAGGATGCATATACCGATGCGATGGAGGAAGCTTTGGCGACCAACCTCGGATTGGGCCGACTCAGCGACGTCCTGGATGCCAAGAGAAATGTCCGTGAAACAGAATTGGATCGCCTGCGCAAGGACTATCCAAACTATATCGAAGACATCGATGCGACGTTGGCGGCATTTGACGCATGGTCGAAGGGTGGGCGAGGTTCGCTGGAGGATTCGACCGACTTGAAACGTTTGCTGCGTGGTGCGGGTGTTTTGGAATTCCGAATCCTCGCTGAACGCGATCCGTCGAATCCGTCCATGTTGGCTGACCCAAGAAACGCGAGCATGAAGGAGCCCATCTCGAAGTACACGGAGCAGCTTCGCAAGCGTGGTCCGCGCCCCAAAGCCGGTGACAACTATGAATGGTACGAAGTTCAGGACATCGTTCCGTTCATGCAGACCACGACTATGGAAAAGGCCGAGAAGCAAATCGCCGATGGGCTCGTCGTCGTTGATAAGTACGCAGGAAAATACTACGTCCTTGCCTATGCCGATGATGGCACTGCTTCTTATGGCCTGACGCAGAACAGCCCAAAATGGTCTTTGAAACAAGCGTTTGTGACGATCGAATCTACCACAGGTCAGCCGGCAGTTGACTTCCAGCTTGATCCGCGCGGTGGTGTGCAGTTTGCGAAATTGACGAAGGACAACATCAACCGCCAGTTGGCAATCTTCCTCGATGCCCACGCCATTTCGCACGCAACGATTCGATCCATGATCGTCGAACGCGGTCAGATCACCGGTAGTTTCACGCAGCAGCGCGTGCAGGATATCGTGCAGAAGCTCGAAGCTGGCTCGCTTCCCGGTCGTTTGAAGGACACGCCGCTTCAGGAAAAAGTGACCGGTCCGAGTCTCGGTCAGAAAAACCGCGAGATGGGTATGAAGGCCGCGATCTACGGCTTGGTCTCGGTGGTCGTTTTCATGCTTGGTTACTACCTGTTTGCCGGATTCCTCGCGGACATCGCGCTGGCGATGAACATTGTTTTTGTATTGGCGATCATGGCCATGATGGAGGCGACGTTTACCCTCCCGGGCATCGCCGGTTTGCTTTTGACCGTCGGTATGGCCGTCGATGCCAACGTGCTTATCTTCGAGCGCATTCGTGAAGAACTCGCTCGCGGTGTGACGCTCCGTAAGTCGATCAAAGCCGGTTACGAAAAGGCATTCTCAACAATCGTCGACGCGAACCTCACGACGTTGATCACTTGCGTGATTCTCGGATACGTCGGCAGCGAGGAAGTCAAAGGCTTTGCGATGACCCTCGGATTCGGAATCGTGACCAGTATGTTCACCGCGCTGTTCGTCACGCGGTTGGTCATGTCGACGCTGTTGGATTGGGGCATGCTCAAATCACTGAAGATGCTTCAGTTGATTGGTCACCCCAACGTCGACTGGATTGGACTTCGTCGCGTGTTCTGGCCGGTGTCGATCGTGGCTGTTTTGCTGGGCATCGGAATCTTCTTTGAGGCCAGCATTGCAAGCAAAGAAGAAGTCTTCGACATCGAATTCCTCGGTGGTACCAGCGTTCAGATTGACTTGGCTGAAGGCATCGAAATGACCGGCGAACAGGCCCGTCATGCGGTGACCGGAACGGGTGAATTTGAAGGCAAAGGTGCGACCGATTGGTTGAAGAAGGCGGCAGAAGCACTTCGCAACGCCAAGGTCGAACCCGGCGCCCGATCCGGTGAGTTCACCGTTGAAGCGCCCGGCCTCAAGCCGACCGACATCAACGCATTGCTTCGCACGACGTTTGAGGATCAACTTGAATTGGGCGGTTTCAGTACGTCCGGTGACAAGGCCGTCTTCGTGACGAAGGTAACGTCCAAATCCGTCGACTCCGCAGAAGGCGAGGAGACTGACGCAGCCGAGAAGAAGATTGTCGATGTCGCGATCGATCTGGATACGTTCAAGCAGGGGCTTGCGGCTGCGGCTGACTATGCCGAGTCGGCGATCAGTCGCCTTTCAGGCGCCCGCGTCCAGACGGTTTCAGACGTTGGAGCCCACACGTCAGAAGGAAACGCATTCGAGGTTGTCACCGTTGAATCCAACAAGGAACTCGTCCGAGCCGCTATTCTTGGGGCAATGGGCGACAAGCTTGAGGTGGTGCGGCCGATTAGCTTCAAACTGGTCAAGAACGATGAACTTGCTCCCGATGGCATGTTCCCGATTCGTGAAGAGAATGATTACCTCGGGCAGGTGATTGGCACCGAATCGTCGAAAGGCATCCAGGCGTACAAGGGCGGCGTCGTCTTCGTGTTCGACGAACTCGAACCGCCGCAAACGGTCGAACAGGTCAGCGCCCGATTCCGCGACATGCGACTTCAGCCGCAGTTCGAGAAGTACGATTCACGCGAGCCGGAAGTCGTTGGATTGAAGTTGGCTGGCGAGGATAAGAACGGTCAACCGCTTTATTCAAGTATCGCGCAAATCGTCGTGGACGAGAACTTCATGTACTCCGACGACGTCGGCAAGTGGGAAGAGTCGCTCGCCAAGCCGGAACTTGAACAGGCGACGGAAGCGCTTAGTGCCGAGAAATCGCTGCGTAAGGTGGTTCAGTTTGCCCCACAGGTGGCTTCGCAGACGCAGCAGCGGGCGATCATTTCACTGGTTTTGGCCCTCGGTGCAATCGTGGCCTACGTCTGGATTCGATTCGGTACGATGCAGTACGGTTTGGCGGCGATTGTTGCGCTGGTTCACGACGTTTCGATCACGTTGGGCGTCATCACCGCGGCAGACATTCTCGGGATTGGCGATTTCCGGATCGATCTGGCGATGATCGCGGCTCTTCTGACGGTCGTTGGTTACAGCTTGAACGACACGATCGTCGTGTTCGACCGTATTCGTGAGAACCGCGGCAAGCTCAACAAGCTGTCGGCCAACATGATCAACAACAGCATCAACATGACGTTGTCGCGAACGTTGCTGACATCGTTGACGACGTTGTTTGCGGTTGTGTTCCTGTTCTTTATGGGTGGACCTGGCGTCCATGGGTTCAGTTTCGCATTGCTGTGCGGTGTTGTGGTCGGTACCTACAGTTCGATTGGTATCGCGGCACCACTGCTGCAGAATCGCCAGTTGCTGCACACGATTGTCTACATCCTGGTGTGTCTCGGTGTGGTTGGCATCGCTTTTGCGACCTTCGAAAACCGGGTGTTCGTCTTGGTGGTCGGTGTCATCATGGCCATCCTGCTGTTCTTCGCGATCGGCGTGGAACGTCGCAGCCTCAAGAAAGGGGCGGTTCCGGCGTAATTCATCGCAGGACGGCTGAGGCGGGCATCACCTCCGCTGCCTTGGCTTGGTTGTGATATCTGCAAGTCAAATCCATTGACCGGCGCGGGTTCCAAACCCGCGCCGGTTTTTTGTTTGGTGAAGCACGAAGGACTGGCTCCAAAGATTCCCGCAATTACGGGGCAATGGGGTGTAACACGTTCTTGACCGTTGCACCCGCGCGGTTTACATTTGGAGAAGGTGGGGCATCTGCGGGCTCCGCCTTCAGGGCTTGGATCGGATTTGTCCCGGTCCAGAATGGATTGTGCCCACCGACATTCAAGCATCAGTCCGCGGGGCGAGCAGTTCCACATCGGAGTTGTTTGCTTTCCAGGACCCAACGAAGGATCGAGCGATGCGCAAGGACGTAAAAGCCGGATTGGTATTGGCGCTGTTCGTGGTCATTGTTGCAGGTTGGTATTACTCCGGTAAGAAAAGCTCTGAACCGGCTATCCCTTTGGCCAAGAGCGGCGAAAAATCCACCACCGATAAAAAGACTTCGACATCCAAATCCACGGTCGCGAGTCGCAATACCAATAAGCCCGCGACGCGCACGACCAGGCCCCGGACAACCACGAACACATCCTCCAGGAATCGCACCGCCAAGCCTGATGCGGCCAGTGACAGTCTCGCGTCATCGGGAAAGGCCGGCAGCAAAACCAATCGTTCCGGACGATCGAACACGGCGCCGGGAAATGGTTCGACCGATTCGACCAAGCCCGCCGATGGGCTCGAACACGTAACCAGCGGTTTGGCAAATATGGCCAAGCCAAAAAATCAGGCGATTCCTCCCGCGGGAAGTGACGACTCTGAAAAGTCCGCCGATGCAAAAGACGGTAAAGGTGACGACAAGAAGACCACGGGCAACCTGGGGATGTTCGCGGCCAACGACAAGACTTCACCCAAAGACAAAACAGAAGCAAGCAACATCGATTCAAAAACCGGACCGTCCAAAGACAGCACTGCGTCAAAGGATGATGGCAAGAAAGTTTCAAAGTCAAACGACGCCAAGCCAAACCTGGATGGCAGCGAGCGCTACATCGTGCAACCCGGCGATAGCTTCACCTTGCTTGCAGAAGTCTATTACGGCAGCCAGAGCCATGCCGGTTTCTTGATGCGAGCCAACCCGCAAGTCAAAGACCCCAAGCGTTTGCTCGTTGGAACCGAAATACGCATTCCCGAGTTGCCGAAGGATTCAGCAACCGGTGCACGCGCGAGTGCGGGCCTGAAGGTCGATGCGACGCCAACCGGCCGGACGTATGTCGTGAAGGCAGGTGACAGTCTGACGAGCATCGCCGAAAAGCAATTGGGTGCGACTGCACGCTGGAAAGAGCTGTATGAGTTGAACAAGGACGTCATCAAGAATCCCGATGTACTTCGCTCGGGTGTCGTTCTGGTTCTGCCGAAAACGTGAGCGCGCCCGACGCCGTCTTATTGATACATGGTTTTGCAGGAACCCCGCACGACGTGCGCCCCATCTCCGATGCGTTGGAGCGCAAAGGCATACGCCACCGGGCAATCACGCTGCCCGGACACGACACCAGCCCCAGAGAAATGAAACAAGCCGACATGGACGGTTGGCTTGATGCCGCCCGGTCCGGTTATGCATCGCTGGCGGCAGAGTATGACCGCGTTGCAGTGGTGGGCTTCTCGATGGGCGGAGCGCTCTCGCTGATCGTTGCGTCGGAGAATCCGGTCTGCAAGCTGGTGATGCTCAATCCGTATTTCAGGGTGCGGCCGCGGTGGTATTACTTCGGTCAGCCGGAGGCGTGGGCGCGGCGGTTGGAATCGGTGCTGGCGTATGTCAAGAAACCGCGCGTTGGATTCATCAACGATCGCGACG
>DDIR01000050.1:121494-124853 GCA_002338715.1 Phycisphaerales bacterium UBA1845 | reverse complement strand
CCACTTTTTTGGAGGAGAACCTTATTTTACGGTTTGCTGTTTCGTCAACCGAACGATCGTTGAATTGGGGAGCCACTATCTGTCGATTCGCCACGAGCCGTTGCCCTGGCCCGGCAACAAGAACATCGACGCAAGCGATCTCGACCAGATCTATTGCAAGGAGCGCATTCACCGCGACGAGAACTCATCACGCTCGATCTTTGAATTGAGGGCCATTACAAGAGATGGCACATCGCAGAAACTCCTGAGCGGATTCCGCGAACTTGAACAAGCGCTGTATCTGGAACAGGAAATCGAAAATACGCTCGGCATCGTCGATCGACCGGTGCCGGGATCAAGAGCGTAACATTCTCCTCTGTGCCGCACGGTTCGAACCAGTCCCTATGCGACAGCGCCAACCTTACACGCATGTAGGGCGATCGCTAGCGAGTCGCGGCGGAGAAGATCGTGATTGCGAAGGACAGCAACGTCCCAGCCGACATGCAGAGAAGCGCAATATACGCAATGATATTGAATGGGCGCAAAAAAGCTCGTTCCGGGAGGAAGCGGAACTGCCAACACCGCCACATTAGGGTTGCCGTGGATGGGAGTAGTACCAAAGAGGCCAACAGCCACAGAAGAAGAACCAAGCGATAGAGACCGCGGGTCACGAAGCCGGTCGGATTAACCGCAAGATAAGAAGTAATCCAACTCACTACAATGGCAAGCACCGAAACGTAGATCAGGCCCTGTTGTCGCAATTTCAAGTACACGAACGGGAACGACGCACTGCCAACACTGCCCACTATCGGCAATCCACATTCGGGGCAGTCCTTATCCGCCTCCAATCCCTCCAACAGATATTGGCAGCGAACGCATGACTCAACTTTGTATGGGCCCGTGACCATCCTGCTTGTTTTCGAATCATCCAGAGTGGAACTGGCTGTCGTCGCATCGACCAAACGCCGACTTTGTATCAAACCACTTTAGCCCATTGATCTCCTCGTATTCAAGAAACGGTCCCGGTTCGACGCTCGCAGCGAGCATGCAATGTCCATTCGAGTCGTCCCGAATCGGCGAAAAGCAAATATTAGGCCCCCATGGACTGTATACCTGAACCGTCAGCCCTCCCGCGGATTCACGCCCGGGAAATTCTCCCGACAACCGAAGCCACATCAGCAAATCAAATCGGAGCCGACGCCGATCTCGCATCTCAGAAGGTTCGTATCGAACGCGATATTCGCCGTCGCGAATCGAAGTGATTGTCAGCCGGTGCCCGACTTCGTTGATCCAGATTCCGCTGAAGTCAAGACTCATCGAAGCACCTTGGCGATCTTGATATGCGTTACTTTGGTGTCTGCCCGTTATCGTCAGTCGAGCACCAAGAGATCAGCCCCTCCGTTGATCGTCGAGATCAGTTCCGTCATGTCGCCGGAAATCTCGCGCGTCGGTGTTTGCTCGCCATCAAGAGTGGACACGTTGTCATAGGCGAGGATGCGGGCTGACGACACGAAGTATGCCGTACCGGCTGAGTCCAAAACCAGTTCCCCCGGAAACGACGCATCAAGTATCTCGATCTGAGCGGCCCGCGTTACCGCGTCCTGCTGAGTCGAAATTTCAGTCACCTGATCGATAAATCCCGCGCTGCCCAGCGAATACAGCGTGTCATTGCCATCGATCGCCAAACCAAAGACGAAGTCCCCGCTAATCCCGAAGATTCGGTGATCGGCTTCCTGCTCGCCTTCTTTGGTGCTCACATCTGTGAACACGTTGATTTCGCGCTCATCACCGACGTACAACTGATCGTCAACGGTGACAAACATTTCCGTTGGTCGATCCAGATCCGGGCTGGTGATTGTTCGATCGGGTTCGCGCTCATTGTCAAAACCTGGGCCAGCCGTGCCCTCATACACTGCGATCGATGGCGCCCCTGACCCCGGCGGTGAAATCAGGATGTAGAGCATGTCACGGTCCACATCCATCGCGATCGAACGCACACTCAGTTGGGCGATCCCGGTGTCGCGAACCTGTCGCACAGGCACCTGATTGCCGTTGAGGCGGCGCGCGTCGGCATAGACATTGATGACGATATCCGGCTGCGATGCGTTCGGCTGCGCCGTAAGCACAATCAACTCACCAGCCGAATTCACTGCGATGCCTTTGACATCCACAAGCTCGGTGGCGCTACCGACCAGATTCATCGCCGGCGCGACGTTACCCGTCAGTGTATCATCGCGGCGAAACGTCAGAATGTTGTCGCCGCCAGCCGCAAGCAACCGGGGACCGTCGAGAAAGTCCACCGTGTTCCCGCCGCTGCTACCGCCTCCGTTTCCATCACTGCCACCGTCCCCTCCGCCAACGCTCGGAGTACAACCCGCGACACAAAAAAACGTCGCCAAAATCGCGATCAATCCCGATCTTGCCAACGCATACAGTGCTCGATTCTGTCGCAATCTCTGTCCGGCCCAAATCGTCATTTTGCTTGCTCCACTTAAACACGACACAAAATGCGTTTTCCTGTTCACACTCCGATGACATAAACCCAACCGACCGCCACATCGTCGGCGTTGGTTTGAATGTTTTTGATGAGTTGATCCGCGTATGGCGCGAATGACTTCCAGCGACTTTCGTCGGATGGGGTCATGACCTCCGACTCCAGGTCCTGCGTCGCGTAGCCGACCAGGTTCTTACCGCGCCAGATGATCGGTACGTATGTCTTTGGCGGATCACCGACGGACATGAGTTCGAGGTCGACGAGTGAATCCATCTCGTCCATGTCATCGCCAACTACAACGATGAACACGCCCACGCCACCCGGCCGCGGGATCGACCAGCCGTCACTGGTGGCGTCGATCGGCAAGTGAAACAGGCGCTGATTCGCACGTTCGGGCTCAGCCACTTTCCAGGCGTGCACAGTACCGACAGAGTCTCGATAGTACACCGCGATGTTCGACGGTTTCGACAGGATCACATCGAGAAACAACGCATCACCGGTCCGGGCGGCCAACTCCGCCATCGCGAGATTCTCGGCGCTATCGCTGCCCGCCCGCTCGACATTCATGGTCACTTCAAGGATGCGGGCTGGTCCGCCGCTGATCACGCCCCAGATGCCAAACAATCCAACCATCAACAAGCCCACGAACACAAACGCGAACTTGACGGCCGGCTTGGACCGCTTGCCGTGCAGATAACTATCGATATCGCGGACGAGTGTTTCCGCATCGAGATAGCGATGGATCGGATCGGTCGCGAGCAGTTGGGCGCAAATCGCCCGAAGCTCGGTGGGGGCTTCAGGGGCGGCTCGATCGATGGGGGCAATATCGTCAAACTCTGAAAACGGATGGCTCAGCTCAGCCAGCGGGCGCTCCGTGGCTTTCTCG
>DDIR01000050.1:120713-121367 GCA_002338715.1 Phycisphaerales bacterium UBA1845 | reverse complement strand
CAGCCGATACATCACCGTGCCCAAAGCGAACAGGTCGCCGCGTTGATTGAGTTTAAATTCGCGCTCCCGCCCTTCAGAGCCTTTGCCCTTTGGCTCGCTCGAAGGAATCGCGTCCATGCGAATGCCCATGCCAAACTCGGCGAAGACGGGCAAGTCCGACTCGTCGATCCAGACGGTGCGTTCGCTGATGTCGCCGTGGGTCATGCCCGCATTGTGATACGCCGCAAGCGTCAGGGCGCATTCGCGAATGACGTGGGCGATCTGGCGATAGTCGCCATCGTAAGAAACATAAGCGTCAGCCAGGCTACGTTCCTGCGGCGGGGAAGTGACCAACACGGGTGCGCCGTCCTCGGCGACGAACGAATCGCGGATCGGAACGATTCCGGTGTGGCGAAGTTCATCGGCGATGGCTTTGGAACCGCGCAGTTCCGACACGCGTGGTTCACCGACCTTGACGTGAACCGGTCCGCCCCCACCGCGATCATAACCGCGCCAGACCGTGCCGACGTCGGTGACGACCACCTGCTCCGTCAGGATGTATGAACCGATTTGACGAGTCACGACAATTGGGTGTCCATCGGTTTGAGGTGTTGTGTTGGACCTACTGTGCGAACCAATCAGGACCGCCGCGCCATCCGTCATTCCCGCGCAGGC
>DDIR01000050.1:102222-120607 GCA_002338715.1 Phycisphaerales bacterium UBA1845 | reverse complement strand
CGCGCAGGCGGGAATCCAGGACCGAACAAGAATCTCGAACGTTTTTTGCCCGCACCCGGACGCCGGAAATCTCTAACAGCCCATCGCCGTTCGTTAGCCACATTGGCACACCCAACTGGATTCCCGCTTTCGCGGGAATGACGGCGGGACGTTTGATCCCATCGAGCAATTAAAATTCAGGCAATCCCTACATCAGGTACGGATCTTGTTTTTCCTGATCGAGCCCGAGTTCCTTTACCAGTTTCTTCACGTCGGCTGGCTTGGCCTCGCCCCTCTGCACCAGTTGATACATCGCCGCAAGACAAATGTGTTCTGCGTCGACCTCAAAGTGGCGACGAAGCGCCGGACGCGATTCGCTGCGGCCGAAACCATCCGTCCCGAGCGACGTCATGCCGTTGGGCACCCAGCGCTGAATCATATCGGGCAAGAGCTTCAAATAATCCGATGCCGCAACGATGGGCCAAGGCTCTTTTTCAAGCTGCTTTTGCACGTAGCACTTCGCCGGTTTGCGATGGGCGTTGAGCATGTTCTCGCGCTCGACCGCCAATGCGTCGCGGCGCAGTTCCTTGTAACTGGTCACGCTCCACACGTCGGCTGCGACGTTGAATCGTTCGTTGAGAATCTCCTGCGCCCGCAGCGCCTCGCGAAGGATCGTACCGCTGCCAAACAGGTGGATGCGCGGCTTCTTACCCGGCTTCTCTGCAGCGCGATACTTGTACATGCCGCGAAGGATGCCCTCTTCAACGCCCTTGGGCATGGGCGGCTGAACGTAGTTTTCGTTGTAGATGGTGACGTAATAGAAGATGTCTTCGTTCTCGCCATACATCCTGCGAATGCCATCCTGAAGGATGATCGCCAACTCGTACGCAAATGCCGGATCATACGCCTGCACGTTGGGCACGGTTGACGCGAGGATGTGCGAATGACCGTCCTGATGCTGCAAGCCTTCGCCGTTGAGCGTGGTGCGGCCAGCCGTTCCGCCAAGAAGGAATCCGCGACCGCGCATGTCGCCACACAACCAGATCTGATCACCGATGCGCTGGAACCCGAACATCGAGTAATAGATGAAGAACGGAATCATCGGCCGCCCATGCGTCGCGTACGACGTGGACGCCGCCAGGAACGACGCCATCGACCCGGCTTCGGTGATGCCCTCTTCGAGAATCTGACCGTCGCGCGCCTCGCGGTAGTAAAGCAGAAGGTGCGAATCGACCGGATCGTAAAGCTGACCAGTGTGCGAATAGATGCCCGCCTTCCGGAAGAGCCCTTCCATGCCAAACGTGCGGGCTTCATCGGGAACGATCGGGACGATGTACTTGCCGGTTTCCTTGTGGTTGAGCAATTGCGCGAGCATGCGCACGAACACCATCGTCGTGGAGGCTTCGCGGCCGTCACTACCCGCGTAAAACTCTTCGAGGTAGTTGCGCTCGGGCACCACGACCTGCTTGCGACGTACGACGCGATTGGGAACCGGTCCACCCAACGCCCGCCGACGGGCCAACATGTACTGAATCTCTTCGCTGTCTTCCGGCGGGCGATAGAACGGCGCGTCAGTCAATTCCTTGTCCGCAATTGGGATGTCGAATCGATCACGGAACTCGCGAAGTTCTTCGTCGTTGAGTTTCTTTTGGTTGTGGGTGACGTTGCGACCTTCACCCGCTTCACCGAGGCCATAACCCTTCACGGTTTTCGCCAAGACAACCGTCGGGCCTTCGGTGTGTTCGACGGCTTTCTTATACGCAGCATGCACCTTGGCCGGATCGTGCCCACCGCGGCGCAGGTTCATGATCTGATCGTCGGACAAGTGCTCGACGAGTTTGAGTAAACCGGGAATCGAATTGAAGAAGTGCTCGCGGGTGAACGAGCCCGGTTCGACGACGTACTTCTGGCTCCAACCATCAATCAGATTGTCAGCCGCCTGAACAAGAAGCTGATCCTTGTCGTTTTCAAAAAGCGGATCCCAGTCGTCACCCCAGATCACCTTGATGCAATTCCAACCCGCACCGCGGAAGGCGGCTTCCAGCTCTTGAATGATCTGACCGTTACCGCGTACCGGACCATCAAGGCGCTGAAGGTTGCAGTTGATCACGAACGTCAGGTTGTCGAGATTCTCACGGGCTGCGAGCGTGATTGCGCCGAGACTTTCCGGCTCATCCGTTTCGCCGTCGCCCATAAACGCCCAGACCCTCGACCCTTGCGTGTCGCAAAGTCCGCGGTCGTGTAGATATCGATTGAATCGGGCTTGATAGATTGCGTCGATCGATGCCAAGCCCATCGACACCGTCGGGAATTCCCAGAACCCCGGTGCCAACCATGGGTGCGGATAACTTGGAAGTCCACCACCGGCCTGCAGCTCGCGGCGGAAATTCTCGCACTGCTTTTGCGAAATACGACCTTCCAAGAAAGCGCGGGCATAAATTCCCGGCGACGCGTGTCCCTGGAAGAAAACCTGATCGCCCGAGCGATCGTTGCTTCGACCGCGGAAGAAATGGTTGAAGCCGACTTCGTACAGCGTTGCCGACGACGCAAACGTCGAGATGTGCCCACCGATGCCCTCGCACTGACGGTTGGCGCGAACGACCATCGCCATCGCATTCCAACGCACGAGACTCTTGATCCGACGCTCGATGTTGCGGTCGCCCGGGTATGGCGGCTCCTTCGATTTGGGGATCGTGTTGGTGTACGGCGTGTTGGCGCTGAACGGCATGGGAACGCCGCGCAGAAACAGATGCTCGATCAATCGCGAGACGAGGAAGCGTGCGCGATCGCTGCTTTGGTGTTCGAGAACAGCTTCCAACGATTCGATCCAATCGTTGGTCTCGGCATGGTCGCGATCAATAAAGCAGTAGCTGCCGTTGCCCACGGGCGACGCGGGATCGATCGCGGGCGAGTCATCAAAATCGCTTTTCGTTCGATCCACGGGTGGCTTGGGCATGGTCTTCTTCTTCGGCTCGATGAGAGGTTCTACACTCATACTATCGAATCTCGCATGGGGTGGACTTGTTATTCGGAAACAGGAATGACCCAACCAAAATCCCAGGAATGCGAACCAGTCACAGGTCGATGGTTCCGGGGCGGTTTCCGGGCGATTCACTCAATTGGGATTATAGGAGAAAAGCGCGAATCCGTCACGCAAATGCACCTTGGCACATGGGGTATCGGCGTTTAGCGACCCGCTAGACCAAATCCCCTACAGATCGGCGAGTACACCGCTTCTTTCGTTGAACTCCTCAATCGATTCGTCCCATTGTTCGGCTTGGCTGAACATTTCCGTCCAGAAATCGGGATCCCAGAGCTTGCGGAGGTCCTCCACGTCGCGCTGTTGCTGCTCGACCCAGGTGTAATACTTGAAGTTATGCAGGGCTTTGCGGTCGACGTAACCAAGTTCGCGGCAGTGATCGGTGGTCGCGGCTTCGAGACAGAGCGAGAAATGGCGGGCAGCCGCCTCCGCCTTGTAGGGACCGTGGGCAGCGGTCTCTTCCTCCAGTCGCGAGGCGTACAGACTCATCGCATCGGTCAGGGGCATGAAGATCACGTCGCGGCTATCGTATTCAAAATACTTCGCCGTCTTGATCGCGGACAGCAGATTCGAAATCGAACTGATCCCCAAGAGCGGCAGCTTTTCGATGAGCTTTGAATCGATGCCTTGCTTGGCGAGATAGTCCTGACCGGCTGACTCGTTAAACAACCGCATGACGCCGTAGCACATCTCATCATCGATCGCAGTGACAAAGTCGGTGTTGCGCACGTTGTGAACCCAGGGCACGTGCTTGTCGCCGATGCCTTCAATCCGATGCCCACCGAAACCGAAATTCAAAAGCGTCGGGCATTGCAGCGCTTCCGCCGCGGTGACCGTGATTCGCGGATGCAACGTGCGAAGATAGTCGCCGGCAGCGATCGTTCCCGCCGACCCGGTTGACGAAATGTAAGCAGCCAACCGATCGCCTTCGCGCCGGATGCGTTTGTATATTTCTTCGACGATGCCACCCGTCACATGGTAATGCCACATCGCGTTGCCGAATTCTTCGAACTGATTGAAGATCACGCAGTCCTTGCGCGTGTCGCGAATCTCCCAGCACTTGTCGTAAATCTCTTTGACGTTCGACTCGCAGCCGGGCGTTGCGATCACCTCCGCGCCGATTTCTTTGAGCCACGTGAAGCGCTCCTGGCTCATCTCTTCCGGCAGAATCGCGACGGCTGTACAACCCAGAAGCGCGCAGTCAAACGCCCCACCACGGCAATAGTTCCCAGTGGACGGCCAAACTGCTTTCTGCGTCTTCGGATCAAACTGCCCCGTCACCAAGCGCGGAACCAGACAACCGAAAGCAGCCCCCACCTTGTGCGCACCGGTCGGGAAGTAGTTGCCCACGATGCCGATGATGCGGGCGTCCACACCGGTCAGCGTCGAAGGAAACTCAATCCAGTTGCCATTGTTAAAGAGCCCGCCCTTTTCGACCGGTTCGTTCTTCCAGGTGATACGGAAAAGGTTGAGCGGATCAACATCCCAAAGACCGATTCCCTTGAGGCGATTCTTGACGGTATCGGGGATGAGCGATGGGTCTTTCTGCTGGGAAAGGGTCGGGATCAGAATCCCGCGTTTGCGACAATGTTCAGCCGTGCTGGCTACCACGCTCTCGTTGATTTCACCCACCATCGATGTACACCCTTTCCTTTCGGCTTTGGTCATTTGGTCAACCCACCATTTTGTAGAAAAGCAAAAAGTCTGCAAGCGACCCGGCGGGCGCCAAAAGTCGGTGCCATCCGGTTGTCATTGCCTAGTGGGATCGGTCGGGATCAGAATGTTTTGTGCGAGTCGAGGAGGATGCAGATGGGCCCGTCGTTGACGCTGGATACGTCCATGTGCTCGCGGAACCGACCTTTGTGAACGGTTAACCCGAATTGGCTGAGCGCGTCACAGAACGATTCGTATAGCTCGCGGGCGAGGTCGGGCGAAGCGGCTTCGACGAATGACGGTCGCCGACCTTTGCGGGCGTCGCCCTGGGTGGTGAAGGCGCTGACGACCAGGACATCGCCACCGGATTCGGCGACATCGCGATTCAGTGCGCCATCGTCATCCGGAAACACGCGCAGGTGGCGGACCTTTTTCGCAAGGAACTCGATGTCGGCGGACGTGTCTGATTTTGAAACGCCAAGGTAGACCAGAAGCCCGCCGCCCATGGATGAGACCGTCTCATCATCCACGACCACACTCGCTTCATGCACGCGTTGAACAACGGCTCGCATTGATAGAGATCCTTTGAAACAGTTATCCGGAAGTCGCGCTCATTGACGATTCAAATCACCCGTCGACGTTGGTGGTATCATCGTACCCCGCGACCAGCGATCGGGCGCGTTTGACAATCAGGTCGCGAAGTTCGGGCGGTTCAAGCACCAGCGCCTGATCGCCGTATCCCATGATCCACCACGAAATCTCACCCAGGCCATCGACATCGACTTCAAACAAAAGCGATCCGTCGGCATCGCGCTGCACCCGCTGCGATCGATGCCACAGCACCTCCTCGACATTACCCGCAACCTTTGGCGTAAAGCGAATCACCACATGGTAACGCCGATCACCGCGAATCATCTGCCACGCGCAACCGAAATAATTCTCCAGCGAAAAATCGGGGTCGGGCTCGAACAACTGTTCGCCGAGGGTC
Source organism: Phycisphaerales bacterium UBA1845 (assembly GCA_002338715.1). Taxonomy (GTDB): domain Bacteria; phylum Planctomycetota; class Phycisphaerae; order UBA1845; family UBA1845; genus UBA1845. The sequence continues at coordinate 114,947 of DDIR01000050.1, read as the reverse complement.
AGTTGTTCGATGCGTTCGAGCTTGTATGTTCGTGTTGCCCCCTCTTTTTCGCTGAACCCGATCATATACCAGCCGCGGTTCATGAAAATCCGTTTGTACGGGTGGATCACGTCTTCAATCACGCAGCCGTCATAGAACGAATCGTAGCGCATCAGAACCTTACGCGACTCAACCAGCGCTTTCATCAACGTCGCATTCACGTCATCGATCCCATCAACGTCAGACGTCGGCCAAAACCTGACGTGGATGTTTTGAAGAATCGCGCCGCAATGGGAACGAATCCGCCCGGGTATCGCGGCTTCTATCTTTTGTGCGGCTTCGAGCGCCTGGCGATACTCGGGATGAAACTTACGCGTGCTCACACGCCGGGTCAGCAGCATCAGCGCCAACGCCTCGCCCACGGTCAGATTAATGGGAGGCAGGAAATAATCTTTGTTGATCTGGTACTGCTTGGATTTTTTGTCGTATTGAAATGGAATGCCGGCAGCTTCCAGCATCTTCAGATCGCGAAACAGCGTGCGGCGTGAAACGGTCAGCCCGTCCGCCAACCCGTCGGCATCGTAACGTCGCCCGGATTGCAGCATTTGCAGCAGTTTGATCAATCGGTGGGTGCGGGTAATGCTGTCCGGTTTGTCGGATTGCGATGCGATTCCTCGCCCCTCCTTCCATCACGTCTCGATCTCACTGAAGACCGACAGGCGAATCACCAGAAACGCACAAAGACTCAGCGAAGCCACGCCAGCCAACACGCCAAGGGGCGCGTGTTTCCAGCGCCGAGCCAACATGATCAACGTCAGAATCAAAAACAAATGCCCGATCACACCGAACCCGATCCGCAGAAACGTCGCGTCGTGTCCGCCGATAAGCCTCAACCGGGGCCAACCCGACATCATCCCTGCGGCGACCAAACTGATCACCGCCAGCGCCACGATGATCCGCGGCAATCGACTTCGCATGCGACCGGCTGTCGTCCAGGCAACACCGTTGTCCAACTGTTGATGCCAGACACCATAAAGCCAGATCCAAACCCACATCATCACCGTCAGACCGATGATGATCGTGTTGAATCTCGCCGGGAAGCGCGCCTCCAGCGCGATCGGTTCAAACGGCAGCACCGTCAAGAACAGCGTCGCCACGCCAACCGAAAGCAACCCAAGCCCAATGTCAGCCAACCCGATCCGCCAGCGACGTGTCACCAATCGCAGCAACGATATACCCGTCACAATCGACGACACGCCCAGGATCAGCGACACCATCCGCTCACTCGCCCAATGGCACTTGAGCACCATCGACAGTTGCGCAAAAACCGCGATCAAGAGCATCAAGCCAAGCGACGTGCAGCTGTCATCCAATCCGACCCATTCCATCGAATGGTCGCCGATTTTGTGCGGTGTTTGTCGCAACTCGCGCCACGCACGCTGATGTTCAATGAATCCTTCAGCCGCAATGAATGCGGTCAGGATCAAACCAATCGCAACGATCCAAATGGTCAGCGGTCCGACCAGGTCGCCGGGCGCAGCAGCCGTCAAATCAGCCGCGCCCCATATCCAACCCGATGCGGCGAAGACCGCAGCCCAAAGCAGCGCACAGGCCGCCGCCGAACTCGACCGGAACCACGCGACCACACCGAATATCAATGCAAGGATAGCAGCGCCGAGAAGTGAGTATCCGACAAGAGTCATGTCCAAAGACACCGGCACCGTTGAAACAAGAACGTATGAAACCAAACAGGTCGGCAGCAGGTGAATCAACCGCCCTTCGCGGCTTTTGCTGCGCGAACCTTCTTGACCGCTTCTGCGACAAGTGCAGCAATTCGCGGGTCAGCGCCCTTGGCGACGCGCGGCTTGTCGTCGGCGACGGCTGTCGCGGTTCCGCCTGATTCACCATCACCTTCAGCGACAGCTTCAGCCGCCTGTCCTTTTGCGACTTTTCGTTCGACGTAGGCGGCGCCGGCAGGGAAGTTCGCTGCGTTTTTGTCTTTCTTATACGCGGTCAATTCCGGTTCAACGAGTTTGATGCGATCGATCAAACGTTTCAGCGCCGCGGGCAGTGCGTCGTCAGCGGACGGAAGTTCGGGGACGTGCGCCTTGGGCCAATCAAGCATGTAGTACCCGTTAAAGAGTACGCCTTTAAGAAGATCGGTGGCGTAAGCATAGTCGACGCTGCCTTCACCGACCGGGCGGTAACCTTCAAACGCGCCAGTGTCCGAAGTGAACGCCGCATCGTTGGCCATCACCATCTTGATGCGCGCTCCCAATCGCGGGATCGCCACGGAGCTGTTTTCCTTCACCGCAAGACCCAGCACCGGATCCCATGCTGCCCGCATACCGGGATGCGACACGCCGTCAACCACAAACCACACGTCGCGACTGCTCGGAAAGTCTGGCGTGTTACAAGCGAGAAGCGTCACGCCATGTCGCGCCGCGATCCGCGCCAGTTCGCAAAGCGGTGGAATCTGCCGGGCCAATGTCGCGTCGGCCAACTCGCGGCCCACGCGCTTCCCAATCGGTACACGCACAAACGGGCAGCCAAGCTTTTCGGCCAACGCGATGTTTTCGAGCGTTCGATCGAAGCTACGCTTTTGAACGTTCTTCTGCTTGGCTTCGAGCGAGTACTTGCTGGCGATGCAGACGATCTCGACACTCGCGTCTTCAAAAAGCTTCTTGACCGCGTCGGTGTCTTTGTCCTGCTGGAGGTCTTCGGCATCGGGTAAGTGAATTTCATCACGCACCGTGCCGAGTTCGACGCCATAGAAGCCATACTCGTTGGCTTTGGTGGCAATGTCGTGAATATCCCACTCGGGGCAAACCGAACTGCTGAATCCGACTTTGATCGCCATGACCGATGACGCTCCCAAGATCGCCGCGCCGCGTCCTGATGGACCCGACCGCCAGCGTGTGAATCAATTCAATGGATGATGCTGCAATCTGACAGATCGGTAAGCCTAACACAGCGTGGCAGGCAGTCAATCGCTTTCATCCTCTTGATATATCGGGCGTGGTCAGCATTCAAATAAACCCTACAATCAAGGCATGAGCAACGTCACCGCACAGGATTTGGCCCAGTTGTCCGACGCCATCGCCGAGTTGGGCATGACCTACGATCAGACCGGCGAGTGGCCCCAGGGTTCGATCGATCTGATGGCCAATCTGGGAGGTTGGCGGTGGAACGTACCGGCTCAGTTCGGCGGCGATCCCGTCAGCCACACCGAACTCCTCAAACGCTATGCCGCCCTGGCGGCTGGCTGCATGAGCACCGCCCTCATCAGCACCCAACGCGACGGCGCGATCGAACTCATCGTCGGAAGCGAAAACGAAGTCCCTAAGAATCGCTGGTTGCCCCAATGTGCAGCCGGTGAAATCTACACCACCGTCGGCATCGCCCAATTGACGACCTCCAAACGCGGCGGCGGCAATCTGATGACAGCCACGGTCGACGGCGACGGATACCGCCTCAGCGGCATGATGCCCTGGGCGACCGGAGCCTCAAAAGCCGCCATCATCGTCACCGGGGCTGTCCTGCAGGACGGCAGCCAGATTCTCGCGTGCATCCCCACGAACCGTGCAGGGATCACCATCGCACCGTGCGACCCGCTGATCACCCTCAACGCATCGCATACGAGTTGCGTCCACTGCGCCGACTTTCGCGTCGAACCCGACGAAATCCTTCGCGGCCCTTGCGAGCGCGTTCTGGCCATCCGCACGCCGGTCAAGCCGCTGGTGACCAGTTCATGCGGGATCGGGCTTGCGGGCCGGCTTGTTAAATTGATCAAGGACTTGCCGCCGAAATCGCGCGAGGCGTTTGGCGATGTGGTTGATCCGCTGGTCGAGCAATACGAGACGATAAAAACGATGCTGTTCGACGCAGCAGACCGCGTCAACGATCCAGAATTCGAGACACCGTCAGCCGAAATCCGCGTTCGGGTCAACGACGTGCTCGTTCGGGCGGCGATGGTGGCGCTGACCCTTTCGAAGGGCAGCGGTTTTCTTTTGGATCGCCCCGTTCAACGCCACGTCCGCGAAGCCTTGTTCTTCCTCGTCTGGTCCGCACCTCAGGACGTCCAGACCGGTACGCTCGCGCGGTTGATGGCCCCCCTGGGCGCAGACACCCCCCTGCCTTCAAAAATCTGATATGATGGCGATACCTGCCGACGACGACACGCTATTGAATCGTCAGGTTTGACCCCAATGGTTGATAGGTCGGGGGTAAACAAGGAAGGTACATATGCACATGACACTGAGTTTGAAGGATTTTCAGCAACGCATCGATCGGATGTACAGCGATAAGGATCGCGAGCGCGGTAGTGCGGCTACTTTTCTTTGGCTTTCAGAGGAAGTCGGCGAGTTGGCCGGCGCGCTTCGCGAAGGAACCCACGAAGAAAAATGCGGAGAGTTCGCCGACGTGCTCGCGTGGCTGGCCACATTGGCGAATGTCGAAGGCGTCGATCTGACCTACGCGGTCGAAGCCAAGTACGGACGCGGATGCCCTGGTTGCGGTTTGGAAATCTGCGTCTGCAACGAGAAACCCTAGGTGCCCATCGCGACATGGCGGAACTGGTCATCCTCAATTCGTCGGGTCGAACCCGGACCCACCAGCTCGGCACCGAACCGGTGACCATGGGGCGCGATCCCGGCTGCGACATCCCGCTCGATGATCTCAGCACATCGCGCCGCCATGCCCGCATCCGCTTTGAAGACGGTATTTATCACCTTGAGGACCTCGGCAGTAAGAACGGTCTCGTCGTCAACAACATCGATACCCGCAGCGCGATCTTGCGAAGCGGTGATGAAATTCTCATCGGCACGGTGCGGGCGCTCTTTCGCGAGGACGCCGACAAAGACATCTCCGCCAGCGTCATCATCGCCGAAGACGAACCGCGTCACGAAGCCACGACATACATCGGTGACGGCAAGGAACTCGTTCTCTCCCGGCGACGCCTCGAAACGCTATACGAATTAACCGACCGTTTGACGCGATTGCGCGATCGCGACGAACTCCTCGAAGACGCCATGGATGTCTGTTGCGAGATGCTGCGCTTTGAGCGCGCTGCGATCGCCGTCAAGCAATCGAAGGGCAACCTCGTCGATTGGCCGGTGGTGCGCAACCTGCGCGGACGCGAGGGCGAACTCACCGTCAGTCGAACGATCCTGAGTCGTGCCCTCGTGCAGGATGAGCGCGTGATCGTCAACGAAACTGACCAGGCCATGATCGACCCGACCGTCAGCATGGTTCGCAACAACATTCGTTCGGCGATGTGCGTACCGCTGCTTTCGGGTGAGCGCAACCTCGGCGTCATCTATGGCGACCGCGTCACCACCGGGACGACCTACGATCAGGAAGACATCGATTTTCTCGCCGGGATCGCCCGTCTGGTCACGACCGGACTGATCAACGCCCAGCTCATGGAAGAGCAAAAGCTGAAGCTCCAGCTCGAAAATGAGATGGGGATGGCCCGGCAAATCCAGACCGGATTGTTCCCGGCCAAGCTGCCCGACCGCGACGACGTGAAAGTCGGTGCGCTCAATCACCCCGGGTTTCACGTCAGCGGCGATTATTACGACGTCGTGGAGTTCGACGATGGGCGCGTTTTCTTTTTGATGGCCGACGTGACTGGTGAAGGTGTCGCGGCATCGCTGTTGATGGCCAACCTGCAAGCGGCTGTCCGCGTCACGCTGCCCAACTGCACGACGTGCGGCGAACTGCTGACGCAGTGGAACGATCTGATCTGCGTCAACACCGACGCATCGCGCTTCATCACCGCGCTCGTCGGCATCATCGACCCAGCCACCCGCAAACTCGACCTCGGCGTCGCAGGGCACCACATGCCCCACATCGTCCGCAGCGGGCAGAAGTGCACGAGTCTCGAAGCCGAACCGGAGTATCCGTTGGGCGTGATTGAAGACGTGAAATTCGCCAGCACCGAGATCGTGCTGGACCCCGGACCGTGTACGCTGGTGACCTACACCGATGGCATCATCGAAGCGATGAACGAAGCCACCGACCAATACGGCACCGAGCGAACGATGGCCTTTCTCGAAACGGTCGCCGATCTGCCGCCGCAAAAAATGATCGACAAACTCCGCGCCGACGTGAAACGCTTCTGCGGTAATCAACCGCAGGGCGACGACATCACCGTCCTCGCGATTCACCTGCCATAGCGACAAGACCCTACGCTTCGCGATCGACGGCTTCTGCAACCCGCTTCAACTCGTCCATCATCTTCGCGAATGATTCGGTGGTGATTGATTGAGCGCCGTCCGTCATGGCGTGTTCCGGATCGGGATGCACTTCGATCAGCAGACCGTCCGCCCCCGCCGCCAGCGCGGCTTTGCACATCGACGGCACCATGTAAGCGTGCCCGGTTCCCTGCGACGGATCGATCACGATCGGCAAATGCGATTCGTGTTTGACGGCTGGGATGATCCCGAGCGCCAGCGTGTTGCGACAATACTGCTCGTGCGTGCGAATACCGCGTTCGCACAGGATCACATTCTGGTTGCCTTCGTTGATGATGTACTCAGCCGCCAGCAGGAATTCCTTCAGCGACGCACTCCAACCGCGTTTGAGCATCACCGGTTTGCCGGTTTTGCCTGCGGCTTGGAGCAGGTTGAAGTTGTGCATGTTACGCGTACCGATCTGCAGCACGTCGGCGTATTCGGCGACGAGGTCCATCTGATCGATGCTCATGACCTCGGTGCAGACAGACAAGCCAGTTTCGTCGCGGGCCTTCGCCAGCAGTTTCAAACCCTCTTCGCCCAGACCCTGGAATTCGTAGGGACTCGTGCGCGGTTTGAAAGCTCCACCACGCAAACCAACCGCACCGGCTTTCGCGACATCCTTGGCCGTCATGATGATTTGTTTTTCGTTCTCGACACTACACGGCCCCGCGATAACGCCGAACTTGCGACCGCCGATAGTCTGTCCTCCGCCAATCGGAATCACCGACGGTTCGCTTTTGATTTCGCGACTGGCGACTTTGTATGGCTTTAGAATCGGAACAATCTCATCAACCATCGGCGCGTTTTCGATGGCCGATGTATCCATCCCACGATCGTCGCCAATCGCCGCAACCACCGTGCGATCTGTTCCCACGATGGTGTGGTGCTTGAGGCCATATTGCTTAATCAACTCGACGACGTGGTCAACGTGCTTCTGCTCCACGCCGGGCTTCATGACAACGATCATAACAACACTCCAAATAATGAACGGCTTACAACAATCGACCAAGTAGACACCAAGGCGAGCTAGTTCCCCTTGGCGGTGATGACCTCCATGCCCCGCATGTACGGCTGCAAAACTTTCGGCACGCGCACGTCGCCGTCAGCCGTCTGATTCAATTCGAGAATCGGAATCAGAATTCGCGGCGCGGCGATGACCGTATTATTAAGCGTATGACAGAAGCGCGTCTTGCGATCGGCGTCCTTGTATCGAAGCTTCAAACGGCGGGCCTGGAATTCATAGAACCGCGATGCAGAGTGCGTTTCGCCATAACCGTTGCGCGACGGCATCCACGTTTCAATGTCAAACTTCTGCACCTGCCCCTGTCCGAGGTCTCCGGTGCAGACGTTCACCACGCGATACGGCAATTCCAGATCCTGCAAAATGCCTTCTGCATTGGCGACGATTTCCTGGTGGAATTTCAGGCTTTCCGCTTCGTCGTTCCTGCAGATGATGACCTGCTCAACCTTGTCGAACAGGTGAATGCGATACAGGCCGCGCGTGTCTTTGCCTGCCGCTCCCGCCTCCCGACGGAAACATGGGCTGACTGCGACCATTTTGATCGGCAGGTCTTCTTCACTGAGAATCTCGTCCGAATGAAACGCGGTCAGCGGAACTTCCGCAGTGCCAACCAGTGACATTTCGTCGCGTTCGCAAAGGTAAGCCTGATCGCGCCCAGTCGGAAAATACCCGGTGCCATACATGACTTCTTCACGCACGAGCACCGGAACGTGCATCGGCGTGAATCCGCGATCGATCATCCGATCCATCGCCAGCCGCAGCACCGCTTGATAGAGCAGCGCCCCCGCACCCTTGAGTGTGTAGTTGCGCGTCCCCGAGAGCTTCACGCCGCGCTCGATGTCGATGATGCCGAGGCGCTCACCCAATTCGACGTGATCTTTCAACTCGAAATCGAACGTCGGAACCTCACCGACTCTGCGCAGTTCGACGTTTTCGGTGTCGTCTTTGCCAACCGGAACCTCCGGCGCGGGCGGCTGCGGAACCGTCCACATCAGCGCTTCAAATTCTTCGACGACCTTGCGATCGTCCTCTTCCAAAGGCTTGATCTTCGTCTTGATGTCGTTGAGTTCGGCTTGCAACGCCTCCGCGTCGGCTTTGATGTCGGCAGCGCTCTTGCCCGCGGCCACCGCGTCTTGGTGCGCTTTTGACTTGGGGTTGCGCAGTTGGCCGATCTTCTCACCACCCTCGCGACTTTGCGTGCGCAGCGCGTCGAGCTCCTGTTGAACGCGACGACGCTCGGCATCGACCGCAATCAAACGATCGATGTCGCACGAGATGCGCTTGTCAGCCGCGGCTTGCTTGATCAAGTCAGCATTTTCACGAATGAATTTAATATCGAGCATGAATCAATGCCCCGAATAGTGTGCCCAAAATATGCAGCCAGCCTTCACAACTGACTTGCGATGACGCTGCTGCCGTTATCAATCAAGCCGCCTACTATACCATCTCGCGACCTCGCGTCATCCGTAGAACGTGTTAGACTATTCGCCCATGTCCACACGAATTGACGTCATCCTGATTGGGCAACTCGACCAAAACTCCCTATGGTCCGAAAAGAACGCCGTTCGCCCACCGGTGGCGACGACGACGCTCATCCGCGGCGAACAAAACACCATCCTCGTCGACCCAACCCTCGATGGCGAACCGATGGCCCGCTGCCTGCACGACCGCACCGGTCTCCGCCCCGATCAAATCGACATCGTGTTTCTGACCAGTTTTCACCCGACCCACCGGCGTGGACTTGGCGTCTTTGAAAACGCCTCATGGCTCATCAACGAGGCGGAGCGGACGGCAGTCATGACCCATCTGGAGCGGTTGCGCGAAGGGGCAGATGCGTCCGCTGCCCCCATCATCGAGCAGGAACTCGCCGTCCTTGAACGTATCGGGACCGCCGACGACACCCTCGACCAAAACGTCCACCTCTTCCCGAGTCCCGGTGCGACCCCCGGATGCACGGGGCTGCTGATCGCCGACCTGCAGACGACCATCATCGCCGGTGATGCGGTTTTAACCCGCGATCATTTTGAAAAGGGACTGGTCTGGGAACAAGCCGCCGATACCGAGTTGGCCAAGTCCTCCCTGGCGGAAGTGAACGAAATTGCGGACATGATCGTCCCCGGTCACGACAACATATTCGCGTCGTCAGTGCGGTTTATGTAACAAAATCCCCGCTCAATGCAGCAGAAACGCTGATCAACTTCATGATGGCATCCATGTAGCCGCGATCCTACAATGGAATCGTGTGTATGGTGCTCAACCGTCCTGTTGTCCAAATCTAAAACGAATCGCCTGACCCATTCGCGATCGTGGGCCCTATGATCCTTTGGAACCCGATTGCCTGATGAGGGTCGGTTGTATCGTTGGCATGCACGCGGTGTGGGCCGACGCGTTTTCGCCTTCCACCCATCGATTCGGTCTCGGACCTGGTGATGCGTACGAACTTCAAATCTCTGTTCAAGCAGATGCTCGTCTTCGCCGTCGCGACGGTGCTGGCGTTCGTTGTGCTTCTGAAGTTCGGCGTCATCGCCAACCTGTCGTACCATATCGAGAAAGGCCGACTTCAGGCGCTTCGCGAATCCATGCCTGCTTCCAGCGAACTCGACCCGTGGAACAACCGGGCAAGGCACATCGCCGAGTTGGTCGCGCCCGCCGTCGTGCAGATCGTGACCGAACGAAAGTTCAACCACTTCGATTTTTCAAACCTCGAATCCATCACCGGCGGACTTGAAGCACCGAACCACCCGTTGGAGTCGAGCATCGAATCGATCGATTCCAATGGTTTCAACAATGAGGGCATTCCGGATCCCGATGCGTTGGCCAACACACCTCACGACACCGAACTGTACGTGCAGGACGGTTATGGCAGCGGGTTTATCGTCGATGCCGAACAGGGATTCGTGGTGACCAACAACCACGTCATCGCAGGAGCCGACACCATCCACGTCTACTTGCCCGATGGACGCCGGGTCGATGCGGTCGTTCGAGGGGCTGACCCCAAGAGCGATATCGCCGTACTCGCCATCCCAGCCCGACAGCTTCACGAACTGCCCATCGGCAACAGTGAATCGGTCGGAGTCGGAGATGACGTGTTGGCCGTGGGCAATCCGTTCGGGCTCGATGGCAGTTTTAGTCGCGGCATCATCAGCGCCAAGAGTCGCTCGCGCATCCCGATCGAAGGCGTGGAGTATCGCGGATTCCTTCAGACCGATGCCGTCATCAATCCCGGCAACAGCGGCGGTCCGCTGATCAACATGCAGGGCGAAGTCATCGGCATCAACACCGCGATCGCCACGGAATCCGGACACTATGGCGGCGTCGGATTCGCCATTCCATCGTCGCGGGTCAAGCGATTGCTTCCCGCCCTCGAGCGCGGCGAGTCCGTGATTCGCGGGTACCTCGGTGTCAGTATCGCCAGCGTCGAACAGGAATCGGAGTTGGCCCGAGAACTGAATTGGGACAGCTACCTGGGTGCGATCGTGCTGCGGATTCTGCCGGACTCGCCAGCCGGCAAGTACGACCTTCGTCGAAACGACATCATCCTCAGGATCAACGGGCTAGATATCCGCGACACCGACGCCCTCATCAATTCTGTTGCGGAAATCACGCCCGGAACCTCGACCAAACTCGACATCTGGCGGGAAGGCAAGGCGCAATCGCTGGACGTCGTGATTGGTCAACAGCCAACAGGGTTTACCCCGCGCATTGTTGGACCACGCGATTAACCGGCGGGGCGCGAACCCCCTGCACGGAATCTCCAGAAACGAAACCAATCCAGCGGTTCAGTATCAACCGGCGCGATGCATCAACCGCCCCTGTGCATCAACCAACCCTGTGCGTCAACCGACCCTGTGCGTCAATGCTTGTCGGTGATCGCCACAAACGACAACGAGCCCCACCAGCACCGCTGATAGGGCTCGACGTCACAACTGTCGTATGCCGTTGCACGCTTATTTTGTACTGCGCGCCTATTCGTCCTCGAAGAACTCCTCTTCTTCCATGAACTCCTCGTCCCCGGCTTTCGGAGCTTTGGCCCGCTCAGCTTCGAGAATGCCCTGAAGCGTCGTGGCCTCGTCCATGTCGATCGTGTTCATGTATCGAACGAAGAGGTCGATGTGGTCACCTTTGTAGTTGGCCAGATCATCCGTAATTTGAGCGGCAACCACCGTGCGATCACCGTCCTTGCGGAACAGGCCCTTGGGCATCTTCGTATCGATCATCAATGAACCGGGATCCCACAACCAGCGCTTGGTCCAGGTTGGTTTCAGCCGCTCGCTCGCGTGCACGAAACTCGGTGCGATGACCGACGGATCGTACTCGGTCGATGTTGCGGATGCGTGACAGTTCAAACAGTCCATGCCCAGGAAGTTCTCGCGGGCCATCGTGCGCTCTTGCTCGGTCAGATCGGGCATTGCCGGCGGGAAGTACGGCGACGTCTGGTCGGACATGGCCTCGAAGAAGCGCACCAGGATACCGATTTCCTCATCCCAGAGATTGAATGTCGGCATGCGAATCGCCAGGTAGCTGCGAACACCGTTCTGGTTAAGGTGCTTGGTGCTCATCGCCGGGTTGCGCAGGAACTTCGCCAACCATTCCGGATTCAAACGCGCACCAGCCCCCACCAGACTCGGCGGCAACTTGCCCGCGTTTTCACCTTTGTACTGCGGTAATTCCGCGATCGCGGGAACCTGCCCCGGAATGACCTGATGGCATCCCTGGCAGTTGTACTTCTTAATGACCCACCAGCCCTCGACGATTGCCTTCTCTTTTCCGACAGGGTTGTGCTGCATGGATTCGGGAATATCCGAATCAACCGACCCGAGCAGATAAGTGACAAGCTGCGTCACTTCGTTCTCGGACAGGCCGAAGTTCGGCATGCGCGATTTTTGGAGCGGGCTTTCAAAGATCTTGCCTTCGTCGAAATACTCCGGCTTGATCAGCTTGTGCTCGAAGAAACTCTTGTGGTTGTATGAAATGCCCTCGTCCGAGTGGTTGCGTTTGGCTTCATGGGTGTGCAGCGCGAAGTCCAGACGCTCGATCGGCTTGTTGCCTTCGGTCGTCAGGTCCGTGCCGATCTTTCCAACCTTTTCAAATCCGGCGATGTCGTGGCAACCCGCACAACCATAGTGACGGATGAGCATGTTGCCTGTTTCACGAAGCGACGTGTCTTCAAGATGCGAATAATCTTCCGGCGTGTCCGTCGGTTCTGACAGCGACATCAGATACGTCGCGATGTCATTCGCTTCCTGCTGCTCAAGGCGAAGGTTCGGCATGACCGACCAGTCGGGCGTGTCATGAATCCAGCCGGCGATGTAATCGAAGTTGGCCTTCTCGCCGACGCGCGACAGTTCCGGACCCCAGCTACCGCCAGCCAGTTCCGGAGCGTCTTCATTCAACTCGGCGCGGTGGCATCCCTGGCAACCGCGCGATTCGAACAGCTCCTTACCCTTAGCCGCATCGCCCTTTTCATATCCAACGGTTACCGGCTC
>DDIR01000050.1:23431-102099 GCA_002338715.1 Phycisphaerales bacterium UBA1845 | reverse complement strand
ACCCCTGCCACACCGCGGCTGCGATCGCCTTCAAGTGATCTTCCGGCAAACGGAACACGGGCATTCGAGTCGTCGGTCGAAACGCCCGCGGATTCTCGATCCACTGGGTCACCCATTCGGGACGAAGTTTGCTCTTGATTGGCCGCAAACTCGGACCGACGCGTTTGAGCTGTGCACCCAGGGCGTTTTCGCGACGCTGCAATTCGATCAACTCAGACTCAAGACCGCTGATCTTCAACGTCAGGGCATCAAGCGCCGCAAGCGCCGCGTCCACCTGCTCATCGGTGGCGTCCTTACCGTGGAAGTCACCGTCCGCGATCTTGCCCTGCTCCATGTACTCCCACCTGGTCTGCTCGATGGTTTCTGTCACCGTGGCGATCGCCTGCGATGTGCGGCGCTGATCGGCACGCTCGGTGTCAAAACCGTCGCGTGGGTGACATCCCCAGCAACCGCGGTAACGGAAGAGTTCCTTACCCGCGTTCAGCGTGTCGGCTTCGGGCAGGTAAAGCGAATTCTCATGACATTGGAGACACCCGGCTTCGGTGTTCTCCTTCTCATACATGGGCCACAACCAGTGCTTGATGCGACCGTGGGCCTCTTTGACGTTGATGGTCGCTCGACCGTTACCACCATGGCACGGTGTGCAGCCAAACTGCTCCGGATCGTGAATATCCAGCAGCTTGCGATTCGGATGACTCGCGTAAGCGGCTGCATGTTCACCGGCAAAATCTTCCTTGGACAGGTCAAGCGGTTCGCGATTACCCAGGTGGCACGATTCGCACCGCTCCACCAACTCGAGCTTACCGGGCACGTAGATCTGTTTGATCTCGACCTTGAATCGATCCATCTTGTTGATCAAGCCATCAACCTGCGAAGCCGAAAGACCCGGAAGTTCCTTGCTCTCAAGTTCGGCGAGTTTCGACTTGAGCGCCCGCAACGGCGCATCAAGGGCAGCCCGCTCCTGGATCAACTCGGCTTTGGCGGCTTTGGCTTCATCGAGCGCATTCGAAAGCGAATAGTAATCGAACGACTGCGTTTCGGTGCCGCCCCCTTCGTCCATAGAGACGAGGTCTTTCACCACGATTTTGCGTTCTTTGACTTCCTTCAGCTCCGCAGCCAGCTTTTCGCGTGCGCTGCCTTCCGCGTGTTCGAGGCGATAGGTCAGCGCCATCACTTCACTGCGCACGACCTGCATCGACTTGGTGAGTGTTGTCACGCGCGGGTTGAGCACGTTGGCCATCCGCTCGTCAATTTCAGCGAACGGTCCCTTCAGCGATTCCTGCTTCGAGGCGATCGCTTCGCGGACAGTTTCGATCTCGGGATTGTTCTTCAAGCCGGCTTCATACTTGACCACCTCCGCTTTGACGTCTTCGAGGTGATCTTTGTATTGCTCGACGAAGGTGTGCTGGTATGACTTCCAAGGGCGCTTGGTTACAAACTCATCGTACAGCGCCCACACACAAGACAATGCAAGCAAGAGTGAAGCAACGGTAAGCGGCAAGCTCAAGGAACCGTAAACGATGGGATCCTTGCCGGGATGGGGCGTATCGGACAAAGTCGCAATCCTTGTTCAATAAACTAGTTAAGAACCTGAATCCACAGAATCTGGACCAGAATACGTCGCCCGCCCACCCTTCGCGCCGAGGGGTTGGCTTGCCAGGTCCGCCTGCCCTAGTGGATCAATCGGGCATCCTAGAACCGCCCGCAGAATTGTCAACGATGCGGGCGGCCTCGATGCAGCTTGCAGGCCTGATTTGCCCACGAAATCCCGACGTTCGGCGGTCGCAGGACCGGGCGATTCGCTCTCACCGTCCAAGACTGGGTGAGCGACCACAGGACTGAAGTTCCGAAATCGACCATTGACAAGGCCCAGCGTGCAAATCAACATCCGGTTTTGCAGCTTTTGCAACTTTCAAAATCCTTGCGAAATGGCATCCAGACATGATCGTCGTCAACACTGAGACCATTCCCGGACACAATATCCTCGAGGTCAGAGGCCTCGTCCAAGGGAATACGATTCGGGCCAAGCACGTCGGACGCGATATCGCTGCCAGCCTCAAGAATCTGGTGGGTGGTGAATTGAAGGGTTATACCGAGCTTCTGACCGAAGCCCGGCGGCAGGCCATCGAACGAATGCTCTCCCAAGCCGACCAACTCGGCGCCAATGCCGTCGTCAACGTGCGATTCACCACCAGCGCCGTGACCCAGGGGGCGGCGGAGCTCTACGCCTATGGGACAGCCGTTGTCATCGATTAGGAGCTGCCGCCATGTCCGAAGAGCTCATCATCACGGTGATTGGAATCCTGTTGCCGCTTGCCCTTGGATTTGGCATCGGTCGATGGCGCGAGCGCAGCCATCTCGCGTCTCTCGCGCGGCGCGAAGCTGACAACACCGACATGATTGTCACCAATCTGAAGATCGGCCCCGATCCCCAAAGTGTGCGCGGTGCAACCTTCGTCTCTGGCGGGGCTGTGATCGCAACCGATTATTTCAAGACATTCGCAGCCGCCCTTCGTCGAATCATCGGAGGTGAAATGCGCAGTTACGAAACGCTCATGAATCGCGCGCGGCGCGAGGCGACGCTCCGCATGTTGGAAGAAGCACGACAGGTGGGTGCCACCGAAATCTGGAACATTCGCTTCGACACATCCAATATCCTCAGCGCCACCAGCAAGAACAAAGCCGCCAGCGTCGAAGTTTTTGCTTCGGGCACGGCGATCATCAGATGATCGACACCCATGTCCGAATCAGGTCAATCCAACGAGCCAGCCGATCCCGTTTCGCCGGTTACCCCACAAGGCAATACCGAGCCAACCCGGCGGCCACAGCGTCGCACTGAAAAAACCTACGAAACAGGCCAAAGCATTTTCGATGAGCCGGATATTTTTCCGGGGCGGCAAGGAGAAGTCCTCGATCGAGATTGGTCCTGCGATTATTGCGGCGCTAATCTCCGGGGCATGCCGCTGGAAACGCCCTGCCGGGAGTGCGGTAAACGCAATTGGTATCGTCCGCCCCCTCTGGGCGCCAACAGCTACGAATCGTGGCTTGTTCAAAAGCAACAAGAAACAAAACCGGGAACCGGAATCGCGATTGCATTGGCGTGCGCAATGGTGGGCGGTCTGTTTGCGGTCATCAGTTCGGCGCTGGGGACGAGTCCAGGCGGCTTCATGGGAGCGAGTCTACCGCTCCTCATCATCGTGTTTGGACCGCTGGTCGAAGAGACGATGAAAGTCGCCGCAGCATCCTACATCGTCGAAGTCAAACCGTATCTGTTCAAGCGCAGCACGCAGGTCTATTTCGCGGCCATCGGTGCGGCGTTTATTTTCGCCGCATTGGAAAACGTCCTGTACATCTTCGTATACCTGCGCAACCCGAGCGACACGATCATCCTGTTTCGCTGGACCGTGTGTGTTGCCCTGCACGTCGGTTGCACCACAATCGTAGCTTTGGGCTTGGGGCGAATCTGGACCCGGGCGATGAGTGAATTCCGGCAACCGCGGATCGCCGACCTCTTCCCCTCGCTCGTGACCGCGATCATCCTCCACGGGACATACAACGCCGGCGTCATCGGGTTGGAGCGCCTCTATCCCTGGATTTTCAAGTGATTGGGTTGCGACTGATCGGGGACAACCTGTCGTAAATGCGCCTCACGCAACTTCAACGCCATCTGCCCCTTCGAGGACCCGCATGACAAGTCGCTTGTGCGCCCCGACGAGATCCTTGCAGATCAACTCAACGCGCTGATTCAACTCGCGCCGTTCACGAATCACCCGACGCACAAGCCCGCGCATCTTTTGATGACGGTTGGCCAACTCGCGATAGGCCTGGTAGTCGGCCAATGCATGATCCATCGACTCAAGCAGCACGTCGATGTCCACCGGTTTGGCGAAGTAATCGATCACCCCCGCCCGCATCGCTTCAACCACGTTGGCGACCGTTGGATTGCTGTCAAGCATGATGATGGGCCGTGGATTCAACTCCGTCAGCCGCATCGCCATCGTCAGCGCATCCATCCCTTCCAACTCGGTGTCTGCGACAACAATGCTGTGCGGTTCGAGCATATCGACATCGAGGGCGTCCTCTGCCGTCGCCACGCAGGTGATGTTGCAATTGAATCGCCCCACGAACGCGTCGATCAACGTCTCGATCGCCCGGGGATTGCTTTCGACCAACAGAATTTTTTGCGGAATCGCAGAGTCCACGCCTTCGCCCCACTGATCCCTTACAGCGCAGCGTCGCGCCATGCGGGATCGAAAAAACTTAGTTGCCAATGCAGGTGGCGATCGCGTGTGGGACGGTTATGGATCGAACGGCTGCGGTGTGTAAGAAGGCAAAGTGAACCTGATTGTCGTTCCTTCGCCCACCGCGGACTCGATCCAGAGTCGCCCTCCGTTGATCTCGACGTATCGTGCGGCACGCGACAATCCCAACCCCTGTCGACGTCCAGCCTCCCGATGCGAGAAGAACGGATCCACTGCGTGTTTTCGCACGCTTTCGGGCATGCCCCGTCCGTTGTCGCTAATCGCCACGACGATCGTGTCATCGGATGGGGTCGAAGGTGAGTTAATTTGTATGTTCGGCAATTCCCCGGATTTGGTAGCGCAAGGTCCGTTTTTCTGGCGAAGTGCTTCAACAGCGTTGGCCATGATCTCGTCCGCCAACGCATCAAGTTGTCGTTCGTCAGCAAACACAACCAGGTCATCACACTGCAAATGAATCTGAATCTGATCGGCGTCCAACGCGCATCGACGATACCAGCGCTGCCGAAGGCGATTGGCCCAATCGCTTAGCCAGATCCGCGTTGGTTGCGGGGTGGCGGGTCTGGCGTAGTCCATCAACTCCGACACCATGTCACCCGCACGACGGGCCTGCGCTGCGATTAATTGAAGATCCGATTTGATGGCCTCGTTTTTGGGGTCGCTTTGCAACATCTGCGCCCTGCCAGTCACGATCGCGAGGGGATTATTCAGTTCGTGGGCAGCCCCTGCGGCCATCTGGGCAACTCGGCTGATCAATTCCGCCTGAACCAACGCTCGACGCTCCAACGATTGCGCATGCAACGCGTCGTCGCGCGAATCCGCCTGCAATTGAAGCCTGCGCTTCGTGAGCATCGATTCAAACACCGTTCCCAGCATTAGCGATAACGATCGCAACGATGCCGAATCCAATCGCTTCCATCGCCAACCGTCGTCGTCGGCTGAAAACAGGATTCCCCCCGGCTGACTCGTCCCGCATTCAAGGGCCAGACATTCGATCGCACCCGGTCCAAGCAATCGAATGAATCGATCCGATAACTCCGCGTATTCGGTGGAAACCGCGTTTTGAATCCGCAGCGAATGATCATTGGCGATCGAATGCCTCGCGTAACCGGTCACCGGTGTCCGCACCATGGCCCCGCCGCTATGGACGACAGGGTCTGCAACTGGCGATGTCGCCTCGAACGCACACGTGCGAAACTCCCGCGACCCGACGTGGGCGAATACAACCATGCGCGACACGCCGAGGAGGTCATGGACGATACGCGCCGTTTCACTGCAAAGTCCATCGACGCCTGTCGCACGTCCTGGAAGTTCGGCTGCCTGCTGCATGAATCGATTCAAATGAACCATCGAAATCGCACCCGCCTCTGCGGATGCATGTGCTGCGTGTTGCAATTGCCTCGGTGCCCGACGGTCGTTCGAATCGTTTGCCGACGGGCGCATCAGCCGAAGCAGCTCTTTTTGAATGTCAGCGATAAGTTGGTCGGCTTGGCGACGCTGATCGGATTTCTTCGTGGCCAACGCGCTTGCGTCGCGCAAGATCGAAAGGTGTCGCGAATCGTCGAAATCGTCGGCAAATTCATCCGTCGACCGTCCGAACGCCCGGCCCGCCGCCTGCAACGCTTCGGGCAGTTTCCACCGTGAAAGCAGGTGCGCACCGATGGCGACACGATCCACACCGCAGATGCGCGCTTCGACCTCCAGCGCATTGGGCTCACCACTTCGCAGCGCCCGTTCGACCCGCTCGACGGCTTTGGGGAACTGAACCGTCAAGACAAGTTGCCCCAGATTGCAAACCGCTCCGCATGCAAACGCCTGGACCGGGTCAACGCCCCGAGTATCCATCGCGATCGCCGCAGCCGAGCCAGCCAACTGCAGCGTCTGATTCCAGATGGCATCAATGCGTTTGGGGCTCGGTGAATCCGACGAAACGACATCAAACATGACCTTCAGGCGCTGAACGATAACCGCCAGTCGGCTGACGATCCGCTTTCGATCACTCGCGGCATCGTGGGTCAATTCGGTTCGGGAATCGTCATCCAGTTCAAACGCTCGGTTCAAGGTCGAACGCAAGTCGTCCGAGCAGTGTGAGATTCGCGCCTCAAATGCATCGATCAATGCATCGAGACGTTCGGCCAACGGCGAACTGGGGTCGAATGATCTCTTGAAGAGGTCGTGCGTCGCCCGGCGCGGGTGAAGCGAACCCGATGGTGAGGGATTGTGTTGATGTGATTGCGGCGGCGAATCCGAATGAGTTACCGCACGCATGGGAACGACCAATCAACAAATGCGTTATGAAGTGACGGGGCAACCTGCACCACAAACATGGGGGCACCCCGTCAATCAACATTCCGATAATCATGCCGCAATCGCTTATGCCACCGCGACATTCAATGTAAACGACACACCGATCTAAAGACGCAGCATCTCAACCATCGTGTCGATCACGTGCTCGATCTCAAACGGTTTCTTGATGAATTCATCCGCACCGGCAGCCCGCAACTCTTCGATCTCAGCCGGGTCGGCGACACCGCTGATAATGATCACCCGCATGTTTTCGAATTCGGGTTTCGATCGAACCGTTCTGCAGACGATGTTGCCATTGATGTCGGGCAACTTGTAGTCGAGCAGCATCACGTCCGGATGGAACGAGTGCGTGAGCATGCCCGCATCGTAACCGGTGGTCGCGGTCTTCACTTCAAAGCGACCGTCGCGCGAAAGAATCTCGCTGAGCATATCGACGATGTCCTGATCGTCGTCCACCACCAGCACGCGCTTGCGGCCGGTCGCGAGTTGATCCAACGGGATCTTGTTTTCTTTCATGAAGTCGATGAGGTTGTCGCGCGGGATTCGACGGAAGCGCGAACCGGGCACGCGAAAGCCTTTCAACCGTCCGCTGTCAAAGCAGCGAATCACGGTCTGTTGGCTAACCTTGCAAATCTGGGCAACTTCGCCAGTTGTGTATACGCTTTTCAGCATTCGAGAGCCTCCATGCGACGCCTTCGTCGGACGTGCTGGGGATTCGACCCTACCTAGAGCACCTATACTCGCCATAACGTACATCCCCTGTAGTCTGTGGTCAACGTTTTTGCCAACAACGAGAATTGAACCGGTGGCGGATCAGTGCGAGTCTCCCGCAAATCACAGGGACGGAAAACGCGCAACTGTTTGGCTCAGATCGACTTTTGACGACGGAGGCACACGGTGAGCACCATGATGTCCGCCGGCGTGATGCCTGAGATCCGACCAGCCTGGCCCAACGTTGTCGGTTCGACCGCTGCGAGATTTTGCCGCGCCTCGGCTCGCAACTCGGTCATTTTGGCATAATCGGCATGTGGGGGTATTTTCATCGACTCCATTTTCCGAAATCTTGCGACCTGCCTATCTTGTCGCGCAACATACCCAGCATAACGCGCATCAACCAACACCTGTTCGAGAACAGTGCGCGCGAATTCGGAACAACCATTCGATGAATGTGAATTTAGGGCGTTTGCAAAATCATCAAGCGTTGTCTCTGGGCGCTTCAGGAAATCACCCAGCTTACCACCGGCGTGCGGAAGTGCGCTGGTCACGCGCTTCAACGCTTGAATATCGCTTAGCTTCTGCTCGAAACGATTCCAGCGCGCGTCATCGACCAACCCCAGCGAGCGACCGATCGGCGTCAAACGCTGGTCGGCATTGTCGCTGCGCAGCGACAGTCGATACTCAGCCCGCGACGTAAACATGCGGTACGGTTCGATGGGCGGCTTGGTGATGAGATCGTCAATCATCACGCCGATGTACGCCTGATCGCGACGCAAGACCAACGGCTCATCTTCGCGCAGCATCTGCACGGCATTCACGCCCGCGACCAGACCCTGACCAGCCGCCTCCTCATACCCGCTGGTCCCGTTGATCTGCCCGGCGAAGAACAATCCGCCAACCCGCTTGCTCTCCAGCGACACCCGCGTCTGCCACGTGGGGATGAAGTCGTATTCCACCGCGTAGCCCAACTGCAGAATCTCGGCGTTTTCCATGCCCGGAATCGTCGCAAGCATCGATCGCTGAACGTCTTCGGGCAACGATGTGCTGATCCCGTTGCAGTAAATCCGCTCGTTGTCGTACCCCTCGGGTTCGAGAAACAGCTGGTGACGCGGCTTGTCTGAAAAGCGAACGACCTTGTCTTCGATGCTCGGGCAATACCTGGGCCCGGTCGATTCGATCTGCCCCATGTACATCGGCGCCCGGTGCAGGTTGGCGTGGATATGCCCGTGTGTCTCGCTGTTTGTATAAGTGATCCAGCAGGGTACCGACGGCTGACCGATTGAATCGTTGACGAACGAAAACGGGACGGGCGTTTCGTCACCGTCCTGACGTTCGAGTTTGTCGTAATCGAGGCTGTCACGATGCACCCGCGGCGGCGTTCCGGTCTTGAGTCGCATCAACTCGAAACCGAGCGCGGAGAGGTTCGCGCTGATCCCCATGGCGGCGGCTTCACCGACGCGACCGCCGGCTTCCTGGCGTTCACCGCAGTGCATCAACCCGCGCATGAACGTTCCGGTCGTCACGATGACAGCGGACGCCACGAGTCTGCGGCCATCCGCAAGCACCACGCCCGAAACCATTTTGGCGGCATCACCGTTATGCGAGGGTGTGTCGACCGTTTCGATCTCGTCGACCAAGCCTTCAACGATTTCAAGATTGGCGGCTTCGGTGAGGATGCTTTGGACGGCTTGGGCGTAAAGCTTTCGATCGGCTTGGGCGCGCGGCGCCCAGACAGCCGGCCCCTTGCTCTGATTGAGCATGCGAAAATGGATGCCGGCTTGATCGATCGCCCGCCCCATGATCCCGCCGAGCGCATCGACTTCGCGAACCATCTGCCCCTTGCCGATGCCACCGATCGCGGGGTTGCACGACATGCGGCCGATGGCCTCGCGCTGCATCGTCACGAGCGCAACGGAAGCGCCCATGCGGGCAGCCGCCCAAGCCGCTTCCGTACCCGCATGCCCGCCACCAATCACAATGACGTCGTAAGTCGATGCCAAAAGACCAAACCAAGAAAGTCATCCCCGTGCCACTGCTCTGTGAGCAGTGAAAAAGCACAAGAGGCAAGATTGTAGCAATCAGGAATTGAATGAACAGGCGACCCAGTTAGCCGGAAACACTGCTATTTTCCCGCGAGAGCGATAAATACGCGACGCTGCAGAGGATCACAGCCCCACCGACCATCGTGCTCCAATGGGGCACCTCGCGATGAAACAGATACGTCCAAACCGGATTGAGCACCGGCTCCAACATGATGATCAAAATCGCAAGCTGCGCGGAAACATGGCGCACGCCAGCCGCATAGATGACATACGGAAAACCAAACTGCACCACGCCCGTTAAGATCAGCCAGCCGCCAATCGAAACCGTCAATTGAATCGGTTCAAGCAGAAGCGCGACTGGCAGCAACAAAACACCCGAACCCGCACAGCACAGAAACGCCAGCACAATCGGATCGATCGCCCGCACGCGTCGAAACAAAACCACCTGCGTGCCGAACACCATCCCGCTGAGTAAACCGATCAACATGCCGAACAAATCGGTCTCGTATTGCGCCAAAAAAATCAAACTGACCGCCGCCATCGACACGGCCAGCGCGATGAACTGCTTCGGGTTGGCTCGCTCCTTGACGATCCACGGCGACAACACAAACACCCATGCTGGCGCGGTGTACTGAAGGATGATCGCGTTGGCGGCAGACGTTGCGGTGGTCGCGAGCACAAACGTCCCGCACATGCCGGTAAACATCAGCACCGTCGCGAAAATCCAGATCGGTTCTTCCAGACGTTTGAATCGGGGCCAGGCAAATGGAAGGAGAAACACCGCGGCAACGAGCGATCGAAACGAGGCGATGCTACCCGCACCAAGCCCCGCGGCTTCCAGCAGTTTGATTAGCCCGCCATTGAGGCTCCACAATGTCGCGGCGATGAGGAGCAGTATCGTCCCGTTGCGCGTTCGCAGATTTTCAGCGTTGGAATCGTCACCGGTCACGGTTTGCGGGGCGCGTTGTCGCACCCGTCCGCGAGTATGTCGCACACTTTTTCGTGAAGTTTGTTGTACGGACCGCTCGACCCCCGAAATCCGTTGAAGATGACGCTGAAGGCGTACCAGCAGTTTTCCTTCGTCCGCACGTACCCGCTGAGCGAGCGCACGCCGGTCAGGTAACCGGTCTTCGCGAACACATCGGCATCAACATCGGACATGCGGCGTTTGAGTTTGCCCCCGGTGCGATTGCCCGCGAGGCTTTCCTTAAACGTCTTCGACTCGGGGTGTTTGTGCATGTATTGCAGCAGGCGGGCAAGGTCGAGGGCAGTCAGCCGATTGCTTCGACTCAGACCGCTGCCATCGGCCACCACCATATTCTGCACATCGCAGCCAGCCCGTTGCAGCGTCGGCAAGACAGCCTCACGACCGTTCGCCCAACTGCCAGCCGACGGCACACCGTGTTGCCTCTTGGTCCATTCGCGTCCCAACCGTTTGAACAACGCTTCCGCGCACATGTTCTGGCTGTCGTGACCGATGCGTTGAAGCACATCGGGAAGCGGGGTCACGTGTTCGGCGATGATCCGCAGGTCGTTGGGCAGGCTGCCATTGCGGGTGCGCACGCGCTCGAAGCGCGTCTCACCTTGCAGATGAATGTCCTCCCCCGCAAGCGCTTCACGAATCGCAGTGGCTGCGAACAAACTCGGTTGATACACCGACACCGATTGAAGCGTCACCTGCCGACCGACTTTGCCGCTAAGCACCAGGTCGGCGGTACCGGGTCGCCGACCTATCACGGGAACCGACTTGCTCGAACTTGACGTCACGCAACCGTTGATCACGTTGAGCGCCGACGACGAAGGAAAGATCGACCACGCGCAGGAATCGCCAGCTTTCCCGCTCGGTATTGCCGTCATCTCGACGCAGTTGTTGTTTAAGTTGAGCCCACCGATCGGCGCGCCGTACCATTTCACCCGGTCGGCTGACACCCAATCGGGATGGAAATATTCCGTATCGAGAATCGTGTCGTCGACGATGAAGTCGCCGGGAATGATCCACGAGTGGGCCGCGTCCCCGCCCATGCTTGGATTGGTTCGTTCGCCCTCTTCCGCCAAGGCGTTGGCCCACGATGTGATGAACTTCATCGGTTCCACGCCGGCTTGCTCGGCCAAATTCGGATCACCAAGTGCCGGGTCGCCGTCGCCGATGACGATCAGGTCTTGACCGCGGGCAGCCAGGGTCGTTCGGTAGACGCCCTGCGAGCCGATCGTGTCCAATGCCGCGGCGATCACGATCAACTTCTGGTTGCTCGCGGGAATCAGCGACTGCGTCTCGTTGAGCCCGAAGACCAGTTCACCGGTGTTCAGGTCGATCACCGCCGCCCCACAGACGGTGCTGGATTGCGGCAGTTTTCCCAGGCACTTGGACAGCTCGGACGGAATGCTCCCCGCCAGCACGGTAGCCGGCACGAGGAGGCCCATCACCAGAATCAGCGACGATATGTGAATGCGAAAACGGTCAGTACGTGGCATGTTCGACCCATCTGGACATCAGAGCAAAGCGACCGGCAAAACGATAGTACGGGCGATAATAGGTGGATCAGGTCCTGATTCAAGGGGAAGGTTTTTGGATTCTCGGGTGGGGTTGACGCCGCGAAATCGAAAGATATATTCCTCATTGCGCATCGGCGACAGACACACCCATCCGATGCGGCTTAGGGGATGTAGCTCAATTGGTTAGAGCATCGGACTGTCGATCCGAAGGTTGCGAGTTCGAGTCTCGTCATCCTCGTTTTTCCCTCAATTAGCTAAAAACGCAAGGAACGCCGACCGCTGGGCGTGCGCCCGGTCTGTGGGCCCCATTGGGCTATTTGTCTGTGCTACGGCGATCCCAGTCCAAGCGTTGCGTTCTGCTCGTCAACGCTTCACACCACGGGCGCCGGTACTCACCTGGATTGACTTCGTTTTGCCCCTGGATTCCCGCCTGCGCGGGGATGGCGGCGCTGTGCTTCGATTGGATTGGGAATGCTCTAGTCGTCCAGTGGGTCTTTGGGCTCACCGCCCAGTCCGCGGATGGTGGCTTCCAGCAGTCGTCGGGCGGGCGGCATGTCGCAGTTGGCTTCGGCTTCGATCAAGGTTGGTAAATCCGCTTGCACGGCAACCCTCGAAACGGCGTTGGCAGCCCTGACCTGCACCTGTTCGTGATCGTCGTCATCGATCAACTTGAGCAGCGTCCGCAGCAGCGCGGTGTGCTTGGGATCGTCGGGATTGGTGCAGACTTCGGCGGCCATGCATGCGCGGATACGCACATTGCGATCGTCGTCCCCAAGCAACGTGATGAGCAGCGTTCCATCTGCTTTCGGTTCGCGGCGTTCGGCCAACCCATAGGTCGCCCAAGCCCGGACGGTCGCTTCCGGATCGCGGGTCAGTTCGATCACCCGATCGCCGAATTTCGGTTCCCGCCCAAACGCAATGGCAAAACCGGCCATCGCCCGAATATTGGATTCATCCGAACGTGTCAGGTTCAACAATGCATTGCCGTTGGACTCCGCAATCTCGCGATAGGTCGACCGAATCGGTTCGAGCTTTTCAACTTCGTTGCGGTGGGCGACACCCTGCCACCGTCGCACCAGCGCGACGAGCATCTCCACGAGTTGCCCATCGCTCAACTCGCTGATCGTGCGGTCTTCCAACTCCGCCCGATCGAGAATGTCCTTGGCCACCGGCAGCCACAGACTGTCGGGATGATCCTTGATATATGCCTTCAACTTGTCTTTTGACTCATCGTCGCCGAGTTGCAGCGCGTCGCGGGCCATGTCGGAAAGGGGTTGAATCTGCCCCGCCGATTCCGCAAGTTCCTCGCCGCGCAGGCGTTGTCGTTCGGCGATCTTGAGGCTGACTTCAAATTCAAGTTCGCGGCGTTCTGCGGGTGGACCATATTCGAGTACGACGCGCGAATCGACCGATTCCAAACTTCGCCGCGACACCCGCCACCGCCACTCACCGCGTGCCGACTTGATGTCAGCCACCCCGTCAAACTCGCCGGCCAACTTGCCTTTAAACTCGAACGAACCGACAGCTTGGCGCTCCGCCCGCGCTCCGACCAGTTCGGCGTATCGATGGCTCCAAGCGCCTTCCAATTCGGAGCGCTTCGACGGCGTTTGCCATTCCGCGCTGGGTTCGATGATCTGATCGGGCCAATGGGCGAAATCCAGCGCCAAAAGCATCGCCGCCCTCTGCACGCGCGAACCGCCCACAGCCACGGCGTCGGCATTTTCGGCGTCGATCTCACCAACATGAAGCTGCACGGATCGCGGTGGAAGACCCACCATCTTCGGATGCGGAACATCGGCGACGGGTTGACCACCGCGGGTGTACGACGTGATCACCGGATCATCCAACTGCATCATCCAGACGCGCGAGGCGACTTTCGGACGGGCATCGGCGGTCGGCAGCACGAGCAGGCGCAGTCGGCCGGTCTGCTCAAAGATAATTTCTTCATCATGGCGACGGTGTGGCGTGCGCCGCGTTCCGCGCACGAGAACGTCGTAAAGTTCACAAGCGCCTTGCGTTACGTCGTTGCGCAGGCGAATGTCTCCGCCATGGGCGTGCGCTGAATGGAGCGATTGAAACGTTTGCGTGGAAGGAAGGAGCAGTGACAGCGCAACCGCGGCCAGCACCTTCGCGATGAGGCCTTGGTTATGCCGATTCCGCATCATCATCTTCTAACGGCGGTGGAACAAACGGGACGGCTTTGGGTGAACGCAGCGGCGACTTGTAAATATAGATCATGTACGCCACGCCAAAGAGGAACATCCCGACGCTGACCGCCTGCGAAATCGTCAAGCCAGCCGAGTCGTGCGGGTTGTCGACGCGCACGTACTCGAGAATGATCCGCGTGATCGGATAAATCAGGATCATCGTCCCGAAGACGACGCCGTGCCGCTTGCGATGGTTGGCGATTTCCAACAGCAGCCAGCTCAATAGAAACGCGTTGATCACCGCATAAATCTGCGCAGGGTGGACCAACTCCGATCGATGGTGATGGGTCAGGTCTTCCAACTCGGAGACCGTGATGGGCCGACTCGGATCAATTCGGGATGGAAACTTCTGGGCATAATTGAGCGCCCCATACATCTGCGATTCGCGCTTCCATTTCTCCGCGAGACCCTTTTGCTCCTTTTCCAGTTCGGCGATCTTTTCGGCAGCCACACCAAGCGCCTTGGCTTCTTCGATTTCACGCTCAAGTTGGCGAATCTCAGCCGCAAGCCCATCGCGCTCTTCCGGGGGCATTTCGATCAGGGGACGCGGCAGCAGGTACGGCTGACTCACGCGTCCGGGGATACTGACGATCAATTCCGCGGGAACCGTCGTCTGGCGATTTTCCCATTGGCGAATTTCTGCCGGGCTGCCATATGGAAACGTGATGCCCCAGGGCACCGTCGCGGCTCCGTTCGGCGCAACGCACATCCCGCCCCAGCAGCAACCGTTCAGCAAACACCCGATGCGGCCAAACGCGAGGCCCCATGCCGCGCCGGGAAAAAGAATGTCCAGATACATCCGCACCGACACGCGCTTCATCGCGAGATACGTGACCGTTCCGATCGCCGCACAGATAAGCCCGCCGTAGTACTCGAGTCCGCCGCTGGTCATGTTGAGGGCAGCCATGATCGGGTTGGGCTGGTTGGCGAAGCTCGTTTCCCAATAATGCAAAACGAAGAACAAACGCCCGCCACCGACGCCGCAAAGCAGCGAGACGAAACCGACGTTCAGGATGATGTCTGGGTCGGCTTTAACGTGTTCGGCCCGACGCATGCACAGCCACACGCCGGTCAAAAACCCCAGCGTCAGCATGGCCCCGTAACTTTTGACGGGCATGTCGACGAACGGAATGGTGAATAGTTCTGGATACATAGATCGCTAGTTTGAATGACGTTGAAAGAGGCCAACGCCTCTAGGTGATGTTGCAATGTAGGGTGGGCCGTGCCCACCGTCGTTTCGCTCGCCGCATCCTAGCGGGCGGGTGCGGGTGCGTCTACCGCCACGTTGTCGATCAGCCGCGTCTCGCCATAAAAAGCCGCGACGCAGATTCGCGCCGGCCGATCGATTCTGGCAAGTGAATCAAGGGTGATCGCATCAACGATCTCGACGTAATCAATCCGATCAGCGCCGCTTGTTTCAATCTGGTGACGAATGTTCTGGACCAGGTTGGCCGCATCGGTGTGGCCCGCCTTCACCGACTCAACGGCACCAGCCAGACTCGCGTGGATCGATGTCGCGGCTTCTCTTTGCTCTGCTGACAGAAACTGGTTGCGACTCGATATCGCCAGTCCATCCGCTTCGCGACACGTCGCACACGGCACAATCTCGACGGGGATCGAAAGGTCAGCCACCATCTCCCGCACGATCATGAGCTGCTGATAATCCTTCTCACCAAAGAACGCGCGATCGGGCCCGACGATGCCGAAGAGCTTCGCAACAACCGTGCACACGCCATCGAAATGATTCGTACGCGAGCGGCCACACAGACAATTCGATAATTTTTCCACATGAACGCGGGTCTTGAATCGCGTGCGGTCGCCATACATCTCCGAGACACTCGGACAAAAAACGAGGTCGGCCCCGCGCTGCTCGCAACCCGCCAGGTCCGCATCCAGGGTGGCAGGGTATCGGTCAAGATCCTCAGCCGGTCCAAACTGAAGCGGGTTGACGAAGATACTCACAACGACGATGTCGCACTCGGCGCGGGCCCGTTCGATCAACGCCCAATGTCCGGCATGCAGCGCCCCCATCGTCGGCACGAATCCGATCGACCGCCCATCCCGCCGGGCGGCATCGAGCGATTTGCGGACGTCCTGAATGGTATGGGCAATGGTCATGGGCTCGATTCGGCGTTGCGATCCAGCAAACGATGCGAGCATCCTATTCGCAGATTCAGCCAAGACAACAACACGGCCCCATTTGCCCCCGCGCAAATCGCGTTGACACCCTCCTATCGGGCTCATATCGTCGCCGGCGGAAAATTCATCCCGTTTGCACTAACCCAACCCGTCCTACCGGTGTCTATTCCATTGGAAGACTCAAAGCGTCAGGTAAACCCGGATTCACTGGATCAATCGGAATTGATCGAACCCGCCGAGCAGGACGCTCAGTGGGTCATCGCCACCCGATCAGGCGACCTTGGCGCTTATGACAAGCTGGTGGAGCGACATCGGCGGCAGGCGGTTTCTGTGGCGTTTCGGCTGCTCAACCGCATCGAAGATGCTTCCGACGTGGCTCAGGATGCCTTCGTGCGGGCGTATCAAAATCTGGAAAAGCTCGACGAACCGAGCAAGTTTGCCGGCTGGCTGATGCGGATCGTGACCAACCTGTCGCTGAACTTTCGAAAATCGCGGGCACAACATCAGATGGCCGACGTCGACGACACGCTCAAGTTCGATGCAGCCCCCCGCGATCCGACCGGTGCGAAGATGATCACTGCGGCGGCTGACGACTCGTTGTCTCAGCAGGAACTCAAGCGGGTGGTCCGCAAAGCGATCGACGACCTTCCGGAAAAACAGCGCACCGCACTAACGCTTTTCGCCCTCGAAGGACGATCGCAAAAGGAAGTGGCTGACATCATGGAATGCTCGATCGAACTCGTGAAATGGAACGTCTTTCAAGCGCGTAAGAAACTGCGGACGATGCTGGCCGACTATGTTGAAGGTTAACGACGACCAATGAACGCCAATTCAAACCAACCCAATGACGACACGATTCGCCAACTGAGCGAATACGTGGATGGCACGCTCGATCCGAAGGCGGCTGTCGAGTTAATGCAGCGAGTCGCGACGGACCGCGCCCTGCAAAAAGAACTCGAAGCGCTGCGAGCGGCTGACGCTTTGATCAAAACGAATCAGGAAGAATTGCCCGAAATCGACTGGGATTCGTTCTCAAACTCGGTACGCAAACGGATCGAGAAATCATCGAAGAATCAAAAGTCGCGTTCGCGCAATCTGATCTTTCCGATTTGGCGGCCGTTGGCAGCCGCTGCGATTTTGGCGATGTCGTTTACTGCGTTTTTGATGGTCGATCGGAATACCAATGCACCGACGACGACACTTTCAAATGCCGGTGTAAGTGTTTCGGTCGAGCGACCCGCGGCTGACGGGCATGAATCGCATGGACAGGTTGTCGCGTCGGTCTCGCGCGACCGCCCTGCCGACTTGGCTATGATCGATTCGGAATTCGTCGGACCGCCGTACCGTGAGCGATCCATTCTGGTAGCCACCGGTTTGAACTAGCCCAACATTCGAAACACACTTTCAACGCAAATGATTATGAACATCTCAGGACCAACCATGCGACGAATGATTCTGCTTCTTCTACCATTTTGCCTGTCTGTCGGCGCCCGAGCGGCTGGCCCGACGATCGCCGAACAACTCGATGCCGGATTGACCATTCGCCTCGAAGAAATGCCCATTGTCGATGCGTTCAAGCAGCTAGCCGCAAGCGCCGAAATCAACATCGCAGTCTCGGACGAAGCGATCAAGGCGCTGCCCTATGGCGATCGCACCAAAATCACGATTGTCCTAAGCGACGCGACGGTGCGCATGGGGCTGGATGCAATCTCCAATCAACTTGCCCTCACGTACGACGTGTCGGGCGAATCGGTGGTGGTGCAACCGATGCCAGCCCTTCGTCGAATTGGTCGGACCGCATCATGGAATGAAATCGACACGCTGACCCAACTTCATGCGTCGGACTGGTCCGATACCGATGCCGTCAAACAACACCTGTCCGATCGCCTGCGGTTTCGCGGTATTGACGGCGACTTCGAGACGAATTGGAAGAAGTTGCAAAGCGCGATCAATCCCAAACGCGAAGGCCCGATCGACGCAGCATTGACGGAAGGGTGCGACGCCTGCGGCTGGACGTGGTATCCGGAAGGGAAGCAAGTCGTCGTGTTGCCCTTGAAAGAACAGGTCGCCCGACAACTCGAGCGCATCATCTCCATCAAGCATTACGGCGAAGCGTTGGCCAGCATTTTGCAGGACCTGTCGCGGTTGGCTGGCGTGCCCATCGAAATGAAAGGAAGCGCCGCATCCACGCTCCCGCTCGAAGTCAAAGAGAGTTTCACCCTGGTAGCCGACGGCGTCAGCGTTCGCGAAGCCATCGCACAAATCACGTTGGCCGCCGACCTCGATCACGTCATCCGCGATGACAAAGTCATCCTCGTCCGCAGCGATCGCGTCGGACCGCCAACCGAAAGGCGAAGATGGAACAACGCCATTGTCGGCGCTGTCCGCGTCCCCAGCCAGGATGGCGGATTCACCTACGACTGGTTCATCCGCGAGTCCGACCTGACCCCCGAAGAAAACGCCAAGCGCGAACTGCAAGTCAAAGAAGCAATCGAAGCGATGAAGAAGGACTTGGCCAAGGTGACCCTGCCAGAGGAAAACTAAATCGCAGGAAACTCAATCGCAATCGTCGCGACATCAACCGTCATTCCCGCGCAAGCTCCGTCATTCCCGCGCAGGCGGGAATCCAGGGGTAAATCAAAGTCAATCAAGGTGAGTACCAGCCCCGCACCACAAAATGCAGCCGAGCAGAACGCGAAGCGTGGATTGCGATCGCTACAAGACATCGCCGCAAGAACACCGGCGCGCACAATGGGCGCGCCAACATTCGCGGCGGATTTATCGGTGCGAAAACTATACCGTGGTTTGTGACGGCCGCTTCATTCCGTGCATCGGACGGGCGGGCGATTTGACGGTGATCTTTCCATCCGCCTTGGCTCGCGATTGAGTCTTTTCATCGGTGACTGGGGCTTTGGCGTTGTCAGCCGCTTTCTCGAAGAAGCTGCCCAAACCGCGGATGCGCTCGTAGCGCTTGCGAAGCAATGTGTCGACCTTGTAGCGCTTCAATTCGCGAAGTGAATCGGTGAAGTATTTTTCGAGACTCGCGATCGTACCGGCTGGGTCGCGATGAGCGCCGCCCAACGGCTCCTTGATCACCGAATCGATGATGTTCAAACGCATCAGGTCCTTGGCCGTCAGCTTCAACGACTCTGCCGCCAACTTGCGCTGTTCACCGGTGCGCCACAGGATCGCGGCGCAACCTTCCGGCGAAATCACAGAATAGAATGAATGCTCAAACATCGCGACGCGGTCACCCACGCCAATACCAAGGGCACCACCGCTACCGCCTTCACCGATCACGCAGCAAACGATCGGCGTCTTCAGACGCGACATCTCGCGAAGGTTCACCGCGATGGCGGAACTGATCCCGCGCTCTTCCGCACCGATACCCGGGAACGCGCCCTGCGTATCAATCATGCAGACGACGGGCAAACCGAATTTCTCAGCCATCTCCATCGCGCGAAGTGCTTTGCGATAACCTTCGGGGTGGGCGCAGCCGAAATTGCACGCGATGCGCTCGGTGGTGTCGCGGCCTTTGTTGTGACCGATGACCATGACCTTGTGCGGACCGATGCGGCCAAAGCCGGTGATGATGGCTTTGTCGTCACCGTACAACCGGTCGCCGTGGATCTCGCAGAAGTCGCGAACCATCGTGCCGAGGTAATGCGGCGCGAGGGGGCGCTGTGGGTGCCTTGCGACGAGGACCGTCTCCCATGCCGTCAGGTGGGAATACAAACGCTTGGTCATCTGCTTGAGACGCTGACGCAGTTCTTTCAGGTCGGCGGAGAAGTCCCGCCCCCCTTCGATCTGGTCGCGCTCCAGTTGCTCGATTTCCAACTGGATGCGGTAAAGGGGCTTCTCAAATTCCAGATAGCTGGCCGCGTTGCCTGACGCCAGTGGCGCGTCGATCGTCGTATTGCTCATATTGATTTTCTCAGCCGAAGGTCGGTTCGGAACCGGAGCCCGGGACCTTGGGAAAGTTTGCTCACCAAGGAGGGAAGCATAGCATGCTCAAAGGATACCTCAAGGAAATACCCACGGGCCCATCAAAACGTTGCAGCCGATAACCCTAAAATCGTCGCAAAATCATAAGTACAGGTGAAAACTAACGTTACCGCTAGCTGACATCGGCCAACCCCCTCCGATTTGTTCAGCCAAATAAGTCAACTTCCACGTCACACGTGTAACAAGTTGTTACCGCCGCCTTCGCATTGCAGAAATCCGGGAAATCAAGACGCACTTCAACCCGGTCCCCGCCGTCTCCGACCGACCACCCAGCCTACCGATCGATCACAGCTTCCGGCGAACGGGTCGGAAAGAGATAGTCCCAACTCGCCCGCCAAGCCCCCTTCACGTCTTTCTCGATGACGCAGAAGCAGGGAACCAGGACCAACGTCAACAGGGTGGCAAATGCCAAACCGGCTGCGATCGAAATTCCCATCGGGATCAGGAACTTGGCTTGAAACGACGTCTCCGTCAGCAAAGGGGCGAGCCCGAGGATGGTCGTGATCGACGTCAGCAGAATCGCCCGCAACCGGGACATTCCCCCTTCGATGACCGCGTCCTGAATGCTCTTGCCCTCTTTCACCCGCTGATTGACGAAGCTCACCAGGATCAACGAGTCGTTCACCACGATTCCCGTCAGCGCCACCAATCCGATGATCGAAAACATCGTCAACGGATAACCCATTGCATAATGACCGGCCAGCGCGCCCACGAAACCGAACGGAATCGCGGTCATGACGATTACCGGCTGAAGGTAGCTCTTGAATAATGCAACCAGAAGAATGTAGATACCAGCGAGCGCCAACGCGCCATCCCGTTCAATCGAGCTGAATGATTTGGCGAATTCTTCCGACTGACCACCGAACCCGAATTTGATTCCGGGCCAATCCCTCGACCATCGTGCAAGGTCTGGCTCCATCGTCGCGAGGATCTCGCGGGAGTTGGCGCGGTCGTCGTCCACGTCGGCTTTGACGGTGATGGTGCGCATCTGGTCTTTGCGACGGATGGTCGCATAACCGACGCCGTCGCGGATGGAGGCAACTTCGCGGATTGGTACAAGGTGCCCTGTCGGCGTGGCGATGCGCATTTGTTCGAGGTCGGCCATCTTCGCCCGCTGCGACTCGGGATAGCGCACCATGATCTTGACGTCTTCGCGGTCGCGTTGAATCTTGCGCGCTTCCAATCCGTAGAACGCGGCGCGGACCTGGGTCGCAAGACTCTCCGTGGTCAGCCCCAGCGCCCGCCCCGAATCGAGCAGTTCGACGAGCACCTCGCGCTGTCCGGAGTCAAAGGTATCTTCAATGTCGTAGACCCCTTCAAACTCGTACAAGCGGGCTTTGACCAGGTTCGACACCGTATTCAATTCTTCCGGGTCTTCACCGGAGATTTCGAGTTGGATGGCCGCTCCCCCGGGACCACCGTGAACCGAGCGGAACGTCAGCGAATTGATGCCGGTCATGTCGGCTGTCCGCTCGCGCATGATGCGCATCAGCTCGTCGCTGGATCGCGTGCGGGTTTCGCCCGGTTCGAGTTCGACGATCATCTGTCCCAGGTGCGAAGCGCTGGCGTCGCCCCCCTGCATGTTCATGTCGATCTGACCGCCGACGAGCGAGAAGCGCGTTTTGACCTCCGGGAAGCCGCCTGTCGCCTCTTCCACGATCCGCATCTTCTCATCGGTTTGCTTGATGGTCGAACCAATCGGCAACTCCAGCGCGACGATCAGCGAATCTGCGTCCATCTTCTGAATGAAGACGGTCTGCACACGGTGACCAGCCACCATTCCGACCGAAACGATCAAGAGGGCCATCGCAATCGACACCGACACGTAACGATACGCCACGGCTGCCCTCAACAGGCGTTCGTAACCTTTCTTGAGTTTCTGATCGACGATCCAGATCTGCTTTTGACGCAAACCGTCGAGCCACCTACCGAGGCGACCCTTTGCCCGGTTGCGTTTCTTCCGGTGCGCGGCGCGTTCGAAGGTTTCGGCGAGGTGCGACGGCAGAATCGTCAGCGCTTCAAAGAGCGAAATTCCGAGCGACGCGATCACGATCATCGGCAGAACGCGCATGAAGTCGCCCATCATGCCCTTGATAAACAGCAGTGGGAAGAAGGCCATCATCGTCGTGGCGATGGCGATGGTGACAGGCATGGTCACTTCTTCCGAACCGACGATCGCGGCTAACTTCGGCTCCATGCCCTCTTCGATTTTTGTGTAGATGTGCTCACCGACGATGATCGCGTCGTCCACGAGCATGCCGAGGACCACGATCAGTCCGAACATCGAAATCAGATTGAGGGTGATCCCGCCAACCTGCATCATCGCGAACGTGCCGAGGATGGCCAGCACCAACCCCATCATCACCCAGAACGCGACGCGCCAGTTCAAAAAGAACAGCAGCGACACGAACACAAACACCAACCCCCAGAAACCGTTGCGCTGCAAGAGATCGAGACGCCCTTCGATATAAACCGAAAGGTCGGAGTGGGTTTTGAGCGAACCAATCTTCGGATAGGGCGAGGCGTATGCGTCGTCGTAGATCTTTTGGAGTTGGCGACCCTGCCCAGCCAACTTGCTGGAAAAGGGTATGTGAAACGGCTCGTGCATCTTGCCCGCCACCATCGCCTTGACCTTGCGGGCGATGTCGATGGCGTCCTGCTCATCGGTCTTGGACACCATCACGCTGATGCCGGGTTTGCCGTCCATTCGCGAATACAGGTCGGTGTCTTCAAAACCGTCCACGACGTCAGCGACATCGCTTAGTCGAACGAGTTGCCCCGAGGCGTCGGCGCGAACGATCAGGTCTTCAATCTCGACACCGACATCCTTTTCGCCAAGGGTTCGGACGGCCAGGTTCGCGCCGCCGGTTTTGATCTGCCCACCGGGCAGGTCCATGTTGCCTCGACGAATCGCCTCCGAGACATCCATGAAAGAAAGCCCGTACCGCATCAGCTTTTCGGGGCGAACTTCGACACTGATTTCGTCGCGCTTGGTGCCCGACAAAACGACTTCGGTCACACCGGGCAGCGCCAAGAGATCATCGCGCAACTGCTTGCCGAATGCCTTCAACTGCACATCGGTCATGTCGCCAAACAGCGAAACATTGATCACGGGCAGCGTCGGTTCAAAACGTGCGACGACGGTTTCTTCTGCCTCCTGCGGAAAGTCGTCGCGCGGAATCGTATCGACCGCGTTCTTGATGTCGGTGACGACGCGATCGACGTCATCGACTTCGTTGTACAGCTTGGCCACGATCACGCTGGAACCCTCGCGGATCGTGGATTCGATTTTTTCGATCCCCTGGATGTTCTTGATCTGTTCCTCGATCTTGATGGTGATTCCCTTTTCGACTTCGGATGGTGATGCGCCGGGATAGGGCGTGGAAATCATCACCTGCTTTGGACGAACTTCGGGAAACATCTCGCGGACGAGGGTGAACGCGCAATACCCGCCCCCCACTATGATGGAGAACATCAGCAGGTTTACGAGAATCGGATTTTCGACGCTCAGTCTGGGAAGTGATTTCAACGATCGCCCTCCCCATCCATCGCCAGGCCATCGGATGAAACATCGGGATCGACAGCCACCGTGTCGGGCTCACCTTCGAGACGCACGGGGGCGTCGTCAAAGATCACGTCCAGATTGCTCGTGATGATCTGGTCACCCGGTTTGACGTTGCCCGCAAGGACAGCATCGTCTTCGATATAGCGAAGCACTTCGACCTCGCGGGCATGGGCTTTGTGCCCATTGGCGACGAAGACCATTCCATCCACAACGGCGTGTCGCGGGATCATCAACGCTGCGGTAAGCAGTTCGCCCTCCACCGCGGCTTTGACGAAGTAACCGGGCAGCAGCGGCATGTCCTGCTTGCGGTTGTTGACCTCGACATACACGCGATAGGTGCGGTTGAGCATGTCCGCGCTCGGCGCAATGCGGGCCACCTCGCCTTCCCAATGCACTTTGGGCATGCTTTCAACATACAGTTCGACGCGGGCACCGACCCGGGATTGGGCGCGGGTTGATACGGGCAGTTCGACGGGAATCACAATGCGATCGAGGTTCAGCATCTCGAGCATGGGCGTGCCCATCTGCACGCGATCGCCCACGTTGATATTGATCGACTCGATCTGTCCTTCAAAGGGGGCTTTGATCTGGCATCGCTCGATGTTGAGTTGGGCCCGCTCAGCCGCGGCTTCTGCACCGGCCCGCATGGCTTGAAGTTCCAGTTTCTGCGGTTCGATCAGTGCGATCTGGTTGTCGATCTGCTGCTTGGCCCGCAGGGCAACCTGATAGCGAAGTCGCGTGCTGTCGCGTTCGGTCTTTGGAGCCGCCCCTTTTGCGAACAGCCCTTCAACGCGTTCGTATTCTTCTCGCGTCAGGGTCAGATCGGATTCGGCGATTTCCAGAAGCGACCGCTGGTTCTGCAGTTGGACACCGAGCTGACCAATCTGCGCCTCCAAGGAGGCCATCCTGCTTTCGGCTTCGTGAAGTTCCTGAACGTATTGCCGATCGTCGAGTCGAATCAGCACGTCGCCCTCAGCCACCCGATCGCCGACATCGATGTTGTTGACACGCTCCAGAACTGGGGCATTGACCTCAGCCGTCAGCGTCGCCCGCTTGTCGGCGAGGGCTGTGCCATATCCGCGAAGGACATCGCGTACCCGCTGCGGCATCAGTTCGACGGTGGCAACGATCGGCGCACGCGATTCGACGTGGCGCTGGGGCGGCGTGGGTCTGGTCACCACGAGCACCACGAATACACCGAGCCCAATCACCAGCGAAACCAGGACCAGGACGCAGGACAACAGGATTTTTCGCAACATTGCTAGAGGAGCCCCACCATTTCGAGGATATACGTCAGCGGGGGATTATAAGCTTCGCGAAATGGATGGGTATGGCCGTTCTTGCGGATTTACACAACAACCGACGATCTGCGCAGAGACCTGACAAAGTGCGTGAGGATTCGCGTAGGGTGGGCCGTGCCCACCAAGACGACCGTGGGGTGCCTATCAAGCCGGATTGATTCACGCAGCGCAGGATTTACAATCGACGCATGCCTCAATACCGCAGAAAGCGTGAACCCGGGGCGTCCTACTTCTTTACGGTAGTAACGCAAAATCGCCGTCCAATCTTCAACGATCCAAGCGCCCGCAGCCTCTTGCGGAGAGCCTTTGAAAAAACCGACAACCAAATGCCATTTGAGCTTTGGGCGATTGTGCTGTTACCCGACCATCTGCACTGCATCTGGAATCTTCCTGAAGGCGACTCGGATTTCTCCGCGCGCTGGTCTGCCATTAAACGGACATTCAGCCAACGCTGGATCGAATTGGTGGGCAATACCACCACCCAATTCAAAAGCCACCGAAAACACCGTGAACTCGGTGTATGGCAAAGGAGATTTTGGGAGCACCAAATTCGTAACGAGACCGAGATGTACATTTATCGCGATTACATTCACTTCAATCCCGTCAAACACGGTTACGTCGCCGAACCAAGTGACTGGGAATGGTCGAGCGTCCATCGACATGTGAGGCTGGGATGGCTTTCGCCCAATTGGACGGGCAACCCGGCAATAAGCGTTGATCCGCGCGCGGACGTGTGACGGTCCGCCTTGGTGGGCACGGCCCACCCTACGCACTCTTGAGCCTAGGACATCAGTTGATTGAACTGCGATTCCAGCGCTTCGACCCTGGATCGCAAATCGGCGACCTCATTCTGCAACTGCTCGATGGCTTCGCTCTTCGGTGCGACTTGAGGACTAGCAGGTGCGCTTACCGCTCTCACCGGAGCCTCCTCTGTTGTGATCGTCGGCAATTCGTCGTCATCGTCGGTGTAGAGCAGATGGGCGTGGCGAATTGCAGACCGGCCCGGTTCGCGCGGCAGGGCTCGGACCATCGGCGTCTCCGCGTTGGCCAGGCATTCGAGCACAATGGTGACCGCCGCGATGTCATCGAACGGGACAAACCGCGAACAGCGCGATCGCAACTCACCGGGCGTCTGCGGACCGCGCAGGAGTAGTTCGGTCATCACCGCCCGCTCGCGTTTCTGCCAACCGTAGTGCTGCTCGACTTCATGCTTGTATCGTTTGGTTCGCGCGCCGGCACCGGGCAGGAGCATCGTCACCAAGCCCTTCTCCCGGAGCGATTCGAGCGTTTCCCAGACCGCCCCCTCGTCGAGGTCCATCACCGGATCGCGGTTCTGCTTCTGGTTACATGCCGCAACGATGGCCTTCTCGGTCATCGGGTAGTAGTCCGGTTGAGCCATCGACTTTTCAAGCAGGGAACCCAGCACGCGCCGTTCCAACGAGTCCAAGGAAGTATGCATCACCGCACCTCTGATCGGGTCATCATCAAACTGTCGGCGCACGTCGGCCGACGGACTGCAAGCGGCAGGGTATCCTTGGGAATCGGCGCGCGTCAACTCGACACGTGTTGGCGTGGTGGATCAGGCGTAATGGTCTGGCTGGATGGCGGACTCTAACCGCGTTTCCAGATGCGGCTGAAGAGACCGGTCGACTGAGGTACCGCGGGCGCATCCTGGGACGTCTCATTGTTGAATAGACGCTTGGCGATCCCCTCGATCGCATGTCGTGCGGGACTGTCGGGCGACTCGGTATACATCGGCGCCCCAAGATCCAGCGCGGCTTGCACGTGACGATAGTCGTTGGGAATCGTCGCGAAGATCGGCCGCTGGAAGTGGTCCTCGACTTCACTGGGGGTGATGCGCTCGAAGTTGGCTTTGTAGCGGTTGAGCACGATCTCGATGTGATCGGCTGGCACGCTCATCTGTTGCAGAATCTGGAAGATCCGCGTCGCGTTGCGGATGGATGCGACGCTGAGCTGCGAAATCACGAGCACGCGCTCGGCGGCATGGACAGCCGCAGCACTGAGGAAGCTGAACGTTCGCGGCAAGTCGACGACGACAAACGGATACATGTCGTTGAGAACATGGAAGGTTTGCGTGGTCGCCTCCGGAGAAACCGATCGCGCGCCTTCGACATCGTGGGGGCGGGCAAACAGCGCAATGTTGTCGTGAACAATCTCCGCCGCTTTGGTCAGAAACTCCTTGTCGATCTGCTGACCATCGACACAAATGTCCGCCAGCGTGTACTTGGGCTCACTGTCGAATGCACAAGCGACGTCGCCGAATTCCAGATCCATGTCGACGAGGGCGCAATTCGATTCGGTCAGCGCCGCCAACTCCATCGCCAGGTTGCAGGAAACGGTGGTCGCTCCCACCCCGCCCGACGAACCGATCACGCAGATGCGCTTGCCTGTCGGAGCGGAGACCTGCCGGTTGGCAGCGATTCGATTCACCGCATCGCGGAGGTCCACGCCATCGATGGGCCAGTGGACGAACTGGTTGCACCCGGTGCGCATCGCCCGGATGATTTTCGCGGGGTCTGAATTACTGCTGACGCCGATGATCCCGCAGTTCGGTTGAACCGTACCGGTGTATTCGATGGCCTCAAAACCAAGCTCGCCCTCGTCGTCGAGATTCACTGCCACCGCATCGACCGTCGTCGTGCGCATGCCCTCGCGAAACTCCTCGATGTCAGCCGTCTCACCGAGAAGCGTCACCTTATCCAGGGCTTGAAACGGCGCCGCGAAAGGGATGTCGCCGGGGACAGCCGCCGAGAAAAGACACAAGCGTAGTTTTTGACCCATTTTAAGTAACCTCTGCGTACGCCTACCGACCTCGCCCCAGAACCGGGGTAGGCCCGCGCCTACACAAGTCCATATCGGTCACTGGCGGGACGGCATGGGTAAAAATCAAAACTTCTGACGGACCGATAATCGCTGGGCTCTGCCTTGACCTTCGACAGGATGCTTCTACCATCGCCGGTTGTTCGCCACGCGGCATGTCGCCCGGGCGACGAGCCTTATCCGCTTACCAGGAGGTCAGATCATGGCGGTCACTGTCGGTATCAATGGATTCGGGCGAATTGGAAGACTCGCGTTTCGCGCAATGTTTGCTCGCCCTGATGATTTTAAGATTGTCGCAATCAACGACCTGGGCAGCGCCAAAGCCCTTGAACTTCTGCTCAAATACGACACCGTGCATGGACGTTTCGCTGGATCGGTCCATGCAGAAGGCGAAACACTCATCGTCAACGGTCAGAAAATCGAAGTCCTGACCGAGCGCAATCCCGCCAACCTGCCTTGGGCGAAGATGAACGTGGACATCGCCCTCGAATCAACCGGAGTTTTCACCAAGCGCGCGTCCGATAAAGGCGGTTACGGCGACCACCTCAAGGCCGGCGCCAAGAAGGTCATCCTCAGCGCACCGGCCAAAGATGAACCGGACATGACTGTCGTCTTCGGCGTCAACGAAACGAAGCTTTCGGCTGAACACAAATGCATTTCGAACGCAAGCTGCACGACCAACTGCCTCGCGCCGATTGCGAAAGTTCTCAACGACAGCTTTGGTCTCAAAGAAGGCTTGATGACCACGATCCACGCATACACCAACGACCAGCAGACCGCAGACCAGTTGCACAGCGACCCGCGCCGTGCAAGGGCGGCGGCCATGAACATCATCCCGACCACGACCGGTGCGGCGAAAGCAGTTGGCAAGGTCATCCCCGAACTCAACGGCAAGCTCAACGGATTCTCGTTGCGCGTCCCCGTTCCGGACGGATCGTGCACCGACCTGGTTGCGGTCCTGAATAAGAGCGTCACCGCAAGCGAAGTGAACGACGCACTCAAGGCCGCGGCTGACGGTCCGATGAAGAATTACCTGGAGTACTGCGAAGACCCGATCGTCAGCAGTGACATCGTCGGTAATCCGCATAGCTCGATCGTTGATTCGCTGAGCACCATGACCATGCCAGCCGACGGTGGAAACATGGTTAAGGTGATTTCGTGGTACGACAACGAATGGGGCTACTCGTGCCGAACGGCTGACCTGATCAAACTGGCATCCGAAATCGGTTAAGTTCGTATCGTGATGTAGACATTCGTTGAGGACTGTGTGGTCGCTGAATGATCCGCGACCACGGGGGACTGTGCGATGAACAAGAAGACGATTGAGTCGGTGGATGTTAAAGACAAGCGCGTCTTGATGCGGGCGGATTTCAACGTTCCGCTCGATGACGATCTGAAGATCACCGACGATCGCCGGATTCAAAGCGCCATGCCCACCATCCGAAAGATCCTCGACGGTGGTGGTCGCCTGATCCTGATGAGCCATCTCGGCCGACCCAAGAATAAACCGGAAGACAAATATTCATTGGCGCCGGTCGCGAAGCGCTTGGGCGAGATCCTCGGGAAGAACGTCCCGCTCGCGCCCGATTGCGTTGGTGATGCAGCCGGCGCACTGTCCGAAGGCGTCAAATCGGGCGAGTGTCTGCTGCTGGAAAACCTGCGGTTCCATTCGGCTGAAACCATCAAGGACAAAGAAGCCAAGCAAGACGCCGAGAAACGCGCGGTGAAGGACGAATTCGCGTGCAGCCTCGCCGACATGGCCGATGTCTACGTCAACGACGCATTCGGCACATGCCATCGCGACAATGCCAGCATGCTCACCGTTCCCAAAATGATGAAGGGCAAACCCAAAGTCATCGGGTACCTCGTTCAAAAGGAACTGGAGTTTCTGGGAAGTTCGCTGGCCGACCCGAAACGACCATTCGTCGCGGTGCTCGGTGGTGCGAAAGTTTCCGACAAGATCGGCGTGATCGACGCCCTGCTTCCCAAGTGCGACAACGTGCTCATCGGCGGTGCGATGATGTACACGTTCTTCGCCGCACAGGGCATTCACACGGGCAAGAGCCTCGTCGAACCCGATTTCGTCGACGAAGCCAAACGCCTCTTGGAAATCGGCGGCGACAAACTTGTGCTTCCGACCGACTCCGTCGTTGCGGCAGAGATTTCCGCTGAAGCAGAACACCAGACCGTCACCGGAAACATCCCCGAAGACTTGATGGGCCTGGACATCGGACCGGCATCGATCGCGGCATTTGCGAACGTGATCAAGGGCGCCAAGACGGTCATCTGGAACGGACCGATGGGCGTCTTTGAAACGCCTCCATTTGATCGCGGAACGATGGCGATTGCACAGGCGATGGCCGACGCAACCGCCAACGGCGCGATCACCATCATCGGCGGTGGAGACAGTGCTGCCGCCATCGATCATGCCGGGTTGGCCGAGAAAATGTCGCACATTTC
Organism: Phycisphaerales bacterium UBA1845; assembly: GCA_002338715.1. Taxonomy (GTDB): domain Bacteria; phylum Planctomycetota; class Phycisphaerae; order UBA1845; family UBA1845; genus UBA1845. The sequence goes on along the minus strand of DDIR01000050.1, from coordinate 71,763 downwards.
CACGGGCGGTGGCGCATCGCTGGAGTTTCTCGAAGGCAAACCGTTCGCCGCGTTGGAAGTCATCGACGACGCCTGACACACAACACCCGTACTGCGAATTCCATGACGGCAACTGCAAGCGACGACAACAACCGCCTGACCGATCTGAAGACCCGGCAGATGCGCGTCGCGCCGTCGCTGCTTGCCGCCGATTTCTGCCGACTTCGCGAAGACGTCGCCATCGTTGAACGCGCCGGTGCGGAAGTCCTCCACCTCGACGTGATGGACGGGCACTTCGTTCCCAACATTTCGTTTGGTCCGGGGGTCATCGCCCACCTTCGCCCTGTCAGCAGAATGTTCTTCGATACGCACCTGATGATCGAAGAACCCGCCCGCTACGCCGAAGCTTTCGCCAATGCTGGCAGCGACCTGATCACCTTCCACATCGAAGTGACCGACAACCCCAACGAGGTCATCGACGCTATCCGCAAGCACGGTTGCGGTGTCGGCGTGTCGATCAACCCGACCACCGAAATCGACACCATCGAAGCGATACTGCCGAAGGTCGATCTCGTGTTGGTGATGAGTGTTTGGCCCGGGTTTGGCGGCCAATCGTTTATAGGTGACGTGCTCACCAAAGTAGCGCAGTTGCGCGATCGTCTGAACGACAATCAGCGACTTGAAATCGATGGCGGGATCAACGCCGAAACCATCGCCCTCGCCGCAAAAGCGGGCGCCGACACCTTCGTCGCCGGGACATCCGTATTCGGCGATCCGGACCCAGCCGCCGCCTTCAACCGGTTGACGCAGGCAGCACAACAAGCCGTCTAACCGGCTGATAAACCCACAAATCACGCGAAACATGCATCCAATCGCCGCATTCTTTCGTTGTCACTGCCGGCGACTTCGCTAGAATATCCGCCAGAATTGAAGATTTGGACAAACTGTCGGCGCCAAAGAGGCTTATCGCATGATCGATCGAAGCGAGCGAATTGACGTACCCAAGGGAACGTGGGACCGGTGTGAAGGGTGTGGGCACATGCTCTTTCACCGCGAGTTTCAGGAAAACCTTTTCACCTGCCCCAAATGCGACCACCATCGCCGCATCGACGCCCGCACGCGCATCGAGCAGCTGTGCGACCCCGATTCATTTGAAGAATTCCTCGAAGACCTAGTCCCCACCGATCCGCTGAATTTCAAGGATCGCGTCCCCTATCCTGAGCGCATCAAAGCCCAGCAGGACAAAACGGGCGAGACCGAAGCCGTCGTGGTCGGTAAGGCTTATGTCCGCGGCCGTCCGGTGATCCTCGCGGTGATGAATCCGGCGTTCATCATGGCCTCCATGGGTTCGGTCGTGGGTGAAAAGATCACGTCGGCGATCGAACGGGCGACGGATGAAGCGCTGCCATTCGTGATGGTGGCTGCATCTGGTGGCGCCCGCATGCAGGAAGGCATGGTTTCGCTGATGCAGATGGCCCGAACGTCGGCTGCCCTCGCACGGTTTGACGATGCGGGTGGTTTGTACATCGTCGTCTGCACCGATCCGACCACCGCAGGGGTGGCGGCCAGTTTCGCCAGCCTTGGCGATCTGATCCTGGCCGAACCCAAAGCGATGGTTGGTTTCGCCGGTCCGCGCGTGATCGCCAACACCGTCAAGCAGGAACTGCCCGAAGGTTTCCAGTCGGCTGAGTTCATGCTCGAACACGGGTTTGTCGATCGCATCGTTTCGCGCACCGATCTGCGAAAAGAGATTGGCCGCATCATCGACTACTGCGGCAAGTAAACCTCTCCAATTAGCCCAGGTTAAATTTCTGCGGTGACTGTGCGCGCGGAATCACACCCCGATTGAACAGAGACTTGATAAGATCATTTGTCAGCGGCCACAACATGCGTTTCGGTTGTTCGGACGCGCGGTGAGACATACGATCATGGCGAGCCTGTCGGTTTCACGGATGAAAACCGCCAGAAAATGATCCAACAGAAAATTGGATCGAAACGCAAATGAGAGGAGAAAAAACCATGAAATCAAATTCACGCATATACACGACGTTGTTCGCTTCAGCTTTGGCAATTACCGGTATCGCTGGTTGCGGCGCTCTCGGTTTCCTTGGCAACCTACTCGGTGCCAATCGCGTCACGGTGCGACTCGTCAACACATCTGACGATTACGACGTCACCGTGCAAGTTCGTTACGGCGACGAGAATCTTGAAACCAAGGACCTGATCAAAGCCCTCGGTGAGGAAGTAAACCGCACGTTGTCGCCCGGCGAGTCAGCCGAGTTCTCCCGCGACTGTGACGAACTGGAATCGATCTTCATCGACGAAGCTGAATTGGAGGTTCCGGTGGTCAACATCAAGGAAGACACCGACGTCATCGTTGACGGGGACAACTTCGGATGCGGTGACACGATCACCTACACGTTCACCCACTCCGACCTTCTGGTCGATTTCGATATCGCGACGTCGATTAACTAGCATGGCCTAAAAAAGTGCCACGCCATGGCACTCGAATCGACGCATCATGTGAACATCGCCACCAAGCGTTGGAGCCCCGATGGATGGCAACGATCAGCAGGCGTTTCAACGACTTCTGATCCCATCCATCGGGGTAATTTAGCCCACATGCCGGTTTCTGGTTGGTCTCGCCCCCCTGATTTGTGATCACAGATTGCCGACGCTACGATTGCCCGTTTGAATGAGTACGCCTGTCGAGGCGAATTGACTTTTGAAAGGGCATTTCATGATTCGCGCGATTGCAGTGATCGGATTTGTGTGCGCACTGGCACTATCGTCCGGTGGTTGTACGGCGCCAACAGGCGTCGATTCGCCCAATAATGGCGACAATTCCCAGGACAACGGCAGCAATTCCGCAAACGAAGCCAAGTCGGACGCGAGTCGGGTGGTGATGGCCGTCATCTCCGCGCGGAACGAAGACCGGCGTGAGGCTTCCGATACGCTTCGCACGCGCGGGCCTGCGTCGACGCCCTGTCCGTTTGGCGGGTCGCGCAGCACCGATGCCGACGGATTTACAACGTTCACAAACTGCGGAATGCTGCCGGGCGTCACGCTCAACGGCCGCATCCGTTACACCCCTGGTCCCGAGGGCACGCAAGGCGGACGCATCGAATTCTTCGACCTCGAAGGCACCAACAACGGCACCGAATTCAAAGTCGATGGCGTCATCGAAGAAACGGAAAACGCCGACGGTTCGCTGACATTCGAAGCCGACGTTAAGACTTCGCAGACGGGTGACGGCGAGACCGATGATTTTAATTTCGATGGTGAAGTCAAAGTCAACGAAGACGGCACCATGGAAGGCAACATGCGCATCGACACCGGCGAAGACGATGAGAGCCCGAGCGACTGCGATCTCAACGGATTCAATATCTTCGATCTGCAGACCGACGAACACGCCCTCGACGGTCCGTGCGGGTTCAACGAAGAAGACAGCAACGATAACGACAACGAGAATCCAGAATGCAACTGCGCACCCGACGAAGAATGTGTCGAGTTTGAAGCCGACGACGGAACCATGCAGACGTTTTGCTCCAACTGCGAAACCAATCAAGACTGCATCGATAAGGGTTTGGGCAACGAATGCTCGCTGGGCCTTACCTGCACGACCGTCGAATGTTTCACCAGCGACGATTGTCCGGACGGATTTGAATGCGATGCGTTCCTTGGCGGCGGGGAATGCGTCGAAGAATCGTTTTTCCCCTTTCCGATTTAACCAACGAGCGCGGCAAATACTCTCATGGAATCAAACGCTACCGTCGTCGCCCGATCCGATGGCCCGGTGACGACCATTCTGCTCAATCGCCCAGATCGGCTGAACACGATCACCATCCCGATGATGCAGCGGCTTCGCGATGCGCTTGAGACCGCGGAATCATCCGGCGCGCGGGCGGTGATTCTGACGGCCAGCGGGAAGGGTTTCTGCGCCGGGCAGAACCTTGAACTGCTCGATTCGACTTACAAACACCACCCCCCCACAGTCCTCGGAAGTATCATCGCCGAACACTACAACCCGGTGATCGAATGCATTCACAATTTGCCCATTCCGGTTATCGCAGCCGTGCAGGGCGTGGCGGCTGGCGGTGGGTTCTATCTGGCGCTGGCGTGCGATTTTCGGATCGCGGCGAAAAGCGCTCGATTCGTCCCGGGTCTGGCGAAGCTCGGCCTCGTCCCGTGTTTGGGCGGAAGTCGGGCCCTGGTGGATGCGGTGGGATATGCCCGGGCGATGGAGTTGGCGCTGGTGACCGATGAGATATCAGCCGCCAATGCCCACGCGATCGGGCTGGTGAATCGATGCGTGGACGATGACCAGCTCCTACCGACCGCTCGCGCCCTAGCCGACCGAATCTGCGCACTTTTGCAAAAGAGCGTCGGACTCACCAAGCGAATGCTCCGCCAGGCATCGGCCGATGCGTCTGGACCGACGCCGAAATCGGAAGCATGGATGCAATCGATCGCAGCCAGCGAGCCCGAGCACGCCGAGCGCGTCCGACAATTCCTGTCCCGCTAACATTTTCGCAGCAGATTGCGGATGGATCGCGACACGGGATCATCGACCCGATTTGGTTGGTTCTTGTTTGAAGAGCCCACCCCGGTATAATCTTTAGTACCGAATGGCGGCGATAATTTCCTGCGCGAGATAACCGGTACCATGCCCACGATTGAACCAGGAATTGAAAACAACGGTGGGCACGCGATCAATCCGCAGCCGACCCAGACGGTCTACATCCAGTCGGCGAAACCGCATCCGATCTGGTGGGTGATCGCCGGCAGCTTGGCAGTGATCGCGGTGGCGATGGTTTTGCGACCCGACGGCGGCATCGGTCAGCCCGCTTTCGCTCAATCGACCATGTCGGCAAGTGCCCATGGCATTTTCGCGTTTTCGGGGCAGGTTTCCAAAAACGCGTACGGTGTTTTTATGGTCGACACCGACGCCGGAACAATTTGGTGTTACCGAATCGATCCAAACAGCGGTAAGTTGCAACTGGTTTCCGGTCGCTTCTGGCGGCACGACAGCCGTCTTGAAAACTGGGGAACAGAACCGTCAACCAAAGTGATCGAAGAAATCTTAGAAGAACAGCGTCTGGCCAAGCAGAAAGCTAGCGGTCAGCCATAAGTTGACGCATTTAGAATAAGGCGAGATTCAATGGCCAAGTCATTCTACAGTCAGGAAGAAGCGTGCGAAAAGCTGGAGATGAACCCGGCTCAGCTTAAGGACCTTGTGCAGAATGGTTCGTTGCGGGAATTTCGCGACGGCGGCAAGGTGACCTACAAAGCCGACGAAGTCGACAAGATCGCAGAAGCCACTGATTCGATCGATTTGGCTGGCTCGTCATTGAGCGGATCGCTGGGCGACTTCGACATGCTCAGTACGGCTGAACTGACTTTGGAAGACACGTCCGCCCACTCAAAAGCGGGTGATGATTCGATGGAAATCCGCTTTGCCGATGACGATGACACCGTCACCGACGCCAGCGCCAAGTCGGGACCAGGACCAAGCTCAACCGGTTCGGGGACGCTCTCGCTGGGTGCGGAAGAATCTTTGGGCGGCGCCTCTTCAGACAAGATGGGCAGCGGCGACCTGATCCTCGAACCCCTCGAAGAAACCGGCGGATCGGGTTTGAGCCTCGGTGGCGGTTCGGATGCAGATGCCATCAGCCTCGACGACACAACGGTCGGCGACTCCAAGGAAGACGACAAGGAAGGCACCGTGGTTACCTCGGTCGGTGTCAGCGTGTTCGACGATGACGAAGTTGAAGCCGACGCCGATCCCCTGGCTCAGACGGTCGTTTCCAGCGGGACGGGCGCATTGGGAATCGATGGCGTGGGCAGCGGTTCCGGTCTGCTCGATCTGACCCGCGAAAGTGACGACACCTCGCTCGGTGCGGAACTTCTCGACGAAATCTACCCGGATGACGGCCCTGGCGGCGAAATGGGCGATGCAACCCGGGCTGGTTTGGAAGCCGGCATTGTGGATTCGGACGACAGCGGTACCGGATTTATGCCAACCGTCGTTGAGGATGCAGCCGTCCCAGCCGGTCAACCGGTCGCGGTGGTCAGCTATACCGAATACCCACCCGACGCGGTATCCACCGGACTGACGGGAATGATGTTCATCGGCGTGCTCACCATGTGCCTCTCGGGTTTGGCCGCAGCGGCAGCGGTGAAGGGTGTGTACCCAGCCATCCTCGACACGCTTGCACAAAACAACTGGATCGTTGGCGCGGCATCGCTTGGCACTGCATTGGTGGCGCTGGGCATCGGTTTTATGATCGGAAAGAAATCCGGTTAAGCAATTCAAACCGCAACGTCAATCAACATCGCACCACGCCCGTCAAAACCAACACCGGGCTGTGATTAACTCTCCCGACAGGTTGTGACAAAAAAGCGCTGTTGCACTGAAGCCGTACAACAGTGTAAATAGGCATTATAGACTCGAAATGATGCGAGTCTGATCATCAACGTTGAATCAAAGTCGTTTGAAGAAAACGCCTGTAATTTCGCGGTCAGTGTGACGGCGAAGGGGTTCAACGTGAGGTACAGGGACGTACGCGAAAGACCCCACATTCCTCGCACCTTCGCCTCTGTCCCCCACCAAAAGAGAACATCGCAATCATGTGGCATGTGGCTGCTGCTGAGAGCGGTACTCATAGCAACTTGCATAGGAGGCATGCGATGAGAAAGATCCAGTTGTTCAGTATTTTGGTTGCAGGTTGCGTGACCGCGATCTCAACCGGATGTGTGTCGCTCGATGAACACCGTCAATTGCAGATGGCCCATCGAACGCTCGAAGCCGAAAAGGCGCAGCTTGAGCAGGAACTCTACGACCTGCGCAATTCCAACAGCAATCTGCAGACGCGACTCTCATCGAGCGAGCAGCACATGCGCTCCAAGGAAAGCCTCGCGTCCAACTTACAAGCCGAAAACAACCGCCTGCAAGCCGCGGTCGGATCGGCGCAGCGCACGGTCGAAGAACTCGCCCGTCAGAATGTCCTGCAGGATCCGATCATCATCGAATCCACCAAACTGCCCGAAGCGCTCGACAACGCCCTTCAGGATTTCGCATCCAGATATCCCAACAGCGTGACGTACGACCCGCGCAATGGCGTCGTCAAATGGACGTCAGACCTGCTCTTCGCTCTCGGTAGCGATGTCGTTATGGATTCGGCTAAAAATACATTGGACGGATTCGCCGAGATTATTCGATCGCCAGCCGCCCAGGACTTTGACGTCATGGTGATTGGCCATACGGACGATCGCCCGATCAAGCGTGCCGAAACCCTGCGTAACCATCCGACCAACTGGCACCTGTCGACGCATCGCTCGATTGCGGTGTCCAACGTCCTGCGGGATCGCGGTATCGCGCCGGACCGCATCGGCGTCATGGGATTTGGCGAGACCCGCCCCATCGCTTCCAACGCCACGGAGGCTGGTCGCGGCCAGAACCGCCGCGTGGAAATTTTTGTTGTGCCAAAAGGCTCAATTGCGGGTCAAATGGCCAAACAATCGCAGTCGGGACAGGATGAAGTCGCAACGCGCCGTTCCACGCAAGGCGATTTCACCAAGTAGGAGTCGGCCTGGTTAGCAATCATGTCCGGTACTGGAAACAAACTGGACAGACTTGGTTGGCCCATGGAATCTGAAGCCGACTGGCACCGATCATGCTGATTGGGCTCGATGAAACCCGTCCCCGTGCGTGGGGACGCCACGCGAAGATCCGACTGAATCGGCGATACCGGGTTTCAATCCGTATCGCCGATTCTTTGCGCCCCTTGCAGGACGGGCGCAGGTCGCATTTTCGCACGATCCGACTATGATCACTTGAACCCTAGGAGACGTCACTTCCGCCGAATCCCAAAGGATTCGCCAAGTGACATGCCCCCTGCACACAGAGTTCGAAAACATGCAAAACGAATCCACCTCAGCCAGCCGTTCATTCAATCCGATCCGCGCTCTCTATGATCTGATCAGCAGCGTATGGTTCGGCATCTTCTTGATGTTCCTGCTCTTTGTGTACATGAGCATCGCGTCGGCGGGCATCCTCCACCCGCTGGACTACAACAAGCCGTTCGGCACGTGGACGCGCTGGATCGTTCGCGAGTACTTCAACAAGACGGAAATGGAAGTCTTCGCGTGGTGGCCCTTTACGTTGCTGATGGGTTTGTTCACGCTCAACATGATCGTCGTGACGCTGCGTCGAATTCGCCTGACGGTCTTGAACCTCGGCGTCTGGCTGATCCACGGCGGCATCGTCATTCTCACGCTCGGCAGCGTTTATTACTTCCACAACAAGCTCGAAGGCGACACGCCGGTTTTTCGCCGGAGCATCGTGATCGACGTTCCCGGTGCGGCTGCTCCGAGTCGCCTGGTGGTTCGCCCACAGAACAACGTCTTCGTCCTCGGCGATGGCGGCGAATATGGCTTTGCAATTTCGAGCATCAATCCGAATTGGCCGCTGTTAAGCGGTGAAGACAAAGGCAAGACCGCGTGCAGCGTTAACGTGGCCGTCACCACCCCGACGCAATCGTTCATCCGCCAGATGCTCATCGGTTATCCGCAGTACACCGAAGACATCATCCCGGGCAAAGGTCGCGCGGTGAAATCGACCGGTAAGAAGCTGCTCGATGAATCGATCGACCTTGCTTTTGTTTACGAACCGCAGACGAAGTACTACATCGCAGATTCTGCCGCCCTCTATGTGCGCAGGGTCGGTGAATCAGAATGGGTGGAGCGCCCGATCGAGGGCCTTCCGCATTATGCCGATCGCATCGCACAACGAAGCGATGTCTGGGTCAGTCGCGACGGTGTCGACATCAATCCCAAACCGCTCGATATTTCCGTTCCCAAAGTCGCGGAAAACGATCCGCTCGGTGATCTGGGGGTTCACGTCACCGGCCGCCTGCACTACTCGACCGGCGACAAAACCGAATGGGTGCCCAACGGCAAGAACCTCAACCCGATGATGAAGGTCACCTTCGACGGCGGCGGACACGAAACGCAGTTTTCCATGTTCGCGTTCAATCCAAAGTTGGGCGAAGTTGACCCGACGATGGTGGCCTTTCACTGGGCGGAAAACGAGCAGCAACGTTTGGGTTTCGGACGAACCACGGGCAACATGCTTTCAATCCGCGTGCCGGAGCAGGACAAAACCGTCCGGCTGTCGGTGGATGCGGCCAACACCCTCGACGAAAACGAGAACCTGGAATTCACAAAGATCGAAGACACCGATTGGTCGTACCGCCTCAAATCGTTTCATCGCTCGTTCCCGATGGGTAATGGACGACGCGTGCCGATCGTGGTGGTCGAACTCAAATCCGGCGATCGAACGATCAAGCGCTGGGTCACCGATGATCCCACCCGCGCTCAGGACATGACGGGCAGTCAGCAGTTTGGTCCTCCCGACCCAGCCGTCGAAGTCACGTTCAACCCCGGCGCGCTGGTCACACTCGTTGCCGGTCCCAATCCGGAAAACATCGAAGTCTTTGTCGGTAGCGCAGATGATCGCCGCCCCGTGCAGGTCGGCCAAACGATCGACCTCGGCTCGGGCATTCGCATGAAGATTCTCGAAAGCATTTCCCACGCGCAGCCCGAGACGCGCCCGGTGCTCATCGCCAAGCAGGATCGCGATCCAAAAGCCGGCAACGTGTTTTCCCGTATCAAACTCGAACTGAACTCGGGCAACTGGAGCACCACCAAGTGGCTGCCCTATCACCGCTATCCATTTGCCAATGAACAATACGCCGTGCCCGGCCGCTTCGTGTATCGCCCGACCCGATGCCTTTTGCCCGATGGGACGCAGGTCGAACTGTTGTTCTCGCGAAGGAGCGAAATGCTTCCGGCACCGTTGGCGCTGGATGACTTTGAACTCAAAGTGCACACCGGCGGATTCGTTTCCGGTAACACGGCCAGCGTTCGCGACTTCGTCAGTATCCTGCGTCCGTTTAAGAACGGTGAATGGCAGGCGCCGATCACAACGAGCCTCAACAAGCCGGCAGAATTTGCGGACCTGTATTACTTCCAAGCCGAATGGGATCCGGGCGAAATGGCCTTCACCGGATTGGGCGTGGGCAATCGCGATGGCGTGTACATTCAGTTGCTTGGGACGTGTATCGCGGTTTTCGGTATGATCTACGTCTTCTACATCAAGCCCGTAATCAAACGCCGTCGCCAGCAGGCGGTGTGGGCTGAAGTTGAGCAGAACAAGAAGTTGGCGGCTTCCAAGGAAGCGGTGGCCGTCTGATCTAAGATTGGATTCACTTGTAGCCGATGATCGCACGCCGCCCGTGTCGCTCGTCGCGCAAGAGGCATTGAGACAACCATGAATCGCAAAATGCTTGTACGTTCTGGAGATGTTGTCCTTATCGCGCTCATCGCGTATTTCGCGTGGGGCAAATACCAGAACCGCGCCCCGAGCGTTCAACCAAGTGAGTTTGAGGCCAACGTCGATCTTCAGCCGCTGCGCAACCTGGCAATTCAGGATGTCGGGCGCATCAAGTCATTCGATTCGTTCGCCCGCGGACGGATGCGCACCATCGCCGGGCCATATGACGTCGACGGTCATGAGCCGGTCTATGCGTATCTCGACTTGATGCTCGATCCGGCGAAATATCAGAACAAAGATATCATCTACGTCAAACGCGCCATTCGTCCCGACTTAGCGCGGGCGATGGAAGAATCCAACATCGATCCCAATGACATCAAGAATTTCGTCAAGAGCGGGTTGATGGCCCCCGGGATGTATTGGCTGCAGCCGATGCAGAACCAGTTGAACAAACTGGAACAGGACGTCATCCGCACGCAGAAATTCGTCAACATGATCAACTGGGCGATGGGAACGGCTGACGCCCACCGACTCTCCAGCAACTTTGCGATCATTCCGTCGCCGACCGGCAACGACAAGACACCATGGCTCACCGGTGAACAGCTTTGGGGCATGGGATTCATGCAGGACGGTCACGACCACGGTCAAGCCAACATGGGCGTTCCCGGTCTCGACCCGAAACTCGGCGCTGAATTGACGGCTGACTGGAACAAACTCGTCGAAACCTGGCGGGCCCAGGATGCCGCGGGTGCGACGGCTGCGATCGCGTCACTCGCGAACAATCTCAAGCTGGTCAATCCGGAACTTTATCCCGATGTCAGCAAGCTGAATCTCGAAAGCTGGTATTTCAAGATGAAGGCCTTCGTGTGGGTGTGGGTTGTCTACGCCCTCGCCGCGATCCCGTTGATCATGTTTATCGCGTATCGCATGAACGGCGCACTGAAGCTCGGCATCGGAATGTTGGTGATTGCGTTTGGCCTGCACACGTTGGCCCTTGGCATGCGTTGGTACATCTCAGGCCGCATTCCCAATGCCAACATGTTTGAGGCGGTCCTCGCGTCGGTCTGGTTTGGCGTGCTCGGTTCGTTTGTGTTGGAATACCTCGTTCGCAAGACCAACATGAAGGGGCTGTTCTACTTTGGTTCGGCGATCTGTGCGATGATCGCGATGATGTGCCAACAATTCATGCCGACTGTGCTTCGCAGCGACATCGACAACGTCATGCCCGTGCTCGACGACATCTGGCTGTACATCCACACCAACATGATCATCTGGAGCTATGCCCTGATCGGGATCGCCGCGATCATCGCCCTGCTCTACCTGCGCTATCGTTTGGGCGGAGGCGACCCCAGTGCAGCCCGCATTGGAGGCGCCGGCAGTCTGATCCTCGATGGATCGACCCCCAAAGGCGACCGCTTCCTGATCGACGAACGCGGTTCGGCTGGCAAGGTGCTCGATGCAGCCACCATGGTGATTCTCGAGCTCGCTTTCGTGACCCTTTGGGCGGGACTGGTGATGGGCGCGATCTGGGCCGATCATTCATGGGGACGCCCGTGGGGTTGGGACCCGAAAGAGGTCTTTGCGCTTTGCACCTTCGTGATTTTCATTATCCTTGTCCACGTTCGTTTCAAGGTTCGTGACAAAGGATTGTGGACGGCTATCCTTGCGGTGGTGGGATGCGCAGTGATGCTCTTTAACTGGATCGTCATCAACTTTAAGATTTCCGGGCTGCACAGCTACGCCTGATCCTGACTTCCGTCCCACGTACCGGCGATCGCAATCGACGAATTCAGTCGCGACCGTCTGGGTCCGCGCCAAAAAGGGTACCTTCAACATGACCGACCAATCCTCCGGGGCTGGGTCGCAGCCCGTCGCAAATGGGCAACCGACTCAGGAAACCATTCGCGAAACCTTCGATTCGATCGTGATTGCTTTTATTCTCGCGTTCGTCTTCCGGGCATTCATCATTGAAGCGTTCGTCATTCCGACAGGATCGATGGCCGCAACGCTCAACGGCGCCCACGGAAGCATGATCTGCGAGAATTGCGGGTGGGAATTTGAATACGGTTTGAACGACCCCACCAACTCGCCACGGGGGTATGCCGCGTTTGATGAGCAAAGCCTGGCCATCTGTCAAAACTGCCGCTTCCCCAATGACACCCGCGACACCAACGACGCGCGACGCAATCAAAAAAGCGGCGACCGGATTCTCGTCTTCAAGTGGCCTTTCGATATCGGCGGTGAGTTGCTGGGGCCCAAACGTTGGGATGTCGTGGTCTTCAAAACACCGAGCGACGGGACGACCAACTTTATCAAACGGTTGGCGGGTCTGCCCGACGAAGTCCTGCAAATCATCGACGGGGATGTCTATGTCGCACCGACCGACGAGCTTTCGGACGAGTGTCGAACCACGCTCGACCAGGCGCGCCATCTGAAGTACTTGCGACGGGCTGGTGGCGACCCTTCTGAAATTGCCCAGCTCGATCAGGAAATCAGCGAATCGATGGGCAAAGCCCTCACCGAACTCGACAAGAAGATGCACATCGCCCGCAAGTCCGATCTCGCGCAGAAGGTCCTTTGGAAAGTCGCCTACAACCATGACTATCCGCCGAAGAAGCTTGAAGAAGATCAGCCGCGGTGGCTTACCGTTGATGACGAGAGTCGTTGGACCGTGGGCAATCGGACGCTTTCGTATAACGGTGTCGGGCAGCCGCAAGAACGCGTCGAACTCTTTGCGCGGCTCAACGGATTCTGTGCGTACAACACGCTTCGGCGATGGATCAGCCGATCGCAGGACCGCCACCATCCGGTGTCCGATCTTCGCGTTCGATTTGTTCTGGATTTCAAAGAGAAAACCGGCGCGGTTCGCGTTGGGTTGTCGAAACGTGATGACCTGTTCATCGGAGAAATTGCGCCCGACGGCACCGCGAAGATCCTGCGATCCTCGGTGAAGAATCCGTCGGAAACCACAGAGGTGTGTTCGACGCGCATCGCGAGTTTTGATGCCGATCGCAAGATCGAATTTGAATTTGAAAACGTCGACTACCGCGTCGGGTTGAGCATCGACGGCAAGACCGTCCTCGCCACCAACGACAATCAGTATTCGCCCGACCTTGCAACATTGCGCCAGACGCCGCCGCCCCAGACAGTTCCCCCGTTCATCGAAGCTGAGAACACGAGCATCGAACTGACGCACGTCGTGGTTGATGTCGACCAGTTCTATATCTCCAACAATGCCCGACTGCCGTTGGTGACGAACTGGGGCACGCAGAACAATCCGATCCTCCTGCGCGAAGACGAGTTTTTTATGCTGGGCGACAATACCGCGCAGAGCAAGGATTCACGTTTGTGGAATTATGAAGACGTCGGCCCGCACCTTGTTGGTCGGGGCGAAGCGTATCAGCAAGGCACCGTTCCCCGAGATCAATTGATCGGGCGGGCATTCTTCGTATACTGGCCCAGCGGTCTCAGGACATCGTTGATTCCGTTCCTGAAGGATTTCGGGTGGATCCCGAATTTTGGGAACATGCGGTGGATTCGATGACGCCCCGTGTCCGCGAATAAGGCGGTCTTTGTCGGTCGGCTTGGGGGTGTGTCCATTTCTTGTACGCGAAGGGTTTTCCACAACCTTGCGTCAAAAAGTGTCAGCATCCGACACCGGATACCCAACCTCACAAGCCATGGGCTCATTCTGAGATTCAATTGGGACCTGACGAGGTCGCCTGTCAGTAAGTCAGTATTCACAATCGAGTTAGAAGCCATGGGGAATCCGGCCCATCAGACCCCCTGTTTTGCCACGGTATTTCAAAGACGTGGAAAATTGGAGCGAATCGGTCGGTGGCGAAGTCAGCAGCAAAGCGGTTCTCCACAAGTTATCCACAATCCTGACTTGATGTTGGGATGCTCGGTATCGCCGCTACCGGCTTCCGCTTATGATTGGGTGCTTGCCTAGGAGAAACAATTGGTGGCTGACCGTCCCTTGTTGGAATCAAAAAACCTCGTCAAGCGTTACAACGGGCGACCCGTCGTCAACGAACTTGGCTTCTGCGTCTATCCTGCGGAGATCGTGGGCCTCTTGGGTCGCAACGGTGCGGGCAAGACGACCAGCTTCCGCATGACCGTCGGCATGATCGATCCGGATGGCGGCCAAGTGTTCTTCGATGGCGAAGACGTCACCAACCTGCCCATGTACAAGCGCGCTCAACGGGGCATGGGTTACCTGTCGCAGGAACCCAGCGTGTTTCAGCGATTGACCGTGCGGCAAAATCTCTTGGCCATCCTCGAAACGCTCAAGCACCTGTCGAAGTTTGAACGCAACGAACGGGCTGACCAGCTCATCGATCAATTCGGACTGACCCGCCAAGCGCACCAGGAAGCACGAACGCTTTCGGGTGGTGAACGTCGCAAGTTGGAAATCGCCCGCGCACTGGTCACTGATCCGACGCTGATCATGCTCGACGAACCGTTCAGCGGCGTCGATCCGATTGCGGTCGAGCAATTGCAGACGGAAATCCTGCGGCTACGCGAGGAAGGCGGCATCGCCATTTTGCTCACCGATCACAACGTGCGCGAAACGCTCGCCGTAACCGACCGCAGTTACATCATCGATGATGGCAAGGAATTGCGTTCCGGGTCGCCGGCAGAATTGGTCCGCGATCCGCTCGTTCGAAAAACATACCTGGGCAGTACGTTTCAGGGTGACGAATTCGACGAGCCCAAAAGACCCGGACCTGGCGGAAAAGAAACTGACAAGAAGTAGTCTGCCTCGTGCCGACTGTTACACGGCAAACAGCCAGAGCGATATCGCAGCGACAAAGAACCCCAGCGCCAACCACCCGAGCACAATTCGAATGCGCGACTGAATCCTGGCGAACGGTCGATCCACCAAATCCAACGCAGCACACACAACGCGGCTGACGGGTTCAAGTCGTTCGGCAATCACCGCAATCTTCTTGTTCAACTCCGCCGCCCGCTGCGACTTCGCCGACTCTTTTGCCTGGATTGCAGATTCGGTTGTCTTGGCCGCAACCAGCGACTCCGTCTTGACAGACGAGCCAGCCGCCGGAAGTGAAATGGTGTTTTCGGATTTCGCCGGCTTGGAATCGGATTTCTCGGGAAGCTTAATCGACTTCGTTGGTGGAAGTCTCAGCCCCTTGCTCGGCGTTGTTTTCTTTTCACCGCCAAGTTCTTCGGTGGCTTCGTTGAGCGCGTGTTCGGCTTCCTGCATTCGGATTTCAGCGGTGAAACCGAGATCGTTTTCGTCGCCGAAGTAATCCGGATCCCCGATGTTGGCGGTAGACTCCTCGCCGATCTCCTCCGAGAGCTCGCTGGTGAGCGCTTCGGCTTCGGCTAGAAGCTCCCCGATCTCCTCTTCAAGAGGGTCTGGTGCAGGAACTTGGTTTTTGTCGTCAGTCATGTCCTCGTCACTCCGCCAACACGTGAATTATCGGAATGCGGCTGGGTCGAACTTGGGATTGTTCAGCCGCACAAAACAGCAATAATGGGTTCCATGACCGCCCATCGCTTTTATACCCCCGATCTGCACCCGGGAATTCTCGATCTGAGCCCCAACGAAGCCCACCACGCCAACGCGGTGATGCGCCTCAAGCCGGGCGATGCGGTCGAGCTTTTTGACGGTAAGGGCGCCATCGCCGTCGGAACATTGCAATCATCCGGCAAGCGAGGCGCATCGGTCGAAGTCACCGAAATCCAAAGAGTCGAGCGCCCCAATTCCAACCCGCTAGTACTGGCAATGGCCATACCGAAATCGCCCCGCCAATCGTTTCTCTTCGAAAAATGCACCGAGCTCGGCGTCGATGCGATTTGGCCGATCACGTTTGATCGAAGCGTGGTGAAGACCTCGGCTTCTGGTGTTGCGAAATGGGAGCGGACCATCATTGAAGCCGGCAAGCAGTGTCGCACCGCATACCTGCCGGAAATTCTCAGGCCACTGCGTTTCAAAGAGGCGGTGGGCACGCACCGAGACGATGCGACCCACGTCGTCTGCGACCCGTCGGCCAGCACAAGCATCGCGGACCCAATCCGAGCCCTTGATTCCGGGCGGTCATGCGTGGTCTGGATCGGTCCGGAAGGCGGAATGACCGACCACGAGACCGAGCAGTTGGCCTCGCGGGGAGCGGTGATGGCGAAATTGGGCGGGAATATTCTGCGAATCGAGACAGCCGCGATCGCGGTGGCGGCGGCATTCGCCCTCTTCGCGAAGTCGACCGACTGATTGGCTCAATGCGGCGGGCGGTTCTGGCCGAAAAACAGTCGACGACCGGCTGTTTCCCTGCAATTTGGCAGAAAGTTCCGCCTATGCTAGGATTGTTGCGTCGTCGAAATACGATCATTGGCCCGTGGTGCAATTGGTAGCACGTCTGACTCTGGATCAGAAGGTTCTAGGTTCGAGCCCTAGCGGGCCAGTTTCAAAAAAACGCCCCGTCCGTCGAATTAAAGCGACGAACGGAGCGTTTTTTGTTTTTACGTACTGCGGGGGCCGACTTAGCTTTCGACCGGTTGGCGAACCCAGCTCATGTAATCGAGTTCGACCAGACCGGCATCGACGTTGCGCAGCATGTTGACGGCTTGTGCGCGGTGATGGGTCGAGTGAATGCACCCCTGAAGCAGCATGTCAGCCAGCAACGCTTCAAATAACTCGCCCTTGGAATCGCGATAGCGCTGAACGGCATCGAGCGCGGGTTCTTGCAGCCCTTTGATATACGCATCGCGCTCGCGTTTGACGTTGTGCATCCATTCAAAAATCTGCGACACCGCCACCGGTTCACGCTCGGATGGCCAAGGTGTTTCGACGTTGCCCTGCCAGCGTTTAAGCCAGGTGTCTTCGCCCGCCCAGATGTGCAGCAGCGTCCGCCGAAGCGAACCGCGCCCCATCGGAAATCGCTGATCGAGCGAATCGTCGGACGCGCCCTTGGCGGCTTCAAAAACCAAAGCGTTGGCCGCATCGTTATAACGCAGCAGCGTGCGGACACCTTTGAGCGTGATGGCCATCGGAAACTCCCTCGCTACGAAACGGCGGCTGCGCCGGCTGACGCGACCGCATGATCGTTTTCGACCGAGTCACCCGAAACGCCGATCGCGCCGATGATCGTACCGCTTGCGTCCTTGATCGGAACGCCGCCGGGAAACGTGATCAACCCACCGTTGGAGTGCTCGATGTTGTAGAGCGATCCACCCGGTTGCGAGAGGTTGCCGATGTCACCGGTGTTCATGTCGAAGTACCGCGCGGTTCTCGCTTTTTTCTGGGCGATATCGATCGATCCGAGCCACGCATTTTCCATGCGGGCGAATGCCTTCAGGTTGGCGCCGGCATCGACGATGGCGATGTTCATTTTGACGCCGATCTCTTTTGATTTTTGGAGGGCAGCTGCCACGGCGCTTTGCGCCTGCGCCAAGGTGATGTCACTCATTTGTTTTGTCCTGCTTTCTTGCGTTGGTAAGTCCACTCGTTGAATAAGTAATGACCTAATGCAGGCCTCCGCTATTCGCCGTACTTGGCGATGATCTGATCGCGCGTTTGATGCAAGATTCCGTGCGTTTGCCCCACTTCGGTAAATGCTGTGACGGCTTGATCGACTTGATCGAAGTCGTGCCCCGCGGAAAGCTGCACGCGAATGCGGGCTTCACCTTTGGGGACCACCGGAAAGAAAAATCCGGTTACGTAGATTCCCTTTTCGTATAAATCGCTCGCAAACTTCTGCGCGAGCGGGGCATTGTACAGCATGATCGGAACGATGGGATGCTCGCCCGGTTTGATGTCGAAGCCAGCGGCCGTCATCTTCTCGCGGAAGCGCTTGGTGTTGGCTTCAAGCTTGTCGCGCAGTTCCGTCGATTCCGACAGAATCTCAAAAACCTTCAGCGATGCGGTGACGATCGGCGGTGCGACCGAATTGCTGAACAGGTAAGGCCGCGAGCGTTGCCGGAGCATGTCGATGATTTCCTGACGACCGCTCGTAAATCCACCCGACGCCCCACCGAGCGCTTTGCCCAACGTGCCGGTGATGATGTCCACGCGCCCCATCACCCCGCAATGTTCGATCGACCCGCGCCCAGTCTTTCCAAGAAAACCTGTGCAGTGACATTCGTCGGTCATCACCAGCGCTTTGTATCGATCAGCCAGGTCGCAAATCTCGTCGAGTTTGGCGATGTCGCCATCCATGCTGAATGCGCCGTCGGTGACGATCATTCGATAGCGCGCCGACTGCGCTTCGATGAGCTGCTTTTCAAGGTCGGCCATATCGGCGTGCTTGAAGATATGGCGTTTCGCTTTGCAAAGGCGCACGCCGTCGATGATGCTGGCGTGGTTGAGTTGATCGGTGATGATTGCGTCCTTTGCGCCGAGCAGCGGTTCAAACACGCCCCCGTTGGCGTCGAAACATGCCGCGTAAAGAATCGTGTCGTCGGTCCCGAGAAATTTCGCGATGCGCTTTTCCAACTCGCGATGGATGTCCTGCGTTCCGCAAATGAAGCGAACACTGCTCAACCCAAATCCGTGCGTCTTGAGCCCTTCCGCAGCCGCCTCAATCACCTTGGGATGACTCGAAAGCCCCAGGTAATTGTTGGCGCAGAAATTAAGCACCTGCCTGGGTTCGCCGCCTTCGGGATAGGCAACGCGAATGTTCGCGGCCTGCGGGGTTTGAATCACGCTTTCGAGTTTGTACAGACCGGCATCGCGAATCGCCGACAGTTCCTGTTGCAACGCTTCTTGCATCGCCCCGTACATGACGCTTCTCCCTTGTCTTGGTTATTGAGACGATGAAACGAATCGTCTTTGATTATCGATGCTGAACGGTACCGTGGTCGCTGACGTCGTCAGCCACCCGCCACGCCGATGCCACTTTCGGTGCGCGCGGCGACTGAATCTCGGGGATGAGCACAAGTTTGCACGCCTCGCCCTTGGCCAACAGTTCCATCGCGTCGTTGATTTCGTCGAACTCAATGGTCTTGGTGATCAGCGGCGTCAGGTCCACGACTTTGTTGGCGAGCAACCAGCGGGTCTTGAACCAGGTTTCAAAAATCCGCCGGCCATTGAGCGCGGTGACGTGCAGATTCTTGAAAATCATGTTTTCGGCGATGTCGATTTCCACCGGGTCGGCTGGTATGCCGAACAAGACCACGCGCCCACCATGGCGGGCTGCGCGAAACGCCGTGTTGATCGCGACGGGCGACCCGCTCATCTCCAGCACCACGTCGATGCCGAGTCCCTGATTGGCTTCGATCAACCGATCGACAACGTCACCGCCTTCTTTCGGATTGAAGACTTCCGTCGCGCCCATGGTCTTGGCCAACTGAAGGCGATTGTTGTTGATGTCGGAGGCATAGACGTATGACGCACCGCTGGCTTTGGCGATGCCGACGCTGAACAATCCGATCGGGCCGCAACCGAGAATCGCCACGCTTTTTCCAGTGATGTCCTGATCGAGCGTTGCGAAGACGGCATTGCCGAATGGCTCCTGGATCGCAGCGATTTCGGCGCTGATCTTCTCGCGATCGTTGAGCCAGATGACTTTTTCAGGGACAGCGACGTATTCGGCAAATGCGCCGTCGATATCAACGCCAAGGATGCGCGTGCGCGGACAAAGGTGCGCCTGACCGGTGCGACATTGGTAACACATCCCGCACGTGATGTGCGACTCAGCCGAGACGAAATCCCCGACCTGGATGTGTTCCACCTGCGAACCGACTTCAACCACCGTGCCGGAAAATTCATGGCCCAGCGTCAATGGTGGTTTGATGCGATGGCGACTCCACGCATCCCAGTTCCAGATGTGCAGATCGGTTCCGCAGATGCCAGCCGCTTCGACTTCGACGAGAACCTCGTCAGACTTGATAATTGGAATGGGAACTTCTTCGACAGTCAGACCGCGTTCGCTTTTGGCTTTGCGAATGGCCCGCATTGTGGTCGGCATTTTTGCCATCCCCCAAGTAAGTTGATGGGCGCCTATTCTCCGGGTGGCTGAGGGCGCTTGGGCTCTGTGGTCTTATGATACCCGTCTGTTTCCTTGGGTAAAACAAACGCGCTGTCGGGCAAATCCATATTGATGCTTTTTTCTGTGAGGTCTTCAAAGTCGGCGACCTTCAGGTTGGTGCCGGGGGCGTCTTCGACCAGAATTCGCAGCGGTAGATTCAGCTTGCGAGACACGTAGTAATCGAGTCGGCCATAATCGCGGGCAAGACCGGACTCATCCTTGGGTTTGCAGAGCAGATGGTCACAGTCGTCGGGATCACCCGGTTGAGGCGGGATGAGCTTGACCTCGAAATTCTTGAGGATCTGCTCTTTCTTCTGCCCGAATGGCATGGGGAACGGGGCTTTGTCGAGATCAAAGAAGTCGGCTTGCTCACCGGGCTCGAGAATTTCACGATCGATGCGGTTCTGACTTTTGCTGTTGGCTTCGATCAGCCACCGATCGCGGAAGAGATACCAGACCTTTTGACGGAGGACGGTGCCGTCGGCGACCATCTTGTCGAAGGACACCAGAAACATCGGATTGGGCTCGGCGCGTTTGAACTGGATGCTGCCATAGCGGGTGGTTTCGGTGATGTTCAAGGTGTCTTCGGTTTTGAATTCGACTTTGCAGCGGATGGTCTTGATGTCTTTACCGGCTTGTTCGAGTCGTTCGAGAATCGACACGACTTCGGGCGCGGTGGAAGAGATTGTCACTTCGGCGTTGGCGCCGTCCTGGTCGGGTGCGTTCTGCCCGAACGAGGCATTTGGCAATGCCGCCGCCATCACAACAGCCAACATGCAACTTCCCACCTTGAATTGGTTCAGCATCGCTCCCTCGTTTCGCTAACTTGTCGCATTGATCCAAACAAACATTCGCAGCACCCCTGCTTTTATTTCATTCTCCATCGTTGGGCAAGTGTCGGACTTCGTCTGCCGGCTCGGGTGGACTGATGGGTGTTGGCGGATCGATCTGCGGTTTATGCAAGTTGTGCCGCGAAAAGGTGTTAGGCAATCGATTGATAAACAGGGTCGTTTGACGATACGGTCTGTTAACGCGGGGCGGCATCGCCGGGGATGAATCGAGACCACGCGAATGGGTCGAAACAAAATAAGTCGAAACAAAATGCAATAAAGGAGAAAGCACCCGACATCGTTTGGGGATGCCGGGTGCCTTCCGGAGGGGAAAGAAGCGTCTTCAGCTTCATGGCTTTTGAATTCGGGGTCGCCCTTGATTGCTACTGACAGGGTGTTCAACAACGGTTCGCAACACGCGCCGAAACGGCACGTCGAATCGAAGGAAGCCTGATTCAATTTGAAACAAAACACTCAGAAGTGTCAGTGCAAAACGATGCAACCGGGCACATCCTACAAGCGGCTGACTGGTTCGCAATAGAAAACTCGCAGCAAAATTCATCCGACAAATCGCGTTTTACTCAGTCAGCGCCGGTGCTGGGGTGTGCATGGATAATATCCCCCCATCTGATTGAACGCGCAGTCTACCCACACTTGTTGTTCAAACCTTTGGCGCATTTCCGCAATCTAGCCATATTCACATTTGGTTGCGCTGGCGATGTAAAGATAGAGCGGGCGGCGTGATGGGGTTGAGCGAAATTACTTGGAAATGTTAATCGGTGCGTTCGGTTTCTTTCCGTATGGCCGTGCGGCGCGATGAACCGATCCCGCGTTTGCTTTCGGCCAATATGAACTCAAGAAATCGTTCGCCGGCTTTGGTTCGCGTTGTACCGGCCAACTCTTGAGCCGCGCGGTAGAGATGTGCCGTTTCGCGGAAGACCTTGCGATGGAGATGGCGGACTTCGTCGATCGACTCGCTGTCGAAACCACCGCGTCGCATTCCAACACGATTGATCCCGTGACAATAGCAACGATCGGAATATGTCAAGAACGGCGCAGCATCACGGGTCATCAGTGATGCGCCGCTGATCATCGCGTACTCGCCGATGCGGCCGAACTGCTGAACCATCGCCGCACCTCCGAGGACCGCGTGATGGAAGATGGTGACATGACCGGCCAACAACACGCCGCTGGACATGACCACATGGTCCTCAACGGTGCAGTCATGGGCGACGTGCGAGTTGGACATGAGCATGCAATCGTTTCCGACACTCGTAACCGAACCTTCTGAGGTTCCGCGATGAATGGTCGCGCCTTCGCGAATGATTGTCCGATCACCGACGCGACACAGACTTCGCGCACCGTCATAGCTGTGATCCTGCGGCGCAGCGCCGATGCTGGCAAATGGGTAGATGACGCACTCGCGCCCGATGTCGGTGTCTCCCTCGAGGTACGCGTGCGCGCAGATGCGCGTACCCTCGCCAATTCGCACCGGACCTTCAATAACCGTGTAAGGTCCGACCTCAACACCGTCGGCTAGGGCTGCTTGTTTGTCGATCACGGCTGTGGGGTGAATCATCGCGATACCCTCAATGATATCCGACCGGGAGTTCAGCGCTCGTCATCCTCTCGATCCGGTGGCGGCATTGGATTGGCCCATGCTGATTGGCCCATGCTGCCGCTCCGATTCGAGCGCAAAACCAAATCTTACGCGAAGGTGCTTGTCCCGGCGAGTCGTTGGCATACGCGTCAGCTGGTGCGCCAATTGCGCTCAGCAACCGGGCATTTAAAGGAAACATCTACGACACAATTTGCCGCGAATCAACGCGAAACCGGTTGGTGCCAATTATTGGGCAAGGAGCGGCATGGAAGCGTATCTGAGGCTTGCTGGGGCTAAACTGCAGGCCGAAACTCGCGGTTAATCCCAGCGTAACTCGATCAATCCCAGCGTGACTCGATCAATCTACGAAGAGTTACTTGACTTTGTCGCATTTAGTGCCGATACTTATAGGTGCTGTGTAGGCCATCCGATTTTCGGAGCGGGTTGGTTGCGCGCCGAACTCGCACTTGCGTCAATCTCCATCACGAATATTAGAAAAACCCTTGGTCATTGGGTTGAAGTTGTACCCATTGTCCATTTGAATTGCGTCTGACCCAACCAATTAAACGGGAATGAGGTCTGGAGAAAAATTAAATGAAATCAAAAGCACTTTGTCGCAAAACCAGAAGCGGTTTTACCTTGGTTGAATTGCTGGTTGTCGTCTCGATTATCGCCTTGCTTGTGGCGATCTTGCTGCCTTCGTTGAGCAAAGCCCGTCAGCAGGCCAAGCGGCTTGCGTGTCTTGCCAACATCCGCGGCATCGCACAGGCGTCATTGACCTACAGTTCCGACGACCGCAACGAAAACTCGATTCCGGTCGCCCAGGGCGACGGGACATACCCGAAATCGCACTTGTCTTACGCCGGATTTGGTGGACGCAGCGGTAGGGGTGCAACGAAGAACGCCAACAACTCAAGCTGGAGCGGTCGACAGACGATCGAAATCGGTTCGCAGCACCGCCCACTCAACTACGTGCTCTACAAGGGACTGAACAGAATCTCGGGAGCGTTCGCCGATTGGAACAAAGACGCCGAAATCGAGATGCCGAACTTCATGTGCCCCTCCGACAAAGGTTTCAGCGGAATGCACATGAAAGGCTGGAAAGACAGCAAGCTTTCGGCGTTTGACTATTACGGCACTTCGTATTTTGCCAACCCGCTGTTTGTTGCCGCTGCGAACGAACCGACCTATAAGTCCAACTCCATGTACCGTCGCCCGCTTTCCCGCGTTCCGAATCCGGGCAACACAATCATGTACACGGAGTTGGCCGCTCGCTACGCATTCTTCGCTAACAACACGGAGGAATACGACCAGAGTGTCCCAGGGTGTTTTTGGCCTTATGACATTGGCAATTATGTGGCCAAGGGTTTCCATAAAAAGGACTGGCATTTCAACGCGGCATTTGGCGACGGACACGCATCCTGGATCAAAATCAAAGGCTTCGGAGGTGTCGACATCCCGCAGAATAATATGCCGCCCGAGTGCCCCAATGGCATCTGCGTTTGTATTCTCGTGAGAGGCTTGGGATGGCAACTTGATACGCTGCCTGCAGACCTGATTTTGACCACCAAGGGAAAGAATTCGTCCACCGTCATCTCGACGACCGACGGAAGTTCCGCCAACGAATTCGAAGTTGTGAATTTCTAAGGCTCATGCGATCACGTTGATTTCAGGTCACAGATTGGGATCTTGGATCTCAGACTGCCACCCGAATCAAAATTGAATTCCATAACGCCACCTTGCTTCACGGCAAGGTGGCGTTTTTTTGTGAGCAAAGTCGCAACCTGAAGTCTAAGACCACTGCCTCACCAAACCGGCCCAACGCCGTCGAACGGATCGATCGTCATTTGGGTCGTGTGGTCAAGCCGGTTTGAGCCGTTAGAATCATCCCAATGTCCGCTGTCCTGCAAGTTAAAGATCTTCGCAAGGCATTTCGCCTCGGTGCGGAGACTGTTCACGCGCTCGATGGCGTCTCGCTTGACGTGTCAGCCGGCGAATTCCTGGTCATCATGGGCGCGAGCGGTTCCGGCAAGAGCACGCTGCTTCACCTGATCGGCGGGCTTGATCTGCCGACGTCGGGCGAAATCCTTATCGAAGGGCAGGACATCGCGGCGATGTCCGACCGCAAGCGCACCCTGCTGCGTCGATCGCGGCTTGGCGTGGTCTTTCAGAACTTCAACCTGCTCCCAACGCTGACTGCGATCGAAAACGTTGCGCTGCCATCTTTGATTGGCGGCGGAAATAACGGTTCGGCGCAAACTGTGGCGAAGGAACTGCTCGATTCGGTGGACATGAGTCACCGCATGCAGCATCGGCCCCAGGCGCTGTCGGGCGGTGAGCAGCAGCGTGTGGCCATCGCCCGGTCGCTCTTGAACGACCCAGCCCTCCTGCTCGCCGACGAGCCGACTGGCAACCTCGATTCGCGTCACGCCGAATCCATCTGGGCGCTGCTTCGCAAACTCGTCGACGAGCAACAACGCACGGTGATCGCGGTGACGCACGAACCCATCGGAGCCCGCTTTGCCGATCGCATCATCGTCCTGAAAGACGGCAAGATCGTCGGAACCATCAACGATTCGAGGAACCTGGATGCGACACTGGTTGCAACTCGCTACACGGAACTGGCGCGCTAATCCGGGCCGTACCATCGCCATTGTCCTCGCGGTAATGCTCGGCGTCGGTACCGTCGTCGCGGTGTCGAGCCTCTATTCCTCCGTCGAAGCCACCATCGCCGAGCAGGTTGTCGACAATTGGCTTGGTCATAGCCACGTCAGCATCCAATCACCCAGCGGACATTGGGGTAGTATCGACGAGGGAATCGCCGCACAGATCGCGAAGCTCGACGGCGTGGTCCGCGTTACATCACGTTACAAAACGAGGATGCATCTGGTTACTCCGGTCGATGCGCCCACTCCCGGCGAAGAAATCGACCTGACCCACGCCCGCAAGGATCCGATCGACGTCGTGGGCATCGATCCAGCCAACGAAGCACAGTTCCGCAAGCAAAAGGACATGATCGGTGAGGGCATCCAACCCACCGATCGCGATGTGATCGTACTCGAATCCCGGCTGGCGTCGGATTTGAACATCAAGTTGGGCGACACCGTTTACGTCGAAGGTTTGATCAACGATCCGGTTCGCCCGGTGAAAGTCTGCGGCATCGTTTCCGGTCGCCGGGTGGCGTTTTTTCAAAAGCCTTCCGTTTATATGAACTTGCGCGACGTGCAGGAGATGCGTCATGAGAAGAACCGCGTTTCGGTGATCGACTGCATCGTCGCCAACGACACACCGGAATACATCGCAGAAAAAGCCGAGGAAATCCGCAACCTTATCCGCCAACAAGGTCAAGGCTACCTCGTCACAACCGCCGGCGCAAAGGTCAATCAACTCCGTGAAGCCCGCAACGTGTCTCATCTGATGTTGCTCCTGTACACGTTTATCACGCTCCTTACGTCATTCTTCATCATCATCACGACGATGAGCATGGGAATGATGCAGCGGATTCGCATCCTCGGCACCATCCGCTGTCTCGGTATGACGCGTAAGCAACTTGCTGCGCTCGTCTATGCCGAAGTAGTGCCACTTGGTGTCATCGGCGCCATCCTCGGCGTGCCCTGCGGCATGCTCATGACCAACGCTGCGGTCGCCTGGGTTCCGCACGTTGAAGACATCATCCACTCAGTGCGATTTGGAATGTGGGGCATTTGTGTTGGTGTCATCGGCGGGTTGATCACGACCATCCTCGGCGCCACCGCCCTGCTTTCGCAAGGGGCGATGGTCTCGCCATTGGAAGCCGTTAATTCCCAAGCCAAACCTCAGCGACATCGCACCATCGTGATCGCAGCGCTGGCCGGCGTCGTTCTCATCGGGCTATTCCACCTGATGATCGAAACCGTCGAGCCCGCGCATTGGCTGAAACCGATCACCTTATTTGCCGGAACGGCGCTGCATTACGGCGGTTACATGTTGCTGGCGCCCGCATTGGTATTGGTGGTTGGCCGGCTTGCTTTGCTGATCGCTGCCCCTCTGCTTGGCGTCGATCGCAGGTTGGCCGCGGACCAGATTGCCCGGGAGCCGTGGCGGGCTGCGGGTGTCTGCTGGACGCTGATGGTCGGTTTGTCGATGGTGGTCTATGTGCTTATGCGCGGGGAAAGCATCGTCTACGCGTGGGACTTTCCCACCAAACTCGCCGGCACGTTCGTTTGGACCAGCGACCCCATCGAAGCCGACCTGCTCAAAGAAGTTGAACACATCAAGGGCGTCTCCGAAACGACGCCGCTTAACGACGTCCCGTGTCGAATTCAGTCGCGACATACGTCACTGCTGAGCCTGCTCAAGTCGGAAAGCGTCTTTGCTGCCGGCGATCCCGACACGTTCCTTTCGATGGCCAAGCTGGAGTTTCTTCAGGGCGATGCGGATGACGCCCGCGAAAAACTCATGCGCGGCGGGTATATTCTCCTGCCACCCGAAGCGTCGCATTCGTTTGGATACAACCTCGGCGACAAGGTCCCCGTCACGATCGCCAACAAAACCGTCGACTTTGAGGTTGCCGGCGTCGTGCGATCGCCCGCGATGGATATCGCCGTTCAATACTTCCAAGCCGACAGCTACATGATGCTCGCGTCGAGCAGTTCGGTATTGGGCACGCTCGACGACCTTCGCAAGAATTTCGGTATCGACACGTTGACGATGTTCATGATGAACATCGATCTCGAAACGTCGCCAACGCCCAAGGCATTTGAAGCAACATCGGTCCCGCCTGAATCGCGCACGTGGTGGTGGGAACGCATCGACCAATGGCTGCCCTTGCTTCCGCTTGATGAAGGCGAACTCGACGTGCTGCGCAAAGAGATTGCGGAGATGGGCGATCAAGATCGCGTGTATTGGGGACCAGCCCTTCGACAGTTGTATCGCGAGCACGTTGCAGCGATCGATTTTCTCTGCGATCAATGGGTCGAACTGACGCCAGCCGCTCGTTGGGAAATCTATCGCGAACGCATCGTGCTGGAACAGGTCAAGGGTTTGATCAAGCGGCCTTTCGCACAAACCGGAACGCTGCGCCGCATCAAACAAGAGATCGATCGCGACATCCGCAACGCCACGATCGCCATCTCAGCCGTTCCGATGATCTCGCTTCTCGTCGCGACGTTGGGGGTTGCCAACCTGATGATGGTCAGCGTCACCAGCCGCTCGCAGCAGATCGCGGTTCTTCGTTCGGTCGGCGCAACGCAATCGCTGATCGCTCGGTTGGTGTTGGTTGAGGCGCTCGTCCTGGGGCTGCTCGGTTCGCTGATCGGTGTCGGCCTCGGATTGCACGCGGCATACGGGGGGAACATTCTGATCACGCGGCTACTCGGAATCGAAATTCCGTGGGTGGTTCCAATCGGACGGGTAATGTTCGGAGTGGGCGTGACCTGGCTGGTCTGCCTGGTCGCGGGCATTCGACCGGCACTTCGAGCCGCCCGCAGCAACGTGATTTCGGCGATGTCGACGACCTAGCGTAACCTATGCATTAACATGATGTTAGGCGAATCCGCCGCCGCGCGTACCCGACTGGGTTGATCCATTTTTCAATCGCTTCAAACTCCCGCGAATAACTGACCTTTGAACCCGAATTAAAAGGTGAATACGTTGGGTTTGTTTTGACTCGAGGATTCGTCCATGTTTCGCGGATTATTACATGCCAGGCTCAAAGCGGCTGACCAGGCGATCGCCTCTGGACGCCTCGACGACGCCCTGCGCATCACATCCGAAGCGGAAATCTCCGCCCACGCCAAGGGCGCTAAGTTGCGGGCTCGATTGGCTGAGGCTTTCATCGAACGCGCTCGCGAGCACTATCGAGCCGACCGCTTCACCGAAGCGTTTCTCGCGCTGGGAAAAGCCGACCGCTGCGATGGTTCGCCGGAAAAAATCGACGAGCTGCGCAAGCAGGTTGCAGCCGTCGCGGATGAGGTTTCACGTCAACGCACCGAACGACGTCACCAGGTCGAGTTGGCCAAGCATCGCATCCACGCCGGATCGCTGGCAGCCGGTCGTCGCATTCTCGAAAACGCGCCGGAAGGCGAAGAAGAATTCGACCAGTTGAAGCGTGAGTTGGAGTCGCGCGAAAAGCGCGGTGCGGAACTGTTGGCCCAAGCAAAGAAACGCTACTCGGAAAAGCAGCTCGGAGCGGCTATTGATCGGCTGATTCGTTCGCGCAAGATCAATGCCCACGATGAAGCAGCGATCCAGTTGGAGCGTAACATCGTGGCCACCGTGATCAAAGATGCGCGAAGTGCCCTCGTTGAAGGACGCCTGGCGCAGATGAAACACGACCTGGACCTGCTCGATCCGCTGGAATCGGCGCAAGCAGCGAAGCGTGAACTGGCCGAGTGCCTCACCTTGGCACAGCGTGCATCGCGTGCCCTGCAAACAAGCGACTTTGACGAAGCCCGTCGATTGACGCAGCGACTCGCGACGCTGTTTCCGCAGGCCAAATGGACCAAGCGAGCGATCGACCTGCTCGTCAAGGTGGATGAGAACCTGCTCCAACTCGGCAGCGGACCCCTTGGCGATTTCAACTCGAACGCGCTGGCCAATACCGTGGCTGTCCCTGCCGATGTGCGGCAGCAGCAAAACGCGTTGGCTGATACGATCGGCGTGGACGCGCGAAACGCGGTGTCGTCATCGCTCGCAGCGCTGCATCTGCTGGTCGACGGTGGTGGAAGCTATTTGATTCTGCGCGATTCGCACGCGACGATCGGGCGAGCGGCTTCTAACGACCCGGCACAGATTCCGATCTTCTCCGACCTGGGCGAGCGTCACGCGGAAATCGCCCGCGTCGAAGACGATTACTTTCTGATGAGTCCGCACGAAGTGGAAATCGGCGGCCGACGCGGTCGCCAGCAATTATTGCGCGACGGTGATCGCGTGGTGCTGGCGCGTCGGGCGAAGTTCACGTTTCGTCTGCCGAGTCGCCGCAGCAGCAGCGCCCTGCTCGATATCAGCGACACGACGAAGATCCCCAACGACGTGCGCAACGTGATCCTAATGCGGGATACGGTGATGATGGGCGCTGGCTCGTCCAATCACGTCGTCTGTCCGGGGCAGTGCGCCAACCTGATTCTGTTTGAACGCGGTGGCGGCCTGTGGGTGCGCGGCATGGGACGAAACGAACCCGCGAGTGCGGTGGAATTGGGAACACCCCAGGAGATTTCGGGGATCAGCTTCACGATTCAACCGTGGACGACGCGAACGATATAAGAATGTCGCAGGCAACAACGTCGGTGGATGTGGTAGACTTGGACTGAAGACACGTAGACGGGAAGGCAACTCGTGGCATATACCTTCAAACATGGTGATCGACCGCTGGAAGGATTCGCGATCCAGCGTGCAGTCGGACGCGGCGGGTTCGGTGAAGTCTATTACGCCGTCAGCGATGGTGGCAGAGAAGTCGCCCTCAAATACCTCCGCGAAAATCCGCAGGTCGAACTGCGCGGCGTCGCCCACTGCATCAACCTCAAGAGCCCGCACCTCGTTTCCATCTTTGACGTCAAGAAGAACGACGACGGCGATTATTTTGTCATCATGGAGTACGTCTCGGGTCCGTCGCTTCGCGATTTGCTGATCGCGGAACCCAACGGCATCGGACCGCAGAAGGCGGCTTACTTCGTTCGGGAAATCGCCAAAGGGCTTGGATACCTGCACGATCGCGGCATCGTTCATCGCGACCTCAAACCCGGCAACATTTTTTATGATGAGGGCTACGTCAAGATCGGCGACTATGGCCTCAGCAAGTTCATCTCCGTGTCGCGACACAGCGCTCAAACCGCGAGCGTCGGCACCGTGCATTACATGGCCCCCGAAGTTGGTTCGGGCAGTTACACGCGCGGGATCGATATCTACGCGTTGGGCGTGATGCTTTACGAAATGCTGCTTGGTAAGGTTCCGTTTGAAGGCAGCAGCATGGGCGAGGTGTTGATGAAGCATCTCACCGAACAACCCGAGGTGGACAACCTCCCGCAACCGTTCGGCAGGATCATCCACAAAGCGCTGCAAAAAGACCCGAAGGACCGCTATCAAAGCGTGTACGAATTGATCGATGACCTGATGGAAGTCGATGATGTGCGCACGTCATTGGCCGGCTTCAATCCTGTCAGCCTCAGTGGCGCGACCCGACGCTTGCCGGTTGGTGATGACTCGCCCGCCCCCTCGCCGAATCCGTCACCGCGGCAAATCCCGGTGGCGCGCCCGCAACGTGGGCCGGTGTTCAGTCTCGATGCCGGAAGCCTTCCACCTGAAATGGTCAAACGCGTTCAGCGCACGAGCAGCAAGGTCGAAAAACGCATGCGCAAGCTGGATTCCAAACATGGAATCAAGCATCCACCTGCCCCGCAAGTGGAGACGCCCAAAGTCATCAGACCGCATTTGTCTTCCGATGCGCCGGCGACAAAACGCGAGTTTTTGCAGCGGGCATTGTTGGCGCTGTTGATGGCCGTCTGCCTCGGATTCGGCGTAGCGATGGTCAACGACATGGGGGAAGCCGGTTACGTTTCGTCGATCCTGATGATTGTCGGCATGTCGGGCGGCTTGGCGATTGGCGTCCGGGCGTTGGCGAGGGCATCGAGAAATCGAATGCAACCCCGATGGGTTGAGAAGATTTTTCTGGCGGTTCCGGTGCTGATATTAGCCGGACTTGGCGCGGCGCCCCTGACCGATCTCACCAGAAACGACGATCTTGTTTTGGCTGTCGTTGGAGCGATGGTTGCATTGGCGTTGGTCGGCAATTGGCGCAAGCGGATCGACTCGGGAGCGCGTGGCAAGCTTTCGATTGGTTACGCCTTTACCGCTGGATTGTTTGCACTGATAGCCACGGCAATCATGAGCGACGGTTATGAGGACTTCATGTTCTTCGCGGCTGGCGTTGCGGCATCGGTGTCGTTGGTCTTTGAAGCGCTATCGTGGCTGTTCCCGCTGAAGGACTGGATGGCAGGCGTTACGCCGGGATTGACTGGTACCAACGATGGCGGGCGACAGAATGCGCCAAGTTCAAATGACGGTGTGGAGTGGGAACCGCAGAATCAAAGGTCGCTTGAGACGGTCGCACATCCGAATCGATTTGCGGATCCGGAAGATTCGGGCATCCACCGCGCGATGCATGACGACGGAAATCTTCTTGAGCCCGCATCAACGTTTGCAGCGCCGCAACCACCGCTGCGTTGGCCCATCACCCGTGTCTTTGCCGCGTTGCTGGGGTTCGCGTGTTTGGTTGGATTGGTCTTTGCTACCGTGTACCTGGTGTCGGGTGAGCCGAGCGGAACCGTGGAGCAATCCAACGTCAATGGCGTCATGATTTACAAGTACCCCCGCCGGTCGCTGAATTCAAACGAGTTCATCCCAACCGCAATGGTAGCGGCTGGCTGCCTGGGCATGATGATGTTCGCATTCCGCAAGGTCAGCCGTCACCGCACGCAGGGATTTTACGGTGACACGTTTCGTCCGATCATGATCACACTATTCCTCGTCAGCATGACCTACGGCGCATCGATCCTGATCAGGGGGAACGGTCCACATCGTGTTGTGCCTGGTCGCGTCATCTTGATCGTCTCCCTGATCATGTTCATTGTGCTCCTGTTTATCCGCGGACGCCGTTGGCGTGAATCGCATCGGGCGCACTCTGAAACGCCGCAGCGACGCGATGAATACGATCACGACGCACAGCGTCATGCCGTCCCGCAGCCCAGCGAACAAGCCTAGGACAAGCTCCATCCCGAAGGGGCAGACTATTGGCTGTTTTCCCCGGGAAATTGTTCCAAATTCAACGCTGAAGCAGACGGATGACGGCGCAGAATCGCACGTCCAACTCCCATAGCGGGATTTTGAGGAATTTGGAAACCGCATCTCTGCAAAACTCACATGTTGATTGACATTGGACAGCCGCTACACCCCGTTGCCACAGCATGATGCATCTGTCATAATCGTTCGATTCGGGTGGTGCCTGCCCACGCGCGCACCGTCCGTTGTGGGTGCAAGCCCGGGGGAATCTGTACCATCACCATCGAATCGAGACTTCAGGTAATGGCGAAGCTTCACGGCATCTGGGTCCGGTCCAACTTTCACATATGGGGGGAAGTTGCGGCAGTCGATGGCGGCGTTGTCATCGCACCGACCAATGGTCAATCGGACGCGCATCCGTTTGCCGTACCGACCGACGAATTGCACGCGGTGGTCGGTGATCTTTCACCGGATGGACTGCTCGCGTCAATTGCTCACGAAGATTCGCTGCGTCTTTGGCTTCCGCAGGAATTGGGCGTGCCGGTTTCGTCTCAAAAAGCCGCCACACTCGAGGAACATCCGGAGACACATACCGGACAATCGCTGCGATGTTTTCGCATTCCGTCGCTGCGATTCATGCCGGCAGATGCCATCGACCTGTTGACCTCGCTTTCAACGCCGCTTCCGGATAACTGCGGTTCGTCGGTACGATATTGGCGGCAGCTTTCCCACTTCCTGGTTGAGATGATCCGCCAGCGACAGTTTTCTCCGCACATTGACGAAGGCGCAAACGAATCATACACCGCCCACTGGCGTTTGACGGTTCAAAGCAAGAATTCGCTGGCATGGTTGCAGGAAGTTGCCGACGCCATGCCGCATGTCTGCCGCGCACTGGATGGCGTGCACGAGCGCGACCGCGATCCGGCACGGCTTGTCGAAAGCTTCCTGCACATCTGCGCCGACGGCTTGATTCGACGCAGCCTCGTCCAGGATCCATTCTTTGATCAGATTCACGAACGCGCCGAACAGGAAGGCACTTGGGATGTGCGCTGGCTTAGTTCGCTCCTGGGCAATGAAGGCGGCCTCGACAGTGATGCGGAAGGCCGAACCGAGTTCATCGGACACGCGCGCTCGTGGATCGGCAAGCTCGACAGAGGACGCACACAGATTCCCGCACGGATGTGCTTCGAACTCCTGGACCCCGCTTACGATGACGACGATCTTGACGAAAACGTGACCGACGCTGAAGACAAACCCTGGAAGATCCGGTATTGGCTCCAGTCGGAAGACGCGCCAAACACGCTGCAGGATATCGCAGAGGTATGGGCCGACGATTCAAGCACGCCGTCGCTGCTGCGCAACACGCTTCAAGCCCGTCGGGAGGAAATCATCCGGAACCTGACCCGTGCGGCAGAAGTGTTTGCACCATTCGAAGCGTCGTTGCAGGAACCTCAACCGATCGGTGTTGCACTCAATGCAACGCAGGCCCATGTGTTTGTTCGCGATGCGGCGACTCTCTTGGAATCGCGTGGGTTTGGTGTGCGCTTACCGGACTGGGCTCGACGGTTCGAGCGCCAGATCGGGTTGCGATTGCACGTCGCGCCGGTAAGCGAACAAAGCGAGGCATCGTCGAGTTCCGACAACGTGGGTCGAAGCGGTGTGGGACTATCCAGCATCGTCGATTTCCAATGGCAACTGGCGATTGGCGATTCGTCGATCAGCCGCGAAGAGTTCGAACAACTCCGCATGCAGCAATCGCCGTTGGTGCGCTTCCGTGGTGAATGGGTTTACTTTGATACCGGCGCTTCAACCAAAGCCGCGCAGTTCCTCGATGCACAGTCCACCGGGCAGATGACGCTGGGCCAAGCCATCCGGATGGCCGGCGGTGCGACCGATGACGACATTGACCTGCCCATCTTCGGGCTCGACGCCGAGTCATGGATTGAGCGATTGCTCAATGCCGCGCCCAATGCTGAATTCGAAAAACTCAGTCAACCCGAGTACTTCAATGGCACGCTGCGTCCTTACCAGCTTCGTGGATTGGCGTGGTTGAGTTTTATGCAGAAAGCGGGAATCGGCGCATGCCTGGCCGACGACATGGGTCTTGGTAAGACGATCCAACTCATCGCCCTGCTGCTTCAGGAACGCCAGAAGAACAATGCCCCCGGACCAACGCTGATCTTCTGCCCGATGTCGGTGGTCGGAAACTGGAAACGCGAGTTGGAGCGGTTTGCCGGCGAATTGAAAGTGTCGGTTCATCACGGACCCGAACGCCTGACGGGCGACGCATTCATCAAGAACGCGCAGAAATCCGACGCCATCATCACAACGTACGCGCTGGGACATCGCGATCTGGAAACGCTGCGCAAAGTCATGTGGCATCGCATCGTGCTCGACGAAGCCCAGAAAATTAAGAACCCCAGCGCGGCACAGACCATCGCGATTCGATCGCTGCCCAGCACGCACCGCATCGGACTGACCGGTACGCCGCTCGAAAATCACCTGTCGGAACTGTGGTCAATCATGGAGATGCTCAACCCGGGCATCCTCGGTAATGCGGCCGCTTTCCGTCGGCGCTTCGCCGTTCCGATCGAGCGGTTGGGTGATTCCAATCGGGCCAAACAGCTCAAAACGATGATCGGTCCGTTCATCTTGCGGCGCATCAAGTCCGATCCGGCGGTGGAGTGCGACCTTCCCGAGAAGATGGAGATGCGGGTGTTCTGCAACCTCACCGCGGAGCAGGCCAGCCTCTATGAACGCATCGTGGCTGAGACGATGTCCACGGTTGAAGCCACCACCGGCATCCGTCGGCGCGGCATCATCCTCGCGTCGCTGACACGGCTTAAGCAGATTTGCAACCACCCGGTTCATTTCCTTGACGATGGAAGCGAACTCGATTCACGCAGCGGCAAGTGCGAACGATTGATTGATATGCTCGAGGAAGTCATTTCCGAGAACGATCGGGCGCTGGTGTTTACGCAGTTTCGAAAGATGGGCGACTTGCTCGCGACGTTGATTAAAAAGCGTCTGCGAACGGAGGCGATCTTCCTTCACGGCGGAACGACGTCGAAGAAGCGCGAACAGATGGTTGAGCGCTTTCAGGACCCCAGCAGCGACGTGCGCATTTTCCTGTTATCATTGAAAGCTGGTGGGCTGGGCATGAACCTCACTGCGGCCAACCATGTGTTTCACTTTGATCGATGGTGGAACCCAGCCGTCGAAGACCAAGCCACCGACCGCGCCCACCGCATCGGTCAGACCCGACGCGTGCAAGTGCACAAGTTCGTCTGCATGGGGACGATTGAAGATCGCATCGACAAGATGTTGACCGAAAAAGTTTCGCTAGCCGACCGGATCGTGGGATCGGGCGACGATTGGATCACAGGTCTGTCAAACGAAGATCTGCACGCACACCTGATGCTGT
Organism: Phycisphaerales bacterium UBA1845; assembly: GCA_002338715.1. GTDB lineage: Bacteria > Planctomycetota > Phycisphaerae > UBA1845 > UBA1845 > UBA1845. Next base: position 35,852 of record DDIR01000050.1, on the reverse strand, counting down.
CGCGCGAAATCATCGCCGAGATATAATTGATCTATACCGTGCCGTTGCAAGTTTCACGACACTCTTTATCGAAACTGCTTCGCGACGACTTGATTGAGACCGAGCGCGAGCCTGCGTTCGTCCTGCATGGTGAGTCGGCCTTCGTTGACGACGACTTGGCCATTGACGTACACGCGATCCGCCCGCCCCACATGGCACAGCATCAATGCCGCAAGCGGATCCTGCGCCACCGCACCGGCAAGTGCTATATCATCGGTGCGATACATCGCAAGGTCGGCAGCGTAACCATGCGCGATACGCCCCAACGTTTTTCGGCCCAATAGCTCGGCTCCACCGATGGTTGCGATTCGAAAGGCGTCGGCTGTCGTCATTGCCGCGGCTCCCCCACCGACCCGTTGTAGCAAGAGCGCCTGACGCGCTTCGGCGAGCAAGTGTCCGCCGTCGTTGCTGCTCGAACCGTCCACGCCCAAGCCGACACGCACGCCTTCGCGAAGCAGTTCCGGAATCGCAGGCACACCGCTGCCCAAACGCATGTTCGAACAGGGACAGTGCGCAACACCGGTCTTCGTTTTCGCGAGCAGCTTGATGTCATCATTCGACAGATGCACGCAGTGGGCCAGGTACACATCGTCGCCCAGCCAATCGCACTCGGCGAGGTAGTCGATGGGTCGCTTGCCGAATTTTTCGAGGCAGTAGCGCTCTTCGTCCATCGTCTCTGCCGCATGGGTGTGAAGCAATACGCCGCGCTCGCGGGCAAACGCAGCAGTCTCGCGCAGCAGTTCGGGGCTGATACTGAACGGCGAGCAAGGGGCTAAGTCGATGCGGACCATCCCCATCGGATCGGGATCGTGAAAGGCTTCGACGGCTCGGGCGCAGTCCTTCATGATCGCGCGCTCATCCTGCACGCAGTCGTCGGGCGGTAAGCCACCTTTGGATTGACCGACGCTCATGCTGCCGCGACAAACGTGAATGCGCATGCCGAGACTGTCGGCTGCCTCTAATACGCTTTCAACGCGGACGTTGGTATTCTGCGGAAAAATGTAAAAGTGATCGCTCGTCGTCGTACAACCCGACAGCAGCAGTTCGCCAATGCTGACCTGCGCCGCAAGCTTGACGGTATCGTGCGAGAGGTGTCGCCAGCGCGTATAGAGTTCGGTCAGCCAATCGAACAACTCGGCGTTTTGCACGCAGGCCAGCCCGCGCGTCAGGCTCTGATAGAGATGGTGGTGCGTGTTGATGAGCCCTGGAATCGCCACGTGGTGCGAGCCGTCAAAGTGCGCAATGCTGTCGCGGTCAGGAAGCTGGCGCTCAAGCTCATCGCTCGGCCCAACCTTGGCGATGACGTTGCCTTCCAAGACGATGCCATGATTCAAGAGCACCACGGGCTCATCGCCAACGCAGGTAACGATCGTCGTGTTTCCGATGTATTGGGTTTTGACCATAACGCGCGTCAGCCTAACGCCTCGATGCCGAAAGGAACAGGGTGGTCCATCTCCTCCGGATGGGGGAGGCGATGATTGAGATTGTTTGGTGACTTATCATCGACTCCCCCATGTTCAGGGAACATGGGCCACCCTTTCCGGCGCGGCGGATGGGGGGCGCAAAAAGCGGGTCTCGATCACCAGGGAAGGGTGGCGAACGAGACCCGGATGGTGGTGGAGGGGTGTGGTGGTCAACGACGGAGGCCGTCGAGACCCTCCACCAACCAAATGGAATCCGCAGGTCAAGCCAATGACTTGGGGAGGAGTGCGATCAATTCCGGGCACGACACACCCAAGACGCTCAAGATCATCCCCACGACTGAGCAAACCGATCGACAAAATCCAAGCCGAGGCTTGCCCCTTGGATTCCAGACTCTCTTAAATTCCCAGACTCTCTTAAATTCAATGCCTCCGCGCCAAAGCGCGAAGTACCCACGACATGCGCACACCATGCGCGCATGAAAAGCCCAAACCGCCCCTAACGCAGCGCAACGCCACGTTTCAGCACATGGCGCAGCACAAAGACAGCACATGCAATCCGCGCAACATCGGCGCGTAAAGACACGTACCCTCTCCGCAAGGGCGCACTTTCAATGACAAGTTGTGGGTAGAAGAATCAGCGAAACCAAAATCGAGGGCGGGCGGATGAAGATTCAAATATTATGGTATCGGTACGACTTAGGTATTTTTGGATGAATGGCTGACTAGCATGATTATGGATATTTGCTCGCCCCAATAACTGCCGGTTCTCAATTGATCCATCCTTACCGCAAGAAACACTACCACAGATCGCCGTTTTGTCAATGTTTTTTCGGGCTTGTGAGCACTTTCACAACCGATGATTGGGGCGCGCCCGAAATCAATTGGACGCATTTGTCGCGATCAGAATGCGTGAACGCTAGGACTGCCAGGTTTGCGCGATAGCGATAGCCGTCAGCAGGCTCTCGGCTTTGTGGAGCGTCTCGCGGTATTCCGATGACGGATCGGATTCCTCGACGATGCCGGCTCCCACTTGGGCGAAGACTTTCAACTTGCCGTCCGGGGATTGGGTGATGACCAGTGTGCGGAGCGCGATGCACGTGTCCATGTTGCCGGCGAAGTCGATGTAACCGACGGCTCCCCCGTACGGACCGCGGCGGGTCTTTTCCAATTCGTCGATGATTTCCATCGCCCGAATCTTTGGTGCACCACTCACCGTGCCCACGGGCAGTACCGATCGCAGCGCATCGAAAGCAGTCTTGCCGTCGTCGAGTCGACCCGCGAGGTTCGTGCAGATGTGCATGACGTGGGCATAGCGTTCGACGTTCATCAACTCTTCGACCTTGACGGTTGTCGGCTTGCAGACACGCCCAAGATCGTTGCGCCCCAGGTCCACAAGCATGACATGCTCTGCCCGCTCCTTGGGGTCGGCGAGCAGTTCGCGTTCAAAACCGAGGTCTTCGATTTCGTTGCGACCCCTGGGCCGTGTACCGGCTAACGGACGATTGGTGACAACACCATCTTCAACGCGACAGAGGATTTCCGGCGATGCGCCGACGAGAATCGTCTGCGGCGTTTTGAGGTAGAACATGAACGGCGAAGGATTGACGGCTCGCAACGCGCGGTAAATGTCAAACGGCGACGCGGTCGTTTCCACCGACAGTCGCTGCGAAATGACGGTCTGGAAGATGTCACCCGCGCGGATGTATTCCTTGCAGCGATCGACGATCGATTCGAACTCTTCCTTCTCGAACGTGCTTTCGTACGCCAACGGATTCTGCGGTTTGGACATTGGCGTGAGCGTGGTCGGTTTTTCTTCGCCGAGCGTTTTGATCACCTGGGCGATTCGACTTTCCGCATCGCGGTAAGCCGCATCGACACCATCGCGTTTCGGATATGCGAGCGCGACGATTTTGATCAGCTTTTGCACGTGGTCGAAAATGACCAGCGTGTCGTAGATGCAGAAGTGAACGTCGGGCAGGTCGCGATCGTCTTTCGGTGGGTTCGGCAGATTTTCGTAATAGCGAATCACGTCATAACCGGCATACCCCACGGCCCCACCGATGAACCTGGGCAGTTCCGGGAGGCGTGCGACCGAGAACCCGGAGATGATCTCTTGCAACTTGGCCAGCGGATCGTCGATCGTGCAGGTTTCGGTGCCTTCGGATGAGATATAGGTCACATCGTTGCGCGTCGCCCGAAACTGGGCGGCTGGCTTGGTTGCGAGGAAGGAATATCGGGCGATTTTTTCGCCGCCGACGACGCTTTCAAAGAGAAAGGCGTGTTCCTCATTCTCAGCCAACCGGGCGAACGCGGATACGGGCGTCAATTGATCGCTGAGGATGCGACAATAGACGGGCACCATGTCCGCGGACTTGGCCAGCGCCTCAAACTCGGGCAAAGATGGACTAAGTTCAACCATGAATTGAATGCTAGCCATCGGGCAGGCGATGGTCAAGCAGGGGTTTGGACCCGGCCCATGCGTGTTATCGGGCCCACCGGTCTGTTCGGCGAGTGCCACATTGTGTCATTTTTTGAAGTCGATTGCGGGCGACGTTGCGGTGATGGAAAGGTCAATGGCGATTGATGTCGATGTTGACGCCCGGTGCATCGACGAAGACGCCATCGTCGCTGACTTCGACGAACCCATCTGGAAAATCAAGGAAGACGCCATCATCAGTGACCGCGAGCGCCCCGCCGACGAAGTCCACAAACGCGCCGGCAGACGAGAACTCGCCGCGCAACGCGGGCAGGTGCAGCGTACCGTGGCAACCGCTGAAAAGCGTTCCGCCCGCGAGCATCCACATTCCCAGCTTCTTCGTATTCACTTTGCCAGTCATCACGCGTCTCCATCGGTCGTTGGGGTCCATCGGTGGTTGGGGTCCGTCGGTGGTTGTGGGTTACCGTCGATTCTAGGAATCGCCAAATGTCCATGCGACGACCGCCCCACCGTTTTGGCCTCCAACTGTTTTCAGAATCCGGAATCGGGTATCTTCTTTCAAACGATCTGGTTCTCCGATTCCAACGAAAGGTCACGCTTTGTTTGAAGCATCAGTTGAAGCAACGTTCAGTGCTGCTCATCAGGTTCATCTGCCGGATGGTTCGCTCGAACCCATTCACGGGCACGATTGGCATGTGACGGCTACGTTTGCAAGCGAGCAGTTGGACGCGTGCGGGTTCGTGGTCGATTTCATCGCGGCTGAACGTTGTTTGGCCAAGGTGGTCGAACGCCTCCACCACACCAGCCTCAACGCATGCGACCTGTTCACCGGTAGGAATCCGACGGCAGAGATTGTGGCTCAGACCATTTTCGATCAGTTGGCATTGGACGAATCCATCAGCCCCACGCTTCGGCGCGTCCGTGTCACGGAAGCCCCGGGCTGCTCTGCCACTTATGTTCTGAATCGCTAACTTATCCAGGCCCGCCGCATCCATCCCGAAGCGCTACCAGTACTGTTCAACTCGATTTGAACCAGCCGCCTTGCTCCAATCCGGTCGAAGCGCCCAGAAAGCCTTGGGACGGGTCCAGCAATTGTTTCTGATTGACGATGTTAAGCCAGTGAAATAGACTTTTTTGATGCATGTAGCCCCGTTTGGGCGGATCATGCGGTATTGGGCCTCAGGACTCACAAACCCATGGGTATTCTCTGTCAGTGCTGCAATCAAGCCAACGCGACCGTCCACCTGACGGATATACAAGCTGGTGGCGAACCGGTTGAGCGCCATTACTGCGAAGCGTGCGCGGCTCAGGAGGGTATCACCATGAAGCCCCATGAGCCGATCAACACCATGATTGAGAAGTTCGTCAAGATGGTGCCGGCGATGCGCGATGCGGCTCAGCTGACCTGCCCGAATTGCGGGATCAGCTTTGGCGAGTTTCGCGCCCAGGGACTGTTGGGTTGCCCCGAGGACTACACCGAGTTTGGCGAGTTGTTGATGCCGTTGATTCGCCGGGCCCACGATGACTGCGATGTCCATCGCGGCAAGCGCCCCGGACAGACCAACGACGTCGGCAAACTGCGCGTGCAGATTCGCAGCCTCGAACGCCAACTGGAGGATGCTGTCGCCGAGGAGGCATTTGAAGATGCCGCCCGCCTTCGCGACCAGCTCAACACGCTTCGGTCTGGATATGATGCTTCCAAGCATGGTGATGCATCGGAGGATGGGGCATGAGTGTCGATGACCTGACCGGTCACGTTGGTGAGTGGCTGCGTGGCACGGGACCGATGTCCGACATCGTGATCTCTTCGCGCATTCGCCTCGCCCGCAACATTGTCGGCTACCCGTTTTTGTCCCGCGCGTCGGGCGACGAGAAGCGCGAAATCTACCGCGCGTTGGGCGACGCCCTTTCGAGCGCCGGTTTCGGCAGCAACAGCTTCTTTGTCGACATCGAGAACATCAGCGATGTTGATCGGCAGGTGCTTGTCGAGCGGCATCTCATCAGTCGCCAGCACGCCGAAGGGGAAGGTAGCCGCGGCGTATCGGTTTCCTTGAATGAAACCCATGCGCTGATGATCAACGAAGAAGATCACCTCCGCATGCAGGTGCTTAAGAGCGGCTTGCAACTCGAAACGCTTTGGAACGATATCAGCATCATCGACGACCGACTCGGTTCGGAAATTGAATTCGCCTTTGACGAACGGCTCGGTTACCTGACCGCGTGCCCGACCAATGTTGGAACCGGGCTCCGCGTTTCGGTGATGCTGCACCTACCAGCCCTTAAAATCACGGGCGAAATCGAAAAAGTGATGCGGGCTGCGAAGGATCTGAAGCTGGCCGTGCGCGGACTTTTTGGCGAAGGGACCGACGCGATCGGCGACTTCTACCAGGTGTCGAACCAGGTCACGCTGGGCATTTCCGAAGAAGAAATTATCGACATGTTCTCGGGGCAGATCATCCCGCAGATCGTCGACTACGAACGGGCCGCCCGCGAGGCGCTCTCCGATCAGCGCAGCGTCCAGCTGGATGACAAAGTCTGGCGGGCTTACGGAATTCTCGAGAACGCACGGGCGATGGCCAGCGAAGAAACCATGTTCTTCCTGTCACACTTGCGAATGGGCGTCAGCATGGGCCGCTTCAACCAACTCGACATCGGAACGATCAACGAGCTATTCCTGCAGATTCAACCCGCGCACCTGCAAAAGCGAAACGGTGGCAAGCTCAGCGGCGAACAACGCAGCATCGCCCGCGCCAACTACCTCCGCCAGCGCCTTGGGCACAACAACAACTAGCGACTTGCTCGTTTTACCTGCTCGGGCGTCAACTCTGCACAGTACGGGTATCTACTATTCACCGAGTCCGATTCTGTTCTCTTCTGGATTCCCGCCTGCGCGGGAATGACGACGTTGCGGCATTGCTGCGATTGTACTTCAGACGGTCTCGCGACTTGTGTCGGTTGCTTGTGTTGAATCGAAGATGGTTCGCGCTTCGCGGACGAAGTGATCAGCCCGCCGCCACGTTCCGAAGAACTCAGCCGAAATGGAATCGATGACCACCCCGCCTTCACCGACAAACTCGACGCGATCGAGTTCGTCGTTGAACTTTACGTCGGTGACGCCCTTCCACGATATGCGTCGCGGTTCGGCGCCGCGTTCGAGCAACACCACACCAGACTTCCAGATGACGGCTTCGTTGGGTCGATTGGCGATGAACATCCAGGTGACCAAGACGCACACGCCAAGGATCAGGATCTGATGGGCCTCCCACTGCCCGAATGAAACCTCTCTTGCCGCGATCGCAAACAACCCCAGCCCGACAACCAGAAGGAAAACCGACGAGGGTTTCGATTCGCGAACGGTCCAAAACTCGGCATTGACGCGCACGCCGCATCGGGCACATGCCGTCCCCATGCCGGCATTTTCAATGACGGCGTCACATACGCGGCAGGTGTGGTTAATGGTGTTCATGACGCGGCGGTAACGGTTATGCAAGAACCCCGGCAGCGTGCGCAAGGTTTATGTGATGCATCATTGTAGTCTGAAATGTCGAAACGGAAATTATGGCGTCTGGCGGTCGCCCAGATCGACGACGAAGACCTGCCGAAGATCGCCGGGCTGGATCGCCGGTTCGACCTTGAGGATGTAGAGCAGCGAGTTTTCCGGGTCCTGGCGGATATCGCTGATGGTCCCGATGGTCATCGACGCGGGCAGGTTGGGATCGTCTCTAGACGTGAATACATAGTCGCCGACGCGGATGTTGGTTTCGTCGTCGGTTGATTTGACGTAGACGTGGCTGACGTCGCGAATCTCCATGCTGTCGATTCCGGTCCCGACGAGCCAGAATTCGCTGGAGAGAGGATAGAATTTTCCCGTAGACGCCCGAGCCACCAGCACGCGAAGCGCGGTGGCTTTGTCGGTCAGCATCCGCACGCGGGCCGAATGCGTCCCCACCTGCTCGACAAAACCGACCAGCGTCTCTGCACGCAAGACCGAATAGCCCTCACGCACGACATCCGCATCGTCGAGTTGCAGCGTGAAGTGATGGGAGGTGACAGCCGAGTCTTCCCGCACGCCGCTTAGGGTTCCGGCATTGATCAAACGCGACTTGCGCCAGGCGAACGCATCGCCCGCGACAACCCGAGCCGGTATCAACTTGCCCTGATCCAACCCGCGGTCACGAATCTGCGTGGCGTTGGCGTAGGCATTGGACAGGTCTTCGAAATCACCACTGAGCGACGCAAGGCGGTGTTTCAATGCCGCATTTTCGCGGAGGATTTTCTCGGCTTCGTCGGCTGACAGATTTGCCCCCGATGGCGTCACCGCGTCTGCGACCGCGTCGGCTGATCGGGTGGTCCAATCCTGGAATGGAAGGATGACCTGCACAAAGTTCAAGAACTTACCGGTGAGCCTGGTGGGAAGCATGAACCCAACCACCGAGATGAGGATCAATACGGTGATGATTGTGCGGCGGTTGTTGGCGTGTTTGCGTTTGCTTCGACTCATGGATTGAACCGCTCAAGCAACGCGGCATTTGAATTTACGGCGCGACCGAAGTTCTTGAAATTCAAGCGCGAACCATCCGTGATTCACCTCGTCGCAATGGCATGATCAGCCAGTTCTGTTGCCTTGGTTGGTCGATGGCGACTGTAACCTCAGAGGGCATTGCTTACAAGTCGTCAATGTCGGAGTCGAGCGTGTCTTTCCACATCGCGAGGTTTTCGAGATAGATCGCCGTCCCGCGAGCAACGCAGCTTAACGCGTCATCCACAACCGTCACGCTCAACCCGGTCGAACGCTCCATCACTTCGTCCAACCCGCGAAGCAGCGCGCCACCGCCCGCGAGGTGAATTCCGTTCTCGACGATATCTGCCGCCAGTTCGGGCTCGGCTTTTTCCAACGTGCGGATAACGCAATCGATGATCTGACCGATCGGCTCTTTCAAAGCTTCGCAGATTTCCTGGCTTGAAACGATGCTTTTGCGCGGCAGACCGCTGACGAGGTCGCGACCACGGACCTCGCGCTGTTCGTCGACGTCGTCGATACCCACCGAACCGATCTCGATCTTCAGCGCTTCAGCCGTTTGCAGACCGATCATCAGGTTGTACGTGCGGCGCATGTGGTTGATGATCGCTTCGTCCATGTCGTCGCCCGCGACGCGAATCGACTCGCAGACGGCAATATCCGCAAGCGACATGATCGCAACTTCCGTCGTTCCACCGCCGATGTCCACGATCATCGATGCGGTTGGTTCCGCGATGGGAAGCCCCGCGCCAATGCCAGCCGCCATCGGTTCATCAACGAGGAACACACGCCGTGCGCCGGCGCGTTCAGCCGAGTTGTAGACCGCCCGCTTCTCGACAGCAGTGATGCCCGAAGGCACGGCGATCACGACGCGCGGGCGGAAGAAATTGTGCCGGCCATGGACCTTACGAATGAAATAACCAAGCATCGCTTCGGTAATGTCGAAGTCGGCGATGACACCGTTTTTCAAGGGGCGGATGGCGTTGATGCTGCCCGGTGTCTTGCCGAGCATTTCCTTGGCGACGAGCCCGACCGCGTTACCGTTGTCGAGCACGCGATTGGTACCGCGTTTCACCGCGACCACGGAAGGTTCGTTGAGGACCACACCTTCACCCTTCACGCACACCAGGGTGTTGCACGTGCCGAGGTCGATCCCCATATCAACGCTAAACATGCCGAGAAGTGAATCGAAGATCACAGGCTTGCATCCTTTCGAGCCTTTGAGGATTTATTGCAGCGCGAATACGTTGGCCCGCGCATGCCGCATGGTACAGCAAAACGGCGCGCATGCGTAGCCAAAATCGTCAAATCAGGCGATTTACGTGATTAAGGAAATGCGACCTAAACGTCAAGACGAGTCGGCGTTAAAACGGCATCCAGTTTCCGTACAACGCTTGAGCACGCATGCTGGTGAAGACAGTGGCGGCCAACAGAAAGATCGTCGCGACAATCACAAGGACGGTGTACACGTTGCTGTTGGGTCGAAGATCTGATGGTCCTGTGTCGGCCATGAACTGAAACTCCCTATCTATCATGCAGTTAAAAAACTGCGGTTTACCAACCCAACGTGTGAAATTCCGACAGGCATCGCTCTCGCCCGCCAAATATCACAGATGCACGCTCAACTGTTGCTAGTTGGCGTAACCCAATGCCGGCTCGTCCATGACCATGTCCGACGTTCGCGGCATGGTCTTGGCCCGCATGATTCGACCGGCAGCCAGGCCCGGTTCGACGTCGGAAACTTCGAGGTCGGCGATGTAGTCGCGGCCGCGGTAGATCACGAAAACCATGCCTTCGCGAACGCCATCGGCGCTTCCGACGCTGATCGTCGCCAGATTGCCCTGCACTTCGAGGATGCGACCGCGAATCGGGGTCACCGATGAGCCTTTGGAAACCGGCTTGACGCCGACCATGCTGGTTGAAGAGATGCCTTCGGGGGTGGCTGCCCGACCACCGCCGGCGACTTTACTCGACTCGTCTCGCAGGATGTTGATCTGCTGTTCGAGGAGGTGCTGTTTCTGAACGAGGACGACAATCTGAGCGGTTTGTTCGTTGACGCGCTCGTTGAGGTCGAGGTTGCGGCGCTCGAGCTGCATGCTGCGCTTTTCGATTTTGTCGAGTTCGTCGCCCGCTTCCTTCCAACCGGTCTGGGCGACCTGCAACTGGTTGCTCAAGCGACGGGCCAACCCTTCGGCATCGCCCTTCTCAGCCTTGAGCCCAGCCACGGTATCCTGCAACTCGGCGATTTCCGCCAACTGCGACGCCTGCACGCTTTCCAGCTCGGCGATGCGTTCTTCCTTTGAGTTGCGCGAATCGAGCCAGGCCGTCTTTTCGGCTGCATGGGCAGCAGACAGACTGCGCATGTGCGTTTCGACAACCTTCAACTCCTGTTGGTAGTCTTCGGCGAGATTCTTCCAACCGGAGGTGTTGGCGACGAAGCTGATGGTCGTCATCGTGAAAGCGATGCTGAAGATGACCATCAAGACGACGAAGATCTTGGTAAGCGTGCTCAAGGGAGTCTCCTTGTTGTCGTTGCTGATTCGCGCGATTGGCTTGGGTCCGAGCGCCCTTGGTCACATAGCAACCGAAACGCTCGCACACGCTGCACAACTGCTGCGATCAAGACATCTGTTCGGGATAAATCCGAATTCGGCGTGTGATCCGAACAGTTTAACTGGCAATTAAGAATGCGATATCGAACGCGAGAATCCCGCAAAATGCGGGCGCAATCCGACACTGCATCGACATTTCTAGCCTACCGAAGGGCGATATGCAACCCCTTTAGATGAAATGATATACGGCGATCCGCCCGCAGTGTGAAGTGTTCTCGAACCAGTGGAATATTGTAAGGGGAAGTTCGAGGATTGAAGCGAAGTTGGCAGATTGGCTGGTTTGGTCGGGCAGGACGATCACCCCAGCCGCCCCGGTTCGTCTATTCCGTGATCCAACCGCAGGAGTCATTCAGATAAACCGGGCGACCGGCGACGATGGTTGCGACGGCTTTCGCCTTCACCCGCCAACCGTCAAACGGCGTGTTGCGTGACTTCGACCGGAAATCCTCCGCCCGAATCGTCCACTCGCGATCGGGATCGATCAGGGTGATGTCAGCCGGCTGCCCCACCGCGAGCGTCCCGCCTTCAAGACCGAGAATGCGGGCGGGGTTTGTCGTCATGCATCGAATCAGGTCCGACCAACCCAATCCCCCGGGCCAAAACAGCGCCTTGACCGCACATGCGAGCGATGTCTCCAAACCGACGATGCCCATCGGCGCATTGACGAACCCTGTTTGCTTTTCCTCAGCCGTGTGCGGTGCGTGATCGGTGACGATGCACTCGATCGTTCCGTCGATGACGCCTTCGATGCACGCCTTGACATCATCGCGCGAACGCAGCGGCGGACTCATTTTGAAATTCGGATCGGGCTTACCGTCTGCGCCGATGACATCTTCATCGCAAAGCAGCAAATGATGCGGACAGACTTCGGTGCTGGCCGGCAAGTTTTTTCGTTTGGCGCGGCGGATTATGTCCACACCGTTCGCGGACGAGATGTGGGCGACGTGATAGCGCGTGTTGGTTTCAGCGACCAATTGCAGATCGCGTTCAATCATCGCCTCTTCACCGCGTGGGTCGTACCCTTGCAATCCCAATTCGGCGCAGGTTTGCCCTGCGTGCATGACGCCGCTCTTGGATATGGATTTGAATTCGCAGTGTGGGAACAGTGGCCGATCAATCTCGCAGAGTTTCTCCATCACTTCGCGGCAGACGTCATCGTCCTCGATGCCGTCGCCGTCGTCGCTGAACGCCACGACACCGGCGTCTTTCAGCGCGGCCATGTCGACGGGTTCGCGCCCCTGCCGCCCCACCGTTGCGGCTGCGATGACCTTGACCCGGCAAAGGTCAATGTCGGCAGCCCGCTTCATCACTTCTTTGACGACGTTCACATTGTCGAGTGCGGGCGTGGTGTTGGGCATGCAGCAGACGGTCGTAAACCCGCCAGCGGCAG
>DDIR01000050.1:0-23318 GCA_002338715.1 Phycisphaerales bacterium UBA1845 | reverse complement strand
GCCGCTTCGCAACCGGTCTGCAGGGTTTCCTTGTATTCACCGCCCGGCTCGCGCAGGTGCACGTGGATGTCGATGAGTCCGGGGCAGGCGATCAAGCCCGGTTTGGTGATGACGTGTTGGATGCCGTCGGGGCGAAGTCCCAGTCCGATACCAGCGATCCTGCCGTCGCGAACGTGAAGCCAGCCGACTCCGTCCAGACCGGCGGATGGGTCGATGATCCTTGCGCCGTCGATGCAATACTCGCGGGGATAGTGTTGTGCAGGCATGATGACTGGATTCTAACGACGTCAGGGCGGATTGCACCCTCGGTCAGTTGGCCGGTCCTGTCAGTTCGCTGGCCGCGTCCATTCCCAAATGGTTCCGTCTTCGGGATGTTCGACCACCCCAGCGAAGTCGAACCCCAACTTCTTGAGAATTGAATTCGAGGCATTCTTTTCGGCGAGGGTGAACGCGGTGATGGTCAGCGTCGAATCGTTTTGCCGGGCAATTTCAAGAAGCTTGCGGGCCATCTGCGTGGCGATTCCCCGGCCTTCGAAATCGGGAAACGTGAAGTATGCAATTTCGACGCGTCCGTCTTTCGGCGCAGCGGTGAATGCACACGTCCCGACCCATTGCGCGGCGCCGGTTGCATCGTTGGATTGCACGATGTAACCAACCCAAGGTGGGCTGAACCCCGTGCGGCCGTAGTGATCACGCGTAGAACACAAAACGCCAGATGCAACCTCGGGCAGATCGGCGGTTGGTTCCGCCAACGAGCCATCCTTGAGTATCTCAACGAACTTCATCCCGGCCTCCTGACGATTCGCGCGGGTCAATGCGTTCGCGAAGTCTTGCGAAATGCCTCGACGCCGCGTTCTTCCAACCACGCTCCCGACTCGTGGCATTCGGTGCAGCCAAGGATCGGACCGCCGGTGTGGCACTGGTCGCAGCGCATGGTCGCGTGCGGCCCCAGGCCGTCCCATTTATCGTGGATCTTCATCGGGTGGTCGAAGATGTCCTGCACATACGTATCGCCGGATTCCGAACGATGCAGGAACGTATGACACACGTCGCACTCGGATGAAATCGGTACGCCTTCCTCGTTGATGTGCCGCCCGTTGTGGCATCGGAAGCACCCGGGCGAATTGAGGTGGCCAATGTTGTTGGGATACGACTTCCAGGAAACCTTCATCGCGGGGAAGACGCTGTTGCCATAAATCTGCTGGGCGGCTTGCACTGCGTTCTTGACCGATTCGGACTTGCCGTTGTCGGTCATCTCGGGATAACTGGTGCGATAGAACGCCTCGATCTTGTCGGAAATGGTGGTCATCGCAGCATCCTTGTCGGCATATTCCTCGCTGAGGACGCTGACGATTTCGCGTTTGACGAATGGCAGTTTGGTATCGATCTTGCCGGCATCGAGCAGGTGGTCCACCGATTCCTGTGGTGCGCGGAATTCGTGGGCGCCGCGGTTGTGGCAGTCCATGCAGTCGAGGCGGCGGCGATGACCGTCGGGCGGTGGCGCATCGTTCGGCTGACCGTCGTCGCGGAAGATCGTCGACTTTCCGGATGCGTCCGTGTACCTGACCCATGGGATTTTTTGCATGTGGTCGTCGACGGCGACGTATTCGACATCCTGAAGCATGTGCATGTGGATGCCTTCGCTGACGCCGAGACTTTCATCGGCTCCACCGGTCTTGAGCAGCATCTGCACTTCGTAGCGCGAGTTCTTTTCATCCGAAGAAAAGTGCACCACCGGGCGCAACTGCTTGCCAAAAAACTTCTGCGGCCAATGACACTGCTCGCATGTTTCGCGGGCGGGTCGCAGTTCGCTGATCGCCGGTGGAATCGGTTTGGAATAGCTTTCGCGCCAAACAGCGAGAACCTGCCGCAGTCCCGAAAGCTTTGATTTGACGAACGGACTCGCACCCGCGCCGATGTGACACTCGGCACATGACACGCGTGCATGCGGCGAGTAGGCGTAGGTTGTTCCCTGTGGTTCCATCACCGTGTGGCAGACGTTGGTGCAGAACTGCGCCGATTCCGTGTAGTGGTAGCCTTCGTAACCGCTGATGCCAAGGATCGGGAGCATGAGAAAAAATGTGACGGCCATGAACGTCAAACCGAAGCGAACCGAAATCACGCCCGTCGTGGCGGACTTTCTTCGTCGCCTGCGCGTCCAGTAGATACCGATGGGGCAAAGAACCAGCCCGCCAATCAAGACGCCCGGTAACACGAGGTAACCGAGAACATCCACGTACGGGTTATGATCGGGAACAAGAACCGCAAAGAGCACAAACGTCATCAGCAGGCACAGCGACACCGCGACCACCATCAAGCCAAACCAGGTGATCACGTTGTTGGAAAGGCTGACGATCTCGCTGCGAAGTGATGGCGTACTGTCTGAGGTCGGGGAGCCGGCTGACTGGGTATCGTCTGATGACATCTTAGCCTCGATGGATCCTGACTGGCCCGATCAGGACAATGTACAAGTAGTGATGGATCGCACAACGGCGACGTGCCGAATCGGCGACGCTCATCTGGTCTAAGGTCTGACGTGAATTTTCTGCGATTCGCTGCATCGAATCGAACCCTTGCCCATGATGATTGAAAAGCTGATTCAGATTAAACCAACGGCCTTGGCACCGCAATTGCATATTTGAACCCATCTCCTGACCGCCAGCCGATGCAGGAGGGGATGCGGTGCAGGTCTATTCGGATTTGGGCACCTGACTCGATTGATCGCGGACGACGGTGAACGCATCCTGGACGGATCGCACGTGGATATCGCGCTGCGGGAAAGCGATCTCGATGCCGGCTTTCCTGAACTCCTGATCGATGGCGAAATGCAGTTCGTCGATCGTCAACATGTAGTGATCGATCGACCCGACATAAGCCCGCACTTCAAAGTCCAGCGAACTTTCTCCAAAGCCCATGAACAAGATTCGCGGGGGCGGGTCGTCGAGGACATTTTGATTGTTCTCGACGATTTTGGACATCACGGACTTCGCGAGTTTCGTATCCGAACCGTATGCAATGCCCACCGGGACAATAAGTCGGATGACCGAGTCTGACAGCGTCCAGTTCACCACCCGCCCGGTGATGAATTCCTTGTTGGGAATAATGAGTTCCTTGCGGTCCCACCCCACCACCGTGGTCGCCCGCGTGCGGATGCGCGTTACCGTACCAACGGTGTCTGACACGGTCACCGTGTCGCCAATGCGGATGGGTCTTTCGATCAAGAGCATCAGACCCGACGCCAGGTTGGCGAAGATTTCCTGCAATCCAAAACCAAGACCCACCGTCATCGCAGCCACCAGCCACTGCACCTGGGCCCAACCGACGCCAATTTGGCCAAACGCGACGATAACACCGGTGACGGTAATGAGATACCGCGTGATCGCGGTGGCGGTGAATCGCCCGCCCGCATCGATTGGCAGGCGCTGGAGGATCGTGATCTCCAAAAGACCGGGCACGTTCTTGACCGCGACGACCGTGATGAGCAACGTCAAGCTGACGAGGCCGAGGTTGGCGAGCGTGATGGGGATGATCTTCGTCACTTCGTTGACGATGGTCTTGCCGTCCGCATTGGTGATGGTTTCTGATACTTGATGCGTAATCGACCAAAGGGTCACACCGCGAAGCACGCCGAGCGCCGGCAATGCGTCCGCCCAGATCGCCCACAACCCGCCGATCCCGATCACCATCATCATCACGCGCACAAGCTGCAACGTCTGCTTATTGATGGACACCACGTCGAGGCGTTCTTCCGGCACGCTGACGACATCCGGGTCGGTTGGTCCTTCTGATTCCTGTACTTTCTGCTGCTTTTGTGCCGCCCGCTCCTGCGCTTCGGCAATGGCGCGGCGACGGATCTGCAAAACCAGCCAGCGCTTGACCAGAGCGAACCCGACAATCAGTCCAACCAGCAACCAGACCGATTCGATAAAACGCGTGCCCAGATAGAGCGACGTGTAGTAGTAACCCATGACGGCTGCGATCACGAGCAACAGCGGTAGCGCCAATGTCGTCGTAAACCAGACGTGTCGCAGACGGTTAAGCCAGCTTGCGGATTGACGTTGAAGCACGGGCCCCAATACGGGTCCGCTTGGGCGCAGAACCCGTTGAATGAACAGAGCAATCGCGAGAAACGCGACCACGAAAGTCGCCCGGCCGAGCGAACCTTTGAAGGCTTCGTTGCCCTGTGCTTCGAGCGTTGAGAATACAAAGAACGTCGGGACAAGAATCGGCGTCAACCACGCGATGTGCAGCTTGAGCAGCTTGAGCGACTGTGCGTTCCATCGAAAATGTTTCTCACCCAGCCCGTTGATGCGAGCGATCTGCCGCAGCGATTGCAACGTCAGCAAAATGACCGCCGTGGCACTCAGACCGCTCGAAATCGCCTTTGAAAAGTCGGTGGATTCCGGTGGTGACGCGATCACCCAACCGACAAACCAAAGTGTTGCAGGCCAGCGAACGGCAAGAAAAGCGCTGGCGAACAACACGCCAACGGTCCGCAGCATGTTGTCTCTCGTCAACTTGTTGACGCGCTCGCCAGCTTCTCGCACGAAACGACGAAACCGCCCCGATGACGTCCAGATGGCAAAAAGCAGCAGCCCGCTCACCGCCAACCAACCCGCATTCGCCCGCGCAGTGCCACCGATTGATCGAAGCACGTTACCCCAACTGCTCGGGCTCACCAGCCACACGAATGCATCGCGCCCCTGGCGAATATCAGACAAGTGAGGTGTGGCGCCGCTTCGAATCCAGAGTACTTTCTCATCGACGTATTGCTTGAAGCGTTCAATTGTGACGACCAGCTCGCGCTCCTTGCTGTCGAGATCCACGAGCTTGTCAAAAAGTCGGTCGTACTCTTTAAGCAGCGTGCCGGTGTCCGTTCGAAGATTGGTGATCGCTTCGGTCGCGGCTTGTTCGATCATCGCGCGGCGCTCGGCGTCTTCGTCAGGACCGACCTCTTCCATCACTTCCGACACGATCGCGTCGGCTCCGATCAATTCCGATCGGCGATCTTCCAATTCGAGGATGATGAGTTGGACCGCGCTGATGCGATCTTTACCCTGCCGTAAGTCGCGTTGAATCGGGCGAATGCTGGGAAGATTGCCCCGATGCTTGCGAAGGAGTTGGCCAATTGCGTTGGTCAGCCCCGTCACGTTGACGCGGCGGTTGATTTTGTCGAATTCCAGACTGAGTTGGGCAAGTTGCGCATCCGTATCGGAAACGCGCTGATCGACAGACTTGATTTCATTTTGTAACTCTCGCGCACCCAGCGCAAGCTTTTCGCGCTCTTCGATGAGTGGACGAATCGCGGGGTGGGCTTGCTTGAGTTGTTCGCGGGCATCGCGAAGCGTCTGAACGGATTCCGTGTGCGCTTTTTCCTGAACGCGCTTTTGCACCACCGCGAGGGTCTTTTCCGCATGGTTGACGCGACGCGTGGCCCGATCAAGTCGGGCTTGAAGCAAATCACGCCGGGCGTCGTAGCTGAGCAGTTCGCTGTTGTATGCTTCGATCTCGCGTTCAATCGCCAGACGCCGGGCCTGCACCAACGAGCGCTGCGCCGCGCGAACAATCGCGGATGGATCGTCTTCGGGCGATTGCGCTGGTTCGGTGATCGCCAGAATTCTCGCCTTGGCGGCTGCGACCAACTCGGGAATTTCTTTGCGGCGCGTCGTCCGCTGATCGCGTTCGCGCTCCCAATCGGCGAGGGTCTTTTTCTCGTTGTCCAGATCGCTTTGAACCTGATGCAGACGCAATTCGAGGTCCGCGCGGGTCGCGTCTGCGGGGATGTCTGATCCCGGTTCGGGAAACGGTTTGGCCAACTCAGCTTGTATCGCAGCCAATCGCTCCGGCGCCTTTTGACGTTCGGATTCAAACTCAGCCGCCTTGGCTGTCCACTGTTCGGCGATTTCCAATTGCCCGATCGCCTGCGTGAGGATTCCGGTGGCTTTGGCTTTGGCGTCGTCGGATAGATTGACCGATTCCTTGACCTGCTCAAGTTGCAGCTGAAGTTCGGGTTTGGTCAGCAGCAACTGCGGCGCGGCAGCCGGCGCGGGACCGTTCGTGTCAACATCCTGCCCATCTTTGCCAGCGACTGACCAAGGGAGCAACAGCATCGACGCGGCGAGAATCACCCGGCATGCCTGATGGGTTCGTTGGGGTTCTCGCATGTTGTTCGCTGCTTTCGTTTTGAATACCGCGTGACAGTCGCCTGAGTTCACCACTGTCAAAATCCATTATTCGTCATCTTGATTCGAAATCGCTTCCGGCGGGTCGTCGTCGCGTTCACCGAGCCAGCCCTTTCGGCGAAAGAAGAATAGCATGCAAATGGCGATGGTGGCCATCACACCCAATAACGCCGGATACGCCCAGGCAAACCGCAGTTCGGGCATGACGTCGAAATTCATGCCATAGATACCCGCGAGAAACGTCAGGGGGATAAAGATGGTGGCCATGATCGTCAACACCTTCATCACTTCGTTCTGGCGGTTGCCCACACTTGAAAGATAGACATCCATCAACCCGCCGGCCAACTCGCGATACGTCTCGACCCCGTCCATCAGTTGCACACAGTGATCGTAGCAGTCGCGCAGGTACACGCGCACGGTGTCGGTGATCAGCGGGTTTTCGTCGCGGATCATTTCGTTGACGACTTCGCGCTGCGGCCAAATTGAACGGCGAAGCGTCAACATGTCGCGTTTGATGCCGTGAATCTTCCGGAGGATTTCCGGTTTTGGATTGGAGACGATCTGATCTTCCAGGGCTTCGAGCTTCTCACCGAACAGTTCCAACAATGGATAGTAGCCGTCGATCACCGCATCGAGTAGCGCGTAGGTGAGGTAACTTGGTCCGGCGCTTAGGATGATCTTCCCCTTGTTTCTGATTCGATGGCGTACTGGATCGAAGACGTCGCCTTCCCGTTCCTGAAACGTCAACACGAAGTTCTTGCCCAGAAACAAACTGACCTGCTCGGGATAGATGCGTGATTGATTTGGCAGGACCATCCGCGTGATGCAGAGCGTATGGCCTTCAAAGTACTCAACCTTGGGTCGCTGGGGCACGTTGACGACGTCTTCGAGCGCCAGCAAGTGAATTGAAAACTTGTCGGCGATGTCGCGAAGGACGGCTTCATCACCAAGGCCCTGCACGTCAACCCAGCAGACCGAATTGTCGTCAAGCAGTTTTGTCAGGTCGGAAACGCTGACGTCTTCAAATTCTTCGAGGTTATCAGGATTGTATTTCATCACGCGTATCACCGGCCTCGCGGCGCACTCGTGAATCATGAGCGTACCGGGCTTGGACCCGACAGGCGGATGTCGTTTGCGAAACATTTGGCGGCGCCTCCGTTGTGCGACCGATGCGGGAGTCCATTGACTTCGTCAGTCCATTGAGCGTTTTCATTTTCTGCGTGATGTGCGTTGGGTGCAAGAATCATACGGTTGTTTGCGGAAATCAACGGGAAGCCCTCGCACTGGGTGCATCACCGCCATGAAAACAGGTGCGATATGGAGATGGGCCCTGTTTGCCCTTGCCAATGTGCGTGTTCGCCGTTTTAATCGTAAGCGTATTGACCACAGGCTCTCCGTATCATGACATCGCATTGGCAGGGTCCTCAGCGCAGTCACTGCGACTGGAAACAGGTCAGAATGAGCAAGTTGAAGAAAAGACCGCCCATCGTCATCGGGTGGCGCGAGTGGATAGAGTTGCCCAATCTGGGGATCCCGAGGGTGAAGGCGAAGATCGATACGGGCGCGCGCTCGTCATCGATTCATGCGCTCGATATCAAACTTTCAGAAAGCGCGGGAAAAACGTTCGTTGACTTCAGGGTGCACCCGCTGCAACGCAACGCGCACGAGACCGTTCGGTGTCGCGCCGAAGTGCTTGAATACCGTTTGATTCGCAGTTCCAGCGGGCACGCCCAGAAACGCCCGGTGATTGTGACCGATATTCGCGTATTGGGCGAAACCTGGCCCATCGAACTGACGCTGGCCAATCGCGACGAAATGGGATTTCGGATGCTCCTTGGGCGCGAGGCCATCCGCAAGCGATTCATGGTCGATTGCGGAAAGTCGTTTTACGGCGGCCAGCCTCCACGCAAGAAAAAGACCAAGACATGATATTGGTCGGTTGCAATGGACCGACTGGCTTTCAACAATGAACTGAATCGATGGACCAAAAAATGAAACTCGCGATCTTATCCTGCAGTCCAAATTGCTACAGCACGCGCCGTCTGCGCGAGGCAGCCGAAGATCGCGGACACCAGGCCAAAGTTCTCAACACCTTGAAGTTTGGCATTGACCTGCGCCAGGAAGAGCCCGATCTCTTTTATCGATCCAGACACCTAAGCCACTACGACGCGGTACTTCCGCGCATCGGTGCGTCGATCACTTATTTCGGCACGGCTGTCGTCCGTCAGTTTGAGCAGATGGATGTTTTCTGCACGAATTCGTCCGCGGGCATCACCAACTCGCGCGACAAGTTGCGAAGCTTGCAGATCCTAAGCCGCCACCGCATCGGTATCCCTGAGACCACGTTTGCCCGCGATCGACGCGACCTGTTGCCGGCGATCGATCGCGTGGGCGGTGCGCCGGTTATCATCAAACTGCTCGAGGGGACGCAGGGTGTTGGCGTCGTGCTCGCAGAAACCGCCAAGGTGGCTGAAGCGATCATCGAAACACTGCAAAGCGCCAATCAAAACGTGCTGATTCAAAAATTCGTCGCCGAAAGCAAGGGGCGCGACGTTCGGGCGTTCGTGATTGGCGACCGCGTCGTGGCGTCGATGCGGCGCGTGGCGCAGGGCAGCGAGTTTCGCAGCAACGTGCATCGCGGTGGCGTGACGGAAGTCATCGAACTCGACGACGAGTACAGCGAGACGGCTGTCCGGGCGGCGCAAATCATGGGACTGCGAGTCGCCGGTGTGGACATGCTCGAGAGTCATGACGGCCCGCAGGTGATGGAGGTCAACTCATCGCCCGGACTGGAAGGCATCGAGACGTGCACGCAACTCGACATCGCTGGCGCGATCGTGGACTTCATCGCCGCCCAGGTGAACTTCCCTGAAATCGATATTCGACAGCGCCTGACCGTCAGCCGCGGCTACGGCGTCACCGAGATCCACATCCCCGAAGGATCGGAGTTTGTCGGAAGGACAGTGCGGGAGTCGGGATTACACGATCGAGACATCAACGTACTAACCCTCTATCGTGGGACGTCGGTGATTCCCAATCCGCGGGCGACGCGCGAGCTTGAGGCGGGTGATCGGTTGCTGTGCTTCGGAAGACTGGAACAGATGCGTGCGATGATCCCGGAGAAAACGCGCAAGAAACGTCGAACCAAAATGCAAGAGCTTCCACCTCAAGACTAGAACTCGACTCGCATCTTGCGCAGCATTGAAATGGCACGAATTCGAAAATCGATTGGCGAATGGAACGGGACGATCATCAATCCCGGCGAATCGCGTAAAGTCAAGTTGGCAGTCGGCGAAGCCTACTCGGGCATCACCGTCAAGATCCCCATTTACATTCAACGGGCCTATGAACCGGGTCCAACCGTGTTCGTCACCGCCGCGCTGCATGGCGATGAGATCAACGGTACCGGAGCCGTCCGCAGTCTCGTCCAGGATGCTTCCTTTAAGCTCAAGCGCGGGAGCGTCATCCTCGTGCCGGTGCTCAATATTCTTTCGTTCGATCGTCACTCGCGATACTTGCCCGACCGCCGCGATCTCAATCGCAGCTTCCCCGGCTCCAAGTCGGGAAGCCTTGCCGGCAGAATGGCCGCTACCATCTTCGAAGAAATCGTCTCGCGAAGTGATTACGGAATCGATCTGCACACGGCGGCTGTCCGTCGCACAAACTACCCCAACGTGCGCGGAGACATGACCAATCCAGCCGTTCGGCAACTTGCCGAGACGTTCGGTTCGGAAGTCATCATCAACGGCAAAGGTCCCGTCGGCGCATTCCGGCGCGAGGCGTGCAAAGTCGGCTGCCCCACGATCATTATGGAAGGCGGCGAGGTCTGGAAAGTCGAACCCGGCATCGTAGAAGCCGCAACGCTGGGGATCAGAAATGTTCTGCGCGGTCTGGACATGCTCGAAGGCGAGCAAGAAAAGGCCTCGTTCCAAGTCGTCGTCAACACGTCAAAGTGGATGCGTGCAGAAAATGGTGGGTTTCTTCAATTTCACATCAAACCCGGCGACATCATCAGCAAGGACCAACCGCTCGCAACGAACACAACCCTGCTGGGCAGCGAACGCAATACCGTCTACTCACCGTTTGATGCCATCGTTGTCGGCATGACCACGCTGCCTGCGATCAGCCCCGGTGAACCCATCTGCAACCTCGGGCGACTGCCGCGCGGCATCAAACCAGACGACCTCCTCCGTCGTCGCACGAAAGAGGCCGGTCTGGGTGAACGACTATCCGACGACCTTGCGTCCAACGTTCTCGTGGTCGAACCTTCAGAGGAAGCCAGTGCAAACAGCGACGCCTGACCGACGCAATCGGAATTGTGATTCGGTTACGAACGGGTTTGCGCAGGTTCGCGGGATGCTTCGGACTTGCGGGCGCTGAGCAGGTCGGCCAGCGCTTTGACCGACGATCGTTCCTGTGCTGCTGGCATTTCTGCACGGTGAACGTCTTCGATCAAGTACAGCGGACGGCGTTTGACTTCGTCGTAGATTCGCCCGATGTATTCGCCGAGTATTCCAACGCTGATGAGTTGAATTCCACCCAAGAACAACACCGCGACGATGATGCTTGTGTAGCCGTCAACGATGGATATGCCGAACATCCCCATGCCCAGCAGACGCAGAATGACCAAAGCCACACCGTAGATCATCGCAAAGCATGAGACAGCCATCCCGGCGCCGAGACAGAAGCGCAGCGGTTTGTAGCTGAAGCTGAAGATCGCATCGAGCGCGTATTTGAGCAGACGCCAGAGACTTTGTTTGGTTTCACCACCCGCGCGTTCGGCCCGGTCGTAGAAGACGACTTTGGTTTTGAACCCCACCCATGCCCGCATGCCCGGAAGGTAGCGATTGGTTTCGCTCAAGCGGTTGATCGCATCTGCCGCCTGCCGATCCAGTAAGCCGAAAATGCCTGCGTTGAGTGGAATCGGAAAATCGGAAAGAAACCCGAGCACTTTGTAAAACAATGGAAAGAGCATACCGCGCAGTCCGCGGTCCATGCGGCTACTGCGCCTCGCCACGACCACGCGCGCACCATCCTGCCACGCGGCGACAAGGTCGGGTATCACCGAAGGCGGGTCCTGCAGGTCGCCATCCATCAAGACAACCGCATCACCTTTTGCAACAGACAACCCGGCAGAGATCGCCGGTTGATGTCCCCAGTTGCGCGAAAGTTCGACGACGACCACCCGAGAATCGCGCTCCTGCAACACGCGCAACATCTCCAACGATTCGTCGCTGCTGCCGTCGTCAACGTAGATGACTTCCCAGTTCGCATCGACGCGATCGATGGCGCTGGTCACCTCCGAATGAAGTCGCTCAATCAGCGCGGCTTCGTTGTATACGGGTACGACGAGTGAGATTGTCGGCTTGGCGTTTGGCTTCACTTGGCGTTCCCAGCGCAGGGGTACCCAACAGGCATCGAAACGGTCGATGCGCGCATCTATCGCTGGTTTTATCGGAGCAAATGGATCGCCGCTTGATCGCAGGTTGCCCGGCGAATCAGCGATTTCAGCCACACTGAGCCCGGTCGCTGCAACGCAATTGTTGGTCTGCCGATAATACCGATGCGGAAACCTTCGCGAACGCGATTTGCGAGTCATCAGACACGGATGTCCACCACATGAGCAATCCCAGTATGTCGTCGGCAGGCGTCGCACAGAATGTCTGCCCGTCGTTGGCCCTTGAGCATTCGCGGACGGACTCCGCGTCGCGTTTGTTTTTCTTGACCGATCGGCAGCTGACCTTTGCGTTCGCCCTGCTCTTGGCGCTGAGCGTGGTCATCATTCATCGCGTCAACCAGCGTTCGTACGTCGGGTATCACGGCATGACCCATTCGGCGATTGCGTATTCGGTGCTGGCTGGCAACGTTCCACCGACCAATCCGTTTGCGGCTGACCTGCCTCTGCCGTACTACTGGGCATATCACGTTCTCCTCGCGAAGGGTGTGCAGTTGACCGGACTGACACCGGTGGCGATCGCGGAGATTCTCAACGTACTGACGATTTTCGCGCTGACGTTTCTCTTCGCGCACCTGGGACGCAAACTGCTCAACAGTTCGCGGGCGGGATTGCTGGCTGTCGTGATGATTCTGTGCGCCATGAATCCCTTCGGACCGCTGTTGATGGCCTATCGCGTGATCGAGGGCACACTCGGACTTTCCATCGGCGAGTTCACCCGCAGCCCGACGCATCCGATGCTGCGCGGCATGTTCCCCGGACTCGATATTCGTTGGGCAGGCACTTATTTCTTCCACATGCAGCCGTCATCCCGCCCGCTGGCGATGCTGGCTGGTTCGGTGGCGGCTGTCATTGCATGCAGCTCGCTTTCGCGCGTTTCGATCTGGCGAGGGATCGGGCTCGTGATTGCGTTGGCCGCGGCATGCGCCATGCAACCGATCGTGGGCGTTGGGACGGCGTTTGGATTGGGTGTCGGCTTGCTGTATGTGCGGTTTGTCGCCCGCGATAACGGGGCCATCAGCAACAGTGTTCTGATCAAGCTTGTGCTCTGCATGGGTGTTGGCGTCGTGTTGGCATTTCCCACGTATCAGCAGCTTCTCAATGGAAATCTCGTCGGACTTCCGATTGAAAAATCTGTGTCGGTGATCGCGGCGAAGGGCTTTCACGTCTTTGCGATGCTGGCCGTCCTTCCGCTGGTGATGGCGTACCTTGCCATGCGACGCGGTTACCTTCAATCACCGCAGATGCAGATGCTGGCTGTCGGTGGCGTGGTCCTTGTCGCGACGAGTTGGATCACCAACGTTCCCGGTCATCGCGAACACAGTTTCTTCAACATGGGCACATACCTGCTGGCGCTGCCAGCCGCCGCGGCATGTGGTTTTGGTCAGCGTCTTGAGACGACGCTCATCAAACGTCGAACGATCCGAGTGCTCGCGTGTATGGCCCCCGTGGCTGCGATTATGGTACTCTCGTTTGGATATCGCCGTCCCATCGCGCTTGCGAGCGAAGGCGATCTGATGCGTTATCCGAAGCGGGCCGACACGATGGCCGTCTACGACTGGATCGTCGCCAACACGCCAACCAACGCGGCGCTGATGTTCGACACGCGCGATGGTGAGCAGATCGGGTTCTACGGCGTCGAAAGCGAAGTGCCCGCGATGACTCGACGGTTTCTGTTCATGGATGTGGTCGAGTGGTTTATTCCCGCCAACCATCCGCAGGTGGCTGCTCGACAAGGTGTGGTGGCTGCCCTCTTCGATGGTGAACCGCTAACTGGTGAACAAGAAGAACTCGTCAAGTCGTTTGATCATCCGCTGTACGCTTTGACGCGCGAACCAACCGAAGACGCGATCATCGAAAGTCGGTTTGGTCCCGCGCAATTCAGACTAGGCAAGTACGCGGTGTACGAGTTGAAAGACTTGAATTAAAGCAGAGTCGCTTCGGCGCTGTGGCGATCTTAATCCAAGCGTGGCGTTTTGCATCGTCCATTCTTCGCAGTACGTGCGACTGTATTCAACTGGACTGAGCTTTGTCTTCCCCTGGATTCCCGCTTGCGCGGGAATGACGGTGCGGCCTTGCCGCTTCGTTTGGATCAATGCGCTCTAAGCGTTCTTGCGCCAGACGCCCAAGACCGATTTGCCGATCTTGCGACCCAGCATCGGATCGAGCACGCGCGACGTCCGCACCATGCCCTTGTCCCAAAGTTGAATCTGACGATGGGTTGGTTCGGCGCTTCGCAGCAAGAGTCGGTTGGCCAACGAGGCGAGCAATCCGACCGAATCGAGATAGGTCAAATGAACCAGCGTGGCATCGGGCGGTGTGAGGGCTGACAACGTGCGCTTGGTATAGCGGCGAAAGTGTCCGATCGCTTCATCGAATGGCGTGAAAAGCCATTGGTGGGCTGGCGACAGTACGACGACATGTCCGCCAGGTTTCATCACGCGAATGGCATTTCGCAATTCCTCGGCATCGTTTTCAATGTGTTCGAGTACGTCGATGTACAGCACGGTATCGATTACCGAATTGACGCAATCGGTCGTCAGCGTTCCCACTACAGATTCGCAGCACGACGGAATCTCGCCGGCATTGATCGCATCCTGCAACTTTGCCGCGAGGGACGCATCCGGCTCGAGACATATCCATCGCGTTTGCGAACCGTCGCACAAAAACCGTGTCGTCCCGCCGAGTCCCGCGCCAACTTCCATGACGTGATCGCCAATGAAGGGCTGCACCGCGTGTTGGATGTAGTTCTTCCAATGGGTGGCTTGGGCGAAGAGTTCAAGCTCATGCCCGACGTAGGTTGCGGTGTCGCTGGCCATCCAAATCTCCTGATGAATCGCGGCGACCGTCATGGATCATCGCGCCCATAACTGCTATCGATCATCCGGCGCTTGTCAGTCGAATCATTCTCCCGCTCGCGCCACGGCAACGCATGTTGACGCTGGGAGTGAACATTTTGTCCGACGCCAACCGCCGGCGGCCCGGTTGGTTTTGAAATCCACCAAAGCAACGATCCATTCTAGGCGTACGTGTTTGATCAGATTGAACCAAAGGCGTTTGCAGGTTCGTCGCTTCCGATATCGTTGGCATGCACGGGGTGAATTTCGCCCTTATTTTCGGAGTATGAATACATGATTTATGCGTCACTGAAAGCGATCGGACGTTGCTGTCCGGACCACTGGCGGCCGTTCTTTCGCACCGCATTTCACGCGAGGAGTTTCCGCACCGCGCGAATCCTCCACACCGAGCGACATTTTGAAACGACGGTGAAGCTGCCAGGCTTTCCCGGTACGTTCGGGCTTAGGACCGGAACGTCCGACGCGGAGTTCGTGCGGATGCTGGCCAACGGGTATGACTTTCCGGAATACCGCATTCCCGTTCCGGTGAATCCGCAGGTGATTTTGGATTTTGGCGCGAACATCGGTGCGTCGGCGATCCTCTTCGCGCGGCGCTATCCGCAGGCGCAGATTTTTGCGTTCGAACCCAGACCCGACAATGTGACGTTTCTTGAAAAGAACGTTGCGGCTTATGAGAACATCACCGTCGTGCCCTATGGCGTGGGTCGGCGGACGGAAGAGTTGGACTATTACTTCTCGTGCCTGCCATCGAGCAACACCGGCGGCTTCTACAACGACGGCAGTCTCTCCTGGGCGACAGACGGACCGCACTCGGAGGTGATGAAACTGCCCGTTCTCGCAGTGGATGAAGCATTTGAGCGTTACGGCATCACCCGGGCCGACATCATCAAGATCGATTGCGAAGGGGCTGAGTATGACATCCTCGAATCGATTCCCGAATCCGTACTCGACACCGTCAAAGTCATCGTGGGTGAGTTTCACGGAACGCACAACGACGACATCAAAGCCTTCCTCGAAAGACAGTTCAAAGTGAATTGGGAGCAGACCCACGAACGGTCGGCTGAACCCGACGGCGGTGGCATCGGTGTGTTCCAAGCCGTTCGCAAGACACACGAGGCCAAGGCAAACTGCTGCGGAAGCTGCGAATTGGTCGGCGTCTGATTTGCATAGGATATTGCGGCGGTGTCTTGGCGCGTTGCAGTGGTACCGACTTGCACACCGATAAACCCCTGCGAGCCTGCATACAACAAATACATTGCGTGATGCGGTTTCTGTTCGGTAAAATGCCACGTGATGGCATCACACCCCGGACATCAAAATCGATTGCAGTCGTTCAACAATGTCGCATTCGTGTTAATTGTGTTGGCGATCATTGTTGTTCTGCTGCGTGGCAATTCTCCGCCGAGTGGTATCGGGGACGCGGTGATCCCTTCTGCCATCGACACGAGCGCATTCGACGGTTCATATCAACTGGTTGAAAACGAATCATTTCTCGATCAGCGACGGATCATCGCGATCAACGACTGTCTGATTGCCCAACAGCTTGCAGCCCGCGGGCTTCCCGATCCGAAATTGCTGATGCAGAACGCGTATTCGAGGTCGATGTTGGCCGACTCCGTTGAATCGTGCGCCGATTTCGTGATTCGCTCGGGCGTCATTCGTGCGGGCCGGTTGCTTCGCTGGGAACTGTCGCTGACCAAGGCATCGATCACGGACGGGAAGCTGGTTGGTACAGCGATCGAGCACGAAGACATTCACGATCCGGGCGATTGCCAGCAAGTTGGCGTCGTACTCGAGCTTGAGGGTGAGCGATTGAAATTCGGCGCCTCCGAAGTGGGAACCGAACCTCACGAATTCGTTGTCCTTCAGCGCCTACCGCGCTAGTCCAAACCGAATCAAGCCAGACCGTAATTCGGCGATTGAACGGATGTCGAAACTGCCTTCAGACCCCATGTACCGCATTGAAGTGACTGGGGCGATGAAGTGCAGGTGCAATACCACTGATGCAATGCCACGGACGCCCGAGTCAAACTCGGGCCTATGCCCTACCTCGCGTCGATTTGGTGTGGGATCCGGGCTGGAGAAGTGCGAGAAAAAGTGGTCCGGGCACCGTCTGGTGGGAAAGCGGCACTAGCCCTGGTCGGGAGGGTAGTACATCCAATCACGCATACGTTTGCACCCGGACCACTATTATCTAGGCGTAAAACAGAGCCCCAGCGAGCGCGCAAAAACCAAATTTCTTGACGTTTTTTTCAGATTTCTTATGCAATTGCGTAAAATCAAGGGGTTGGCGACGACAAATGCGTCACAGGTTATCCAGACGTCCTTCACTGTTGTTTGTCCATCGCCAAGTCGTATAAACTGCATAGTCTCGCGATCGGTTGGCCCTGGGGTTTCGTGAGCATGATTTTGGTCGGGGATGAAATCCATGCCAAATGCGGATGTTGTCAGAATTCTCGTTGAGCACATGCCGGATCTGCGCCTGTTTATCTTGCCGCAGATTCCGAAGCGATTTGCCCACGCGTTCGACGTTGAAGACCTGCTTCAAGAGTTTGCCCAGAAGATGCTTGAAACGCGCGGCTCCCAGGGTTTCGAGGGAATCAACAACATCCGTGCATTTCTTCAATGGGCGTTGTCGACCTCGCTTCTCGACAAAATTCGAGAAATCAAAGCCAAGAAGAGAGGTGGTGGCAAAGTCGCCGTCCATCTTTTCGATCGTGAGTCCATTACCGATGTGCTCGCACAGATGCCTGTGGGGGGCAAATCACCAAGCAGCGAATCCGCCCTGGACGAAGCAGAATCTCATGTGCATGCGGCGATGTTGAAACTGCCGAAAGATCAGCGTCAAGCCGTCGAACTCTGCCGGATCAACGGGCTCACTTGCGAAGAGGCGGGCAAGCGCATGGGGCGAACGGGACCAGCGATCCGGGGCCTGGTAAACCGAGGCATGCGGAGTCTTCGCGCTGAATTGCGATCGCCCGCCCGCTTCTTGAGCGACGTCCCGACAGACGTCGACTAACGGAGCCGATGGGTTGAAGTCACCGGAACTGGGCGATGGGTCTGGCGCGAAGGCGATGGATGTCGCGCTGGAACAATTGGGTCTGGAACTTCGAGCCGGCAATACCCTTTCACAAATCAACATCGAAGGACGTTTTCCCCAACTCATGCCCGAGCTTGCCGATCGCGCGCGCGATCTGCAGTTGATCATCAATGCCGAACGTGACATCGACCCGTCATCGCCGAGCAGCAAGATCGAAGCCAGAAAGCGGCTACGCGTTGCAACCTTGGATGCGGCACTAGACGGCTACAAAGTCACGCGCCAGATTAGCAAAGGTGGTCAGGGTATTGTGTTTGGCGCCTTGCAGGAATCGACGCAACGTGATGTGGCCATCAAGGTCATGACGACTGGCGAGCTTTCGAATGCAAACAGGGCGCGTCGATTCGCTCGCGAGATTCGCCTGGCCTCAGGCCTGGACTTGCCAAACACCGTCCCCGTGATTGACAGCGGCATCGTTGACGGACAACCCTACCTTGTGATGCCGATGGCGTATGGACTCAGTGTCGACGAGTACGCGGAGCTTTCGATACCAACCGTTCGTGGGCGCGTCGAGATGGTTTCAAAAATCGCACGGGCTGTTGGCGGAGCGCACAAGAAACGCATCATCCACCGCGACCTGAAGCCCAGCAACATTCTGGTGGATCAGCACGGAGAGCCGCAGATTCTCGATTTTGGCCTGGCCAAGGCGCTCACCACAGAAGGTGTTGAATTTGAAAGTACGCTTTCGGCACTGGGTCAGATCATGGGAACGCTTCCCTACTTGAGTCCCGAACAGGCGTCTGGCGAACCCAATCTGGACGAACGCTCGGACGTATACGCATTGGGCGTGTTGCTCTTCACGCTGCTGACGGGCGGATACCCCTACGATATCGAATTCGGCGGAGACGTGGCCCGCAAGAATATCCTTGAAACGACACCGCGATCGCTCAAGCTGGCATCGCAGCAGACTGGTGGTGCACCGGGCTTGGAAGCCTTTCAGACCGATGATCGCTTGCAGGCAATCGTATCGATGGCCATCGCCAAGGATCGCGAATCGCGCTACCAAAGCGCCGATGCGTTGTCCGACGATCTGCAAAACTACCTGACCGGTGAATGCCTGCACGCCAACGTTGTCCACCGATCAACGTCGAATTGGAAAACGCTGCTGAAACTCGGCATACCGCTGGTCGTATTGATTGTCGGGCTCGGTCTTTGGATTTGGTTTTCAAACTGAATCGCGTTCATTGGCCGACGGTGTTTCATGACGCCATTGATCCCGCTTGCGAAAAGCATCTCCACCAAGCCTGACGCATCAAACGCAAGGTTCAGGCTGCCTGCGTGTATCGTTTTGCAACCTTCCTTTCGCTCGCGTGTTCATCGTGGTTTATAATGAGGGAAGGCTGGCATCTTCAAATCGGGCGTTGGCGTATTGACCATCACAACTTTCAGGGGATACATCAATGAAAACAACGATGATAAGATTGATTGCGGTATTGGGTTGGGCGCTGGGTGTCGGAGCGTTGGCTGCAATAGCCGGCAACACAGATCAGAAGCCGTCGGTGGCCAACATGCCGGCAGTGGTGGTTCAAACGGTTCCGCAAGCAGGCGATACAGCCGTCGATGCGAAGACCACAACGGAGATTCGCGTAACCTTCAGCAAGAAGATGACCGACAAGACATGGTCATGGTCGCAGGTTTCCGACGATTCATTTCCGGAAGTCACCGGCGAAATCCACTTTGACAAGGATGGAAAGACCTGCATCTGCCCCGTCAAACTCGAACCGGGCAAGACCTACGCCACGTGGCTGAACTCCGGCAAATTCAAGAACTTCAAGGACGATAGCGGTATCCCTTCCGTGCCCTATCTGCTTGTGTTTGAGACGAAATAGCGACGTCTCGCACAAAAGTGTGTAGATCCGCGGCGCTCACGACAACTTACAAATAGCCAGCGCCTTGCCGCGCTCCATACTTCAGCGAGCGCTGAAGCGGGATTGGTCTATTTACCTCGTCGTATCTGACAAGCGGAAGTGCACGTCATCGTGGATAGTGACAGCAAATTCGAACCGCAAGGATATTGCCCGAAATGCAACTATCGGATGAATCCCGGTGTATGCACGGAGTGCGGGGAACATGTCCCAAGTGACGCGCTGCTTCAGAAGCCGACCGGACGACTCGAACGCTTTCTCCTGTTCACCAATCGTCATAGCAGGGCGTTGTTTTACGTCAACGCGGTGGCAATCATACTCCTCATACTGAGCGTACTATTGCCCACGCTCCACACCGTCCGCCATATTCGACCGCCGAGTATGCAGGAACTGACTGGCGAGTGGATCGCAATCAACGAGTCGCGTGCATGCCTGTATCGATTTGAGCTTCTGGAAGACCGTACGGGCACCGTGGCATGCCAACGCAATGATCGTCACCGCGATGCCGAACCGCATGTGTTTAGAATTACTTATTGGCGGGTCTCAGGTCCCGATATTGAAATCAACCTTGAGCCCAATGACGACCAATTCCTCCCCACGATCTTGAAAGGGCGCGTATTCTTCAGTGCGTCGATTCTCCTGAACGAAGTGGAGGGCGGTCGCGGCAACTTTGCCAAAGAGTTGAGCTTGATTCGCGAGGCGGACGTTTTGCGAAGCTTGCAAACGACGCGTGACGCAATGAGCAACGGGATTTTGGACTAGGGCACGCAATCACCGGTGAACGTGTATCGCTCGCCGGCTTGGATCATTTCAAAATCGGTGACGGATATCGCGTCGAGGTCGCGGGTGTCGAGCAGGCCGTCCCACTTGATGTCGCTGAATCGATCGCTTTGGGCAGTCAGGGCGATGTTGCCGGCGTCGGCTAGGAACATGCCGTAACGCTGCATGGCCCGGGCGACGACGCGAGCGCCTTCGCTTGGCAGGGTCTCCAATGGATAGTCGGCACGAAGTCGAAACCGCGCACCGTACGGCGGGGCTGACGCTGGCCCACCGGTCGCGCCGGTTGAATGGGTGGCGGGCGACACGTACGTGCGGTTGCGGATGCGGGCATTGGGCAGGATGAACCGAATCGCGTGATCGATGCTGCCGGCTTGCACTTCCTCGGTGGTAAACAGCAGCGACGCAATGGGAAAACCGGCAGCATCGGCGCTGGTGCAGTCGGCGCCGCGCGGATTCGTTCCGTAATCGCGATTCAAATCCCAGACAGTAAGGCAGCCGCCAAAGACCTGATCGCCGACGATGTTGGCCCGCCACATTTCGTAGAGTTTGTCGGTCGATTCGTCCACGACGATTAAGTGACAGTCCCCGTCGCTTTCGCATTCATACCCACTTTCGCCCTCAAGCGCCCCTCCCGTGGGCACGGGTACGTCGTCAAGATCGCAGTCGGGGGAAAAGTGATCGTCGGTTGGAATGAACGATCGATATGGCGTTTCATCGCTCGCGCGAAGGACTTCAATCGAAAAGTCGATCCGCATTTCGCCGGTGCCCCATCCGCCGTTGGCCGCGAGCCAGTCGATGACGTCGCGCGACTGCTCGTCGAGTGGGGAATTTGAAATGTCTTCGTACCAGATCGCCGTGTCGGTAAAACCGACAGCCGCCCCGGGGTTGTTCAGCTCAAATGCGTTTGAGCCATCTGCGTCGTCGGCACCGTTGTCATTGCCGTTTCCATTGTCGTCGCCACCTGAACCGTTGCCCGACGAATCACCGTCGCCCGAATCCATAGCGCTCGGCGAAGGCGATTCGCAACCCACGACCAGCGACATCGCCACAATCAAAACGCCCCAATGCTTCCAAACGAACGCGCTGCGCATTTGAACCATCCCCCCCACTTCCGGGTCTCGTTGAATGGTGCGAACTTTATCGAATCCTAAGATTCGATCGCACGAGAGCCAAAGCCCGATTCCGCCAGCACGACTTTTGCAATCCACACCCAACCTGTTGAATCAGTTGGCCGCGTCCCAGTTGCCGGACTTTCCTGGACCAAGTTCGCGCAAGTCGGGTTGATGGCGAATGTCGGGCGGAGCATCCAGCCACTGCACATTCAGCACACCGTCGGGAAATGGATAACCCGTTTGCTGCTGGGCGAATTCTGCGAGGCACCGACTCCAACCGTCAAACCAACATGCGAGCGCCTCGCGCTGTTGCTCGCTGCCTTCAAAGTGAACGTAGAGATCGATGTCGCTGCCATGACTGGCTTGCCCGTTTTCGGTACTGCCGCCGAGATACAGCGAGCGCACGCCGAAGCGCTTTTGATCCAGACTTGATGCCAGCGCGTTGGTGTAGCTATCGCGCCATCGCCAATGCACCGATGACGAGGCGACACTCTCACCGAGCAATTCGGTATGCTTCCACTCGAGGTATTCGCCGATGCGATGGGCGATGTTGATTAATAGTTCGCGCTCGCCATCGAGGAACGGATCGCCAACACAATCGACTTCGGTGTCTGAAACCTCGATGTATCCAACCGAAACACCGTGAAGTTTGATGACCTCTCGAAGCAAATGCCCGGCTGATGAGTAAGCCGGGCCCACGTAGCTTCGACCGAGATACTCGATCCGGGCTCCGGTCGTGTGCGGGCGCTGCCAACCTTCAGGAATGGCCTCCAGCACCCGCAGAAACGTCCGCGCCGGCGCTTCTCCGCGCTGCGAAACGATGGCATGGATTTGATACAGGCAGCGCAGTTCCTTGGCCCGTTCACGTAGCGCCGCAATTTCTTCGGCTGACATTTGACCTGACCTCCAACGTGCAATTAAAGCGACTTCCAACAAGGACACGCCCCAACCGATCAAACGTCATTTTGCAGATCGATCGGGGCCTGGGCACTGCGCTTGGTATCGTATTCAGTTGCCGTGGCAAGTCACGCGGGCCCAGGCGAGCGTTCGCTCAAACCGCCGCCCCAGACCGTCGAAGGCGGCTTCGTGGATGGTCACGTCTTTCACGCCCCCGCCATCGACACCTCCAACATCCAACGTCGCATTAACAAGTCGATTCCAGGCGTCGTAAGTGTATTTGAATTTGCAGTCGAAGGTGAGCGTAGCGCGTCAAGAATTAGTGGCTGTCCTGAATACTTTTCACGACTGTTAAAAAAATAATTTGTTGTAGGTAACTACCGGGCGTGGCGCGTCTTAGCAAACCACCGCTCGACGCGTGATGGGATCGCGCAAACCACGTGTTTGGAGGTAGGGAAACAATCTGGTAGAACTAGAGATGAAACAGGGACCGTTCGCGCGTTCTGCAGATGCACACGAACGGCCCCCTCAAGCAAGGCGGTGTAGCCAAGTGGTGAGGCACCCGAGCTCGCAACTCGGGGAACGCGGGTTCGAGTCCCGCCACCGCCTATATGGCCAGAGTATCGGATGTCTTCCACGCCAGTCAAGAACAGATCATTTTGCGCTTGGCAACAACATGTTGACAGTGTGTATACAAACGTATGCGCAGAAAAGATTTATGCGCGTTGACTGGTTTTGGATTTGTGGGAATAAATTTGATCTTGATTGGGTTGGGCTCGCTGATGTTGGCCGGCGACGGCACATAGGCACTGAGACTGATCATCGACTCCCCCACCTCTGAAGAGGTGGGCCACCCTTCGTTGCTTCGTCACTTCGTCGCTTTGACTTCTTGCCCGTTCTGGATGCCCGCCTGCGCGGGGATGACGGCGACTTTGCTTTCTTACTTCGCGCCTCCGTCACATTTTTCTTGGTAGTGTCCTAACTTCATTTTCGTCGAAATAGAATCCAGTACAGCACGCCGGCAATCGCCAGAGAAAAAGGGGGACAGAGAAAAAGGGGGACAGTCACGAAC
>DDIR01000131.1:15032-25225 GCA_002338715.1 Phycisphaerales bacterium UBA1845 | reverse complement strand
GGCCCCGCCGCGCCCCCGCGCCACAAGCCGTCCGACGCGCCCCCGAAGATCTCAGGAACCTTCGCCAGACCGGCGATACAACCGCGACCCAAGGTGAAATCGCTTCACGCATTTGTATCAAGCCCCTCAAGGGACGGGGCGCGCGAAAGATTCCGATTGGTGGTGATGTTCTGGTGTTCGTGCTTTCACCAGAAGGGGCAAATTGCCCAGAATCGCAACGTGCCGCTAATTCGGAGGATTTGGCGAGGTGAGGCCGGAAATCGCGTCGCCCAGTATTGGAACAGTTGCTGGTAGATTAGAGAAAACGTGGATTTCAGGCTGGTTTTGGCGGCCTGTGACTAAAACGCCGATCAAAAAAGACCTAGGATGGATGTTGTACGATCGCCGATAACTCGGTATGTTTACGCCCCTTGCAGGCAGAATTGGCGGTTATTGACCTTGGGCAGGCTCAGTGTCTGGCTCAACAATTCTGCCGGAGAAGTCGACAGATGGGGGTCTTGGGCTTCTCGAAGGCGAGCGAATCCGTAGCGGTCTGGATGGATTTCAAAAAGGGATTTTGCCCCTCGTTGGTGCCTCAATCGAAATTTTGCAGATATGCATGGCATTGGGGCGAGGTTCGGTTACGATCTTGAAAGTTTGCACTGAGGACTGATTACACGCAGGCGCGGTCGTCGGTTTCAGGGCAAGTTTCAGGTCAAAGAATAATTGCTCTCGGCGGTGTGGGGAATTGCCAAGGGCGCACGCGCCTAGATCGCTTCGACAAATGCCGGGAGGCAGAAGGATCGGCGACCCGACAAATTCACCCGCCGAGGTAGCCTTGGTATTCGATCGTGCTGGAGATTTGTTTGTGCGTTCAACAAACGCAAGTTTGAATCTTTATATGTCTCACTGGAATACAGTTTGGTTGAAATAATTGGCAAGGGGCTTCGCTCCGTGAAACGCCACGAAGATTGTCCCATTGGTTAAGAGGGAAAAAGGATTATGAACACGGTGAAATACAAAACTTTTATGAAGTCAATGGTTGCGGTCGCGATCGTTGGCATGGCCGGCTGTCGTACGCACATGCCGCATGCTTTCACGTGGCCGGCGGGTGGCGACCAGATTCAGACCCATCCGAAGCCGCCAGAGGGTGGATACTACTCCAACTGGGATCCGTACGCGGTCTCGCTTGAAGTTTATCCCGAAAACGACGTCAACGCAGTTCGTACGCAGCACGTGATCGTGGCCACCGTCAAGGACAAAGACGGCAAGCCGCTCGTCAATCGTCGCGTCGAGTGGATGATCGCCGAAGGCAGTGTTGGCGACATCGTCGAAGTCGATGAGAGCGGATGGCGTGCAAGCCGCGGCTACAAAGTGGACAACCACTTCGCCGTGTCGCACACCAACAACTTCGCCCACGTCCTCGACATGGGTAACGACGATCCTTCCGACGACATCCAGTTGACGAAGGGTCAGACCTGGTGCGTTATCACCTCACCGATCGAAGGCACCTCGAACGTCACCGTTTACGCTCCGGGCATCTACGACTGGTCGAAGCACAAAGTATTCGTGACCAAGCACTGGTTCGACGTGAAGTGGGATTTCCCGATGCCCGCGACGAACCCGACTGGCACGACCCACGAATTCGTCACCATGGTGGCCAAGCACTCAGACGGTTCACCGCTTGAGGGTTACATCGTCAACTACGAAATCCTCGACGGTCCGGCTGGCGTCTTCACCAACAGCGGTTCGACCAAGGCTTCTGTCCGCACCGACTCGACCGGTGCTGCCATGGTCACGCTCGCACAGAGCACCCCGGCTGCTGGTACGAACAACATCAAGATCGACATCATTCGTCCGGCGAACGAAGCTTGCTGCAAGCCAGGCGTTCACATCGCCACGGGCCACACCAGCAAGACCTGGATTCCGCCCGAGATCAACATCACCAAGACCGCACCTGCTGAAGAGCGCGTCAACAACAACTTCAACTATGACATTGTCGTGACCAACCCGTCATCGGTTGATGCCCAGAACGTGATGGTCACCGACGTGCTGCCAGACGGTATCTCCTACGTCTCAAGTCAGCCGGCTGCCAACGTTTCGGGTCAGTCGTTGTCATGGTCGCTCGGTACCGTGGCTGGTGGTGGTCAGCAGGCACTGACTGTTACGGTCAGCGGAACCCGCACCGGAACGTTCCACAACTGTGCAGACGTCCGTGCCGATCAGGGTCTCGCCGATCAGGATTGTGCCGACACCCGCATCACTGCCCCGCAGCTGGTGCTCGAGAAGACCTGCCCGGCAGAGGTCACCACGTGTGATCCGATCCCGTGCACCATCGTCGTCCGCAACACCGGTGACGGTCCTGCGACCAACGTCACGATCACCGATGACCTGCCCGATGGTCTGGTCACCGACAACGGTCGTCGCACCGTTCAGTTCAACGTCGGCACGCTCAACGCTGGTGAAGCCCGTAAGGGTGAATTCGTCGCCAAGGCCGAGCGCACCGGTACCTTTACGAACCGTGCATCAGCCACCGCAGATGATGGCTTGACCGCATCAGCCGACTGCACCACCGTCGTGCGTCAGCCGTCGCTGTCCGTCAGCAAGACCGGACCGGGCATGCGCTTCATCGGTCGTCCGGCTGAATACCAGATCACCGTCACCAACACCGGTGATGCACCGGCCGTCAGCACTGTCCTGACCGACACGCTGCCGACCTCGACGACCTTCGTCAGTGCAAGCGATGGCGGATCAGCCAGCGGCGGAACGATCACCTGGAACCTCGGCACGCTGAACGCCGGTGAGTCCCGTACGGTGAACGTCACCGTGACTGCAAGTCAGCCCGGTACCATCCGCAACGTGGCCACCGCCCGTGCGGTCTGTGCCGACGCTTCAGACGAAGCCGTCATGGAAGTCAAGGGTATCCCGGCGATCCTCCTCGAGGTTATCGACGTCGAAGACCCGATCGAAGTTGGCGGAACCATCACCTACGTGATCACCGTCACCAACCAGGGTTCAGCCGTTGGTACGAACATCAAGATCTCAGCTGAGGTCCCGAGCCAGGAAGACTTCGTCTCGGCTGACGGTCCGACGGCTGGTGTCGCTGACGGTCGCTCAATCACCTTTGCTCCGCTGCCCTCGTTGGCACCGCGTGCGAAGGCTACCTACCGCGTGATCGCGAAGGGTAACACGGCTGGCGACGTCCGCTTCAAGGTCTCGATGATCAGTGACCAGATGGACTCGACCGTGGACGAAACGGAAAGTACGAACATCTACTAATCTGTTCGCCACAACAAGGTAGTAACCCCGGGGGGCGTCGATACCAATCGACGCCCCCTTTTTTTGTGCGCCGACCATGCTCTGAATCGGGTACCATCTTCGTAGGGATTGTCGCAGCAGGGCAGCCTTCTCGGTCTTTTGAGGACTCGGCAACGATGAACTGTCAAATCGGAATTCTTGGAAGTGTGCTTTTGGCGATTCCATTCGCAGCAGTCGCGCAAGAACCGGTGGACCTCGGGATCACAGATCAACAGTGGTCACTGCTTGAGGTGATGGCGACCGAGGACTGCGATGCCTACCTTGACGCGCGCGATGAGCTGGTGGCCGGTCTCGCCAATGATCTGCCGGTGGAGGACCTTGCGTCGCGATCGTGGGATCTCGGGTTGGCAGCATTCATCGTGAACCAGCGGCGACAATATGCAGACAGGTTCGAGATATGGGACTACGAGGAAGTCTATGCGATGTTGTCGGCAAGTGGCGAGACGTATCGCTTCATAAGATGGCATGAGCCGGGTAGTCCATGTCTGGCGTTCCTTATTGAATTGATTTGGATGCGTTCGGGGTTGTTGGAGAAGGGATATCACGGTGCGGC
Source organism: Phycisphaerales bacterium UBA1845 (assembly GCA_002338715.1). Lineage (GTDB taxonomy): Bacteria > Planctomycetota > Phycisphaerae > UBA1845 > UBA1845 > UBA1845. The sequence continues at coordinate 21,375 of DDIR01000131.1, read as the reverse complement.
ATATCATGATCTTTGTATGAAACAATCGTTTATCAGGTATGCCCCCACCGACCTCTGGCAAAGTATCTGGGATAACTGCGACATCGAGGAGTTGCGAGAATTCGCCATTATTGGATTGGCGATAAATGAAGACGAACACGCAAGCGTTGACGCGAGACTCCAGAACATGCTTGTCGATCCGCAGTCTTCTGGAATTTTGAAAGCGAGAATTCTTGAGGGGTTCTATCACAGCCCCAAACTGTCTGTCGGTCGATTGATTCGGATAAGTTGGCCAGCATTGCAGTCCCACGACGTACTGTTGACGATGGCGGCCCGAGCGTTGGGGCGGATTGAGTCCGGCATCGATCGGCAATTCTTGTACGACGCGGCTCACGACAGGCAATTTGATTTCGAGACTCGAATGGCGTTCATGTGGGCATGTACTGGCAATCCCATGTCGAGCGACATCGAGGAAATCGAAGCGTTCCTTGGTGAATTGAAGAGCGAGGAATCGAAATTTCGCATTATTCGAATGCTTGAAAAGTACAAACACGCCGATGCGGTTTCGTTGATTCATTCAATCGCAGAATCTGAGAATAATAGCCCTTATGTCGTTACGTCATCTCTTTGGGCGTTGATATGGATATATTCTTCAAATCCTCCAAAAGACTTGGAAACGGCGATGCTTGACCGCGACATGCTGAACCGTCTTCGTGCACGCGCTGGTGAAAACACAATGTTGCTTGACGTCATTGACCGGGTTGAGTTGCAGATCGACCGCTTCCAAAAGAAATGGGAGAAACGCATCACGGCACCATAATTGGCCAGTTTGATTCCAGACGTCGGCCTCGGGGAGTAAATTCGTGAACCGATCAGACTTCTCTGATACCGATCCTGCCGTTCCTCGGGCGATGCCGGCAGAGCAGGTGTTTCCTGGTAAGCCTGGGCTTGTGCGGAAGGGAGTCTTGATCCTCGTTCCCGGTTTGATCCTGGTGGTTGGTTCGTTTGCGATGGCGATCATCGTTGCGTTGCGTGTTCCGTCGACGCCTGATCGCACGATTGAGCCGGGACTCAATTCCGGATTTTACGCGCTGATTGGGCCGCCAATATTTGGATTGTTTATCGTATTCTATGGCCTGTTTCTGCTGCGGCAGACGCGCCGTGTCGTGCTCAATCGCGATGGCGTGCATGTTCATGGACTTTGCTCGTGCACGCTTGTGCCATGGTGTGACATCGATGCGGTGGACAGGAGCAAGCTCAATGCGATTGCTGTGCCGGCTTCTGTTCCGTCGATCGAATTGTTGAATGCCGCCGGCAAACGGTTGGAGGTTGTGACGGACTCCGTGTTCGGTTTTGAAGCGTTGGCCGACGCGTTGATCGCAGGTTCCAGCGCGACGACAGGGCGGGCAACGTTCGTTCCCGAGGCGGCTGAGGAACGGCGCGTTGAGAAGGGGGCGAAGGCGATTCGCCTTGCAGCATGGGCATTTGTGGTCTTCTTTCTATTGACGGCAACGATCTTCGCCCTGGGAGTCAATGAAGAATTGCACACGCGGCGATACGCGACGGAGGGCGTCAAGGTTGAAGCCGACATCCTGCGGACGTGGATGGTCCGGGTGACACCGTATGTCGAATATGAATTCAAAGACGCTGAGGGCAATACGATCTCGCGCGAGGCGATGATGTTTCAGGGCAAAGACTGGGACCGCGCCCAGGAAAGCAAGACCATCACCGTCGAGTACCTGCCATCGTCACCGCAATGGAATCGCATCGTTCACGGCGAGAACTCGGGCGCGTTGTTCGGCGGAAAATTTCTATTTTTGTCGGGGTTCGGGATTCTGTTGTTCGGATTCCTGGGCGGACTCGCGATAATGGGCTACGACCTCGACGCGGAACCAGGCAAAGTCAAAGTCCTCCGCCACGGCCGCGTGATCAAAGAGTGGGGCGTGAATGCAAAGAAAGCCTGAAGTGATGTACACTCCCCAAGAAAAACTGCCAATTCGTTGGTGCATGGTGACTTTGCCTCGACGCGCACCTACACTGTAAGTGGTTGAATGTTCTTCAGGGCTTAAAGAAATCGCGAGGCGCGTTGTGACGAATCGACTCAAATTGAAGGTGCCCCGTCGAACCATTGCTACGGGGCCGGAGGGTGGCGAACTCCACATTTTATTGGGGGCGATTATCCGGCAGGCGATGCACGACGGAATGACGCGGATACGCATCGGAATCGAACCGGAAGAGAACTCCCCATTCATGCAGTACTTCGGCCCGACTTTTTACGACTCCGATAGGCAGATTTGGTGGGACATGGGACCGCCCGAAGCGGAGTGCTTTCCGGCGTTGTTTCAAATTTGCATTAACTTCGCAAGGCTCGATGCCACGTTCCCAATCAGCGGCATCATTCCAGCCGTTAAAGACAAGAGCAAGCTGGATCTCCATTTCACTGCACACGATCTCAGGTCTTTTGAAATCACTTGGGACCGATGCCATGCGGAGGAGCGCCAGGAGGGCGCACTTCTGCATTCAATCTGACCCGAATCAAGAAATCATTGAGGGCTTCTCGATTTCTGATGAAGTCTGAGAGTTGGCTCGATTCATGGGCTTGCTCAAGTTCTTCAGTCAAGCGGGCATATTCGGATTCGTGGAACGACAAGTCCCCGTTGTGGATGACCGACTTTTCCTTGCCGTGAACTTTTGCGTCGATGAGGTCTTGCAGGAAGGGGAGACGAAACTCCTGATTCAGATTTCTGAGGTTCGCCTCAATCTTGCCAGTATGCATCAGATGAATGCCCGTCAGCAAGACCCTGTAGACATACAACAGCGGTTTGATGCGCGGCGGGTTTTCTTTTTGAAATAACTTCCATTGAGTTCGCACGAACCCGAGGTAGTGGTGGGCGTGGTGTTTCGTGATGCAGTCCCGGCCGATCTCCTTCAATTCGTCATGTTCTGGCGACGTATGCACAACGAGCGGAGAGAAGAGTTGCTCCAGAACATACCCGTTTCTTTTGAGCATCATCAGGGCGAACTTGCGGAGGTCGTGGGTGACCAAGTCCAGCTCAAGTCCGTCAGAATCGCGAGAAACTTCGATCGTCTCTGACAGTTCGTCGATCCCGATCACGTCGCGTACGGGAAGCACATGAACCCCGCGCAAGTCATAATCGGAATCAGGGGAAGGGAATCCGTACAGGTGTGCGCCGCTGATTGTGGCGAAGATCAGTGGATACGGCTGCTGCTTTACAACATCCGTGAGTCGTTCGTGCACATCAACTGGGCTATTCATCTGAATTCACCATTTCTCGTCTAACCCGGATCAAGAAATCGTTTGTTCTTTCGTAATCGGGTCGATCCGGTAGCGATGTGCTGGCGAAGGCAACGTCAAACTCGGCGTGAAGTTCCTTTCGCCAGATGTTCACCTGCTCCCATGTTACGTCGTTTTCACGAATTGCCAGAAGCTTCGAGCGATGGGCATCGACGGATACAGGAACGAAGCCTTCGCGGAGGATCTGGATGCCTGACAGGAGAAGCCTGATCAAGTGCATCGCGTGTTTGGGCTTGACGCTTCCCTTGTTGCGAATGTCGCTGTTCATCTTCTTGAACTGCGACAGCACGTAGCCGTTGTACGTCTGGTACACGAGCTTCGAAAGAAACACGCCGCGCATGGCCAACAACTCCTGCGCAAGTGGATTGGCGTGTTCGACGATCGGAGTGTACAGGCACTCCAGGATGTTCGGATTGGCTTTCAGTGCGAGCGTCAGGAACTTTTGGATCTCCCAGTAGCATTCCTGGGTCTCATGGTTCTCCAACTGCTCGGGCACGCCGTAGAGGGACCAGTGCATGTCACTGGGGGCGATATAGATGCCGCGCCGGTCAATGTCGCTTCCTTCCACGTCGAGACCATATGCGCGCGAACCGATGACGCACCGATAAATGATATGACTCGATAGCCCGTATTCAGTAATGCCGCCTTCGATGCGGTGAAGCCCCGTGTTCTGGAAATGACTCAGGATTTCAATCTCGTTTCGTCGGACCAGCGCTTCGACACCGCTCGCACATCGCACGCGGTAGGCGTGCTCATTGTCTGCGGGGGAAGCGACAATGATGCCGACGATCCCAACCGGACAGCGGTCGCCGCCGCCTATTGGGCTGATCTCAACCTTGGTCACGACTTTCGTGCCTGGGCCTAGGATCATGTTTGGATTCATGGGGCCTTCGATATTCACGACGAAACAAACTCAAATGGATCAGGCTTCCAAAATCGCGGTCAGGTATCTGCACGGTTCGCGCTCGCGGCCAATGGGCGTGGCACCTGGACCGCAATGATTGTAACAGATTTCGAACGGTTTCTATCGACGGTCGATGGGGGGCTGACTCGCGCTACATCAACCCGATCTTCAGTTCGAATTCTTCTTTGATACTCAGCAGCGCTTCGGCGTTTCCCTTGGCGTCGTCGACGGGGTGGTGCGTGTGTTTCGTTTTGCGGAGGTGTTTGAAGTTCTTGGACATATTCTTGACGATGCCCTTGTACAGCGAGCCGAGGTTGGTTGAGCTGTGGCCGAACGGGTTGCTTCCCGTGAAATGGTGGAAGTACCAGTTGATGAACTGCCAGTCGAAGCCGTTGTTGTCTGCGATGAACATGGGGCGGTTGGTGCTGACTTCTTTGAGCCATTCGCCGAATTCGCGCATGACCTTCTCGGGGGCATCGAACGCCAGCGTCTCTTCGCGGCTGAACCCGCTGACGCGCAGGGCGTCGGGAATCCACTTCTCCGAGACGGGCGCCAGTCGGCCATAGAACGTCTTGGAAAGCGACGGCTCGACCAGAACCGCCCCGAAGCAGACCATCGAATAGTCGCCGGGAATGGGGCCATCCGCCTCGATGTCGACCATGATGTAGCTCATTGTTTGATGCTTTCTGTCGAGCTAGCACCGGCGCAGGTTTGGTGGCTATGCGATTTTCGTCCACAAGCGCACACGACTTGCTCGTCTGCCGTCGCAGTACTGGGGATGGTAGTGGCCAAGATGGACTTCGCCTGCTCCTGGATTCCCGCCTGCGCGGGAATGACGACGGTGTCGCTTCGCAATGACGGCGCCGTCGAATCCCTACGTCCGGATGAAGGTCGGGCTAGCTCGGTGTTGTTTGCTTGCCGCCCATGCTTACAGGCATGGGGCGGCCGGCGATTTGGATCTTTGAAATCTGCGTGGTCTTGACCGTCTGTGTTACCTTGGTGTTGGACGCCTGCGAACTAGACGGTTCCTGTCCTTCCTTCTGCGGAAGGTACGGGGCTGGTATCTGCTTGATCGACCAGAAGATCTCGTGACCCTCTTTGGCGTCGACCAGCGGAATCCTGGCCGGCTGCAACCCGCGGAATACCTCGATCGGTCCCTTCTTGATCTTGCGAGCCCACGACCAAAGCTTCGGCGCGGTGATGCACACGCCAATCATCCCGATAATCTGGAACAGCACACGCTTGCCGAGCACGCGATCACCCTTGGCCCTTAGCAGGACGCGGATGAAGTTGATCGGGTTGTAGAAGGTCGCGTAGGCCTTCACCACGTTCATCTGTCGCTTCCACGGCTCTTTGTGCCTGGACGCAACGACATGGTTGCCGTCGCAGAAGGCGGCTGCCACCGGCTCACCACCGACCGTCTTGTAAAGCGTTTCACTCTCGGCGGCTGTCTCGATCTCGCGGGTGCCGATGGCTGGTCCGAGGTAGGTGCACTGGTACGACACGGCTCCAATGTTGAACAGGTACTTCGCCTGATTGAGCACGCCGGATAGATCGTTCTTCGGCGAGCGCAGCGGTTGATTGTCGTTGTGCATCATCATCGCCATCGGTTCGATGCCGATCGAGCACAGGTATTTGAAGAGTTCGGCTGCATTGCCCGAGTTCTGCCCTTTGTTGATCAGGTCAGCCGTGATGTCTTCGATGCCGAACCAGATCGCCCGCATGCCACCTTTGCGACACAGCGGGAGGATGTCTTTGTTTTTGAAGACGTCGAACTGCGTGGCTTCGGTGAAGAAACGAATGCAGTTCTTGAGCGGTTTTCCACCCGAGGTGGTGTTGGCCATCTCGGTCATCAACTCGATGACGGTTTCGCGATTGTTGAAGAAGTTGTCATCGGTGCTGAAGAATTCGCGGATGCCGAAGTTTTCGTAAATGTGCTTGATTTCAGCCGCGAGGCGCTTCGGGCTCTTGTGACGCCAGGTGCGCTGGTTGACCGCGGGAATCGGGCAGTACGAACAACTGAACTTGCACCCGTGTGTTGAAATCACCGAACTGATCATCGACAGCTTGCCGACTCTCTTGGCCGAGCACGGTTCGGCAGACAGCGTTGCGCGACGGTGGGGCGGTTCGATCATGCGATAACC
>DDIR01000131.1:7222-14928 GCA_002338715.1 Phycisphaerales bacterium UBA1845 | reverse complement strand
TAACCCGCGTCGGGCATTGGGAATTCATCAAGATCGCGGAGCAGACGCTGCACGCCGGTGTGGATGGCACGCGGCTGTTCCGGGTCATAGTCGGTCGGCTGATAGACCAGACCGGGGATGTCGTCGAGCTTGCGTGATGCCTTGAGTCGATCGAATGCGATGCGTGGTGCTTCGCCGGTTTTTCTTTCGCGAAGAACGCTGCGGAGGAGGTCGAGAAAGACGTATCCCTCACCAACCGAGACGCAGTCAGCGCCGACACCGGGCTTCGGACCAAGTTCGAAATAGTCAGACGGTTCGTAGATGGCCTTCGGACCGCCGGCGAGAATCCACGGGCGTCGATCTCCCATGGTGTGGGCTTCGCGGATCAGATCGTACGAAGGTTCGGAGTGAACCTGCATCGCCGAGACGAGCAGCATGTCGAGCGAGCGATTGTTCAGCCGCGCCTGCGACGGTTTGAAGTTTGGGGTCCATTGCTGGATGACAATCCGGACGTTGCGGAAGCCGGCGTCGTGCAGAAGATCGCCAAGCAGGCGAACCGAACAGGGGGCCATCCGCTTGTCCGCATACCAGTATGGCAGCATGTGCGTTCTGAAATCGAACGAGTAGACGATGCCGATGGCGAGGTCATGGGCATCGGTCATCTGCCGGAGGTCTTCAATGACGGTTCGCAATGATCCATCTGGAAGGAACACGTCATCCGCATGGCGGCGAGGTAAATCCACAGTCATCTCCTAAGCGGAATCTGCGATCGACATCCCAGTCGACCGTGCCTGCAACGCAGGCGCCGCGACATATCAATCCCGCAGCCGATGGCCCGGGTCGGGTAATATCCTATTCTTCGGGCAGAGAGCGACCACGCCGACACTGCCAGTTGACGTGGCAGGGTAACAGAACAGCGGGCGGCCAACCACCTTAAATAAGGCGATTGGCCACCGTTTGCCGTCTATTTTCTCCAAAATACCGCCACAGACCCGGTAGGCGGGCTATTTGACGCCGTGCATCATCTTGGTGACGCGACTTGAGATGACGAAGCAGACGAATGCCGCACCGGCCATCGCCAAAGTCACGTAGAAGAAGTACGTCGTCGGTTCCAGTTCTTCCCAATGCTCGCCGGCAAGACCAGCCGTAAAGTTGCCAAAGAAGCTCGTGAGCAGCCACATGCCCATCAGCATCGTCGCGAAGCTCTTCGGTGCCAGCTTGCTGACCATGGAGAGACCGACTGGTGACAGGCAGAGTTCGCCCAGGGTGCAGAGGACGTAGAACCACAGAAGCCACCAACTGCTGACCTTGAACGCCGACGACTCGACGAAAAGTTTGTTCATGGCGTCGCGGAAGACGGGGTCGGCACCGGCAACGAGGATTTGCTTGTACTCCTTGTCGTCGAGCGTCATGCTGACTTTGAACGTATTCGTGGCTTCGTCGTATTCGAATTTCTTCGGATCGAAACCAGCGAAGTATTTGACGTCAAATCCTTCGGGCACGTCCTTGAGGGTGTACTCGACGGTGAACTCTCCGGTGGCGTTGGCTTCGGCATCTTTCTTAGCCTGATGCGTTTTCTCTGTCAGCTCCCAGATTTCCTTGACGAGTGTTTGCGGAACCGTCGCGCGGAGGATGCGGTCGCGGTGGTTGGCGTTGAGCACGCCGGTCATCTCGAGTGCTTGCTTCGATGCATCCCAGCGAAGTCGTCCACCGTGCGCGATCATGGTTTCTTCGAGTTCGCCCGAGTGATGCTTCGCGACAGCTTCGTCGCTCTCTTCGTTGAAATCGGGCGCGTCGTAGAAGTAGAGAATGTCGGGTTTCTCAATGTTGGCGACCCCTGCAAGTTCAGGTAAATCCTTGTGAAGGACAAAGCCCTCCGGCAGATTTGCAAGCGCTGTCGTGGAGGCCTGATTTTCATAAGTCGCCGCCCATATCATCAGGGCGAACGCCACCCCTTGGAAGAACACGCCGATTGACATCTTCACCGCGATCGAGACATTGATCCTTCGCTTGGCGAGGAACACCCACAACCACGCAAATATCGGTGCAAACGCAACGATGGCGGCTGCGTTGATCGATTGGAATGATGCGGTCGATGCAGGGTTGGTTGCGACAAGATTCTTCAGCGTGCTCGTAATCGTTGGCCAAAGACCCTGCTCGGCGACGTCAACGAACGCGTCGGGATATGGCGAGGGAAGTGGTGCTTCCTGTGTCAGGTAGCGATTCGTCGTCTGGTCCGCCCAGACGTTCATTGCGTTACCGGCTTGTTCAAACGCACCCCAGAAAAACACGACAAATACTGCGAGGATATAAATCGCCAGAACGCGGTCGCGGACGGCCATGCTTAGTTTGCTGAGGATCCATGCGGCGAAGAAAGAGCAGCCGGAAGCGATCAACAGCGCGACCAGGTTGTCGAACGCAAGCAGGCCAAACTTCCAGAGAATCGGCGACAGGATGATCGTCGCGATACCGAGGGCCACGAAAAATCCGGGTGACACGCTTGCGAGCGTAGGAATAGCCGAAGGCGCTTTCTCCGCCTCCTTCTCGGTCATGACGTGATCTTCCTTGTCGGCTTCTGCACCGCCTTCATCTGCGGGATGTTCGTAGACCGCGTCTTCGGGAAGTTCCTTGATAAAGGGAAGTCCGAAAATATAAACGAGCAAGCCGAGCACCATACCGACGCCAGCCGCTCCGAATCCCCAGTGGTATCCGAGGCCCGGCGTTTCCTTCAATGCACCGCAGATGATGGGTGAAAGGAATGCGCCGAGGTTGATGCCCATGTAGAAGATCGTGTACGCGCCGTCGCGACGCGGATCGTTTTGCGGATAGAGGCGGCCGACCTGCACGGACATGTTGGGTTTGAAGAAACCGTTGCCCATGATCAGGAAGCCAAGCGCCGCGTAGAAAATCCAGATTTCTTCAAAGGCCATCAGGAAGTGACCGATCGACATGAGAATTGCGCCGATGATGATGGCCATCCGGTTGCCGAGATAGCGGTCAGCGAGGAAACCACCCAACAGCGGCGTCAGGTAGACGAGCGATGTATACCACTTGTAAATGCCGGATGCGTCGGCTTGGGTCCACTTGAAAAAGTCGACCATGTAGAGGACCAGGAGGGCTCGCATCCCGTAATAACTGAAGCGCTCCCACATTTCGGTGAAGAAGAGAACGTAAAGCCCGACGGGATGTCCGAGAAAGGTCCGCTGTTGAGTCGACACGCGTTATCTCCGCTTTAGTTGCCAGTTGGATTTGGGGACACCGAAACTCCGAGCGAAACGAAGCATTGAACCAGACGTCCGCCTATCGGGGCGAAGGATGTCCGGGCTCAGATTTGCCTGAATCGGATTTTGGTCACGTAATACCCGCCGCGATGCGGGTGACACAAGATAACGGCTCGCATCGCAGATCGCCAGCGCTTGACCGCCATCGGCCGAAATCTGATAAAATGGGAAGTGGGCTCCCATCCGCTCGAAAAATCAGACCGATCCGGTTGCTCGGGATTCTGTCGCACACAAACCCGCGAGGTCGGGGTTGGTGACGCATTGTCACGCGAGGTGTTCGGCGTAGACCTCTTCATTGAAGCCGACCAGGACGGTTTTGCCTTTGCGAATCGTCGGGGCCCGCAGATTGCCGGTCGGACCGAGCATCGCGGCGATGGCTTCGTCCAGGGTTTCGGGGCTTCTTTTGAGGTCGAACCGCGAGATCTTTGCTCCCTTGGATACGACGATCTTGCTGGCTTTTTCGGCCAGATCGCGAGCGTCATCGCTGCCCAATTTCTCTTTCCGGGCGTCAGATTGCTTTGTTGCGGCGAGATGGTGCTTCGCAAGGAACCCTTGCGCTTTGGTGCAACTTGTTCAGTTGCCGCGGTGGTAATACCAATCGATGGACTTGGCCATTTTTGATCTGCTCCTATTGTCCTTGAGGGTGAAGTTGGGGTCCGAGGACGCCAGTTTCAATTTGGCTCTGCGAGAAGCCGAGAATCTCGATGTCAGATGGCGGCATGACTTGCGAAAACTGCTGTCGGCTGCCATCATTTGTGTCTGTAATGTATACCGGATTCGACCGAAGATATCATCCGGGCGTGGCGTCCGGGGGGATCTGGTGAAACCAAACCGCATATGTCGGGGTTCCGCACTGCTTGTGTAGCGGTGCACATGGGACTGGACATGATCTGAGTGGAGTGATGAACGCAGCACTTGAAGAGTTGATGAGCGGGTTGATTGATTATGCCGGTCTGTTTCCGCCGGCTGAGCTTCCCATGGACCGGGCTGTCGCGATGTACAACGGATATCGCCAGTGCCCGGAATCCTGGATGTTGGGACGATTCATCTGCCCATGCTCTCGGGCCGAAGAATTCATGCTGCATGCCGAGATTTTTCTCGATCAGGCGTCGCCCGACAATCCCTGGCGGATTTCGGCTTTGGGCGATCCGGCGAAAGATGCCCGCGGGCTTGACCGGGTCACCAGGAACAGCCTCGCTGCCATTGCGGATTTGAGCGATCAGTTCAGCGATGGGGTCTGCGTCGATGCGTACGAATGTCGTTGGCCAGCCGATGTTTTCGATGCCGCCAATTCCGATCAGATTGCGGAGTTGCTTGGCAAGCTCGTCGGCGCGTTCGATGAATATGCACCGGTGGCGACGCACATCTTTTTGGAAGTTCCATTCCTGGAAGGTTGGAAGAACAAGGTTCCGACCATCATCGACAGCATCGCCAAGTCCCGTCCGGAATCGGCGGCTGGCCATCGTGTGTCGGTCAAGATTCGCACGGGTGGGATATCAGCCGACCTTTTCCCCTCGCCGGAGAAAGTGGCGTTTTTCATCAATGCGTGCAAAGCGTCCGGGATTGGGTTTAAGGCGACGGCTGGCCTGCATCATCCGGTTCGACTTTATCACGATTCAGTCAGCACGCGGATGCACGGATTTCTCAATGTGTTTGGCGGGGGGTTGTTGCTGGCCAGCGGGCGCATCGACGAAGCCGGGCTGAAGACGCTGCTCGAAGATGAGGATCCCGATTCCTTTGAGTTCTCCGAAGACGGGTTCGGTTGGAATGACCGCAGGGTGTCGGCAGACAAGATTGCGGAACTTCGCAACGAATTTGCATTCAGCTTTGGCAGTTGCAGTTTCCAGGAACCCGTTGACGATCTGGAACACCTTGAGTGGCTTTAGGGTTGGGGTTTGATTGACTCCATTGAATGGTCAGTCCCCCGCCCTGAAAGGACGGGGCACCCGGCTCCTCAGAAAGTTTGATCGTCAACTGTACCACTGCTCTGTGAGCAGTGCAGAATTCGACTGACCCCAATTGCGCGTCACACGGCTCACAGAGCCGTGGCACGGGTCGCTATTCACTGACGCAAACAACAAAGGCTAATCCATAATGATTTTCTCAAAAGATTCGAAGGCGACATCCTGGGTGGAGGGCGCCAACGGTAGCGATTTTCCCATTCAGAATTTGCCCTATGGTGTTTTCAGTTGCGGCGGATCGAAACCGAAAGTGGGCGCGGCGATCGGTGCGCACGTTGTCGATCTTGCCGCGCTTCATGATGCCGGGCTGTTTTCAGACACGCCCGTTTCGAAAAGCAACGTATTCGCCTGCGATGCGCTGAATGATTTCATGGCGATGGGGCTGGACGCCTGGCGATCGGTTCGGCGGCGATTGGTTTCGCTTTTGCTTGAAGATGATGCGCCGGATTCGTGCGATGATATCGTTAGTGCCGACAAGGCGCTTCGCGATGATGCCGGTTTGCGCAGCAGAGCCTTCGTCTCGATAGCTGGCGTGACCATGCACATGCCGACGCGCGTGGGCAACTTCGTCGATTTCTACTCATCCAAGGAACACGCCACCAACATTGGTTCGATGTTTCGCGATCCTTCGAATCCGCTGCTTCCCAACTGGGTGCATATTCCCATCGGATACAACGGTCGAAGCAGTTCCGTGATAGTCAGCGGCACCGACATCGTTCGCCCGTGCGGACAAACCAAAGCCGACGATGCCGACGCGCCGACCTTTGGACCGTGTCGGGCTCTCGACATCGAACTCGAAATGGGATTTTTCACCGGGCAAGCCAACGATTTGGGGACGCCGATCCCGGCATCGAAAGCGCCCGATCACATTTTCGGTATGGGCTTGGTCAACGACTGGAGCGCCCGCGACATTCAAAGATGGGAGTACGTTCCGCTGGGACCATTTCTCGGAAAATCATTCGCCACCAGCGTCAGTCCCTGGGTCGTTCCGCTCGATGCGCTCGGGCCGTTTCGCGTCGCCCAACCCGTTCAAGAGCCCGATGTCCTGCCGTACCTGCGCGTCGATGGCGACTGGGGATTGGACATTGACCTCAAGGTCGATCTGAAGTCGGCGAAGATGGACGAATCAATGACTATAAGCCGCACGAATTTCAAGTACATGTACTGGACGATCGTGCAGCAGCTCGTGCATCAAACGTGCAACGGGACCAACGTCGCGCCTGGCGATCTTTACGGTTCCGGAACGGTGTCTGGCCCAACGCCCGATTCGTACGGCAGCATGATGGAACTCTGCTGGAAGGGCACCAAGCCGATCAAGCTTCCCACCGGTGAAGAGCGAAAGTTCCTCGCCGACGGCGACACGGTAACGCTGTCGGGTGTGTGCACCGCGCCCAACTTCAAAGTCGGATTCGGCGAGCTGAGCGGTACGATTCTGCCCGCACGGGAATATCCGTAAGCCGCAGCTGGCTAGAACGTCCAAACCATCTGCACATAGAAGAAATCGCTGTCGTCTGTGGTGTCGGTTGCGTTCTGCACGAAGTCGGCCGGCATGAAATAGGCATATCCCAAGTCGAGGTTGGCATTGTCGCACAGTTTGTATCGAGCCCGCAGATCGATTTCCTGTCCAACGAAGTCGCCGCTCCATCCGGTCGAGTCGGAGATTCCCGGTCCAACCCAGGCGTCCGTATCCGAGGCCAGCCAATAGGTGCGGTAGTACCCTTCGAGGTGAAGGCGCTTGGTAGGACGCACTGAAATGTAGACGGCTGGGTTGATCGTGTTCTGCCAGCGGAAGATGTCGGAGTATCCGTAAAACGTGTGCGCCGCTCCGAAGAGTCGGTCGAACCGTTTGTCTTCCGCATCGTCTGGATCGTCGTCGCCGCTGGCATAGTCGATCATAAATGCTGCCCGCGGTTTCCACGGATGCGGCCACGAGTAGCCAATCTCGCCATGCATCGCGAACGCCCGGTGGTTGGCGAATTCGGTTTCGCCGAACTGAAACGCGACGTTGAAATCGTAATCGAAACCGGTTTCACCGATGAGTCCAAACCCATGCAAGCCGAGCGTGTGGATCTCACGATCGACGCGGTCGTAACCTTTTCGATCTTCGTCGAGGATGAAATAGTACGGTTCGAGCGTGAGGTATGGCGACCACCCGCGCCAGTATCCGTTGATTCCGTAAATCCATCGTTCGTCGTCGCCATGATCGAAATGTCGCTGCCTCCGCTCGACCGGCTGAAAGGCGAACACGTCGAGTTCCCACGGCGACTGGTCATCGCCCATGCGGATGCGAAAACCGTCGAAGGCATTGGTCGTGTTGCGAAAGCGATTGCGGGCAAACAAGCGCCGATCAACCGCGTCGAACGACATGCGCCCCACGCGAAAGCTCAGTGGTTGATCTGCGCCGAGGGCATCTTTGAAATAAAGCTCGCCGAACGCCTGCAGTAACTCCGTCTGATTGACGTCGGCGGTTGTTTCGTCATCGCGG
>DDIR01000131.1:0-7118 GCA_002338715.1 Phycisphaerales bacterium UBA1845 | reverse complement strand
TTCGTCATCGCGGCTGCCGTACGCCCGCGAGGCCTGAAATTCAAATCCGAAACGCAGCGGGTCGAGCACTTCGCGGACGCCAAGATATGCGCGACTCCGCAGCATGAAGCGCTCGTCGCTCTCGCCGTCGTTGCCAAAGAATTCATGACGCAATTCAAACCGCGTGCGCTGCTCGATGCCGAAGTCCAGCCATGACATGTCCCCGTCTTCGGTGAAGCGGTCAAACGACTTGGCGTAACCGGGACGATCAGAAACGCGGTTGGTGGCTGGCGACTTGCTCTTGGCGACATTGGTCGGGGCGGGCTTGGCCGATGGTGGTGGCGGCTGATCGGTTGGCTCGTCTGCGAATGCGACGTGCGCAATCACCGTGAAAAGCAGTGCGGCGCGACAGACCGTCGCGCTTGGCGTACGCGTCGTCATTTGGGACATCTCCGAATGTTGGGGGATAATCTGCGCATCAGTTGGGAATCGCGATTTTGTAAACCGTGCCGAATGCGCCTTGCTGATAGGCGTAACCGTCGCCCGACGTGACGAACAACTGGTTTCCGTCGACGAGGAGGTTTTCGCTTTTCATCTTCGGGTTGTCGGTCATCTTGGCGAGGTCGGCCCACGGTTCGGATGATTCGCCGTCGTACACGTTGCGCGGGTCGGGCTTTAAGCGATAGATGCGCGACGGTTTCGCCGACACGACGTAGAGGTTCCCGTTGCCGTCGAAATCCATGTCGGTGATGTTGGCGGACTTGCCCGTCTTGGGGTCGTAAGGTTCGAACCTGGCGACCACTTCGCCGACGATCGGCTGCTTCGGATTGCCTTCGTCGTCGATCGGGAATCGGAAAATCACCGACGACGTTCGACACGCGACGTAAAGCCAGCCGTCATGCGTCGCCAATGCGCTGTGCCCGTAAAACTGCTGGTGCCCCTTCCCGCGGATGTTGATGTCTGGCCCGAGCACGCGTTCGCTTGGCGGCGGGCCGGCGTTTGGGTCGGACTCCAGCGGTTTCAAGTCGTAGCGCACGAGACAGTCGTTGTCCTTGGCCACCGCATAAAGCCATCGTCCAACCGGCAGGCAATTGTCCGGACCATTCAGCCAACCGTGCGGCGGATTCTTGACAGTGACATCGTGATGGGGATAGCTACCGCCGGCTGAAATGTTGTGACGCTCGACTTCGTGCCAGCGCTTTGTGCGCAGGTCGTAGCGCATCAACGCATCGGTGAGGTTCTTGCTGAATGAGACAGCCCCCGGTTTCTTCGGCTGATCGATGCCCGAGAACGCGCAGATGTAAAAGCTGCTCGTCGGGGCGTGGTAGCGAAACGTGCAGTAGGGTCGATCGGTGAGTCGGTCGGACTCGGGCGGATTGGCGTTTCGATCCCAAAGGGCGAAGGGCGGATCGGTCGGCAGGGCGAAGATGCGTCCGTTGCTCCGAACATCGTCGCCCAACTCGGTCTGCGTCACCGGTTCAGCCACCTTTGGATCGACGACGTATATCGTACCGGCTTGGTCGTTCACCTCAGCCGACACACCACCCGCGCCGCGCACTCGGCCACGACAAAGCACGTACAGTTCGCCGTCCACCATCGCCAGTCCGCGGGGGAACGGGGCGATTGTCGTGACGCGGAAGAGGTCGTTCGTCGTCGGGCGCACCGTGTCGCATTGCGCTTGACTCGAAGCGCACCCGCCCGCAAGCATCATGAAAGCAATTGTCAAAATCCCGGCAAGCCCTGATTTCAGCATTGTGCAATCCGTCCCAAGAGAGTGAATGATCCTGCAAACCTACCGCCAGAGAAGACTACGTCAACCGTGAACGCGTAGGGCAGATTGTTTTCGATGAGAATTGGAAACTTAAGACGCTTGGCGAGTTGTGGCGGTATGCATCGTTAGGGAAGGCAAGTTTGCAGGAAATTTTCCTACAAGTTCGCGCGGCGATTGTATGAACAGACTTCGCTTTGAAGTGGTGTCATGCGGGTTCTGCGATGTCTTGTCCGATCGGAGGCGCTTGTTGGGTCGTATCCGATGCAGGGTTGGCCGTGGCTTCTGACGATTTCGCGGTGAATGCTTCGCGGGCGTGCTCATCGTCGTAGCGGATCGATGAAAACTGACCGAGGTAATCGTCGGGAAAATCTGTGAGCCCATCCACGCCGATCGCGCCGGGCCATTCGCCCTTGGGCCAATAGAACGTGTGGAACAACCGGTCCCAGATCGAAAGGATCGAGCCATAGTTCGACTGCTGTCCACGCGCTTCCGTGGAATGATGCCACCAGTGCAATTCAGCCGAGTTGAAAAACAGGTTGAACTTGCCGATGTGCGTCCGCAGGTTGGCGTGATGCCAGAAACCTTTGAGGATGTCCCACGATGAGTAAACGATGATGACCGTTTCATCGACGCCGAGCAGTTGAAACGGCAGGAAAATGACGCAGTTCTTGATGACGGCTTCGAGGATGTGAGTGCGGAACACGCTCATCGCGTCCATCTGCACGATGGTGTGGTGCACGCGGTGGATTCGCCAGAGAAAATCGTTGGCGTGGTAGAGGCGGTGGAGCCAATAGCGGGCGAAGTCGTTGACGATGAAGAACAGCGCGAACTGAGCGGCCCACGACCACTCGCCCATGATCTTGGTCTGCATGGGGATGCGCGTCACCAGATAGACCGCGCCGATCTTGGTCAGCGCCGAGAGCACCGGCCCGTTGATGATCGTTGACGTGATGTCGGCAAGATACCCGCGCCGCGTCACACCCGATTTGTATTCGGTGCGGATCGGCGCCACCTGCTCAAGCAGGTGAAACGTGACGATTCCAACAGCAAACACGCCAAAGAGGATCAACATGATAAGACCAGCAGAAAAAGGGTGATGTCCTGCGCCGCCCCGCGACGCCCGCCACAAATCAGCAGCCCATTGTGGGGGAGATCAGGGCGGTCTTGCAAGGTTTCCCGAAAAACTATTTTGCCGAATCGCGATAGTGCAATCGCTACCCGCATTGACGTTCACGTAGATCGCTTGGGGATACAAAAATCGCGAAACAATTTGAGCGATTTCCCTATTTGCTCGACGATCCGCGATTCATTCTCTAACCTCTGCCACGTAATCGAGCTGCATCGATCGTTCAGTTTGGAGACATTCCCTTGCATCCATCCGTTCTTGTTGGTTTGACTTTGATTCTTGTTTCCGGCGTGCTTGCGCAGTGGGTGGCTTGGCGGTTGGGGTTGCCTTCTATTCTGCTGCTGTTGGCCGTTGGGTTCGGGGTTGGGCCCTGGCTTGGGTGGGTTGATCCGGATTTGCTTTTTGGCGAGATGCTTTTGCCGGCGGTCTCGATGGCCGTCGCGCTGATTCTTTACGAAGGCGGGCTGACGCTTCGGGTGGCTGAGCTTAAGAATGTCGGCGGTGATCTTTGGCGGTTGATTTTGATCGGTGGGGCCGTCTCGTGGCTGGTGAGTTTGCTGGCTGGTCGATATGTGTTGGGGCTCAGTTGGCCATTGGCTTCGCTGCTGGGGGCAGTCCTGATCGTGACCGGACCGACGGTGATCGCGCCGCTGCTACGACAGATGCGGCCGGCTGGTCGGATCGGACCGCTGCTCAAGTGGGAAGGCATCGTCATCGATCCCATCGGTGCGGTCGCGGCAGTGCTTATTTACGAAGTCATCGTCGCGTCGGCGGCTCATGGGGCTGCATCGGTTGTGCTGGGAGGGGCGCTGAAGACGATCGTTTATGGCGGTGGGCTTGGGTTTGTCTCGGCGGTCCTGCTGACGCTGGTGTTGAATCGTTACTGGGTGCCCGACTATCTGCAAAACGCGGTGTCGCTGATGCTCGTGTTGGCGACGTTTGCGATCTCCAATCAGCTTCAGCATGAATCCGGACTGCTCGCGGTGACGGTCATGGGCTTCGTGCTCTCCAATCAGCGAAAAGCCGACGTGCAACACATCGTCGCGTTCAAAGCCAACCTGCAAGTTCTGCTGATCGCCGTTCTTTTTATCGTGTTGGCCGCTCGACTTGCGCCGGCAGATATGATGTCGCTTGGCATCGGTGGGATTGCGTTCGTGGCGATCCTGATTTTCGTCGGACGCCCGCTGTCGATACTGGCGTCAACGATCGGATCGAAGCTCAAACGAAACGAAGTCGCACTCTTGGCATGGATGGCCCCGCGCGGGATCGTCGCTGCGGCAGTGTCGTCGGTGTTTGCGCTGCGGCTTGAGGAGCATGGTTTCAAAGGTGCCGAAGTGCTGGTCCCCGCGACGTTTGCCGCGATCGTCGGGACTGTTGCGGTTTATGGTTTGACAGCCCCGTATATTGCAAGGCGGCTTGGAGTGGCCGATGCCGATCCGCAGGGGCTTTTGATCATCGGCGCCCACCCCTTCGCCCGCCAGTTGGCCAAGCTGCTTTCCGATCGATCCTTCCGCGTGCAGTTGGTCGACAGCAACCACGAGAATATCTCCGCGGCGCGGATGGCTGGTCTGCAAACCTTTCATGGAAGCGCGCTGGCCGAACGCGCCGAAGATGAACTCGATCTTGGCGGACTTGGAAAGCTGCTCGCGCTGACGCCCAACGATTCGATCAACCTGCTCGTCGTGCAGCACTACGCCGAGGTGTTTGGCAAGGCGAACAGCTATCAATTCGCACCGCGAAAGGCCTATGCCAAAGCGCATTCATTCGACAAGCGGCATCATGGCCGACTGCTCTTTAACGAGTCGGCTGACTTTGATCACTTAAATGACTGTATTCAGCGCGGATTCACGATCAAAGCCACGCCGTTGACGGAGGAGTTCGGCGTTGCTGAATTCCTGCAACGGTATGGAGGGTCGCTCGTGCCGCTGTTTGCGATCACCGAGTCGAAACGCATTCGGCTGTTTACTACTGACCGATCCGTGGCGGCGGAGGCGGGCGAGACAATTGTCGCTCTGGTCGAGGACCCCGAGGGTGATTCCAAACCGCAATCGCAGCCGGAATCGACCGTCGACGAGAACAGCGCCGAAAAGACCCAGCCAAGTATCTAGCCCTATAGGCGACTAGGGCTGTGTGCATGCGGTGGGCGCGCATTCAAGCCTGTTGCGACCGTTTTCCTTCGCAGAGTAAAGCGCGGTATCTGCAAGTTTGATCATTTCGTCTATCGAAGCGATTTTTTGGTTCACAATGGCAAGGCCGGCAGACATGGTCACATCGATACTCTTGTCATGCGACAAGATGGACGAGCTCGCAATCGACGTGCGGATTCGCTCAGTTGCCTGCCGGGCCTCATTCGGGGTTGCGCCTGTCAAGACGAGGAGAAACTCTTCTCCCCCAATTCGGCCGATCACCTCATTGGCACGGGTGACGTTCTTCATGCGCGCCGCAACCTTTCGGAGCACATCGTCGCCCACGTCATGACCGTGGCTGTCGTTGATTGACTTGAATTTGTCAACGTCAAAGATGGCGCAGGTAACGGGCGATTCGCTGCGATTCGCCTGTGCCCAGCTTCGATTCAGATGATCCATCATGGCCCGTCGATTCGGCAGGCCGGTCAGTTCATCCGTGGTGGCCAGGTAGTGAAGCCTTTCATTGGCGGCTTCCAGTTCACTGTTCAAATGAACCAACGCCAGAGATTTTTCGCGCAGTTCCTGCTCGATGATCTTTTCGGCGGTGATTTCTCGGGATATCCCCATCACGCCGATTGTTTCGCCTTCATGATTGCTGAGTCGAACCGAACGCAGGCTAGAAATGAAGACTTCTCCATTCTTGCGGCGGTTATAGACTTCAGTGTTGGTGGCATTGCGAAATGTCTCGATGCGAATCGGCCACGCATCATCAGGCTTGGCGTATAACAGATCGACCGGTTTACCGATGACTTCGTCGCGCGTGTAACCGAACGTTCGCTCGGCCGCCGGATTGAATTCAACGATTCGCAGTGTGATGTCGACGGAGATAATCATGTCGAGCGAAGCGTTGATGAGCATCTGGGCGTAGTCGTGGGCGTCGTTTATGTACGCCTCGATTTGGGCACGTGGGTCCAGCGGACATAGCGGGTTTGCGGTTTTGCCGTTTGGGTTTTTGGCTCCACCTCGCGCGTCGGTCTCTGCGTTCTTGGTTGAATCGCGATCAGTCATTTCATTCTCGATATCCAAACGGTCATGCAATGCGTGGGCCCTTATAGTCATCGGATTCCTGCGGTCCCATGATGCTTTTCCAACAGGACCGTTACGGCGCGACCAGGCGCGTTCATTTCAAGTGATCGGTTTGCAACGCCATCTTCGGTCTGAGTTAAAGGAATCCTTGCTGTTGGCCAAGAAAGGCGGTGGGTAGATTCTGTAGTTTGATTCAATGAATGATCATGCGTTTTCATTGAATTGATTCGGGCCCCATAAAGTCAACCCAGGCGTGCAATTATCCGAAAATCTTATCGGGCCACCACTCTTGTTTTGCCGAGTCCACGCACCATGCGATTAGTCACTCAATCCAAACAGCTGATTCATCAATCAACTTGGATCGTTGCATTGCTGACGATCGGGTGCATGACCATTGTCCCCAACAGCGTGTCGCTTCCGGAAGTTGACTCGCAGGACGAACCAATTGACACCAACGACTTTTCGGATGGCGATACACTCGGCCTTGACGAACGCATACTCGACTCACTTGATGTCGGGTACGGGCGTCAGCTTCTGCTAATTGACAACAATGGTTCAGGTGAAGTGCGCCTCGTCACGGACAAAACGCGGCAAACCATTCTGGAATCCGGCAGCGCCGACGTCTACTTTCTGGTGTTTCCGCTTCCCGGTCCGAAAGGGGAGCCAGGCGAAGCGGGCACAAACGGGTTGCCGGGGCCACAGGGTCCTGAAGGTCCGCCCGGTTCTGATGGTCAAACAGGTCCGGAAGGTCCAGAAGGTCCGGAAGGACCAGAGGGGCCAGAAGGGCCAGAGGGTCCTCAAGGACCTGCTGGTCCGCCCGGTGGCGGTGGCGTGACCATTGGCCAAGTGAACACTGCAATCGCCACCCATGCTGCTGATGCGACCGCGCATCACACGCGTTATACCGATGCCGAAGCCGTCGCCGCCGCAGCACCTTCACTTGCTGCCCACGAGGCAACTACAGACGCCCATCACACCCGATATACCGACGCAGAAGCCGCGACCGCCGCCGCCCCCGCGCTTGCGGCGC
>DDIR01000096.1 GCA_002338715.1 Phycisphaerales bacterium UBA1845 | reverse complement strand
CGACATGGTGGGCACGGCCCACCCTACGATTCATCGCGAAGCCATTGTGCGGCTTTGCTGGCCCAATAGGTGATAATCATGTCCGCGCCGGCCCGTTTGATCGCGGTCAGCGATTCGAGCACAACCCGTTTCTCGTCGATCCAATCGCGCTGGGCGGCGGCTTGGATCATCGAATACTCACCGCTGACCTGATACGCCGCAAGCGGGACATCCGGATGGGCCGACTTGACGCGATGGATCACATCCAGATACGCCATCGCCGGTTTGACCATCAGCATGTCAGCCCCCTCGTCGAGATCGATCTTCGCCTCGGCCAGCGCTTCACCGGCGTTGGCGGGGTCCATCTGATACGTCTTTCGATCGGAAAACTGCGGGGCACAATCCGCGGCTTCTCGAAACGGACCGTAAAACGACGACGCATACTTCACCGCGTACGAAAGGATTCCCGTCGAATCGTAGCCGGCATCATCCAGCGCCCCCCGTATCGCCGCGACCATGCCATCCATCATCGCGCTCGGTGCAACCCAATCCGCGCCGGCATTGGCATGGCACACCGCAATCTCACCGAGTCGCCGACTCGACGCATCGTTGTCCACGCGGTCTTCGCGGATGATGCCGCAATGACCGTGGTCGGTGTAGCTGCACATGCACACGTCGGAAATGATGACGAGGTCTTTCGCAACATCGCGACACGCGCGGATCGCCTGGGGAACGATGCCATCGGGTTCGATCGCCGTGCTAGCCGACGCATCTTTGCCGGACGGAATGCCAAAAAGCAGGACGGCTGGCACGTTTGATTGGGCGATGCCGCCGACGATGTCACCCAGTTGCGAAACCGTATACCGCGAAACACCGGGCATCGATTCGATCGGACCGGCATCTTCCGGACGCTCCACAACGAAGAGCGGCTGAATGAAGTCGCTGGCTGAAAGTCGCGTCTCGCGCACGAGGCTGCGGATCGATTCGTTCGTGCGAAGTCGCCGCATCCGTCGCTTGATTCGATTGCTCATCCGCCGACTCCTGACAATCCCAGGTGCACATTCGACACGGTTTGCAGCGCATCGACCATCGATTCGGCGCTGGCGCGATCGGCGACCGCGTCGACCTTGATACCGTTTTGCTGGCAGGCGCTCACTGTCGATGGGCCGATGCAGACGACCACGCGGTCTTCGGTCCGAACGCTGGCTGCAACCGCACACGTTACCGCCGACGGGCTTGCAAATAAAATCGCGTCGGCTGACCGGTTGATCTGGTCCACCACGTCAGCCGGCGGATCGATGGTGAGCGTGCGATAGGCGACGACTTCCGTCACGTGCATGCCAGCGGTCTGGAGGCAAGTGGGTAGTGCTCTAAGCGCCCGATCGGACCGCGGCAGCAAGACGCGTTGCCCCGTTTTCGCGACGGCGATGATGGCGGCTGCCAACCCGGCGCCGGTCTCGACGGGCGATTGAATGTCCGCAACGATGCCACGTCGTTTCAGTTCGCGCGAGGTGGCTGATCCGACGCTGGCGATGCGGCAATGGGCCAGTGCACGGGCGTCCAGATTCGCCAACGCCAACCGCCTGAAGAATCCGCGCACACTGTTGACCGACGAAAACGCAATCCAATCGAACTGATCAATCTCGTTCACCGCGACATCGAGTTTCGCGTCAACCGGCGAAAACGCGATGCGAATTAGCGGGCAGTGGATGGGTTCGGCGCCGCGACTCACCAATTCTTCGGCAAGCTTGGCGCAGAGATCATCCGTCCCCGTGATCGCCACCTTCGCGCCGATAAGCGGTGACAACCCCAACGATTCGATTCGATCGGTCGCAGCGATTTCACCGACGATGGTCACCATCGGCGCTTGCAAGCCGTCACGCTCAACGTTCGACGCGACATCCGCAAGCGTACCACGACAAACGCGCTGACGGCTTGTGGTCGCACGCTCGATGCACACGACGGGCAAGTGTGGATCGCCACCTGCATCAATCAAACCCGCGCAAATCGCACCGAGTTCGCGCCGCCCCATCATGATGAACAGCGTTTCGTCGCGCACGAGCTTGGCGTAGTCGAGGCTTTCGGCCCCACTGCCATCGCACCCACGCGCGGTGATTACCGTAAACGATCGTGAACGTCCGCGCTGGGTCGCGGCGAGCCCGATCGATGCCGGCGCGGCGAGAAAACTCGACACGCCCGGAACGATGACGCACGGCACGCCGTTTTCAAAACAAGCGGCTTGTTCTTCGGTCGAGCGGCCAAACACCCCCGGATCACCGCCTTTGAGACGCACAACATTCAAACCGCGCTTGGCGTGCTCGATGATTAGATCGTTGATCGCCTGCTGCGCGCGTCCGCCGGAATCTGCAGCTTTTCCGAAATCGATTTTGAGGGCGTCCGTCCGACACAACGTGAGAAGCGCGTTCGAGGTGAGTCGATCGTAGATGACCACATCCGCCCGCGCAAGCAATCGCCGCCCGCGCAGCGTGATCAGCGACGGATCGCCCGGACCTGCCCCCACAAGATAGACCTTGCCAACCGACATCAGTGCACCGCTTCCTGTTGAACATTTGGCTGCGAATGCTGCAATTGATCGAGCGCCTTTGCGAGCGCGGCATCGGGTAAGTCAGCCGACACGGCAATATCAAGCGATTGGCCCGTATCCTTCTGCAAAATGCGGGCGCGAAGCTCGTACCGTGCGCCAACACATTTCGCATATGCCGCGACCGAGAGGTTGCCCGTCTGTTCTAGCGACCGCTGCAAACTTAGCTCCAACGCGGTCTCTGCCCGAGTGACAACATCGTCAAGCGGTGCAACCATCGCAGCCACATCACGATCATCCGCACGAATTTGAATCGCCAGCGCAGCTTGTCCCGGTGCGGGCAGGAATTGATCGATTGCAAAAACTTCATCGACCGCATCGAGCAAATCCAATCGCTGCAAACCGACCCACGCCAGAATCGCCGCGTCCATTTTCCCGTCGCGCACCTGCCGCACGCGATCATCGACCGGCCCGCGAAGCGGCACGATGCGTAAGTCCGGGCGCAATCGCAACACCTGAAGCGCCCGCCGCGCACAACTTGTTCCAACCGTTGCACCCGTCGGAAGTTCAGAAAACTTCACCCGCTCGCGCGTCACGATACACTCGCGGGCATCACCACGCGGCAGCAATGCAGCCACCCCCGTCTGCGGCGATTCGGTCAACGGCAAATCTTTCAGCGAATGCACCGCGACATCAATCCGCCCTTTGACCAACGCAGTTTCAAGATCATCGGTGAACGGTCCGTTGGCTGGCAGTGCATCGATCGGACTCGTCCGGTCGCGATCGCCAAGCGTTGAAATCTCCACAATTTCGACGCGGCAACTCGGACGCAACAGGTCGGCGACATTGTTCGCCTGCCACAACGCCATTTTGCTCGACCGCGTGCCAAGGCGAATCGTACGCACGTGTTGTGCATGAATCGCGGGCGCTTCGGGCGACGGTCGCGTCAGGTCCCTGACAATCTCAAGAATGCCATCGTCCATCCCCACCGGGCGATCGATCACGAGCCGGCGCTGCACATCGCGCCCTCCAAACATCGCGGGCACATCTTCAACGGCATGCATCCCCGACCCAATGAAGAACGGCAAGACAATACAGTCGCGCGTTCCGCTCGACGCGAACGCATCCTGGACCGACGGTTCATCGTCGATAAATGCAGGCGTCACCATGGACGTTTCAAAATCGCGTTGCAATTCGTCGGCGAGTTTGATCGTAGTGGTTCGACTGGCTTCATGACGCGGCGTACCATGCCCGACGAGCAATACCGCAAGGTTATCCGGATTGAGTTCGTTTTCTTGTACAAGTGCGCGAATGCGTTGGACCAGTATCGTGCGCATCAACGGATGCGCACCGACCGGCGCAGTGATTTCAACCAAGTCCGCATCGAATGATTCGTTGCGGCGAAGTTCGCGCGGCAGCACTTTGTCGCAGTAAAACCCCGCGCTGGTCATCAGCGGCACCACAACGGTTCGCCCAACCGGTAGTTGATCGAGTACTTCAGAAAAATGTGGATCGCCCTGGTGAAATGCGGCAAGCACCCGCGTGAATCGACCGTTGGATTCAAGCGTTTCGGCAAGTTCGCGAATGCGTGCGTTAACCAGCGGCTGGGCGTTGGAACCATGCGCGGCTAACACGAGCGAGACGGACATCACGCAGCCACCTGAGCTTTGGCCCGCATGATTCTGGCGTGCAGTGTTGGCGTCGAACGCTGCGGCGGCAGGTTGGCTTCGCGGACCATGCGGGCGATCGACTTGGCGATTTTCCGATGGCTGAACCACTGCTGGAGGCGGTCCAATTCTTCGGCGACGATCTGCTCAGCGGCGACAACCTGCGACTTCGGCGCGATGCGTTTCAATTCATCGAGTCGCGTCACCGACAACCGCGCAAGTTCGCCCACGTTGGCGGGTGATCCGAGATCGAGCACCACAAACCGCTCATCGCAACGGGCAAGATCCGCATCGCCAAGGATGGGTTCGGTCACATGACTGCACGCGACCAGCGCATCAAGCTTCGAAATGACGCCGCCCAGCGACGACATTGGCATCGCGGTTGTCCGTTCCCAACGATTGGCTTCGCGAATGCGATTCTCCGACCGACTGAAGACGACCAACTCGCGCACGCCTGCCGCAATCAGCGCCTTGGCCAATCCACTTGCGACCTCGCCCGTTCCGACGATACCGATGCGCCGACTTTGCAGCGAATCCAATGCATCGACCAATCGCTGCGTCGCCAATGTGACGACCGATTCGCAAGCCGCATTCAGCGCCGTCTCTGATCGAACACGTCGCCCCGCCCGCAGCGCCGATCGAAACAAGGCGGCCAACATCGTGCCCGACGTGCGCTGCGATTCCGCATCGGCAAACGCCCGCCGCACCTGACCGAGGACATGGGGCTCGCCCACGATTCGCGAATCGAGACCAGCCGCCACCCGAAGCAAATGAACTGCCGCCGTTTTGCCCTTCAATTCCAGCACTTCGGTTTCCATCGCAGGCGCATCGATCGAGCGTGCGAAGGTGTACAGCTCGTTGCGTTCGCAGGTGTTCAGCGCGACGTACTCTGCCGGCATCGATTTACCCATAGGCAATCGACATGCCTCAACGCTGTTGGCGATGATGCAGGACAGTCCATCCATCAGAGTCTCACCTCCAACTGGACCAAATCCTTCGTCGGTTCTTCCGCTCCAGTCACCGTTTGCCGCGCGGTTTTTCGACCGGCTTGCTGCTGATAAAAATCGCCCAACCCCTGACCGCTCTTTCGATGCTTCGACCAACTCGCCAGCAGCGGTCGCAGCACATCGACGACATCGTCCGCAGAAACGTCGGCGGCATAGAGGTCAGCCAACCGCGTCCCCGATCGATCCCCACCGACGAAAACGTGATACGCGTCTGCGGCTCGTCCGACGAAGGCGATGTCAGCGGTGTACGGTCGTGCGCAACCATTCGGGCAGCCGGTCATGCGAATGGTGATCGGTTCATCCTGCAAATCCAACCGGGCGAGTTCCGTTTCGATACGGTCGATGAAGCTGGGCATGACCCGCTCGGCTTCGGTGATCGCCAACCCGCAAGTCGGAAGCGCCGGACACGCCATCGACAGGCGGCGCGCGTTCGACAGCGTGTCGGTATACGCAACGTTATGTTTGCGAAGCGTATCTTCGATGGGTCCAATTGCGGATTCGTCGAGATCGGTAAGCAATGCATTCTGATTGGGTGTCAATACAACGCCCGCATGGTGATTGCGAACGATCTCAGCCAGCGCCGTTTTCAGTTTCGCATCGTCGGTATCCCGGATGCGGCCATTCTCGACGAACACGCCATAAAAGAACTTGCCATCGTCCTGCGGGTTCTTGCCGATGTAGTCGTGATATGCCGGCACGTCGATGGGTTTCCAGTCGGAAAGCTCAAACGCCACGCGCGACTTGAATTCCTCGCGGAATCGATCCATCCCCCACGCCTCGATCAGGTACTTGAGGCGTGCGTGACGTCGATCCTCGCGGTTGCCATGGTCGCGGAAGATCGCAGCCACCGTCCGCACCGTTTCCAGAACGCAATCGGGCTCGATGAATCCGAGTGGTGATGCGATGCGGGCGAAGGTATCGGCTTTCTTGTGGGTCATGCCCATCCCGCCGCCGACGACCACGTTGTATCCGAGGATTTTTGTGCCATCGAGGATCGCGATGAGTCCGCAGTCATACGAATAGACGTCGATGCTGTTGTCGCCCGCGTGGGTGATGCCGGTTTTGAATTTCCGGGGAAGGTACTGATCGCCGTAGAACGGTTCTTCATCCTGCGTCGAAAGGTGCTGTTCACCGTCGAGCCAGATTTCGTGATACGCCCCGCTTGACGGCTGAAGTTCTTTGGCGATGTCGACTGCGAGCTTGCGAATGGTTTGATGGGCCGGATCTTTCAGCGGCGCGGGGCAGGCCATCACATTTCGCTGCACGTCACCGCACGCGGAAAGCGTCGTGACCAGTCGCTTGTTCATCGCGGCGATATGCTTCTTGAGATTCCCTTTGAGAATCCCGTGAAACTGAATGCCCTGCCGCGTCGTGACGCGCAGCGCTCCCCCTGCAAAGTCGTCGGCAAGTTCGTCGAGCGCGAGGTATTGGTCAGCCGTCAGGATACCGCCCGGGATCGCCGCCCGAATCATGAACGAATAAGCCTTCTCCTTGCCCTCGGCTTTGAGGTCACGGCGCAAGTCGCGGTCGTCCTGCTGGTACGACCCGTGAAACTTGAGGAGTTGGACGTCGGCTTCCTCGAAATGGGTGGTGTCCAGTTCGAGCGATTCGGCGATCGTACCACGCAGGTGATTGCTGTGCTTTTTGAATCCTTCAACTTTGGATTCCTTGGGTTTGTCCGAATCGCGCATCAATTTTCACTTCCTGCATTCATGTTGAACCGCCAGGTAATTTGTAAACCGCAACCACCGCTTTCGCTAGATGCCTTCACCGTGAAGTCCGCACTCGGTCTTGTTGAATTCTTTCCATCGCCCCGAGCGCGAGTATTCGCCCGGTTTGGAGCCTTCGACTTTCGACGTGCAATGGGTGCAGCCGACCGTCGGATAGCCCTGCTCGTGGAGCTTGTTGTAGGGAACGTTGCGCTCCTGCACGTACTTCCAAATGTCTTCGCGCTCCCATGCCGCGAGCGGGCTGACCTTGAGCAATTGATACTGCCAATCCCACTCGACAACCTGCAAATGCGCCCGCGTGATCGATTGGGTGCGCCGAAGCGCGGTGATCCACACATCCACATCGACGAGCACGTTGTGCATCGGATCGACTTTGCGGATTTTGCAGCACTGGTCGGGATCGGTCTTCCAAAGTTCGTCGCCGTATTGGGCGGCTTGCTGCTCGGGCGTCAGGTCGGTTCCGCGATTGACGAAATCGACATGCGGATAGCGTTCGACCATCTCGTCGCGGAGGGCGTACGTTTCGGGAAAGAAGAACATGGTGTCGAGGTAGATGACGGTAAGCGGCTTGCCCAACGACGCGTACATGTCGATCAAGGCGCACCCTTCCATCCCGAACGAGGTTGTCATCACCAACCGCTGATTTGCAAAGTGCTCCATCGTCCACGCGATCAAGTCGGGCGTGGGGCTGTCGGGGCGAATCCGCTTTCCCGCTGCGGTTGATACAACCTTCAATTCCATCGTGTTTCGACTCCAACGACTTCCACATCTGCCGTTTGACCAACTTGCCAATGGGCAACAATCACAAAAAAAGCCCGCAGCTTTCAACCGCGGGCCTCGAACACCAAACAATAACTTTTGTTGGCAATCAAGGCGATCCGCTATGCATAATCATCATCATGCAGCCGCATACTGACCCGCAACAACAAAGACAGCAAACCTCGCCCACATGCACCAAGTCACTGGTAAGCGGTGTGGCTGCGAGATGGTCTGTTCCAATTGCCATAATCGAGGGTGATTCTAGGTGGAGACCTTCCGAGCGTCAAACAGAACATCGGGCATAACGTCAACGCCCTACCGCGGTCCAAACCGCCTGCATATCGTCACAATATGCAATAGCCCGTTGTGGCGAGACGTCTGACACGGCTGGTCCGCTCGGAAGCGCCCGGGCGAGTCGGCACCTTGTCCGTCAATCCGGGCGAATGCGTTTGAAGCGAACGTTAAACTTCAGAGAACGGTCGGGCGAAAATCAATCCGCGCGACGAAACCCAATTCTCCGACGAGTCGGACGGCGCGAACCGGGCCCGCGTGGACGGACGCCATTCTGTCGCCGGTGTGGAATGCTTGCGATCGTGGGTGTCACGATCTGAATACTTGGCGGTGTGCTTTTGTTTGTGACGCATGACCTTCTAACTCCTGACTCACGTTGTCAGTCGAATCAGCCGGTTATCCGGACCATCCTTGCGGTCGCCATCCGGTGATTCACTTAACAACTTCCATCGACGGCTAATCCATCAGCCAAGAGTGCTTCCTGCAAAACGATTCAAAAAAACCGTCATACGCAAGGGCGGATGACGGTCTTGGGCAAACACAAATTGCACGAAAACCTCATCGCCGCCCGAGCGGGCGGCAAATAATGATGATGCTGAGATGGTCGCAGCCCACACGGGCGGCTGACGTATTTCGATTCCGGGTCATCATCATGGTCATGAGCATGGTTCCAAACATGCGTCCAAACGGATCGCGATCAATCAATTCTCTTGTATTCGATTGATAACACCGATTGCAACGATCTTTATGTGAAAGGGTCGTGAATAAATCAGCGTTCCCGGCAGGCGAATGTCATCAAATCAGACATCGCGCCGCAGTTGCAGACCCGCGAAATCAAGCACGCAGACCATCACCGACAAGAATAACATCGCCATTCCAGTCCATTGAAACAGATTCATTGTGTGTCCCCCGACTCCAAACGGCTGATCCTTCCCGAATCGCCTCTCTCTATGCAATGATACAATTCACCGAAAACGGGGGTTCAAGAAAACAGCCCGGCACGAGCCATCGGGGCTGAGCGGGCTGGTAATGGTTATTCTGTTTGGTCCGATTGAACGGATCGGAGTTGGATCGGCACTGCTCGCGCTACTTGCGGGGGTCGGGGTTGGCCAAAATCGCCTTGCGCTTGGCGTCTCGATGGGCTTTGACCTTTTTCGAATATTCCGGCATCGCGTTGCCCAGAATCGATGTGGCGAAAAGCGCCGCATTGACCGCGCCGGCTGCCCCGATCGCAAACGTGGCAACTGGAATTCCTGACGGCATCTGAACTGTCGAAAGCAACGAGTCCAGGCCTTGAAGCGCCGGTGATTGCATCGGAACCCCCAGCACCGGACGCACCGTCCGACTGGCAACCACGCCCGCAAGGTGGGCAGCTCCACCAGCCGCTGCGATGAACACTTCGACGCCTTCTTTCTCGGCTGCTTCCAGATAGGCAATGAGTTCGTCGGGCGTTCGATGGGCGGAGAGCACGCGGACATCGTGCGGTACGCCCAGTTGGGTCAGGGTGTCAGCCGCCTTGGACATTGTTTCCCAGTCTGATTTTGAACCCATGATGATGCTGACAAGCGCGGTCATAATAGAAAGCTCCTCACAGTTTGCAGAATCGCGGTGATTGGCCCCAAGTAACGAGTCGTTGCGTGCGGGAGTTTGCGCCCCCACCCACTTCGATGTCGGAGTGTAGCGGATATGTCAGCGAATACCCACCGGCGCGTGCGGTTTGTTTTGCTCAAGCCCATACGCCCCTTCGCCTTCGCCTTCCCACCATGTGAGAATTGCCTTGGCGCCCCGGGCGCGATCGAACGTTTCGGATTCGTCATTGACGCCAAATCCCAATCCGGTTGCGCGCTGGATGGCGTAGATCGACATGTCCAGGATCGGCGGGAATGCGTGTCGCGGTGATGATGACTCCAGTAACACCGACCAGTCGTCCTGCATCTCGCGAATGACGGCGACATGAACCGGGACGGCCAACATCGCCTGACTGTCTTTCGCCGCCCGCAGCGACTCGACAATCATCTGAACCAAATTCGCCGAGCCGCGACTGGTGTTGGGTTCGGAGGATTCGACGAGCCGCACGAGCAATTGAAAATCGCGCGGTTCGCCATAGTGTGCAATGAGCAGGACCATGTCGCGCTGAATTCCCTTTCCCTCGGCGACGAGTCGATGGATGTGATCGAGTGGTTCGCGTGAACCGGCTTGCACCAGCCTGTTGGCGATCTGTGGAAGATCACTTCCAGCCCCTTGCTCGTAGACTTTCTGTAAATAGGACAATGCCACGTCGTGCTGCTTTCGCGCGATCAACGTGTCGATCATCTGAATCCGAAGTTTTTCGGGACCGTGTTCTATCTGCCAGACGATCGCTTCCGGAAGGGGCAGGGATTTGGTTTCGCGCCGCCATTTTCGAATGGATTGCTCCAGTGCGTTTCGTTCGTCGGCAGACCATTCCGATGTCAATGGCTTGGCATGGCTCGTTTCTCTGAACGTGCACCCGCTCAGGCTTTCGATCAGGGCGAGCGCCACGTCGCAAACGCGAACCACCACGGGCGTGCGATACCCTTCCTCTGATGTTCCCACGCTGCGGGTCGCACGCAGGTCGTTGAGGCTTTCGATCAATGGGTCGATCACCATCGGACCGCGTGCATACAACACCATCGCCGGATCAGGATCAAACGTCACCCTGCGTCTCGAATAATAATCCCAGACGAACTGATCAACGGATTCGTAATAGAAGTTGGGAACGATCGCGAGACGGTGGAGTATCGTCGTTCTGGGCAGGGCCTGAATCAATTCGGCGACTTCGTATTGCTCGGTGACGCCATGGTCAGGTGGTGGAGACTTGATGACTGCGTCGATGCTGGCGAGCAACTGCTGACAACGTCCCACGTGCTCTGAAAGGTGGTTCTGTTCGATGGCGGCGCGGAGGTCGGCGCCGAGGACATCCCACGACTCGCCATCCTTGATGCGCACGCCGATTTTGTCCCACGCTTCAAGAAGCGCGTTGTCGTGGGCTAGTTTGGTTTCTTCGCTTGCAGGGTCCGAAGCCAATTGGGCACACGTTCGCAGCGGTTGAACGATCACGCACAACCCGACAGCCACCGCCATCCAGTGGCGAGAAGCCAACGGGCGACCCGCCATGGCTTGGGCTAGGCCCGAACGATTTTCTTGCGTCCCGATTTGCATGAGGCAGTTGCGTTTCGCGTATCGACTATCAAATTCGCATTGTTGACTATCCATTGATAATCGTAGTCGCTGTGATCGGTTGCAACCAATACCAAGTCGTATGACTTCAACATCGCCTCTGACAGCGGTTTGCTCTTCATTTTCAGGTCGTGTTCACGCTGCTGGTGGGTTTGGGCCACGTATGGATCGTTGTAATCGACGCTGGCCCCCTGTTCCTTCAAGAGTTCGATCAGCTCAATCGACGGCGATTCGCGAATGTCGTCCACGTCTTTCTTGTACGCCAATCCCAAAACCAGGACCTTCGAGCCGTTGATCGATTTCTTGAATTTGTTCAGCGCAAGGGCGACGCGGCTGATGACGTAGTGCGGCATGTTGGTGTTGATCTCACCAGCCAACTCGATGAACTGCGTGGACATGCCGTATTCGCGGGCCTTCCACGTCAGATAGAACGGGTCGATCGGAATACAATGACCGCCCAGGCCTGGTCCCGGATAGAACGCCTGGTATCCGAACGGTTTGGTGGCCGCAGCATCAACCACTTCCCACACGTTGATCCCCATGCGGTCGAGCAGAACCTTCATCTCGTTGATCAGCGCGATGTTCACCGAGCGATAGACGTTTTCAAGAATCTTCGCGGCTTCTGCGACTTCGCAACTGGACACCGGCACGATTGTTTCGAGGGCGGCACCATAAAGGGCTTTGGCGACAGCGAGACTCTTGGGCCCCAACCCGCCGACGAGCTTGGGGATCGTCGTGGTGTTGTGCGACTTGCGACCCGGATCTTCGCGTTCGGGCGAATAGGCGAGGAAGAAATCCTTCTCGGCTTTGACACCGCTCTTTTCGAGGATCGGCTGCATCAACTCGCGGGTGGTGCCGGGATACGTGGTGCTTTCGAGACAGACGAACTGACCTTTGCGAAGGTACTTCGACACCATCTCGCATGTGCTCGACACGTACGACATGTCGGGCTCGCGCATCTTGGTCAGCGGCGTCGGTACGCAGATGATGATCGCGTCAACTTTGGAGATGCTCGCGAACTTATCTGTCGCCGAGAACATCTTCTTCTTGATCGCTTCTTTGATGAAGTCTGACGGAATGTGTTTGATGTAGCTCTTGCCCGCATTCAATTGCGTGACTTTGCGGGGGTCCACATCGAAACCGACCACCTTGAAACCAGCTTCATAAAAAGAACGCGACAAGGGCAATCCGACATAGCCCATACCCACGATGCCGACGACGGCTTTGCGATCATTGATGCGACGTATCAAGTCAGTGTGAGGCACGGATCAAGTCTCCAATAGAGTTGGCCAATCGAGTTGGCGCATATGCATGCAGCACGCATTCAGGCTGAATAACGAGCGGTCATCATAGATTCCGACTGTATTCCTGCAAGCGGACGCATTGCGAGGCAGTCCCCGGGTCTGCTATCATCCAAACCCGCCGATGGCTTTAAGATCGGCAAGAATTGCGGCAGGCAATAGCCGCCGCCAATACCGGTCAAATGTCAGCTTTGCCCCTTGATCTGCCGATCGAATAGCTTCGGCAGTGAATTCGCGGTCCGGTCGACAAATCAGTCGAACCGACTGTGAACCTGGGGCGTATCGGATCGTATTGACGTCAGCCCACGGACCAATAGTGCCAGACCAGTATTGCCAGGGACCATTTTTTAACTGGAGCACCCCAACCAGATGAACGCATCAAACACGCCCATCGGTCTCGCAAGGCCCGATATCTCGCAGAAGGAAATCGACGCCGTTGTTGAGGTGCTCAAGACGCCAAACCTTTCGCTGGGTCCCAAGGTTATCGAGTTTGAGGAGAAGTTTGCGGCACAGTGCAAGACGAAATACGCCGTCGCATGCAACAGTGGCACGAGCGCCCTGCACCTGACGCTGTTGGGCATGGGCATCGGACCGGGTGACGAAGTCATCACCACCCCTTTTTCATTCATCGCGTCATCCAACTGCATCATGTTTGTCGGCGCGACCCCAAAGTTCGCCGACATCGACCCCGACACATGGTGCCTCGATCCCAACAAGACCGACGCGGCGATCAACGCGAAGACCAAGGGATTGATTCCCGTCGATGTCTTCGGCATCACGCCCGACATGGACGCATTCATGAAACTCGCCAAGTCGCGCAACGTTCGCGTGATCGAAGACTCGTGCGAAGCGCTCGGCGCGACGCTCAACGGTAAGCCGGCTGGCTCGTTGGGTGATGCGGGTGTCTTCGGGTTCTATCCAAACAAGCAGATCACCACCGGCGAAGGCGGCATGGTCGTGACCGATGACGATCAGATTGCGGAGATCGCCCAGTCCGTTCGCAACCAGGGTCGTGGCAGCGGCGCAAGTTGGCTCGCCCACGAGCGCCTCGGGTACAACTTCCGGTTGAGCGACATCAACTGCGCCATCGGAAGCGTCCAACTCGACCGGCTCGATGAAATCCTGACCAAGCGGGCCAAGGTGGCCAAGATGTACGACGAGCGCCTCGCCAGCGAAGACCGCATCACAACCCAGGCAATCACGCCCGGATGCCACAAAAGCTGGTTCGTTTATGTTGTCCGGCTTCGCGACGGATACGCCCCCGAAGCCCGTGATAAGATGCTCGACGCGCTCCGCGAAGAGGGCATCGCGTGCAGCAACTATTTCGCCCCGCTTCACTTGCAACCGTTTTACCGCGAATCCTTTGGGTTCAAACCGGGCGACTTTCCGGTTTGCGAGGCCCTTTCAGAGCGAACCATTGCACTGCCCTTCCACGCCGAACTGACGTCGGATGACATCGATCGGGTGACCGCCTCGCTGCAACGCTTGCTTTAAGAATTCCATCCCACCGACAGCCACAGGTCCCGCCCGCTGATTTGACAGGGCGGATCGCGACTTATGTGCTTGCAGCCCATAGTCTTAGCCGGTAATGTGCCATCACTTTAAGGGCGAGGGTCCACCCGTCGGCGCGCCATTCTCGTCATTCTTTGGCGGCTCGAATGTTGGGCGGTTGGAACGTCATCGTCATCGAAACCTTCCGTGCGTTGGCAGGGCCCGCGTTCATTCCTGCAAACGTCACCTGAAATCCAGCTAAGGAGAGCACCTGTGCATCCATCTAGGCTCTTGGCAAAGCGTATCTCTTCAACCACTTCCATCCTTGCATTCGCGCTGTCTTTTGCGATGCCCGCGTTCGTCCATGCCGGCGATGCGGACGACGCGCTTAGCGCTGCGATTGCTCTGTTTGATCAGGGCAATTACAGCGAAGCCCAGGCGGCGCTTCTCGCCATCGATCGCGACGATCTTGATCCCGCGATGCAGGCGCAGCGGAAGGACTACGTGAATCGCTCGCGGGTCGCGCTTCGCATGGTTGATCAGGCGCAAACCGATCTCGACGACGGCGTGCAGGCTCACAAGCAGTCACGCCTGGGCGATGCCGAGACGCTCTTCAACGCGGTTGTCGCCAACGAGTACGCCACGCCGATGCAACGCTCCACCGCGATGCGCCACAAGCGCGAAATCGAAAACACCCGTTCGACCCGTTCGGGTGGAACGACGCCGGTGAACCGATCGCAGGGCCTTTCGCAGTACGCAGCCAACGGCCCGTCATCCGGTACCAACAACGAACAGGCTCGCGAGTTGACGCGCCCCGGGTACGAAGCCCTGCAAGCCGGTAACAACGATGAGGCCATTCGCCTCTTCAACCAGGCCCTTCAGAAGGTTCCGGGATATCCGCAGGCAGTGGACGGCATCGACCAAGCCAGCAGCCACAACCGCGTCGAATCAAAGGGCGGCTCGCTCCTCGACCGCATCCGCTCACGGAATCAGATTCAATGGCAGCGTGCCCAGGAAACCTTCCGCGGATATGAAAAGGAAATCCAAGCCGCAATCATCGATGGCAACTTCGACCTCGCCCGCGAGTTGCTGCTTAGCGCCCGCCAGGTGGTTGAAGGGGCCAAGCAGTACGCCGACCCGCTCGTCAAGTATGAAAGCATCATGAGCGAGATCGAGGCGTTGGAAAAAAACCTCGACGCCGAGTACGAGCGCAATGACGAAATCCGTGCCCGCAAGCAGCGCGACGAAATCCAGAGCACCGAGCGTGACCGCAATCGCCAGACAGCCGAGCGCCGTAGCCGCCGGATTGACGCTCTCATGAACGAAGCCCTTCAGCTTCGCAAGGACCGCGAACTCAAGAAGGCCATCGCCGTTCTGGAACAGGTTGTCGCCCTCGACCCGCGCAACGATCGTGCCCGCTGGATGATTGACGAACTGAGTGACGTCTACCAAATCAAGCGCCAGTACGACTCGCGTCAGGAGATGTACAAGCAGGCGCAGGCGCTATTGGTCGACACAGAAGAATCGAAAATCCCCTGGCATCAAACCATTCAATACCCAAGCGATTGGATCGAAATCACCTCAGGACCAGAGCGTGTCGCCACGGGCCGTGAACGCCTTTCGGCAGAGGATCGTCAGCTTCACGCCAAGCTGGATTCATCCATTCCGATCAATATCGAAGACACCACGTTTGAAGAAGTCATCGATGAATTCGCAACCAACCAGGGAACCAACATCACGGTTATCTGGAACGATCTCGAAGCGGTTGGCATCGATCGCGACCTGCCCGTCACGTTGCAGTTCCCCTCCGAAGTCACCTTCAAGAAGGCACTCAAGGAAGTGCTGGATCAGGTTGGCGGCGGTGAAGTGGAATTGGGATACGTGGTGGCCGACGGCGTCATCAAGATCGCGACCCAGACCCTGCTCGACAAAGACACCTACGTTGATGTCTACCCCATTGAAGACCTGCTGCTGAGCGTCCCCGACTTCGAGGGACCGCGCGTTGACGTCACCGGTGGCGGTGGCCAAGGTGGCGGCGGTGGCGGTGGCGGCGGAGGCGGATT
>DDIR01000093.1:45838-46162 GCA_002338715.1 Phycisphaerales bacterium UBA1845 | reverse complement strand
GTACGTCAGCCACTTCCTGCTCCGTCAGCCCGCCGAGGAAGCGCAGCTCGACCACGCGGTATTGTCTTTCATCCAGCTTGGAAAGTTTCTCGAGCGTTTCGTCGAGAACGAGCAGGTCGATCGTGTTTTCCTGTGACGGCGTCATCAACCCCGTCAACGTAATCCGTTGAAACTCACCGCCGCGTTTTTGGGCGCGCCGCGCCCGGGCATGATCAATCAGCAACCGCCGCATCGCCGTCGCCCCAACGGCTTTGAAATGCGTCTGCCCCTGCCACTCCACACGGGTCTGATCGATGAGATGAAGATACGCCTCGTGAACCAGTG
>DDIR01000093.1:36064-45752 GCA_002338715.1 Phycisphaerales bacterium UBA1845 | reverse complement strand
GATACGCCTCGTGAACCAGTGCGGTCGGCTGAAGTGTGTGATTGGGATTCTCGCCGCCAAAGAACCGAGCCGCGATCGAGCGCATGTCGTCGTAAACCAGCGAGGCCAATTCCTCTGCCGCCGAGCGACGACCAGCTTGTACTTCCACTAGCAGCTCAGTCGGATGATTCGAACTGTCGACCATGTCATGAAGCCCGATGTCCCTCAGGAACCGCCGTGTGGAGGCCCAGAATACCGATTTTCCGCGTGCCGGGCAAGAAAATGAGCTCCTATCGCATTTCCCGCTGAGCCTTCTGCGACACGATTACGCGTTGATTAAGAAGGGTAATTCGGGTGCCGGGCTGTCGGAACGGTGATTTGAGGTAACAAGGAGATATCAGATGTTCAAAGGCAGATTCATAATGGCAACGCGTTTGATTGGAAGAATCCGTGCTTGGTCCGCGGGGCTCGCGATTCTGTCGGTGGTCACAGCCACCCAAGCCGGTACGCCCACCTATCGGTTCACCAAGCTCGTGGATTCGACCACGCCGATTCCGGAAGGGTCCGGGACTTTCTTGAGTCTGAATCTGGCTGCTATCGACGCGAATGGCGACATCGCGTTCACGGCCAGCGACGTCAACAACGACTACTCAGTCTACGCTATTCGTGATGGCGTGCTTGAGAAGATCGCCGATCATTCGGACGTGATCCCGGGCACCACCGAACATTACGACGGGTTCCAGCATCCGTTGATTCAAAACGGAAAAACCTGGTGGAAGGGTTTCAAACGCTTTGGGCTTGAAACGCATGAAGTACTCGTGCAATCCGATGGCGCCGATGCGACCCTGCTCGTCGACACTAACAACACACAGGTGCCAGGTGAACCGCTCGGCACAACATTCGAGTACATTAACAATCGAACGGACATCAAGGGCGACACGCTTACGTTTGCCGCGGGTTGGGGGGATCCGGAAAACATTGAAGGTGGAATATTTGATTTGGAGGGCGGGGTCATATCCCCCGTTGTGCGGTTCGGCGATCTCGCGCCAAATGGAGATCCCTTCGGCAGGCAGATGGCGGTGACCGGCGTCGATCGCCAGAGTGACCGCATCGGATTCTCATCCTGGACTGCTTCCGGCGGCTACGGCATTTTCGTTAGCAACAACGGCACGCTAACCAAAATCGTGGACCAAACAACGACCATTCCCGGAACAACGAATGTCTTTGAGGAAGTCGATGACAGCGGCGCGATCGACGGAGGTTGGGTGACCTTTTTGGGCTTGGGGTCTAATGGCTTGGGCCTCTACCTGCACGATGGCAATCAGATCCAGACCATCGCGGACACCTCTACGGCATTGAGCAACGGTAACACGATCGAAAGTATTGGCCTCTACACGCTGAACAATGGAATGATCGCGTTTACAGCCTATTCAAACACGACGAGCGAACTGCTGCTCTGGCGCGACGGCGCGTTGCATTCGGTCGTGAAGTCAGGCGATCTGATTGACGGGCAAGTCGTTTGGTACATCACATACATTCACGTGCGCGGATTCACCGGGAACTACCTCGCAGCCAACATTGGATTTACCAATGGAACGGAGGCGATCTACCGGATTGAAATCGACACCTGCGGACCGGCTGGCGACCTCGACTGCGATGGCGACGTCGACCTTGCCGACTATGCACTGTTCGCTCAAAACTTCACGGGCCCGATGTAGGCTCAATCACCCTGTTCATAATCATCCGCAGTGGACGCCCCGTGGAATTGAGAGTCACGGGGCGTTCCTGTGCGCCATCTTCGTCTGACCTTGCAATGGACCGGAATCAATTCGTTCTGATTTTGGCTGAGCCTCCATCCCGGCCTTTACGCGTTGATTCTGACGGGCGTTTTCGAAGCCGCGTCGCAGCCCAAAAAACGATCACCCAACGAACACATGGCACCGGGCGATCACAACAGTGCAATAAAGGAAACCAAGAAGGAGAAGAAATGATATTCAACACACAACGAACATGTTGGTCACTGGGCGTCGCGTTTGCGACAGTTTTTTCCTTGCTCTTAACGTCGATAGCGGGAGCAGCAGAATTCGTCGGGCCAACCGAAGCCCCGATCGGAATTCAACAACTCTCCATCACTTACTCCGGCGGCACGGCACTTTTTGACGTACGCTTTGACGAACGATCCTTCGACGACGTCTACGATACCGGATCGTCCGGATTGCCGTTCACCTCAGAAGCCGACATCGCCGTCGCGTTCGATGCAGTCGCCGACTTGTTGAACACGGTAGCCACGGAATACTCCGGTGTTGAATCCGCGCCAACATTTGACGGTGTACGCAACTATAGATTGCGCTATCCGAGTACCTATGACGCAACCGACGTAACGAGATTCTACGAACTCGGTAAAGCGCCGTATGACTGGAGACTCAGGCAATTCTACGACTCCCCTGTGTTGCCACGAAATCAAAGTTTTCCTGAGTTGGGAGCGCCGAACTACACCTGGGTCACATTCACACCCGTCGCAAACCAGCCAGCCGAACTCATCAGGATGGTAACCGTCACCCATCCCGGCAATCCCGGCGACGCTGGGAATGTTGGTTTCGGAAGCGTCGATCACGTCTACGACATCGGTCAATTTGAAATCACCGCCGCCCAATACACGACCTTCCTCAACGCCGTCGCCACCGACGACACCTACGGTCTCTACAATCCCGACATGTGGAACGAAGAGCGCGGCTGCAAGATTCAGCGCTTCGGGTCGGTCGGCCACTACACTTACGACGTCGCTTCGGATTACGCCGACCGTCCGGTGAACTTCGTCTCATGGGGCGATGCCGCCCGCTTCTGCAACTGGCTCCACAACAACCAACCCAGCGGCCCGCAGGACGCACTCACCACCGAAGACGGCTCATACGAACTCGACGGCGCCATCATCGATGAGGATCTGATCGCCATCACCCGCAAAGCCAACGCCACTTGGGTGCTTCCCTCCGAAGACGAATGGTACAAAGCCGCCTATAACCACAACGACGGCGCGTCGGGCAACTATTGGATCTTCCCGACCCAAACGAACACCCTGCCCACGCTCGAAGCCCCTCCGGGAACGGACCTGGTCAACGGCTCGTTGAACATCGGGGGAGTAATGGAAGTCGGCGCACCGTATTATCGCACCGAAATCGGCGCATATTACAGCAAGCCGTCAGCCAGCCCGTACTTCACCTACGACCAGGGCGGGAATGTCTCCGAATGGACTGAAGGAATCGTGACCAACATGTTTGGCCAGTATCGTGTCTCTCGTGGCGGCGCCTTCAGTAACCCTTCCAACGACGCCCGCTCGACCAACCGCAACGCCTTCACCGCAACGACCGAATGGGACGTGTTCGGCCTGCGCGTCGCACGGCTTCGCAACGATCTCTCACCATGTGCTGGCGAGCCGGAGCACTTGGGAACCCTGATCACTGCCGGTGAAGCCAACAAGGTAGCCGCCGCAAATGGCAGAGCATACATCGCCAACGGGTCAGCCGGCTTGGCGATCGTCAACGCCATCGATCCAACAACGCCAGCCGTACTCGGCACGTTTGAAAATTTGGACAATGCGTTCGATGTGTTCGTCGAAGGTGACATTGCTTACGTGACCGATGAAGACGCCGGACTGGTTATTTTGAATGTGAATTCCGCGCCGTCCCCGTCACTGGTTGGGTTCCTGGATACGCAGGGTAAGGCATATGGCGTCACAGTGAAGGATTCAAAAGCCTACGTTGCGGCATTCCATCACGGCTTGCATATCGCCGACGTCAGTGACCCAGCCAACCCGACGCTTCTCGGTACCTACGATGCCAATGGTTACTCCGTCGATGTCGCCGTCGAAGGCAACGTCGCTTACATGGCCACACTCACCGATGGCCTGCAAATCCTGGACGTCACCGACCCGCAGAACATTGCGGTACTCGGCGCTCTGGATACGCCGGGACAAGCGGCTGGCATCGCGCTGAAGAGCAACATCGCATTCGTTGCCGACGGCAAGTCCGGATTGCAGATCATCGACGTGAGCAACCCAGCCAACCCCACCCTCCTCAGCACATACGCAACGACAAGCGCAGCGGTTGACGTCATAATCGAAGGTGACATTGGGTATGTCCCCAACGGTGAAGACGGATTGCAAGTCATCGACATCAGCGACCCAGCCAACCCCACGCTCATCAATTCATACCACGCACCGGGCATCGCCACGGGCGTCGACGTCGTCGGCAGCACTGTGTACACCGCAAATTACGAATCTGGGCTGGCGATTGTTGAACTTCCGCACCAGCCTTTCGAACTCGCGGGTTCGTATGACACGATGGACCCGGCACAACAGATCGCAGTGCAGGGGACAACGGCCTACATCGTCGGTTTTGAATCCGAATTGCATTTTGTCGATGTCACTGACCCGACCGCGCCGGCTTCGATCAGTTCATTCGCACTGCCGACCCAGGGAACGGGGCTGGCTGTCTCTGGGGACATCGCATACGTCGGTGATGAAGATGAGGGACTGTACATTGTCGATGTGTCCGACCCGCTGACGCCGCAAGTGCTCGCAAACTTCCCTGCCGGTTTTGATATTGAAGACGTGCTCGTCGCCGGACCAACCGTTTACCTGATTGAATCGGCGCGCCTCAGAACACTGGATGTCAGCGATCCTGCAAACCCGACGCTGATCGGCTCACTCTTCTTCGGTGGTCCGGACGCCAGCGCCCGTGGCGGAGCACTTAGCGGCTCAACGGTGTATCTTGCCGCCCGAGCTGCTGGCTTGATGATCTTCGACGTCAGCGACCTCGCCAACCCGACGCTGGTCGGTTCATTCGATGCGATCGTCGATGCGTTTGATGTCGCAGTCGTCGGAAACGTCGCCTACGTCACCGACCTAGATGGCGACGCGCTCTGGATCATCGACGTCAGCGATACCGTGAATCCAACCATGCTCGGCAAATACGACTTGCCCACCCGCGGGCTTGCAGTCAACGCAATCGGCACCACCGTGTACGTCAGTGACACGCTGTCGCGTCTATACATGATCGATGCGAGCGACCCGACGGCGCCGTACGCCCTCGCCACCCATAAATTGGTTGAGGACGTACAGGACATCGCCGTCCTGGGCACGACCGTGTACGTCGCCAACGAATTCGATGGATTGCAAATCTTCGATGCAACCAACGAATGTGAAACCGTTTGCGAATCCGACCTCAATCGCGACGGCAGCAGCGACGACATCGACTACGCCATCATGGCCAACTGCATGCTGGGACCGGTGAATTCGCTATCGCATGGCTGCGGAACGGCTGACCTCGATGCCGACGGCGATGTCGACCTTGCCGACTACATGAAGATGCAGCAGTGTTTCACCGGCAACATCGGCAGCGGACCGCAGGTCTTCCCCTCGGGATGCGCCTGCTTCGATACCGATGGCGATGGCGATGTCGACACCACCGACTATGCCGCATTGACGGCCATGACCGGTCCGGATTCGACTGCCGCCGGTTGCACGGTCGCCCCGTAACGTGTCGTCTGCCTTATAAACAGACGAACAAAAATATTTATCCAACCGCGGGCCGTCACAGAAATGTGGCGGCTCGTTTTTTTTCTGGCGATATACTGATTCAGGCAATGAGCAAACGCACCAACATCCCGCTAACCGTCACCCAACCACCGCGCCGACCCGTCACCCGCGCGGGCAAGTGGCGCATGACGTCGCTCAT
Source organism: Phycisphaerales bacterium UBA1845 (assembly GCA_002338715.1). GTDB lineage: Bacteria > Planctomycetota > Phycisphaerae > UBA1845 > UBA1845 > UBA1845. The sequence continues at coordinate 40,041 of DDIR01000093.1, read as the reverse complement.
CACCGTTCACGTGCTCATGCTTTTGCACATCGCCTACTGGCTCAAGTACGGGCGCACCATCACCCCCGTCGAACCGTCGGAATCGATGCAGACACTCAGGACCGGCGCGATCAATGCGGGGTTTATCTTCTTTTCGATCTCCATCCTGCTCACGCTCATCTTTGGCCGCTTCGTCTGCGGTTGGGCGTGCCATTTCGTCGCCTATCAGGACCTCTGCGGCTGGCTCCTTAAGCGCATCGGCATCCAACCGAAACCGCTGCGCTCGCGCCTGCTGATGCTCGTCCCGCTCGGGATGGCCCTCTACATGTTCGCGCTCCCGGTGCTATATCGCTGGTTCAAGGCCATCACCGATCCCGGGCGCATCGATTTCATGCCAGAACTATCCGGAGCGTTCACGACCGAACACTTCTGGGAAACGTTCCCCGGCTGGGTGTTCGCGATCCTCACGCTCACCTTCGCCGGCTTCAGCGTGGTTTACTTCCTCGGCAACAAAGGCTTTTGCACTTATGCCTGCCCGTATGGCGGCGTGTTTGCCGTCGTCGAGAAAGCCTCGCCACTCCGCGTCCGCGTCAGCGACTCCTGCGTCCAATCAGGCGAATGCACGAAAGCATGCGGGTCAAACGTGCGCGTCGCGGAAGAAGTCTTCAAATACGGGATGGTCGTCGACCCCGGGTGCATGAAGTGCGCGGACTGCATTTCATCGTGCCCAACATCCGCACTGAGTTTCGGATTCGGACCGATCGCCGTCGGCGCGACTCCGCGAAAACCCGATAACGACACAGACAAACCGCCCATGCTGCCGTGGATTGAAGAGTTCGTTTTGGTCGGCGGGTTTGGTTTGTTTCTCTTTGCGTGGTGGGGCGTCTATGGCCGCTTCCCGTTCCTGATGTCTGCGGGCATCTCGAGCATGTTCGCGTTCGTGCTGCTGCAATTCGTGCGCATGTTTCGCAATTCCGACGTTGCGTTTCAAAACCTCACGCTGAAACGCGCCGGCCAATCCACGCTTGCGGGCAATGGCTTTCTCGCATTCGCCGGATTGCTCACCATCGCCACCCTGCACAATGCAGCCGTCCAATATCAAAACTACGCTGCGACGTGGCACTACGATCGAACCGGGGTTGTTGGCGATGCGGCATGGTCGCCGCAGTTTGATCCAAAAACCAATCTGCCCGCGTCAGCCGTCGAGCATCGAGACAAAGCGCTGAAGCATTTCGATAAACTCAAACGCTGGGGCCTCTTCGAATTTCCCAACAATGACTACAAACTGGCCTGGCTGCACATGCTCAATGGCGACCTCGCAGCGGCTGAACAAAGCGCCCGCAGCGCCGTCGAAGCCAACCCGACATTCGCCCCGAACCACGTGCAACTCGGACAGGTCCTGCGCAAACGCGGCCAATACGACGACGCCATCGCCAACCTGCGCCACGCGCTCGAACTCGACCATTCGCTGCACAACGCCGAGCGCGAAATCGGACAGTTCCTAAGCGAAGCCGGGCGCAAGAAAGAAGCCTACGAACAATACACGCACGTCCTCGAACACGCGCCCGATGACGCACAGGTGCACTACTATGCCGGCGCCATCGCCCTCGAACTTCAACGCTTCGCAGAAGCTGACGAGCATTTGCGCAAGGCCATCAAAGAAGACCCAAACTTCGCAGCCGCCCGCGAGCAGTTGGCGCTTCTACTTCTAAATGCCCAACTGGTCGACGAGGCCATCGTGCAGTTGCAAGCCGCCGTCAAGACTGAACCGGAATTCACCAAAGCCCAATACAACCTTGCCGTCGCATACTTAATGAAGGGCGACCCAGCCAACGCCATCAAGCACGCGGAGATCGCTCAGAGACTAGACCCGCAAGACCCTCAAACCGCGGCGTTCCTGCAAATGCTGCGGCAACAACCAACCCAGCCGTAACGGGAGCGGTTATCGGCATGCACCGTCACAAGGTGGCACAATCCGCCGGGTTAAAATAAATTGCCGAAAGCTGCGAATACAAAGGTGAGCGTCATCGGAAAGCGGTCGGGCTGTCCAGCCGCCCCGCGTCGCCAACGTTTTTGGAGGGTTCTAAATGCTGGCTGATTCGTTCTGGTCGTCGCTGTTTCAGTTTCCGCAGATCGCCATCGTCATGGGTTGCCTCACGGGCATGACGGTCATCATTGGCGTCATCTGGTCCCAAGTCGAAAGAGCCAAATCCAAAAACGAACTGAAACGCTCCATGGTAGAGCGAGGCATGACCGCAGAAGAAATAGAAAGAATCATAGAAGCCGGCCAAGATGAGAAGAACTAACCAGCAATCGCGCCCGTAGGGTCCGCTGTGCGGACCGATTCATTTCACGTGCACTGAAATACCCACGCCGCATTCCGAACACGTTCCGCTCACCGAGCCGCGCAAATCGTACCCGCAGTTTTCACACAGCCCGGCCTCTCGTCTGCGTTTGCGCCTTGTCGTTGGAAGAAACTGGTAAACGGGAAACGCTAAGGCAATCATGGCGATTGACCACAGCGGAATTACAAAACTGTTGGTTACCGCAATAGAGACTTCACTCGAATAACCAACAAGATCGGCTTGGCTCCATTCCACGATGTTTATGACAAATGAACCTCGATACAACTCGGCGGTGTAATACTTTTTTGACTCATTGGCATATCCGGTTCTATGGATCTCGCCATCAGCAAGCAAGAACGTTATTTTCCACTCGACACTCGGAATTTTCCGTGTCGCCTTACGGCCGACAAAATCCTGCACTCTCTTTGGCTGGCCAACTGCACTCAAGAATTGATGCAGACCAGAACTGACGTAGAGAGTTTTGGGCGGAATGATCATTGAGACGGCCCACAGGAAGCAACAACCAATGGCCACCACTAGGCAAATGCAAGTTAATATCTGACTGCGCCTACTCATGACGTTTGGCTCGAAATGTCATTGTACAGGATCCGCTGCACGAACCGATCTTGAAGATGCCTGCGATTACAAATCGGTCCGCACAGCGGACCCTACACTATCGAACCGTGGACTCGGCGTTCTGATACTCGGTCGATTCTTACTTGCACGACGTCGCCGGGTTTGCTTTTTTTAGCTTCAAAGTGCACTTCGAAATATCGATCGCAGCGGCCAGTTGCGACTTGGGTTTCTTTTGAATTGCTTTTGCCTTCCGGGCTCTTGGCGTTTTCCACGATGACGCGGAGCGTTTCGCCTTCGAACTGGCGCGTGTAGTCGTGGGCCAACTGCTGTTCCAGTTCACCCAACGCGTTCATCCGTTCTTTGACCGTGCCTTGATGCACAAAGTCTTTGGGCCAACGGGCAGCGGCTGTCCCGGGTCTGGGGCTGAAGGGGAAGGCGTGAATCTTGCAGAACTTCGCGTAGCGGGCCATCGCCATCGTTTCTTCAAACATCGCGTCGGTCTCGCCCGGAAAACCAACGATGATATCCGTCGAGATCGCCGGCCTATCCAGCGCCTTGTTGACCCGATCGATCATGTCCACAAACGCATCGGACGTATACTGACGATTCATGCGCCGCAGGATCGCATCGCTCGCATGCTGAAGCGGCAGGTGAAAGTGCGGCACGCAATTGGAGTGTCGCGCAATGACACCCAACAGCTCATCATCCAGATCGCCCGGCTCAAGGCTCGACAGGCGCAACCGCGTCAACCCATCCACCTTCGCCAGCGCATCAACAAGGCCAGCCAACGGTGACGGACCGGGCACAAAGCGCTTGCGGATCGCCGTCTCGCGCCCGTACGCCCCCAGGAAGATCCCCGTCAAGACAATCTCGCGATGACCGGCGGCCACCAACCCCTCAGCCTCCCGCACCGCAACGTCGATCGGCTTCCAATTCAAACGCGACCGCAACTTGGGGATGATGCAATAGGTACACGAAGCGTCGCACCCGTCCTGAATCTTCAAGAACGCCCGCGTCCGGGTCGAAAACTCGCGAACCGGCAGAAAATCGGGCATCGGTTCAGAGGCGGCTGCCACC
>DDIR01000093.1:0-35947 GCA_002338715.1 Phycisphaerales bacterium UBA1845 | reverse complement strand
CTGCCATAGGCAACCCTGAAATTGGCCCGGAAAAATCGGCTTCTGAATTGACTATGGGCAACGCGCGAACAATACTATAGTTGTTAGTAGGACACTGTGTTTCCGCTTGGGACTGTGTTTCCGGTTGGGTTCGCCTCGTTTCGGTCGATCCGGGGGGAGCCTGCTCGATTCGGGATTTGAGGCGAAGCCCCACCGGTACAAGCGGTTCCGCGAACGGCTCGAAATCGTCATCAACCTCTGGCGGCTGACTGACCCGCCCCCGTTCGATCGAAACGGGCTCGGGTTCACCGAATCGATCAACCACGGCTTGACGGATTGCACTGAGAGTTTCTGTTTCGTGCCCCAGGACGTGGGTCACGCCATCGATTTTTCGGATGGCATCGGGCTCGGCAGACGCATAGCAGCCGATGGCGATGGTGGGTGTCGCGCCCTTTTTGGACGATCGACGAAGTGCCTGCCGACTTCTTGCAGTCGCGCTGCATGTCACCGCACATGTGTTGACGATGGCAAGATCGGCATCTTCACCCTTGGCGGCTTGCGTCATGCCAAACGACTCGAGCAGTTCGCGCACTTGCTCCGTCTCGTATTGATTGACTTTACAGCCCAGCGTGGTTAACCGATACTTAGCTCCCATTGCAGAGAAAATGTAGCAGAACCGCCGCAAGATTGGCAACCGCAACGTGATCTGGTGCGCACCACGGGTGGCTTGAGTCACACTTCAACCGCACACATCACGACGGACGACAGGAGTCGCAACGATGGCAGGCCCGCAGACGGTTTGGGGAATCGACGTCGGTAAATCAGCATTCAAAGCCGTTCGCCTCCGGGCGGCGGGTGACGGCGTGGAAGTCGTCAGCACCGACTACATCGAACATTCCAAGATCATGTCGCAGCAAGACGCCGATCCCGACGCCCTGTGGTCGTCTGCGCTGGAAAAATTCCTCGCGAAGAACGACATCACCAACGACCGGATCGTCATCGGCGTGCCCGGAGCGCAAACCCTCGCGCGCTTCAGCAAACTCCCGCCCGTCGAAAACAAAAAGAAAATCCCCGACATCGTCCGCTACGAAGCCGATCAGCAGATCCCCTTCGATATGGATGAAGTTGTCTGGGACTACCAGGTCTTTGAAGCTGAAGGCAATCCCGATGTCGAAGTCGGCATCTTCGCGATCAAGCGCGAACTCATCCGCGACCATCTCGTCCACTTCGACTCGCAGGGCATCGAAGCCAACGCCGTCCAAGCCGCACCATTGGCATCGTTCAACGCCATGCACTTTGACGGGCTCGTCGGTGAGAGCGCCACGATCATCATCGACATCGGCACCGAAAGCACCGACCTGATCATCGGAACGGAATCATCGCTGTGGACCCGCTCGATCCAACTCGGCGGCAACAACTTCACCGAGGCACTGGTCAAAGCGTTCAAGCTGTCGTTCTCCAAAGCGGAAACGCTCAAGCGGACGGCTGCAACGAGCAAGTACGCCCGCCAGATTTTCCAGGCGATGCGTCCGGTGTTCGCCGACCTCGTGCAGGAACTTCAGCGTTCGGTCGGTTACTACACCGCCACCCACCGCGACGTCGACATCGGCAAGGTCTACGGCATGGGCAACGCGTTCAAACTGCCCGGCTTGCAAAAGTACATCAAGCAGAACCTGCAGCTCGATCTGATCAAGATCGACAACTTCAGCAAGATTCGTATTCCCAGCGCCGAAGGCAGCGCCGGTGATGCGTCAAACTACAGCGTCGCGTATGGACTCGCACTGCAAGGTCTCGACCTGGGCAAAGTCACCAGCAACCTGCTTCCGCCCGAAATCGCCATGGCGTCGGCATGGAAAAAGAAACGCCCGTTCCTCGCAGCGGCTGCCGCTTGCTTGCTCCTGACCGCAGGCGTCGTGTGGTTCCGCGGGATGGCTGACCGCAACACGCTCGAAGCCAATTCGAGTGCACCGCCGCCCGTCTCGGACGACAGCGCGTGGAGCACGATTCTGAACCCGCCGTCCGACTTGCCGCCGCGCCCATACGGCAAGCTGATCTCGGCCGCGTCTAAGTCGCTCAACCAGCAATACAACAGCCTCACTTCGCAAGGCTCGAATGAGATCAAGAAAGCCGAGAACATTGAGAAGCTGTTGGCCAACCGGACCGTCTGGATCAAGATCCTGTCGGCGATTCATGCGGCGCTGCCTGACCCCGCGGACGAACTCAAATCGGCCACCAACGCCGAAGAGTACGTCGACGCGATCAAGTCAGCCGGCTTGAGTCGCGACAAGCGCAACGAAATCTTTATCGAATCATTTGAATCCAAATTCGCGGCAGATGTGGATGCGGTCGACGTCATCAAGGGCGACTACTCGGAAGAGTCCACCAAGACTTACGAGAAGAAGGGCGGCGAGAATCGCCCCGGATTCATCATCACGCTGCAAGGGTATGCCCCACACAAAAAGGGCAGCGGCCCCGATGCCCAGGAGAAAGGCCTTTTCGTCAACAACTCGTTCGTCCGAACGCTGCGCAAGACAGGCCGCGTGCCGGGACAGGGATTTTTTATCAATCGCATCGGACTGACGGTCGCGCAGGAAAAAGCCAGCAGCACTGGTCGAGGACGTGAAGGCAGAGGAGGACGCGGAGGCGGCACGCCACCCCCAGCGCAGGGCGGCCCCAAGCCAACGGACCCAATCACGGGCGAGCTTGCCGACGACGACTATCACTTTCAGATCGTGATCGAAGTCGTGTTGACCGATCTGCCCGAAGAAAAAGAGAACCAGTAACGAATAACGCGCCTCGCCGATTGGGCGCGGCGACATCGCCCGATGAAGTTGGCTGCAAGACCATACGGAACTGAAGCCGGCATTGGAGAAACCAAGTGAAAGCTGTCATTGAGATTATCAAACGCTTTCTGTTTGAGATTATCTGTGGCGTCGCGGCCATCGCCGGGATCGTCCTGATCTATCTGGGCGCCAGCAACATGTCCAGCATCAAAGAGAACATGCAAGCCGCACTCAGCGTACGACAGGAGCTCAAATCGGCGGCCAATGCCGGTAAGCTCATCAACAAGGATGCCGTCGAAAAGGCCAAGAGCCGGGTCGATAAGATCATGGCCGCCGACAAGAATCTGCGGAGCAAGATTCGCGACATCAACTACTACAAACCGCTGATCGATGTTCCGTTTCATCTCGCCACGCCGGCTCAGCGAAGCGACTTCAAGCTCGAATATCAAAAAGAGGTCAACAGTTGGCTCGACAAAATGAAAGCGGGCGACATCCCGACGGCGGACGACATCGCCCAGACCCGCGACCGCATTGATGAAGACAAAAGCCAACGGAAGGAACTGGGTCTCGAAGTCAAGACCGACGAAAACGCGATGATCAATCGCCCGGAAGTCCGCGCCGCAATCACCAAGGCACAATCGATCTACTGCTACGCGACGGAGAACTCGTTCCAGGAAAGCGATGTCTCCGAACGAAATCCGATGGCCCCGATGTATGTCGGCAAACCGCCGTCAGCCGAACAAATGTGGCACGCCCAACTGGAAGTCTGGACGCAACGCCTGATCATCGACAAGGTGGCTGAGATCAACAACGCGGCAGCCGCCGAATTGGAACAGGAAGGCTCTCGCGCCTGGGTTGGCAATCTCCCGATCAAGGAACTCGTTTCAATCCAGACCACGCAATATTACGTGACCGACGCGACAAGCAAGAACACGGTCGTGCAAAGCAAAGATCGCGCCATGCCCCCGGGCAGCGCGGACGCCGTCTTTACCGGAAACAAGTCGAACGAGCTCTACGAAGTCATGCAATTGACGACGGTACTCATCGTCGATGCGGCAAAAATGCCGAAAATCATGTCAGAGCTCTCCCGCGACCGCTTCCTGACGATCCTCAATGTCGAATACGAATCCGTTGAACCGAATTCATCCATGCAGGGCAAGATTTACGGAGATCAGCCGGTGGTGAAACTCACGCTGGACATGGAAACGGAGTTCTTCTCCGAGTTCTATCTGCCGATCATGCCCAACGAAACGCTGGAATTACTGAAAAAGAAACGCCCCGAAGAACCCAAAACCGAAGGCGCCTGACGCATCGCATCAAGCAACCCGGAGCATGTAGAAAATGGCCAAACAATCCGTCGGGCCCATCGTCCGGCACATTGACAAAGCAATACTCGGTATCACCGGCGCAGTCCTGTTGCTGGCGATTGCGCAATACGGCGTCGTCTCTCCCAACAAGGTTGAGTCGGATGGCGAATGGCTCGGCCCCGCCCAGGTGGACAACGCCACGCGCGAGATGGCCGACTCCCTGCGCGAACGCCTCAAGAGCGCCGACGTCGAACCCGAGCCCTTCGAAGATCCAATGAACAAGGTCAATGAACTGGTGGAGCCATTGGCAGCGGCTGGCGTGAACGCAGAAATTCCGCGCATCGCCGAATTCCCCCCGGTGGTCCCCGAGATTCCCGGCGTGCTTGCGAGGACAGAAGGACACGACCTCGTCCAGGTCGTCACGCTCGACCGCCCCGTCACCCAGACCGGACGAAGCGGCACTTATGTCAACCCGCCCGGTAAACTCGGTGACGCCAACACCCGGGCGCGCAACGCCGAATCCTTGCAGGACGTGAACTGGGTGACCGTGTCAGCCGTCTTTGATCGCCACAAACAGCAAGCCCTCGCCGTCGATGCCGGATACAACCCCGACCGGGTGAAGACCCTGTTCACCGGAGCCGACGTCGAGCGCCGCACCGTCAAAGCCGACGGTTCCTATTCAGAATGGGAACCAATCAAACCGGTCATCAATCAGGAACTGCCGCCGCTTCCTGAACCCGAGGTCTACAAAGTCGAAGATGGCAAAGGGTTCAACGTCTCACCGGAAGATCGCGATCGAATCAATCATTTCAAGGATCTGATTGCAGTACCGCAAAACCAGCTTGCGATCATGCGGCCGCTCTTCCCCGAAACCGAATACGGCGACGAGTGGCGCTACCCGCGTGGCCAATTTGAATACGACGTCACCGAGATGGATGCCGAGTATCTTTCCGATGATTCGACTTGCCGCTATCCCGAATGTAAAGCCGGCGAAGTCGACAAGGACATGGACATCAAGGATCTGCTCAAAGAACTCGAAACCCAACTCGACAAGGGCAATCTCGCCCGCGCCCAGAAACTTCTCGAAAAAGCGGAAGAAAAAGCCGACACCCGCGACCAACGCAAAATCGAAAAGTTCAAAAAGCAACTGGAGATCGCGCTGCAAGCCGCACAGACCTCAGCCATTCCAATCGGAAAGCAGGTCCTTTGGATTCACGATGCCGCACCAGGCAGCGTCGAAAGTGGCCGCACTTATCAATACCGGGTTCGCCCGCGAATCTACAACCAGTACTGCGGAACGCCACCACTGCTCAACAATCCCCAGGATGCCGCAAAAGTTGAATTGGTCGGCGACTGGTCCGAACCCTCGGAACCGATCACCATCGATCGCGACACCATCTTCTTTGTCCGCTCCGGCAACGAGAAGAAGAAAGAGTGTAAGGTTGACCTGTACAAGTGGGTGGCTGGCCAGTGGATCGCCAAGCAGTTCACGCTGACCGTTGGCGAACCGATCGGCGACATCGTGACACGAATCAAGACCCATCGCGGACCGGACGACCAGGTCGACTTCAGCACGGGCGCGACCGTGGTCGATATTGTTTTTGACAAGCAATACTGGAAGAAAGGGCGACGCCGACAGACCATCAAAACCACGGCGCTTGTCTACGTCGATGCTTCCGGACATCTGTTTGAGCAGACCGAAGAGTTTGACGAAAACAGCGAATTGTACGATGCCTACAAGGCCATCGCATGGGACGAATAAGGTCGCAAACCATCCAGATTCGGGCGGCGCAACGAGCGCCGCTCGCGCGAATGGTCGTGATCGCGGCGCTGCTGCTTATGCCAGCCGTCACGTCGAAAGGCCAGTCTGCACCCGCGCGATCAGCCCCCGATCCAAAGCAATACGATCAGTTGAATCTCGGGTTCGACAATGCACCCGATGACCAGGTTGAACCGCTCATCGAACAATTGGGTTCACCGGACTTTGAAACCAGAGAAGCCGCCTCCAAGCAGCTCGAAGACATCGGACCTGCCGCCTTCGCCGCGCTCTCCCGCCATTACTACAGCAATCGCGATTTCGAAGTCCGCCTCCGGATTGAGCAAATCGTCAAGAATCAATACCTCTGGCATACGCTCTTAAAGCACAACGGCTTCATGGGCGTTCAATACTCTCCGCACACCGGAACCCCATTCGACCCGAACCAACCTGTCATTCTCATCGGCAGCGTTGAGGCCGGTCACGCGGCGCAGAAAGCGGGGCTCCGCCAGGGCGACGTGATTGCATCGATCGATCAACACCCGATTGGCGAGATCGAAGACTTTGCAGAATACATCAAGAAAAAGGGTGTGGGTGGGAAACTTGCACTGACGATCATTCGCCGAGACCCATTTGATCACACCCTCACCAGCAAGGAGCTCACGCTGGTTCTGGGTGCAAGGCCCATCGAACTGTACAACAGCTCAGTCGAACAAACCCAGGAACTCAATGCCCGCATGCAGGCGTATTCGATCTGGTGGGAAAAGCACTTCAGCCTGCCCCGCGCCTCACGCGATCGACTGCCCACCTCAGAAGTGTTGCAGATTCCAGACTAAAACGTCCAACGTTCAGACGCAGCAATGCAACAACACTGAGCGCAACAACATCGCGCGCCGCGATTGCCCGCGAGCAATTGCACAACCGGCTCAAGCACGTGAACTACTCGCCGCCCTTGGCGATCTGAACAGCCTCTTCGATTTTCGCGCGGAATGCGTCCGACCATTTCTGATGAATCGCCAGCGCTTCATCGTCGCCCACCCCTTGCACCTTGCTCAGCGCTTCGTAGGCTTCCTGCTCACCGATCAGCGGTTCGCACAGCTTCGTCAGCGCCACATCATTCATGCCTTCGTCCTGAATCGCCTCCCACGTCTGCTGAAGCCGAATGTGGTTTTCCCCGCAGATGGCACCGGTCATGGGAATGATCGCGGTCGACTGCTTCACCGCCGCATCCTGATCGATCCGCACACCGAAGTCGTTCACGAACGGATTGTCCGCGACGGCCAGCTGATCCTTGTGCGATTCATACAACCCGGGCTTGATCGGATAATGATAAAGCGTGCGGGCCGCCCCATCACCGCCCTTGGCTTTCATGCTCCAGATCGCCTGCCCTTCGTCTGACAGGCAGAATTTCACGAACTGCTGCGCCAAACGCGAGTCAGCCGCTGTCTTCAGAACCGAGGTGATATCTGGCGTCGCTGCGGTCGCGCCCGGTGGATTGATGTATTGCAGCGAATCGGGATTCTCCTGGACCCGCCGCAACCCGTCGAAATTCACGGCGAAACACGCCAGCATCACACCCGACGCAACTTGATCCTGCACGCGGGTACTGCTCGATTCCAAGACCCGCGCGTTGGCGAGTATTTTCACCAACGTCTTCCATCCTTCCTCCCAACCCTGCTGCTGAAGGATCAACATCATGCATTGACGATTGCTTCCGCTCTGCGCCGGATTCGCGATCGCCAACCATCCATCAAATCTCGGATCGGCAAGGTCGGTCCAGGTTGTCGGAGGTTCGATCCCGCGGGCCTTGCAATCGGCTTCGTTGTACAGAATGCCAAAGGTCGACAACCCCGTCGCAACCCAGCGATTCTTTTCGTCGCGCACAGGCAGGCCATGGATGTCTGCCGGCACGCCATCCAACGAGTCGCCAAGATCAAGCTCAAAGCAACGATCGCGGGCAGCCAACCCCCGATGATCCTCCAAGCCGCCGCCAAACATCAAATCGGGAGCGGCCATCGCCCCTTGCGCATCATGTCCTTCAAAAAGATTGTCGATATACTTCACGCATTGAGGCGTACCCCGCACAATCCATTCGATCGAAACGCTCTTCTGGTAGTTCTGGTCGTACCATTTTGAAAACGCATCCGCGAACGTATTTCGAATTCGCTCACTGTGCGGCGAGATGATCGTCAGCTTCAACGGAATTTTCGGCGTAGCACCGACTCCCGTTGATTCGTCAGCCGGCTCGCAACCCGCAAACGTCGCAAGACCGATCGCCATCACGAGAAAACTGCGCACGATCCCAATGTCAGCCGCGAATTTGTGCATGATTTTGCCCATATCGATAAGAGTTGCCGCGCAGATCACGTCACACCACGAACCTGCGCTGAATTTCCCAAGACCCTGCGGAAGTCGATCGGTGTTGTCGCCCCAACCGCACGACACCGCCCCAACCGCATGACACCTTCGGGCTATTGTCGCCCAACGCCGGATGAAGTGTCAACTCACCGAAGGCGATTTGAACGCCTGTTTGAATTGAATTTGCAGGTCATATCCCGCAAGAATCAGTGCGCGGAATTCAGCGCCGATTGATAGATGTGTTTGAATTCCTCGACTCCGACCGGAACCGGATTGAATTTCGCCGTCCACTGCGTTGCAGCCAACTCCGCCAGCGCTTCAAGATCACTCCGCTCCACACCAAGAGCGGCTAACCCGTCCGGCATGTGCGCGACGTTGAGGAAATGGGTAATTCGATTTGCGAGTGAGTCCGCGTCCAATCCGAGCGAACCATACACATCCGCTTGCGCCTGCGAATTGAAACGCACTACATGGGGCAGCATGATCCCGACGGCCATCCCGTGAACGATGCCATACTTCGCCGTCAGCGGATTCGCGCACGCATGGGCGGCGCCCAGCATCGATTGCTCAATCGCAGCCCCTGCAAAATGCGCTCCCCACAGCATATCACGACGCATATCGTCGTCTTGCGGGTTGGACAGCGCCGCTTCAATCGAGCGATCCAAAAGCCGCCACGCCTCGCATGAAAACTGCTGCGACAGTTTCGTCCTCGCATTCGTCGCAGCCGTCTCCACCGCGTGCGAAATCGCATCGATCGCAGAAGCAGCCGCCACGCTCGACGGCTGACTTCGCGTCAGCTCATGATCCAGAATCGCCACGTGGGGCCGCAAACCACCCTCGCGCGGAACGCGCCGATCACCGCAAGCCATCTTCACGTGCGTCACCGGGTCGCTGATCAACGCGAACGACTGCGCCTCGCTACCAGTACCAGCCGTCGTCGGTGCGACAACCATGGGAAGCATTGGCTTGTTGGCTTTGCCTTCACCGTGATAATCGTGGATTTCTCCACCATTTGTTAAAAGTAGGTTAATTCCTTTCGCGCAGTCCATCGTACTGCCGCCACCCACGCCGATGATCACATCGATCGACTGACCGTTCGCCAACTTCAGACCAGCCGCAACATGCTCCGTCGTCGGATTCTCATGCACACCGTCGAACAAAACGATCTCGATGCCGCGACTCTTGAGACTCTCAGCCGCGCGTATGGCGTGTCCCGCTTTCTCAATTCCCGGGTCGGTCACCAGCAGCACACGCGAAGCGCCGAGTTCGTGCGCCAACGCGCCCAACTGCGACAGCGCACCCGCGCCAGCCACCACGCGCACGGGCGACTGCGCCAGCAATTCCGCATTCGGCAACGGCGCCCCATTGATCTGCGACTCGGTCATGATTGCGACCCGGAAAAAGCGTGCCGATTAAGCGGCTGGCTCGAACTGAAACGACCGCTGACGATAGAGCAATTCAAACAGATTACCCTCGTGCGGCTGATCCCAACTGATCCGCCACGTCGGGATCGCCCCCACATTCAACCGATCGACATTGGGATGATTCATCAGGGAATGAACAAATGATTCGTCGCGCGTGATCACCGTCGCCACCAACGTCGGGCCAATCGCATCCGCGATCTCAGCGGCTGGACATTCGACAACCGACGCATACGGGAATAAGAACTCGCGGTTGGCCAACGAGTGCTCGCGCGATTCGCACCAGACCACTGACGGCTGAAGGTATGCACAGCGTCCGATGTGCGCCAATCGCGGCGTACCACGATGCGCCGCGCAAACATCTTCCGCGCCATCTTCCGTCAGCGCGTGCTCGATCACGTTGTTGATCTGATCGGCGACGGCTGGGTTCGCGAAGGCTGCCAACGTCGCGTTCGGATCATCTGCCGGCAGCGCCTTGTGCTTCGCAAGCTCCTTGCCCACCGCATCCGCGATCGCCCGTCCATGCCTGGGCGTCCAGATCGCCGATGCATTGATACAGGAGCGTCCGCCGTTGCGATCGATCGAGGTGGCCATCACCTCAACATACTTCGCCCAGTCGTCCGCAACATCGTCACCGAGAATCACCTTTGAATACCCGGGACCGTGCAGTTCGATGCGCGGATCATTTTCATACGGGCGCACCGTCGCCCCGCCGCCAAACAGCATCGCCCGGTCAGCCGTCCGCAGAAGTTCACCCGCCCCACCGTGATCGGTCGGATAGAAACCCATCGCCTCGCGCGGAAAGCCAGCGGCGGCAAACGCTTCGATCATGCGATACGGCGTCCATGGTTCCTCGCGCCCCGGCTTCAATACGATCGGCGCCTTAAGCACCATTGCCGGCGCCCAAAGCGAATGCACACCGGGCGAATTGCTCGGAAGCACCGCCCCAAAGACGCGCCCCGCGCGATAGAAACTCAGCATGTGCCCCGACGCATCGCTGTAACCGTCGTCGAGCACTTTCAGATCAAGCCCGCGCGTCAAACCGGCCAGCACTTGATCCATTTTCTCCAACACGCTCGCGATCTTGCCGGCATTGTCGCGACAATACGTGATCGGCATGCCCGTCGTGCACGACAACTGCGCGATGTAATCCTCAAACGATTGCTGCGACTTTCCCAAAGGGAGCGGAGCCGTCATGAACAATTCGCCGGCTTTTCTGGCCATCGCGATCAGGTCAGCCGTCGAAAACTTCTCCAGCGCATCGTCGGCCATCCGCACCATGTCGCGCCGCACCATACCGCTGTTGGCTTGATGCACGCGGGCGAAGGGCTCACCCGTGGCGTGATGCACGAGCGTCACCGTTTCGATGCTTTCGTAAACCTTGCCGAAGCGAAGGATGGGTATCTCGATCATCAATAAACCCCCTCGACGATCGGTGTGGCGAAACCGCTGAAAGGCCGAACATCAGCGATGCCATCCCACGGATACGCATCGCACGGTTTCGTGCGGATGCCTTCGTCGCGTTCGAGGAAGCGCGGCATGAAAAATTCTTTGGTCAACGTCGTCAAGCGGGCCCGACCCAGTTC
Source organism: Phycisphaerales bacterium UBA1845 (assembly GCA_002338715.1). Taxonomy (GTDB): domain Bacteria; phylum Planctomycetota; class Phycisphaerae; order UBA1845; family UBA1845; genus UBA1845. The sequence goes on along the minus strand of DDIR01000093.1, from coordinate 24,757 downwards.
ACCGTACCCGACGACTTTGCGCGGGCTCTCCGGATCGACGACCTCAATCATCGCCCGCGGTGAAGGCGGGTGATAGATCACGCTGTAATTGTCGGCTGGGTCGAATGGCTTGTGACACGCCAAACCCATCAGCGTGTTGCCATAGGTCGGCACAAAATCGATCTTGCCTTCGAGCAATTCCTCGCGGGCGAACCGATGAAACTGCGCGGTCAACTGCGTCCCGCCGCAGAACACGCCCTTAATCCCGTAATCAACCAGCGACACCCGTTCACACAACGCTTCGAGCAACTTCGGCGTCGTGAACAAACACTGAATGTTCTTGTGCGCCCGTAGAAGCGTCAGCCCCTGGTTAACCACATGGTCCTTGTATTCGTGCATTTCCCGCAGGCGCGACGATTTGATGAGCTTCACCACCCAACGCGGGTCCATGTCCACACAGAAGCAAATCCCACCGCGATGCTGGCAAAGATGCTCGACCGCCAACCGCAACCGGCGCGGACCTGACGGGCCCAGCATCAACCAATCACCCCCGCGTGGGAACATCTCATCGCTCAGCGTGTCGCTGAACTGTTCGTAATCGATGCGAAAGTCTTTGATGTTGATGCGCGACTTGGGCACACCGGTGCTGCCACCAGTCTCGAACGTATAGATCGGATCGTTGGCGTAGGCTTTGGGCACCCAACTGCGAACCTTGCCCTGGCGCAGCCACTCGTCTTCGAAGAAATCAAACTTGTCGAGATCGTTGTAGCATTTGATTTCCTTGCGCGGGTCCCAGTCGAGCTTCGACGCATAGTCGAGCCAAAACGGCGTACCCGTCGCCGGATCAAAATGCCACGCAACAATCTCGCACGTGTGCTTGTCGAGCGCGGCTTTCGCTGCCGTCGCCCGTTCGTCAATCGATGCCCCCGCCGATGTACCTGCTGCACTATTCATGAACTTCTACCCGTAGGGTGGGCCGTGCCCACCAATTCATCGACATCAAACCGTGGTGGGCACGGCCCACCCTACAACGGACCTACCCTTCGGTCTTTGGTTTGCTTTCTGCGTCAGCGGCTGGCTTCTTTTCGCCGTCTTTCGGCAACTCAATCGCCACCATCATCCGGCGATTCGTCACGAACAGCGTACCGTTGGCCGCCACCGGCGACGTGTACACCGAGTTCAACATGTCGTTCGTGGCGATCTCTTCCAGCTTCGGGCCATGCTTGAGCACAACCACTTCGCCGTCTTCATCACCAAGATACACCTTGCCATCAACGACATACGGCGAACCCCAAATCGCTGCATAGGTGTCGTACTTCCAATGCTCCTTACCAGTCTTAAGATCGAGGCAATACAAGAACCCGCTGAGGTCGGAGATGTAAAGCAAGCCATCCGCAATCGCGACCGTCGACATCGAACGATTGAACCGATCACCGCCCACGTGCCAAACGAGTCCGCTCTCGGTGATGTCGCCCGTCTTCGTCGCGTCGATCGAATAGAGATGACCCGGCCCTTCACCGTGCTCCGGATCCTGCCCGACGCAAAGGTACACCCGATCCTCATGAATCACCGGCGTGGCGATGATGTTGTTCTTCGTACCGCGACCGCCCAACTCCCACTTCGAATCCTTCGGGTTGAGGTTGAACTTCCAGATCAACTTTCCGGATTCCGGCTCGAACGAATACGCGTAACCGTCACCGCCCGCAAAAACCACTTGCGGCTTGCCTGCGACCATCCCGACTGCCGGCGACGACCAACTGCCATGCAGCACCTTGTCGCCGGGTTGGTTGTTTTCCCAGACCAGTTCACCCGTCTTCTTGTTCACCGCAATAAATGCCGGCGCACTCGCCACCGGCATATCCAGGTGTCCTTCGTCCACACCGTTCGACGTATTGATGAAGATCAAATCGCCATACCCAACCGGCGACGACGTCGCGAGGTTGTGCGGAAACACACCCAGCTCTTCGATCATGTCGTACTTCCAGACGATGTCGCCGTCGTGCTCGTCGTGATACTTCTCATCCTTGAAGGGCCCATCGTTTTCACCATCAAGAAAACCTTCAAGGTCGGCACACACCAGTTCGCAGCGGTTGCTGACGTACCAGATACGATCGCCCTCGGCGTACGGCGTCGAACAAATACCCTGTTCGGGCCAATCGTTCACACGCCCCGTCGGCAACTTGTCGTGCGTCATCTGCCAGAGGAATTTGCCAGTCTTTTCATCAACGCAAACGATCACGCCCTTGTCGCCTTCGATGCCCGGGCGCAGATGACCGTTGTTGTTCGTGCCCGCAAGCACCTTGCCGTTGATCACCACCGGGTTGCCATACGTCTGCGATCCCAGTTCGACCGACCACTTGATGTTCTTCTTGGCTTTGAGATCCCACTCTGCCGCGATGCCCGTCTCGCCTGAAACCATGTTGCGGTCAGCCGATCCACCCCACATGCGCCAGTCGCCCTTCTTGGCTTTGGCCAGCGGTTCTGCGTTCACTGTCGTCGCCACACATCCAAACAAAGCGGCTGCCGCTATCGCGCGATACGAATGCGCCATTCGATTATTCATTGTTGGTCACCTTGAAATTGTCGTAGTAGTTTTCCGGACCGTCGCTCTTGGAGGTCGTGTTCGTTGAGTACGCATAGATACCCGGGCTGCCTTCGGTGTTCGGACACGAATCCACCACATCGATCAGCCACTCTGCCGGTTCGGTTTCATCACGCGGCCACATCTTGCCGCGCAAATGGGCTTTGTCGCCGTCGAGCTTCACCTCAAACTTCATCGTGTACCACTTGTCGGGTTCATATTTGAAATCCGCATCGTGGCGAACGCGCGGCAGCGGTGACCACGACTCAATCCGCAGAACGTTGCCCATGCCCATCGCGATCATGCGATAGCGCGAGTTGATCACGCCCATGTCGGGTTTGAATCGCTTCTTTTTCGCCTGCCCCATGACATCGCACTGCACGGTGTACCCACCCTCGATCGACGGGCCCACGTACGAACGAAGTCGCATAAACGGCGGCGACGGGAATTTCATGTCCGCGATCTTCCGCAGCACCCGCCCGCCATCCATCTCGACAATGTCGGTCTTCTTCGAGACGCCAATCCAACCCGGCGGCACCGAACCAACCGGCATGTCTTCAAAGTCAACCGCGTACGGCACCTTCGGTGAAACGCGAATGCGGGCTGGCGTGATGGCGTACTGCTTGTCGCCGACCTTGATATTCGCTTCAACAATGCTGGCTCCAAACCCACTGGCCTTTGCCGAAAAAGTGCCATCATCTGACACTTTTCCATGACCGCCCTTCACCGCCCACTCGACCTTTCCGCCGATCGAATCCGGCGTGAACACCTTCGGTCCCGAAGCCGTTTCGCGGCGAATCTCCAGCTTGACCGACTCACCCGGAGCGATCGTCAATTCAGCCGGCACCAGGCGAAATCCGTCATATTCATTGGCCTCAACCGTTTCAGCCGGCATGTCGGGGATCGCCACCTTGGTTTCGCCACTTCCCGCACCAAGACAATACGTGTTGTAGCGCGTCATGAAATACACGCGGCCATTGGCGATCGCGGGCGAACCGTATATCTCGTCCACGAGGTTGTCGTCGCGCTCAAACGTGTCCATATCCAGCGACACGCATTTGTCACCTTCGTCCTTGAGAATATGGAACATACCGGTCTGTTCGCCGTAATAGATCACACCGTCAGCCGTCACCGTCGGCGAGCTCTTGCCGACGCGACCCATGTCGTATTCCCAGAACTTCTTACCCGTCTTGGCGTCAAAACAAATCATCGTCGCCGCATTGTTGACCACGTACAGACGTCCGTTGGCCAGTGCCGGCGAAGCGTATCCAACCGTCAAACCATCGTGACGCCAGACGGCTCCGTCTTCCGTGATGTCGCCCGTCTTGCTCGCATCAATGCAAAGCACTGCCCCCATCTGCGTGGTCGTGTAGTTTTCTTCACTGTGCGACACATACGCATAGTTCCCTTCGACCACGATCGATGTGTTCAAACCGCGCTTGCTCAATTTGTATGACCACACCTTTTCGCCCGTGCGGGCAAGCATGCCATAGACCCAGCCGTCAGCAGCGGCTGCGATCAACATCCGCTTGCCGCCAATCACCGCGACAGCCGGCACCGCGTAGGTCGTATCCAGCGGCGCCTCACCAGGAGCCGACCACCAGATCACATCGCCGGTTTTCTTATCCAGCGCCAACCAGCGGTGGGTCGGCTTGGCCATCGGTCCCCAACTCGAATTGAGGAAGCTGACGATCACGCGATCTTCGTCGATGATCGGTGTGTGCAACCGGCCACCATATCCGCTGATCCGGCCAAACTCTTCGGTCATCGAACGCTTCCAAAGAATCTCGCCATCCTTTGAAAAACAAAACATCTCGCCACCGGTACCGTGGGCATAGACGTTGCCCGTTTCCGGATCGCCGACCAGCGCCGTCCAACCGACGCGGTTCTCGACGATATCGGTGTGGAACACGTTGAAGCGATGTTCCCAAATCGTCTTGCCGGTGTTGGCGTCGAGGCAGACCACTCGCTCCTGCCTCGACTCGCCTTCACCGACGGGAGCGATTTCATACAATCGCCCATTCATGATGACCGGCGTCGAACGACCGCCAACGTCGGATTTCCAGGCCATGTTCTCCCCGTCAATCGACCAGGAAGTCAACGGCGCTTTCTCGCGAGAAAATCCGTTCTGCTCAGGCCCTCGCCAATATGGCCAATCGTTGGCCTGCGACGGTAATGCACAAAGCAGTAGACTCAGTGTGGCTGTAGAAATAAATGAACGTTTCACGTGTTGGTTTCCTTCACTTGGCGGACAGTCGAATCCATACGTGCAAATGTGACATACGTGTAAATGTGACATACGGGCAAAATGCGGGACAGCATTCTAACAAATAATCGAACCAGGCGAACACGGCCGCCCGCATGACAATTCTGTTACATAAGCGTCCCGACATCACGGACGGGCAACGCGACGGGATTTCATTTCGCTGCGCGGCAAGCTGTTGGCCGCCACGGTTGCGACCTTTGGTGCGAAGTTCAGGCGAAGGCGCAGCGCATCAGACACGCGCTCACACAAACCGTTCGGCGAATTTTCGCCTTCCGCGATTTCAATTTCGACCAGCAGATCATTGAGTGGCCCGTCATCCAGCAAGGTGATGCGATACTCGGCGACCTCTCTGAATCGGCGCAGGACATCTTCGATCGCCGACGGAAAAACATTGTTGCCGCGAACAACCAACATGTCGTCAGATCGGCCCACCACACCTCCGATGACACGGGCAAAACAAACGCCATCGGGCCCGGGCTCGGTGGTCAGCCGAACAAGATCACCCGTGCGGTATCGTATCAACGGGCTGCCCAACCGCCCAAGGTTCGTCAGCACCAACTCGCCAAGCTCACCTTCATCGACAGGTTCAAGCGTTTTCGGATCGATGACCTCGGCGATGAATTCACTCTCGATGACGTACACACCGTCGCGGTAGTCCGCCGTTTGAAAACCCCACGCGCCGATTTCCGTCATGCCGACATGATCGAACACCCGGGCGCCCCATGCCGACTCAATCCGATCGCGGGTAGCCGGTATGCTCCCGCCCGGCTCGCCAGCCACAATCAACGCACGCACCGGAAGGCCTGACAAATCAACGCCCTCTGCGGCAGCAACTTCCGCCAACCGCAGCGCATAAGTCGGTGTGCAACATACCACCGTCGCGTAATTGTCGGCGATGTACTTCAAACGCGCGACGCTCGACATCCCGCCAGCCGGCAAGCACAAACAACCGCGCTGACACGCCGCATCAAACGCCGACCAGAACCCGACGAACGGTCCAAACGAAAACGGAAACACCACGCGATCCTTCTGCGTGACGCCCGCCCCTTCAAGCACAAACTGCCAGCATCGAATCCACCAATCCCAATTCGCCCGCGTGTCGGGCCAACGCAGCGGTTCACCCGACGTACTCGACGTCTGGTGAAAGCGCACGTACGCATCGACATCGCAAGTCAGTATGGTTCCATAAGGCGGATGGGATTGCTGATTAGCCTGCAACTCGGCACGGGTGGTGGGCGGAAGCGCGTTAAGATCATCGCACGACGGATCGAATGCGATGCCGTCGAATTTGTTGCGATAAAACGCCGACCCGACATACGCGTGGCCATCACCTCGGATCGCCGCAAACAATGCCGCCAACTTTTGCCGCTGGACGGCGACAAGTTCGCGCCGAGCAAGTCTCATGTCGTTGGCGATGTCGGCATGCATGTCGATAGAAACGCTCGCAGTGGTGACGGCCGAATGCACACAATCGTAGTGATCCGCACACAAAATGCGAACGCGCGCAATGACGCCATCGCCATCCAGACCCGCATTTTCGGCGAAGGAATCCCCCCAATTGTCAAATGTTGTACACAAGAAATGTAATGCGATTGTATCAGGGGTGCGTTGTGCGCATACTTCATCCCATCGGAGACCGGCAAACGTTGACAAGCCCGCCAATTCTTGGTCATTTGTTGCCGGTCACAGCCACGTCCAGCGGACGATCGTAATCGCCGCGAGGTGGAGAGAACTTTTCCGGGCTGAAATTTTTCCGGACTGAAGGAGAAACAGGAAACATGAAACGCACACGATCAATCTTTGCAGTCGCCGCATGTGTCGGCATGTTCGCCGCGTCAACCGCGTCCGCCGCGCCGTACATCCTCAGCGCCGTGCAGGATCAATCGCAAAGCGCACCCGACAGCACGTTTGCCCTCGACTTCTTCGGCAACGGTGGTGTCCGCGATTCCGAAATCTCGAATACCACCTTCGGCATGGAAATCGACTTCGACAACGAAACCGCGAAGTTCACCAACTACTCGCAGCAGATTGGTTCCATCGCGCTGCCCAACAGCACCGGCGCGGACGTCGAAACCGGACCGATCACCGTCAGCATCATCCCCGGTTCCGAACCGGGCCGCCTCGTCGACAATGGCGATGGCACGTTCGATTTTGAAACCACCGACACCTACGAAATCACCTTCACCAACGACCTGAGCATGTACGGATTCCCGGGTCAGTCGGTGTTGCTGCCGAGCACGTCGTTTGGAACGCTGACGGTCAACGCGCTTCGCGACGATGTCATCGAAGGCACCGCGTCGATGGTGTGGGAAGATGACAGCATCATGCTCGACCCCTCAACGCTCGACCCAGAACATCCGATCCTGCTCCCGTTCCACTACACCTGCGACATCAACTCGGTGTTCAACGCAGTCCTGGCGCCGGAACCGGCATCAGCCCTGCTCCTGGGCCTCGGCGCAGTAGTCGTCCTTCGCCGCCGCTCGTAATTCGTTACGGCAAACAGCAATACAAGAATAAAACAAGCGGACCATCCGATCGGGTGGTTCGCTTTTTTTTGCATTTCGGATTCGGATCAGGCGGCATAAGATTGCCCGAATTTTCTGGGATGCGCACCGAATGACAATTCTGGTAGAAGCGCAGCTTCGAGACTCACTCAAGTTCTGGCCCATCGCCTTTAGGATATAAAAGCGGCAGCAGAACACGCCTCCACTCAGCAAACGATGCAAAAACTCCTTCGATCTGCATTCCGTAAGTATCGTCGTAGCAAATATGAATCTTCTCGTGACAGTCACCGCATTTGACCAGAAGACGATCTGACTCTACTCCACGCTCGATTCGCTGATAGACCCGTAGCTTCCAACCGCCTTCACCGTCGTCAACACAAAGCTTCTTGTTGTACTTCTTGAAATCAGTGCGCTTCGGCATCGCTGGACTCATTCATCTCGCCACGCAAACTCGCAAATCAATTGAAGCCTGCGACTGTTGAATTGTTCTACTTATTCAGCGGCACAACGTCAGCGGCTTGGCAGGTGCCGGCTTCCATGCAATCGTGGCACAGTGCGCTGAGCGGTGGTGTGAAGTTGGCTGGCGGGGTGAAACCGGCATCGCTCAGTTGCTTGGTGATGTGCTCAAGGCGGCCTATGGTGTCCGGGCTCAGCACGTGTTCGGTTTCGCACGCCTCAACCTCTGCCGTCTCCTCGTCGAGACCCAGTACATTGATGAAGAACTCGCGCAGCACCTCAAAGCGCCGCACCACGCACTCGGCCAACTTCGCCCCGACATCGGTCAGCTTCACCACACCGTAGCGATCGTGCGTCACCAACTCCATCCGATCCAGCGTGCGCACGACAGCCGACACCGTCGACGGATGCACGCCCAAGCCCTTGGCCATCTGCCCAACCCGCGCAGGATCACCCGACGCACGGAGTTGATAGATAATCTTCAAGTACATCTCATGTGTGGCTGACAACCCGCCGCTCTTGTGCATGACCGTCCATCCCAAAGCCTAAGAATTGAATCAAACGATCGAGTCCGCCCCCGCGCAAACGGGAGCAACCCAATCGATCTTTCGATTATAGAAATTTTGCACCGCACCGTCGAATTCGAGAGAAATCGCCCCGAAATACCCCGCCCAACCGGGTGCATCGCCCAACCGCAATCCGGCGTATAATGACCACCGGGGTAATGAGCGATGGGCCAACCACGCCACACGGCCCCGCAACACCGCCAGCCCATTTCGGCATCGAGGAGCCCTACATGCTTCACGCCCTATTCGCGATCGCATCCGCCGCCCTTTTGACCATCGGACTCGATCCGCCCGAATCCGCGACACCCAACGTGCCTGACAAAATGGAGCAGCGGATCAACCACGTCAGCACCTACCTGACGTCAGACAGCAAAGCCGAACAAGGTCAAGCACTTCGCGAACTCGGCAGCGACACACTCGCCGACGTCGTCGAAGCAATCGGCAAGGTCAATCTCTGGGAAGACAAGGAAGCCGGCTACTCTTCGCGCAAGATCGCGGTGTCGACGGAAGGAAAACGCGGAGGCAAAACCCTCGACGTGGAGGTCCACCTCCCCGAAGGCTACGACGCCAAAACCGCCTACCCGCTGCTGATCGCGTTTCATGGCCAGGGTGGAAACGGCCAGCAGTTTATTCGCGCATCTGTCGCCCTGCTCGGCGAACACGCCAAGGACTTCATCGTCGCCGCGCCCACCGATTACAACGGCATGTGGCTCGGATCGTCAGCCGCCGAATCTGCGGAACCGCTCGCCCTCATCGGCGGACTCAAACACCTCTTCCACATCGACACCGACCGCATCTACGTCCTCGGCTATTCGCAAGGCGGGCACGCTTCGTTTCTGCTGGCCACCTTCTACAAAGACCAGTTAGCCGCCGCAGTGTCACTGGCTGGCACTTGCGCGATTCAAATGGGCGCAGAATGCCTCGACGTCCTGCTTCCAAACATCCACACCACGCCAGTCTTAGCCGTCTACGGCGCCGACGATCAATCCAAGGACGAGGCCACCGAAGCCCCCATCGGCATCGCCGTGTGGAATCGCTACATCAAACAACAAGCCGAAAAACTCAATCTTCCCATCACCATGATCGAACTGCCCGGCGTCGGACATGGCGGCGTCATCCCACCGAAAGACGCATTCGCAGAGATTCTCACCAAGAAGCGCCCGCCACTTTCCAAAACAGTCTCGCACCGCTTCCGCTACACCACCCAGGCGCGTGACGGCTGGCTTCGCCAAACGCAGTTCTCCGGCGATCCATGGACCTCGCAACAACTCATCGTATCACCCGCGAACAACGAAACCGTCGGCGAGGCGATGACCGCGATGCTGAAAGAAAAACTAGGGTATCTCGGCGGAAAGATCGACGGCCAAACCATCCACATCGAAACGCACCTCTGCGGTCAAATCGAAGTGCTGCTCAACGACGACCTGGTCGATCTGGACAAACCCATCACGATCGTCGTCGACGGCACGGTCCGGTTTGAAGGCACGGCCAAGCGCAAGCTCCGCACCATGCTCGACATCGCCAAAGATGACTGGGAGTTCCAGCGGCTTTTTCCCGTCCGATTTGAAGTCGGGCGAAAAGGCAAAGCCGTCCAGCGCTGATTCACTACCCCCAATCCGCCCATCGCTTGTTTGGTTGGCCAATTTGAAGTATGAGTATCACTGCACCCATACTCAAACTACGTACCCAGTTCGCATCCAACCAACGAGGCTTCTTCGCCATGCCCGAACTTCGCTACCTGGACGACTCCGGCTCACTAAAGACCTATCTGCTCGGAGCCCAGCCGACGATCATAGGCCGCGTCAACTCGTGCGACATCACCTTCGTCGATGACATGATCTCGCGCGAACACACCCGCTTCGAACGAGAAGCCGAAGGACGCTACCGCGTTCGCGATCTCGGCAGCCGCAACAAGACCTACGTCAACGGCCAACAGATCACCGAGTCGCTCTTGATTCCCGGCGACGTCATCCGCGTCGGCGACCACGTGCTCGAATACCTCGAACCGGGCCTCCACCGCCAACCGCTCAACACCGATTTCCTGACGCCCGACACGCGCGACCCTGCCGATTGCGACTGGATCAAAATCAAATCGCCGATGACGCTCAGCCTCGAACAGATCGAGAAACTCGCGAGCCTGTCGAACGATTTCGGGCTCACCTCGCGCGCCGAAGATATCGCCGAGTCGTGCCTCTCGAAAATCATCGTCGAACTGCAAGCCGAGCGCGGATTCATCGCGGTGCGCGGCGAAGAGAAACAAGCCCTGCGCCCCATCGCCCATCGCGGTCTCGAACGCGAAGTCGCCGGGTCGCGCATGCCCGTCAGCCAGACCTTCGCCCTTGCGCCCGTCTTGCAAAAGGTAGCCGGCTGCTATCCACAATCGGCCAAACGCATCGACCCGAAAGCAGGTTACGCCACCACCGCGATCATCGCCCCGCTGACCTTTCGCGGTACGCCCATCGGCGTGATCTATGCGGATCGACCCATCGGAAGCCAGGTATTCAAACCGACGGCGGTCCAGTATCTGTTGGCGGCTGGTGCGATTGTCGGATCCGCGATGGCGGCTACCTCCAAGCGACTCAACGACACCATCGGCCAGCAGGAACTCGCGTGGGTATCATCCATCAAGCGCGCCCACGAAGCCCTTCAATGCGAGCCAGCCGTCAACGAAACTTTCGATGTCTTCCACAAGACACAAGGCGGACTTTCGCGATGTGGCGATTTCTGCGAAGTGGTCCGCATCGACGATCATTCGTGCCTGCTCGTCCTCGTCGATGCCGGCGGACAAGGTGCGTGCGGTCTTGCCCAAGCCATCAGCATCCGGACAGCCCTCGAAGCCGCCGCCCGTGTTTACCCGGAGCACCTGGAACTCGCCCCCGTCTTCAACATGCTCAATGAGCGAATCGCGCGAACCACAGGTCGCCAGCTTGTCGCCAGTCTCGCAGTCGTCTGCGATCTCTCTGCCGGCAAACTCAGCTATGTCAATGCCGGCATGCCGCCGCCCGTCTTGATGGTCGGTCCCGGACGCCTCGTCACGTTGGATCAGCCGTCATTGCTTTTGGGCATCGACGCGACCTACCTATACGAGACAACGTCGATCGAATTGCCCGGGCAGTTTCGGCTGGTGTCATTTACCGACGGAACCACCGATGCCACCAACAATGCCGGTGAGCCATTCGGTGAGCGCCGCATCCACGAGTTGCTACTGGAAGCCACATCGTATGGACCGCCCTCCCACGTCGGTACGCAACTCGCCGACGCCATGCAAACGCATCTGGGCGGACAATCTCCCGAAGATGACACGACCATCAACGTGGTCGGACACGGATAGAACTTGTCAAAGACAAAGACCAAAGTACTCCCAAGGATCTAAACGACATCGATGAGCGCTCCCATCGCCGCACAAGGCAAGATTCTCAACCGCTTGTTTGAACGCAACGAGATGAACCCGGCGCAGCTGCGGAGCATCAAGATCGAGTCCGAGCTCACCGGCCAACCTGTTGTCAACATCCTCGTGCAACGCGACATCATCAGCGATTCGGAAGTTGCGCAGATCTTCGCAGAGCATTACGGCATCCGCTTTCTCGATCTAAGCCGCCGCAAACCTTCGACCGGTTGGCTTCTCGCATTGCCCGAAAATGATTCGCGTTTGCATCGTTGCGTGATCTTTGGCGAAGTCGCCGGCGGACTCGTTGCTGCCGTTGCAGATCCGGGCGACTCGAGTATTCACCACATGCTCGCAGCCCGCTTTGATCGGCCAACGCAGCTCGTCGTCAGCCCGGCGTACCAAATCGTTCAAGTGCAGGACGAAGCCTACGGCAATGCCCGCAAGAAGGGCGCACGCATCGCCCACTCGGTCCCGACGAAACAATCCGCATCGCCCGTCTCTGCGGCTGGTCTTAACATGGCCGAGCAACTCGACAGCATGATCGATGAAGCCGTCGACCGCCGTGCGAGCGACATCCACATCGAACCGGAAGACGATCGCCTTCGCGTGCGCTACCGCATCGATGGCCGCATGATCGAAGCGCGGGCGTATCCGCTCGAAGCGACAGCTGCCCTCGTCTCACGCATCAAGGTGCTCGCCAACCTCGACATCACCGAACACCGCAAACCGCTCGACGGACGCTTCGCCCACCTGAGCTTCGAACAGACCATCGACATCAGGACAGCTGTCATTCCAACGGTTAACGGTGAGCGCGTGACGCTGCGCCTCCTCGCCATGGACCGAGCGGCCGTCACACTCGAACACCTCGGCATGGAGCTCGAAACGCGACAGGCATTCGAGCGCCTCATCCGCCGCCCGCACGGCATCATCCTGATCACCGGACCCACCGGCAGCGGAAAAAGCACGACACTCTATGCCGCGCTGGCTCAGATCAATGCCGTCGATCGCCACATCATCACCATCGAAGACCCGGTCGAATACCACATTCCCGGCGTCAACCAGGTGCAGGTCGATTCGGCTTACGGCGTCACCTTCGCAGCCGCCCTGCGCAGCATCGTTCGACACGACCCCGACGTCATCATGGTCGGCGAAATTCGCGACGAAGAAACCGCCCACCTCGCGCTCGAAGCGTCGCTCACCGGCCACCTCGTCTTCGCCACACTGCACACCAACTCGGCTGTCGGCGCGCTCACGCGATTGCTCGACATGGACTGCGAACCGTACCTCGTGTCCAGCGCCATCATCGGCGTGATGGCCCAGCGCCTCGTCCGACGCATCTGCGAACATTGCCATAGTTCTTTCGACGCCAACCGTGCCGAACGACAGATGATGGGCATCCCCGTCGAACGCGAAAACGTCAAACTCTTCCGCGGAACCGGTTGCGCACGTTGCGGGCGAAGCGGCTATTACGACCGCCTCGGCGTCTACGAATACGTCCCGTTCGATCCCGGCTTATCCGAAATGGTGATGAATAAAGCGTCAACCGAAGAAATGTACAGCTATGCCGTCAAACACGGTGCCGTCATGCTCCGCGACGACGCACTAGCCAAGGTCCGCCGCGGCTTGACCACGCTCGAAGAAGCCGTCCGCGTAACCACCTTTGACATAAGCCGCTAAGAAAAACTCACAGCACCAGCCGAGCATGGGTCGCCGGGCGCCCCGCCCTTCCAGGGTGGGGGACTGACAAGCAAACAAAACCAAAATTTGCGCCAGCCAGTCCAACCTGTTACAATCCAAAAAATCGCCAGGGCATCCTCACCCAAAGGGTGGCCCACCTTTTCAAAAGGTGGGGGAATCGATTCAACCAAGAGCAACCAAAGGTCGAACATGTCGTCCATCACCAAATACTTAAGCGCCATCACCTGCGGCGACTGCGTCAAAGGACTCGCCGCCCTCCCGCAAGACAGCATCGACCTCGTCTTCGCCGATCCACCCTTCAACATCGGCTATGAATACGACAAATACAACGACAAGCAGGACGACCAAGCCTACCTCGACTGGAGCAAGGAATGGATCGCGGGCGTCCACCGCGCGTTGAAACCAAACGGCACATTCTGGCTGGCGATCGGCGACGACTATGCGGCTGAGCTTAAGACCATCGCGACGCGTGAAGTCGGTTTCCACTGTCGCAGTTGGGTGATTTGGTACTACACGTTCGGCGTGAATTGCACGCGCAAATTTTCGCGCTCGCACACACACCTGTTTCACTTCACGATGGACCCGCAGGAATTCACGTTCAATTCCGAAGACATCCGCGTGCCATCGGCCCGGCAACTCGTTTACGGCGACAAGCGGGCCAACTCAAAGGGCCGCCTGCCCGACGACACCTGGGTCCTTCGCCCGCAGGATTTGCCCGAAGGCTTTCAACCGTCCGACGACACGTGGTACTTCCCAAGGGTCGCAGGCACGTTCAAAGAGCGCGCCGGATTCCACGGCTGCCAGATGCCCGAGCAACTCCTGGGCCGCATCATCCGCGTCTCATCCAACGAAGGCGAAACAGTCCTCGACCCCTTCACCGGAAGCGGCAGCACGCTAATGGTAGCCAAAAAACTCAAAAGGGAATGGATGGGCTTCGAACTATCCAAAGACTACGCCAAAGAAGCCCGCAAACGCCTGGACAATACAAATGAAGGCGACCCGCTAACCGGCCCCGCCGACCCCCTGTCCAGCGCCCCCAGCACCGCCAATGGTCGGCGTTTGGACGAAAGGCTGAAATCCAAGAAGCAAACGGAAAAGCAAGAAGCCTCACCTTCGCTCTTTGACGCCTAACGAAACGATGCCCAATACGTGCCACATTATGGCACTACTCGCGGAAATAATCGGCGACTATGCCTCGCACAATTTCCGCCGAAGCATGTTCAGCGCCGTGCGGGCCGATCTGTCGCGGATGACTTCGCGGTTCATTCGCTCACTGAACCGGCACTCTTTGACCTGCACACCGTCGCGGCTGGCCAATGCGATGTAGACCAGGCCCACCGGCTTGTCTTCGGTACCGCCACCCGGTCCGGCGATTCCGGTGATCGCGAGGGCGTAATCCGATTTCGTCAGGGCCCTGCATCGTTCGGCCATCGCTTCGGCGCAAGGTTCGCTGACGGCACCGTGCTCTTTGATCAACGCCATCGGAATGCCGAGCGATTCATTCTTCTGCTCATAGCTGTATGGAATAAACCCGCCAACATAATACGCACTGCTGCCCGGCACATCCGTCAGCATCGTGCCCAGCAACCCACCGGTGCAAGACTCAGCCGTCGACACCGTCCTACCCAACTCCGTCAGCCGTTTGCCCACAACAGACGCCAGCGAGTCGTCGTCCTCACCATAGACAAGCACACCCAATCGCTTGCGCACCTCGTCGATATCGTTCTGAGCAAGACGCCGGGCGACATCTTCGGAATCACCGCTGGCGACCACCCGCACACTGATCACGCCTTCGCTGGCGGTCGTCCCCACGGCTGGGTTTCGCCCGACTTCCATCAGGTCGCTGATCTGCTCAGCCAGGTTCGACTCACCCGTCCCAAACGTCCGCAACACCCGAACCGACACATGCCCCCGCCCGTCCATCGCTTCAACCGCCGGCCCAACATACGCCGCAAACATCGCCTTCATCTCACGCGGCACACCCGGCAGCGAAAACATGTCCGCCCCCCCGATGCGAATCCGCACACCCGGAGCCGTCCCCCACTCATTCACCAGCACCTCAGCACTCGCGGGCCGCATCGCCTGCCGCCGATTCGTCTCGGGCATCTGGCGGCCCAGCGACGCATAAAACGCCGCGATCGCCTTGAACGATTCCTCGTCGAACACCAACGACTCGTCAGCCGCCATCGCCAGCGCCTCGCGGGTCATGTCGTCAGCCGTCGGCCCCAACCCGCCCGTCATCACCACAACCCGCGCAGACTGCGCCGATTCGCGAACCTCGCGCACGATCGTCGAAAGGTCATCGGCGATCGTCACGTGCCGCCGAGTCGGTACGCCCAGTTCCACCAGCCGAGCCGACAACCAGGCGCTGTTGGTGTCGACGCTTGCACCGGTCGTCAGTTCGGTGCCCATGGCGATAATGTCAGCCGTCAGGCCCATTGATTCGTTCACCTCGGTTGCCCAATCGCTTTCATAGGACGCAACATCCCATAACCAAGCCATCCCCCACAACCCATTCGGCTGAAGTGGAGTCGACAGGCACAACAAGGTATAGTGCCATGCCAAATGCCTCAACGACACAACGGTAATCGCCGTAAATTCCTATAGGCTTTCAATGACACGTAAACAGAATCCCATGCCCAGATCCGGCGCCAAACGCAAGGCGAACGCCACATCGCCCGACTTGCGGATTCTCTTTACGTGCGTGGGGCGACGCATCGAATTGCTCGAAGCGTTTCGCCGGGCCGCCCGCAAACTTCGCATCAAACTTGAGATTCACGGCGCGGACATCAACCGATCAGCCCCCGCGATCCACCAAGCCGACGTCGCCCACCTCATCCCGCGCATCGGCCAACGCAACCATATTGCCGCGCTCATCGCCCTCGTCGAAAAGCACAAGATCGACGCCATCATCCCGCTCATCGACTCGGACCTGCTCGCATTGAGTCAAGCGGCATCGCGCTTCGCCAGGATCGGATGCAAGGTGGTCATCTCAAAGCAATCGGCGATCAAGACCTGCGCCGACAAGCTGCTGACCTACGAAGCCCTCCGCGATGCCAACATCGAAACGCCCGAAACATGGAGTCCCAAACAAATCCTCGCGCGCAAACGACACCGGTTCCCCTACTTTCTAAAACCGCGTTCCGGAAGCGCGGGGCAGGGACTGTTCAAGATCAACAATGCCGACGAACTGCGCGTGTTCATCAAGCGCCAACCCGATTGCGTGGTGCAGGAATACGTCGCGGGCGTCGAACACACCATGGACGTTTACACCGGTTTCGATGGCATCCCGCGCTGCGTCGTCCCCCGGCGACGACTTGAAGTCCGCACCGGTGAAGTCAGCAAAGGACTCATCGTCAAGGACCCGAAGATCATCGACGTCGGCCGCTCGGTTGCAGAATCGATCAAAGGCTTCCGAGGCGTGGTCACCGTCCAATGCATGGTCACCCGCGCGGGCCGAATCAGCGTGATCGAAATCAATCCGCGTTTCGGTGGCGGCGCACCACTTTCCATCCATGCCGGCGCCGACTTTCCCCGTTGGATGATGGCCGACCTTCTGGGAAAACCGGTGAAAATCAACCCCGATCAATACACCGACAACATCGCAATGCTCCGCTACGATGAATCGCTCTTCGTTGAAGGCAACATGAAATCGCTGTTGGCCGAAGTCTCGCCAAAAAACACAGATTCGACCGAACACAAAACATAACGCGCCCTGCGCGTTGGCGCCGACATCAAAGGCAATCGATGCGATCCACCCAAGCCGTCATCTTCGACCTCGACGACACGCTCTACGCGGAAAAATCCTACACCTTCAGCGGATACCGCGCCGTCGCGAAAGCCCACCACGACATTCTGGGCGAACCCGATGCGACCTTCCGACGCATGTGTGAACTTTTCGACTCCCCCGACCGCGCCCGTGTTTTCAACGTTTTGCTGAAAGAAGCCGGCCAAAACGATTCGCCGGACGCCATCACGCAAATGGTTGATACCTTTCGCAACCACATGCCCACCATCGAACTGTACCGCGATGCCGTCGAAGTCCTGCAATCCCTCCGCCCCGATTACAAACTCGGCGTTATTTCCGATGGCTTTCTCGTCGCCCAGCGCAACAAAGTCGCAGCCCTTCAGATCGAATCCAAAGTTGATGAAGTCATCCTGACCGACGAGTTGGGCCGGGAGTTTTGGAAGCCACACCCCAAAGCATTCGAACACATCGTCCAGAAACTCGGCGTTTCCCACGAATCCTGCGTCTATGTCGCCGACAACCGCGCCAAGGATTTCGTCGCACCAAACGCACTCGGATGGGCCTCCGTCTATATCGACCGCCCCGAAGGCATTCACCGCGCCAACCCCGCGCCAGCCAACGGAATCCCCGCCTACGAGATCACCACCCTTACCGAATTGCCGAAAATACTCTCAAAATTAACCTGGTAGTTTCGCAATAAATTTGATCGCCCCCGTACCGTTTGTTACAAGTAACGGGTAGGAATCACATCCCGCATCAGAGTGGCGTTTCGATAGGCCGGTAGATGACTACTCTTTAGCTTAAGGATCGAACCATGAAATTCCTGATTGGATTGGTACTGGTTGTCGGTATCGGTTACGGCGCAATGCACTACGGTGGGTTGCTGTCTTTCGACCCGGCTCAGCAGGGTCGCGACGCAAAAGCCGCCATCAAACCCGGCATGTCCTGGCAGAAAGTTGTAGCCGTCTCCGAACCCGGCGAGTGCCGCTTCTATGTCCTCCAAAAACAGAACATCGGCGGCAACGAGATCGAGTTCCCCAAGCCGGGTCCGTTCATGCCGTTCGATGCCAAGAATCTCGAAGATCGATTGGCTGACGATTCACTGCCGGAAGGTTTTGAGTTTTACTACAAGTTCACGACCGAGGAGCAATTCCTGGTCAAGTTTGATGCAGCTGGCGACGTAGAGGGCATCTCCAAGCCGCCGACCATGAATGACCTTCTCGATCGTTAGCGAGCGCTAATTCAAACGTAGGCCCCGGGGCAGCGCCGTCATTCCCGCGAAAGCGGGAATCCAGGGGAAAAACAAAGTCAGTCCAGGCGAGTACCGTCGCCCGCGCTCCAAAGTGTGGACGAGCAAGACGCTACACTTGGATCAAGTTCGCCATGGGCGACGCGCACCAAAGAATCGGGTGTGCCACGGGGCGATTGTCACCCAGTGCCTGACACGACCGCATCGCATCAATCGATGGGCGCAAACAAGTCCCCCGGCTGAATCCGGCGACCGTTGACGTAGTCTTCAAATGGCATGAGTCTGCCGCCCGACGGTTTGACCTCCAGGATCTCCAAATACTGGTCAGCCGTCGCGACCTGGCGACGAAAGTCAACGGTTCCCGGCTTCTCTGCCGGCTTGTCGCTGGCCCCCAAACGCGCCATCGCCAGCATCACCGTCTCAGATTTCCCGGTGACCTTCGAGACAAACTCGCACCGCGCCCCGGGCCAATCCCACAACCCGTTGATCTTGTTGACCAGCACCGCCGCCGGCTGATCGAATCGCACGTGGCCATCTTCCTTGGCAATCTTCGGCGCCCGTGTCGCCAAAGTGTCATCCTGTGGCACTGGCTGAAATTCAGGATTCGACTCAAAAATCTCAAGCGTGGCATGCACCGCATCCACTCCGATCGCGGCCAACCGGTCGTGTAACTCGCACGCCCGTTCCTGCGCCCGAAGCATCGTCCGCCGCTGCACATAGATGGGCCCCGCGTCCATCCGATCCACCAACCGAAACGTCGTCACGCCGGTCTCTTCGTCGCCATTGATCACGCACCACTGGAACGGTGCGGCTCCACGGTATTTCGGCAACAGCGAGGCGTGCAGGTTGATACAGTCATGGGCAAAAACACCGCGTACCTCCGCGCCGATCTTCTGCCCAAACGCAATCGCAAGCCCCACGTCAGCCTTCAGGCTGCGCAGTCGCTTCACAATTTCCGGGTCATTGATATTCGGTGTCGCCAGGACCTCAAGCCCCAATTCGAGCGCCTTGGCTTTGGTGGCTGTGCACTGCACCTTACGCCCGCGACCACTTCCCCGGTCCGGCTGGGTGACAACCAAAGGCAGTTCATGCCCGCGATCAAGCAATGAACGCAGGGTGGGAATTGCAAAGTCCCCGGATGCCATCAAGACAATGCGCAACGGTTATCGTCTCCGCCCGCGTGCCGAGGTAGCTTTCTTGGAAGGGTGGGCTTTCTTGTACTCAGCCGTCAATTCCTTGAGGGTTCTGCGGTGGGCGATCTCTTCACCGGGCGACTGGTAGTCGAGGATCAACCGACCATTGAGGTGATCGTTTTCATGCTGCCAGATGCGGGCCATCAAATCCTGACCCACGATTTCATACTCCGCGCCCGATGCATCAAACGCGACCAGCTTCGCGGTGGATGCCCGCTTCACCCGAACATGAACCTCGGGAATCGACAGGCAGCCTTCTTCGGCTTCAACTTGCCCTTGCAGGTCTTCAAGAACCGGATTGACCGAAACGCGGTCATCACCGGGGGCGCCCGTCGCGTTCCACACAAAGATGCGCAGCGGCAATCCCACCTGCGGGCCGGCCAACCCGACTCCATTCTGATTGTGCATCAATTCGCACATCCGCCGCACCAGCCGCACGAGCGTCTCATCAAACGCCTTGATCGGCTCGCAGTTCTTTCGCAGGATCGGGCTCGGATACTTCACGATCTCAAGCGATTCGATGTCGATCTGATCCAACACGGTTCACACCTTCCAGAGCACGGACCCGTTCTCGCGAGAACAGCCCCGCCCGCTTGACGTCCGCCTCCCGCAACGGCGCAGGTTGACACGGTCGCGCAACTCGCTAGCATCCATCGGTTGCGTTTCGTAACAACCGTTCTTACAAGACTTAATAGCAATTTCGACTCTACTCGCCTGTTCCCGATGCGTCAATATTCACCGCATCGAATGGTGGAGAGTCGCCACCTACTAAGAGTATAATTAAGAACATGACGGCTGACGCCCCCGATAACACCTCGAATGAGCCAATCGATCCCGCGATCGCGCGCTATGAAGTGACCGACGTCAAACGCAAGTCGGCTGCCCGCTGGTTTGAACAAGCCAGGAAACTCGTCGATCAACGCAACTACGATTACGCCATCAAGTCATTTGTCGAAGGGTTGGCGATCAATCCGGAAGCGGTCGAGGAGGGCTTCAAACCACTCCGCGGTTGCGGTGTCGCGCGATGGCAAACCGGCGGTAAAAAGCCGGGCATGCGCGAAACGATGAAGTATTCGATGTCGGCGAAAGATCCGATCAAGGGCATGGTCAACGCGGCATGGCTACTCGCCCACGATCCGCAGAATTCTGATTACGCCGAAGGCTTACTGAAAAACGCCAACAAAGCCCACTGCGATCAAGCCGCCCTGTGGGTCGCGCCCATCGTTCTTGAAAATCTCAAGAACGACAAAAAGCAGAAGCCCAAGAAATACACCACGCTTAAGGATTACTGCGAGGAAGTCGGTGATCGCTGCCAAGCCCGCCGCGAAATGACCGAAGCACTGGCGGCTTATCAAATCGGGCTCGAAGCACTGTCGACGCAGCAATCCGTCGAGCCCAAGAATCGCGATCTGGGCAATGTGGTCCGCAACCTCTCGACCAAGTTGGCCATCCTTCGCGGGAATTACCAGACCGCAGACTCCTTTCGCGAAAGCGTGCAGGACTCGGGCAGCCAGGCTCGGCTCCACGACCAGGACCGCATCGTCCAGTCCGAAGAGCGACAAGCCGAACTCGTCCAACACGCCAAAGAAGAGATGGAAGCCAACCCGGACGTCGAAGCCAAGGTCATCTCCTACGTCAACCTGCTCATCAAGGACGAAAACGACAACCGTGAAGCCGAAGCCATCAAGCTCCTCATCGAGAAGTACAAAGCCACCGACAACTATCGCTTCAAGCTGCGAGCCGACGACATTGCCATTCGCCAGATGGGCCGCAACGCCCGAAAAGCCAAGAAATCTGGCGACGATGAGGCGTACAAATCGCTCATGAAACGCCGCCTGGCCTTCGAAGTCGGGGCATACAAGGAGCGGGTAACCAAGTATCCCACAGATTTGCGCCTCAAATACGAATATGCCCGCCGCCTTTTCCAGGTGAGCAAATTCGATGAGGCCATCCCCCTGCTCCAGCAATCCCGCTCCGAACCCAAGGTCCGCCATTCGTGCGCCCTTTATCTGGGCCGATGCTTCTATCAGAAGGACCTGTTTGCCCAAGCTGCCAGCATTCTGACGGACGCAATCGGCGATTATGAGCTCACAGACGACGATATGGCCAAGGAATTGAACTATTGGCTGGGCCGCTCCCAAGAAGCCAACAAAGATACGGCAGATGCCAAGCAGACCTATGGAAAGTTATTGCAGGTCGATTATAATTACCGCGACGTTCGCAGCCGCATAGAAGGGCTATAAGCGCCCAGAGGCCTGCAAATCACAGGTTTTTTGGCCTGTGAATGGCTTTTCAGGCGATGCGAACCTGTGGATTTCGATGTAGCGGCGGGTGATTGAAACCCGCTTCGTTTTTTTGTTTGGAGAATACCGACGTGGCCAACTCAGCATCTGCTAAGAAGAGAATTCGCCAGAACACCGTTCGTCGCGCTCAGAACGTTGCACGCAAATCGGCGATCAAGACCCAGATCCGCAAGTTCGAAGACGCCCTTCGCGCCCACGACGTCGCGACGGCCGAAACCGAATACCGCAAAGTCACCAAGATTCTGGATCAGGCATCATCCACCAGCACGATGCACAAGAACACTGCCGCACGCAAGAAGTCACGCCTTGCCCACAAGCTAAATGCCGCCAAGACAGCGTCTTAAGCTCGATTCACTTGCGGCCAATCAATCTATGCTTCACCCCAACGCACCCCACGTGGGTGCGTTTTTTGTTAGAACACTTTGAGTTCAAACGTATCGGCGCGACAGCGTCGTCATTCCCGCGAAAGCGGGAATCCAGGGACGAAACGAAACCAATCCACGTAGGCAACGGCGCCCGTGCGGTAGAGACTGGACGAGCAGAACGCTACGCTTGGATGAAGATCGCTATAGACTCCAACCGATCTGTTCACCAGGAGCACCATCCCGCACCCGGACCGCGCTATCCATGAGCGAACACCATCCCAACCCCGCCGAATTCGTTTCTCGCGCCGGCGCAAAGCTCCAAGCCGCCCTTGACCAGTTCGCCATCGACCCTTCGGGCTGGACGTGTGCCGACCTCGGCTGCAACACCGGCGGATTCACCGATTGCTTGCTCCAATCCGGCGCGTCAAAAGTCTACGCGGTGGACACCGGTTATGGCGTGCTGGCTTGGAAACTGCGGAAAGACGATCGTGTCGTCGTCCTCGAACGCACCAACGCCCTGCACCTGGAGCTTCCAGAACCGGTTGACCTCGTCGTCATCGACGTGGCTTGGACCCGCCAGCAGCGCATCCTGCCAGCCGCCCGAAAACTCCTGAAGCCCAACGCCCCTATTATCAGCCTCATCAAGCCGCATTATGAAGCCGACCCCACACTCTTGACCAAGGGCGTACTCACGCCAGCAGCAGCCGCTCAAGTACTGGAAGATACACTTCGAAACTTGGAATTAGCCGGATTTGGCGCCAAAGGGACCATCGCAAGCCCCATCGTGGGCAGGAAAGGCAACGTCGAATACCTGACTCTCTTCAAGCCGAACTGATCAGCCAGATTTGCAGCGACCTGCCCCCGTTTCAAGCCATCGCCTGACCGACAGCAACCAAAATATCACAATGCCACCGATTGTCCGACACTGGATCATCGCGACATCGAAGCGACTCCCGAATGAGTGCCTACAAATCGAGCGCGCCTGAACACATGTCACGCTTGTCCGACACCGAATTCGCGATACTTGCACTAGAACACGTCAATGTCAGACACCCTCGCCCGCCACGAAGCCATGCGTCAGTGACTGCCATCTCGTCAGACACGCGAAAATGACACGGGATTCCGGCGAAATTTCGTGTCACACATGCGGCTGTGACATTCTATGGCGATCTTGATCCAATCGCCGCGCTCTGTTCGTCCAATCATCACGGCCCGGGCGCCCGTTCCCACGTGGATTGACTTCGTTTTGCCCCTGGATTCCCGCCTGCGCGGGAATGACGGCGCTGGCGCGTCGCTACGTTTGGACTCAAGGTGTTCTAAAGGTGTTCCAGAAACAATTTTCCCCGCCCGTGTCATTCGATATCGGCGGGGATTTCTTATGGTTGGGTTTGCGAATGGGGTGGTTCTTACGCCGATTGTTTGACGATTTCGTCGCGAAGTTCGTCGAGCGAAAAGCCAAGTTCCTTCAACGTCTGGTGGGCGACGCTGTCCCGCTCGCTCATCAATGCGAGGAGCAGGTGTTCGGCGCAGACTTCTTTTGAATTCATGGCTTTGGCTTGTTCGACGGCTTGGGCGATGACGTTGCGGAAATGCGGCGAGCCAGGCAGGCGACCGAAGACCCAGGTGTCTTCGAGACTTTTCTTGATGAGTCCGTCGACAACTTTTTTGACCCCTTCAAATGAGATGCCACGGTCTTTCAGCACGGCGCTTGCGACCCCAGTTCCCTCTTTCCTGATCGCCAGAAGGATATGCTCGGTACCGATGTAGTCGATTTCGTATTCGCGCGCGATCTCGTCGGCCAGCTTGAGTATCTTCTCAACGCGTTCGGTCAGGTGAGGGTTCATGTGACTGGGTGCTCACTTTCGTCTCGGGATCTTTCGTTCTCGGGGTGGTCGCAGTTACCGCGCGAAGTCGGTTCGATCTGAATCCACTTCGTCGATTGGACCCGCCACACGGGAATCATCATATCGGTTGGGTGGGTGGGCGACAAGACAAACGCGCATGCCCGCGCCGTGAAAACGCCATGTCGATACGGAGTGTAAACCGACCTCTGCCGATCCAGGTTGCAGCGTCAGCCCTCGCTACAACAACCGAAGGCGACGCATCGCAAACATCATCAGCATGGCGATCATGGCCATCACGCCGCCTGTACCGCACAACGTCGTGCCGTTTCCTCCTGAAGGTGTCGAGGTCGGTGTTGGCGATACGTTTGAATCGTCGGGGTTGGGCGTTACGGTGATGAACGCGGTGTCCTGCGTGCTGCCGCCATTGAGTGTGTCGGTAACTGTCACCGTGACCGGGAAGGTTCCGGGAATTTGATACGTGTGGAAAACGGTCTGGCTGGTTCCCGTGTTACCGTCGCCCAAGTCCCAGAACACTTGCAGGTTTTCGAGCGATGTCGAACCGAATCCAGAAACTTCCGCGTTGAGAATGACGGACAGCGGAGCCTCGCCTGCCGAGA
>DDIR01000023.1 GCA_002338715.1 Phycisphaerales bacterium UBA1845 | reverse complement strand
GCCGCGCCCACCATCGCCAAGACCAGCCGCCCCCCAGCCGGTCGTCGCGCAACCAGCCCGACCAGCGCAAAGGACACAGAAGCCGTCAAGCTCCAAGCGACAAAGCGCACCGAAAACCGATCGCCGCAAACACGAGGTCGTCGACGCGATCATCGAAGAACCCGCGACCATGAACATCGCAGGCGTCCCGGTCCGCAGCCTCCGCGATGCCGTCATCCTAAGCGAAGTACTCGCCCCACCCATCGCCATCCGCCAAATCGAAGGCCGAAGCAGCGGATTCGATCGCCCCAATCTCTGATTGCAGTCAGCCACTTTGTTCGGACGTTGTGCGCTCGGTGCAGGAATCCAAAATCATGCACACGAAACGCAAATACCGAATCCAGGAATTCCTCCGGCGCTTCGCTTTCGGCTGCACAGTTTGCATTTTCGGAATGTGGATCGCGTCCTACTGGATTGACTTCTATGGAGAGACAGCACAAGAACGGTGGGGCGTGCGGCGCGGATCGGTGTTCTTCGATCGAGCCGAAGCGCCCGAATCACCGCCTCGAGAATCTGTCGATTGGGGCGGCGGGTTCGTTGATGGCCCGAGTTATGGATTTGACGCGGCGCCAACGCGCGAACCGTTATGGCAATTCGATATCTATCTCCCCAGCATGCGCATCTCTATTTCTCTGCTCTTGGTGTCGTTGGCCTTTTGCGCCCTCTGGATCATCTTGGCAATAAGATCATCGAGGCGTCGCCGAAGAATACGAGACGACCTTTGCATGCAATGCGGATATCCGATGCTTCCGCTTCTGTCTCCAGCTTGCAGCGAGTGCGGAATGCCCAGAGACGAACAACTGATTGCCCGGCGAGCGTTCATCGATGCACATTGTGGCCGACGTTGGCGGTCTGCAATCCGGATGATTGTGGGTGTCTTTCTGATGCTTATCGTCATCGGATCGATCACGGGCTGGCTCTTCTGCGAATCCAAAGCATGGATTCACAGCGAAACCCACATCGGCATTTCGTCGGGCTGGTTCGTATATGAAAGGGATCCAACCGATGAGATTTATACGTGCTTTAAGGATGACACGTTTCTCGAATTCGAAGAGTGGTTGGCCGATCACTGGCTTATGTGGAATGACTTTGGTGGGGGCCACCAGATTATTCTTCATTTGCCCACGATCGCGCTATTCGCAGGCCTGTTCCTGGGCGCGGTGATCGCAAGTTCAATGGTATACGCCAAACGACGCACCACCTTGACCCACGCATTGACCAATCTGGAAAACAACTGCGTAAGCTGACAGGAATGACCAACACGCTTTCGCCTTCATTGGCGATGCTTGGTCAGCTACGAAGTCGACGACGGTTCCAGACCGAACCTTGCGAGTACCGCGATCACCAAATCTTTGGGAAGTCCCACCACATTCGTAAAGCTGCCGTCGAGTTGTTTGACGAATTGATCGTCGTGATCCTGCACGCCGTAGGCCCCGGCTTTTCCTTGCCACATGCCGCTCTCGATGTATGCGTCGAGTTGCGACGGGGTCATCGGCGTCATGGTGATCAGGCTTTCGTCAGCCGCAACCTCGCGCCGCCCGGTCCTTCCGTCAATGATCGCCACGCCGGTGATGACTTCGTGCGTGTGGTGCATCAGCGTCGACAAAATGCGCCGGGCATCGGCGGCGTCTTCGGCTTTTCCGTACAGCGTGCCATCGAGCGCGACGACCGTATCCGCACCGAGGACGATCGCATCCGGATGCATTCGCGCGACCTGGTCGGCTTTGAATTCCGCGAGCGCCTTGGCCACCTCTGCCGGCGAACCCTCCTGCAGCCCCGCATCGGGTTCGTCCACGGGCGACGGAAACACGTCAAACGAAAACCCCCACTCTGCAAGCAGACCGCGCCGCCTCGGGCTGGCCGACGCCAGAATGAACCGATTGTTGGAATGTTTCGCGCTTTCGCTTTTCAAGAATCGTCCGATGCCACTTTGACAGCCAATATCTCATCATCGCCGACCGCGATCACCATCCACGCTCGGCCATCATTCGACCGCGCCACCGTCTCACCGACTTTGGGCAGGCAGTAGCCTTCCGGTTTCAGCGACGCCAACCACTCGGGCAACTTCCCCGCATCGCCAGCCATCGGTTCAGCGCAGGGCACTTCGCGTCGGGCAGCCGCCCCGGAGAACGTCGACACCGGCAACCAATTTTTCAGCGCGCGTTCCGGTGCGTCCGCGTTTTCATGCGCTGGCCCATCCAGCGTGGCTCCGCAATGTTCGGCATAGAGCTTGCGCACCTTCAGCGACGTCGTCGAACCGTCGTGATTAAGAATGAACAACCGCTGACCGTTTTCGATCTGATCGACCTGCCCCAGCGTGATCAGCGCATAGTCTTTTTCAACGCGAAAGATGCGCCCGACGGCTGGCTCAACCCCTTCAACATCCCCGCGCAAAGTCACCGTGTCGCCTTCCTGCGGATCGGTTCGTTGAAACGCCCTGTTGGCTTCGATCTGCAGCAGCGGATCGACACCCACCACCTTACCGTACGACACATAACGACCGTCGCGAATGATCTCCACCCGATCATCAAGCACGAACCCGGTGTGCGAATCGCCGGCCACGATCATCCTCGGGGTGTCGCCCGTCGCCACGACTGCGGCCACCCGACTTCGCACCCGATCGGATCGCCCGACCTTGCCGATGGCTTCAATCGCATCGCCGCGGCGGGGCAAAGCG
>DDIR01000116.1:44070-45040 GCA_002338715.1 Phycisphaerales bacterium UBA1845 | reverse complement strand
GCCTGATGACCAACCATGTGCATTTGATCGCCTGATCAATCGGAATTCTCTGAAATGCATTCATGCCGCCTGCCCGGCGTGGTAGAATCGCAGATACCATTGGTCGGCGGAGGGTCTGAATTCCGATTCGCGGCAGTCTGCTCAACTCAGGGGAAACCGAACCATGGCCACTATCCCTTACCCGCTCATTGTCATCGCGCTTTTCAATTCCTCAGTTTCCACCGTGACCGTAAGCTTCACCGGCGAACTCACGTCGGCTTCTGATTCAGAAGGACAGCTCGATCCATCGATCGCGGTGGGCACGCCCTTTTCTGGCTCGTTTACGTTCGATCCATCGCTGGCGGTCGATAGCGATCCGAGCGAACTGTATGGCGTTTATGAGTTTGACAGCACGATGCAAGTCAACATCGGGAACGCGCATTTCGAGTCGTCCAACTTGACTGTCAGAGCATCGCTGACCGGGGGCATCACCGGTGGGCAGGGATATGGCGCTTCCGGCCAACAGTTCGTATCTGAAGGAATTCTGATCGACTATATGGGCATCTCGCTTTGGACTTACGCCGATGACGTATTGAATGACGACTCGCTGTTCGAATCACTTGACTTAGCCGACTTTCCGGTCAGACAAGCGTTCTACCTTTGGGCAGACGATATAAACCTCTATGGCCAGTTGAATAGCATCGTCATTCCTGAACCAAGCGGATTCTGCGTTTTGCTGACGGGCGCACTCTTGGCAGCTTCGCGCAGACGTTCGCGCAAGGCGATGCGTTGACCTGATTTTTCTGTGACGATTTTTCTGTGACAGTCACCGTTTTTTGCCACGTTTGCCGGTCATCCCCGCGCAAGTGGAAATCCAGAATTGGGCAGGACGACTTCGCTGAACTTTCCGACTTCATGTTGGCGCGGTGAATTTCTCTCGGGTGGAGATGCTGGCTGATTAAGGGTGTCGCATTCTCCTGGATTCCCGCTT
>DDIR01000116.1:43755-43967 GCA_002338715.1 Phycisphaerales bacterium UBA1845 | reverse complement strand
TTCCCGCTTTCGCGGGAATGACAGGAACGACGGGAATGACGACGTGGTCACCTTAAGTTGCGGCTGGCGGATGTGGATCGGTTTTCCGCCTTACGCTTCGCGGAGGATCTTTTCCATCTTCTTACCCTTGGCGAGTTCGTCCACGAGTTTGTCTAGGTAGCGGGCTTTTCGCGTCAGCGGGTTCTCGATATCCTCGACGCGGTAGCCGCAGA
>DDIR01000116.1:43441-43660 GCA_002338715.1 Phycisphaerales bacterium UBA1845 | reverse complement strand
CCTCGACGCGGTAGCCGCAGATGACGCCCTTGATCAGGCGCGCATTTGGATTGAGTTTGGCCTTCTGGAAGAACTGCTTGAAGGTCACCTTGTCATCGATTTGCTTTTGCAGTTGCTTCTCGTTGAAGCCGGTCAGCCAACTGATCACATGGTGCAGCTCGTCGGTGGTCCGGCCCTTCTTTTCGACCTTGGCCACGTAGTGCGGGTAGACCGAAGCGA
>DDIR01000116.1:43127-43351 GCA_002338715.1 Phycisphaerales bacterium UBA1845 | reverse complement strand
AGTGCGGGTAGACCGAAGCGAACGTCATCTTGGCAATTCGTTCATCGTGTTCGGGTGTGGTTGTGGCCATGGGTTACGCTCCGCCTGGGTGTTTCACCGTGCGTGGGTCGCGGGCTTGTAGCCAATGTTATGCAGAGGGTCGCCCGGTGCAAGGGGCATGGCGGGGACGGCGATGGCGCGGGGTTAGCAGCCGAGCAATGGGTTTAGCAGGTGCGTCCGGGACG
>DDIR01000116.1:41598-43008 GCA_002338715.1 Phycisphaerales bacterium UBA1845 | reverse complement strand
CCCTACCGGTCATTCGCGGAATGACGGCTTGGGGGGCGGTTGGTTTCAATTCTTTATGCGTATTTTTTCAGAAATCGGGACCTGGTGCACAACCCTTTTTCGGTAGGCGGATTAGCAGGTGCGGTGAGCCGCACCCTACCGCTCTTTTTCGATTTGGAGAATGTTCTTATGAAACGTGCCCTTTCCCTTGTTGTCGCGTTGGCGTTTGTTTTGGTGGCTGGCTGTCAGTCGGAGCCGGTTGATGATGGCGGCAGTCCCATGATCCGCACGCTGAGTGCGGCGATCGCCAATGCACCGCTCGACGTCTGCGTGAACGGGCAACTTTCCATCATGGATATCGACACGGGTGCACGCACCGCACATTCAGAAGCCGACACGCAGCGCTTCGAGATGGCCACCGGACCGACGGGCACGCCTTGCGATCAAACCACGCCCGTCACCGGTTTGGAGAACATCGGCCTGACGCCCGAGCGTTTCAGCACGGTGGTGATTCTGCCCGATGGCGTATCCGCGATCCAACTCGCCGACGACAACACACCGCTGCCGACTGGTGAGGCCAAGATCCGCGTGATCAACATGTGCGAGGACTGCGAAAACGTCACCGTCACCGATCAAGACGACAACGTACTGTTCACCAATGTCGCGTTCAACAACGTCGCCGAATTCGGATACGAGAACTTCGCGGCTGGCACGTATGACTTCATCATCAAGTTGCCCGACGCCGAAAGCACGGGCCGGATTATCGAGGGCTTTGTGATCGAAGAAGGCACGACCTATACGATCTTCGTATTTGGCGGCATGGATGGGGACGCTGCCGCGTTCAACTTCACGGTAATCGAGGATCTTCGGGTGGGCATCGAGACGACATCCGGATAGAATTCGGCGACAGGCGAAATGACCGCCCTGCCCTGAATTCTAAAAGGAGCGTCTACCGTGCCAAACCACAAGACGATTCTGGTTCCAACGGATTTTTCGGAAGCAAGCGCACGCGCGCTGGAGTATGCAGCCGACTTTGCCCGAATGATGACGGCAAAACTCCTCATCGTCCATGTCCATGCCGGGCCAAACGCCGATGCCGGTGAAGGCATGCTCCACAGCGGCGTCGAATTTGCAAACGCGGATTTGCTGACCCGTCGGCTTGAGTCCACCAAGCCCAAGGAAGACGACGTGCCAATCAGCCATGGCCTCCTTCGGGGTGACGCGGGCGAGGAAATTCTGCGCGTCGCGACCGAGCAGGACGTCGATCTGATCGTGATGGCCACCCACGGCCACACCGGGTTGACCCGAACGTTGATGGGCAGCGTGGCGGAGTATGTGCTGAGGCGTTCGACGTGTCCGGTGATGACGATTAAGGTTACTAAGTGACTAAGTGACGAAGTTACGAAGTTACGGAGTGACGGAGTGACGGAG
>DDIR01000116.1:40725-41503 GCA_002338715.1 Phycisphaerales bacterium UBA1845 | reverse complement strand
ACGGAGTGACGGAGTGACGGAGGGAACGGCGGCGTTGCTGGTTGCTGGTTGTTCGATTTGATTCACTTGAACTTTGGTTCTGGTGGGAATAGTTCGTCGCGGTTGGCCATGAGTTCTTCGCACGTGTCGATTTCGTCCGCGATGGGAATGAGGATGATTGGGTTTAGTCCCGGATCGCGGAATTGATCCGGGTCGTTTGGCGCGTCCAAGATTCCAATCGACGCGCCGATTACGAACTGCTCAGAGTCGTCCGTCACCGAGCCACGCAAACTTCCGTCGGAATAGAGCGTCACGTCGTTTTGAAAAATCTCACGACGGGCGATGTAGATCTCCCCCTTGATGAAACCAAACAGCGTCACGAATACCGTCACCCCGGGCCGCCCGTCATTGTCGGCATCGTTGATCTGCGGATCGTTGCGGTCTGTGGTCAGCGGTTCGTCGGGATTTCCATCGACGCCGATCAGCGTGGGCGTTGCGGGCCGGTACAGCGTCCACTCTCCATCCACTTCGCGAACTTCGACAACGGTGCTGCGCGGCAAAATGGCCTGCGTCGCTGCATCCGGAAACGTGCTGACAAAATCCTGATTGGCTCTCTGTTCGGCGTGGCAGAAACGGTCGTACTGGACGAGTTCCTCGCCTTCGATGATCAGATCGGTAAATCCATACGAGATAATGAACGTCGATAGCGGTCCGTTGGGTGTCGCACCTTGGTAGGCCACGACGTCATAGTGGGCGTAGTGCCCGGCCATCTCTTCGATAGCCTGCTCTTTATTGGCGG
>DDIR01000116.1:39131-40617 GCA_002338715.1 Phycisphaerales bacterium UBA1845 | reverse complement strand
ATTGGGGCGGCTGCCAATCGGGATCATTGGTCGGCGGCTCGTAGAGCGGGCTGTCGGGCCAGGGCGATGGACCGGTGCAGCCTGCAATTGCTGAAACGCTCAGTACAAACGCGATCAAGGTAAACGACTTTGAACATGAAAGTGACATATGGCGGGCACCGGTTTCGAACATGGTTGGACTGACATTAGATCGTCATTTTAGTCGCCACCGTGCTTTTTGTCCCGAGACGATCGTTTATTCGAAAAAGTGCCCATGGTTTTTTGAAGTTCAATTTTGCCACGGACGGCGGCCTGCATCGTTGACGGCAATCCATTCCAATTCAGGACTCACCCCGCGTGCTTAAAGCTGAAGTTTATCGCCTGGAATATTGAAAGGTTTCCTGAGGCTGCGGACAATACAGATCAACGCAGAGAGGGCTATCTCACCCTGTCTCCTGCCGGGTCATTTTCAAGGATACAACTTATGTTGCGCTACGGTGCTGTTTCAACCTGCGGTATCGGTCTGTCTGTTTCGATTTGGCTCGTCGGTGGTTGCGTGCCGATGGAACTTCCACCGCCACAGATGCAATCGGCTGTCACGTTTGAGGTCGATCCGACCATGTCATTTCCCGACGGCGCCGATACCGTCATGAGTGAAGGTGAAGAGCGCCCTATCGGGATGCTCCTTGGTCCGGATGGCGTCACCGAGCGTTTTGTCGCGGACGAGGTTTTGGTGCGTGCAGAAACTCCGGAAGAACTTGATGATTTCCTCGCCAAGTACGGTGGTGTTGTCCTTCGAGACGGAACGATTCCGAGTCTTCCCGACGACATGATCGAGGTCGAAGTTGAACGGGCGGGCTGGTATCTGGTTCGCGTGGACTTGAGCATGACCTCGGTCGACGACATGCCCGCCAATTTTGAAGAAGCCGGAATCGAAGGACACCTCGTATTCTCATCTGAAGATGCCGCCCGTCTCAGTTCCATCATTGCCCGGGAAGCGCCCAATGGTGCGGCACCAAATCTGGTTCTCGACCTGACGAGCAGCCTTGAGCATCCTGACTACTCCCAGGGGAACCTCGACGCCGAAGATTGGAAGTGGATGGTCGAGGACGACAATCAGTTTCGGGATGGCGACCAGGGACTTTCCATTGGCGTGATTCATGCTTGGGAGTACTTAACTTACCGCAAGGTACCGCCGCTGGTTCCGCCAACCGATTCTTCCTTCTACACGCCCGTTCGCGTGGCAATCATTGACCGCGGATTTGCATTGTCGACGAGTACGGGCAGACCTCTGAACGACAACGTGGATTTCTTCAACACGACCAATGCCCCGCTCCAATGGGACGAAGCCGACGACGACACGCGGGCGGGCGGTTCCGGAGAGAGTTCAAAACCGTGGCACGGACAAGAGGCGTTTGGGGTTTGTTGCGCCGCAGAGCGCAATCAATTCGGCGGTGCCGGTACGGGTGGCCCCGTTGCCCAACCGATCCTCATCAAGATGGGTGGG
>DDIR01000116.1:32809-39039 GCA_002338715.1 Phycisphaerales bacterium UBA1845 | reverse complement strand
GATCCTCATCAAGATGGGTGGTACGATCTACAGCGCCGCCGACTCGATCTACTCAGCCGCCAACATGGGCGCCCACGTGATCAACTTGAGCTTTGGAGGATTCTGCGGAGTCTCTTGCAGGACCGCAGACATTTTCTGGGACAATCGGATTTCAGATGCTGTGACAGCGGCTACCAATGTCGGTGCAATCGTTGTCGCCGGCGCGGGCAACGAAGGGCAAAGTCTTGACAGCGGAAGTTCCTTCTTGCCTTGCGAAGTTTCACGCGTGCTCTGCGTCGGATCGGTACTGCTCGCCAATGCGAATGGTGATCGAATCAAGACGCGGCACAACTACGGGGCAAACGTGGCTATCTCTGCGCCGGAAGGCGTCACGAGCCCCGGAATCTTCTCGACGCTGACGCCCTCCGCGGTGGAGTTCGACGTGGACGATTTCGCCAATGCCCTGCCGGACGAAACCCGCGAAGACGAATTGGGCGTATTTACCGGGACGAGTTGCGCGACTGCGTTTACGTCCGGCATCGTTGCCCTCATGAAAGCCGCCGATCTATCGCTTGATTATTCCGACGTACGCGAAATTCTCCAAGCCACCGCCAACAAAACCGAAAGCGTCGATGACCGCGTGCCCAATGGTTACGTTGATGCGTACCGTGCGGTTGTGGCGTCGATGTCGCCCAATGAAGCACCGGCTATCCAGATAACGCAGCCGGTCAATGGCCAGACCATCGGGTGGAAAACCCAACCGTTCCTTAAGACCTTGTACTCGGATCCGGAAGTCGATTCGACGGACATCACGGCGATTGATCGCTTTCATGGCGAAGTGGTCATCACGTCATCCATCGACGGCGAACTGTGTCGCGACTCGTCGTTGCCCTATGACTGCACGTCGCAGTTGGCGGAGTTGTCGCTGGGCGAACACACGATCACAGCCACCGCAACGGATGCTTTCGGAGCCAGCGCTATCGATGAGATCAAAGTACAGGTCGTCAATCGCGCTCCCGAACCGATCATCCTCTCGCCGACGGCGGCTAAGGTTTACTACTCCCATATACCGATTCTGTTTTCCGCGTTCATCCCCGACCCGGATGAAACAATCCTTGAGGAAAACGTGACCTGGAGTTCCGACATCGAAGGTGTGATGAGCAACGGTTTCGAGTTCTCACAAACGCTGACCATCGGAACGCATACCATCACGCTCGAAGCCGTCGACGGTAAGGGATTGGCCGCGGCAGATCAGGTGACCATCACGGTCGAATCAGGCGTGGGTGCACCGACCCCGGTAATCACTTCACCGGACTACGGAACACTCGTCGCACCGGGTCAGATGATCACGATTACTGGTGAAGCGACCGATCCGGAGGATGGCATATTATCTGGAGCCAGTCTTGAATGGTCGTCGAACATCGATGGTTTGCTCGGTACGGGCAACAGCATTCAGGTCATACTGAGTTCGCCGGCTGGCCCCATTTGCGAATCGGGTGCAACCCATGAAATATCGCTCAAAGCCACGGACAGCGACGGCAAAGAGGTGATTGTCACGATCATTATCCGCGTGGGGATCATCTGCTAAGTCAAACAGTCGCACGTGCGGAACATGCGAACACCGTCATCGCCATGGTGATTCGCGCAAAGCAATTCGGACGACGGTGGCGATGGGATATCCCCACGCTACCGTCGTCCGACAAGCGCACTCATTCACATACAAGTTTAGCAGGCGCGTTTGGGACGCACCCACGACTTCGTCAACTCGTGCCTTAGAACACCTTGGGTCCAAACGTAGCCGTGCAAAAGCGCCGTCATTCCCGCGAAAGCGGTTATCCAGGGACAGAACGAAGTCAATCAACGTGAGTACGGGCGCCCGTGTTGTGAAGGGTGGCCAAGCAGAACGCTACACTTGGATTAAGATCGCTATAGTCGCTGATTGCCGGCGTGCAAGCCAAGTCGCTATGCCTCGTCCGGTGCTGGCTCTTCGATCGCAACCTGCGATTTGGCCAAACGACTTTGTGCATTGAGCACGAGCAAGGCCAGCATACCGCCCAAAAACGCCGCACTGATTTCGCTGTATTGACCGTAGAGGTAGACCGTCATCCCGCATATGACGCATCCGAGGAATAAGGAAATTCCCCCTACCGCGAGCCAGCGACGCCGTAAGGCTACGAATCGGTGGGCTCTTTTGATCAAACAAATTCGAAACAACAGGTAACCGATAATCGCCGCGTATCCAACAACCGACAACAGCCCGCCAGTGAAATACATGATCCGCTGATGCCATGGCAGCTTCTTCGACACAGCCAGCGTGTTGCCGACCTTGACGAGAAACTCACCATCGATGGAATCAACGATACCCCTTAGCTGCTGACGGTAGACCTCTGAACGCTTCGGGTCAAAGCCGCTGAACGCGATGCGAATCCCTCCTGTCGCACATGGAAGGTCGATGATGTATTTGTCATCGTATACGTCGTCGTAACGGCGCCTTAGATGAACGACATTTATTTCACCCCAATACGCCTTCCAATACTCGACATCGAATTCCTCGAAACTGTCGTCCGGTGAAACCATTTCCAACAAGTCTTTCTTGGTGATTCGCCCGGGAATGATGCGCTGTTTGAGATCGGTTACGACGACAGCCGCGTCAAGCAATTCGTCCCGGTTACACATGAACGCATACAGATTTGGCGGCTGACATTCAGTTGATTGAAAACCCATGGGTATGGTCAAGCTGAATTTGCGTTCGGCGTTGTGAACAGTCTGTTGAGCGTCAACATCAAGGGCAAAAATGGAAAGAATCCAAAATAGGCCAACGGTGGCTCGTTTCATCTGAATTGCCCCATCAGTATGTCGCCAAGATATGTAGGGTTGTAGTGTACAGGCGATGTACGGTTGGCTCAATATTTCTGGTCGAGATGCTAAGAGACTGAGGCACTGAGGCACGAAGAGTTTAACAGGTGCCGCCGAGACGCACCCTACAACTCCGTCACTTCGTCACTTCGTCACTTCGTCACTTCGTCGCTTCGTCACTTCGTCGCTTCGTCACTTCGTCACTCAGTGCCTAAGCCCCTTCGTCCCCCAAAGCCCCTTGACCTCCCGCCACCCGCCCCCTAGCTTCAACAAAATGAAACGTCAAACCTATCTGCATCGCGTTAGCGCATTGCTGCTTGTCACTTGCTTCGCCGCAATCGCATTGGCCGACGCCCCCAAACAGCCCGACGGCATGGCCTGGATTCCCGGCGGCGAATTCGTCATGGGCAGCACCGATCCTTTGTCGCGGGTGGATGAAGCGCCCAAGCATCGCGTTCGGGTTGATGGGTTTTGGATGGACGTCACCGAAGTGACCAATGCGCAGTTTTGTGCCTTTGTCGATGCGACGGGATACAAAACGGTGGCTGAGCGCATGGTCGATTGGGATGAACTCAAATCGCAACTTCCGCCCGGTACGCCGAAGCCCGACGACGACGCATTGCAACCCGGCTCACTCGTGTTTGTCTCCCCCGATCATCCCGTGCAGGTGGCTGACTACCTCCAATGGTGGCGCTGGACACGCGGAGCCGACTGGCGACACCCGACAGGTCCGGACAGTTCGATCGTCGGTCGCGATGATGATCCTGTCGTACACATCGCGTTTGAAGATGCGCTCGCCTATTGCAAGTGGGCGGGCAAGCGGCTGCCGACCGAATCCGAATGGGAGTTCGCGGCCCGCGGCGGACTTTCGGAGAAGGTCAACGTCTGGGGCGACGAACCCGTCGATGAAACGCGAGCCAACATCTGGCAAGGCACGTTTCCATACGAGAATACTGCCGCCGACGGATTTGCGCTTGTGTCGCCGGTGAAGCACTTCCCGCCGAATGGTTACGGATTGTACGGGATGGCCGGCAACGTCTGGGAATGGTGCAGCGATTTGTATCGCCCCGACGAATACGCCCGACGCGTCAAAGCCGCAGGTCAATCGGGCGTGACGGTAAATCCCAAAGGCCCGCCGCGCAGCTTCGACCCGCGCAACCCGCGCGCCCTCGAATCTCGCGTGCACCGCGGCGGATCGTTTCTCTGCCACGACAGTTACTGCGCAAGCTACCGTCCCAGCGCCAGGATGGCCTGCCCGCCCGACACCAGTTCGCAGAACGTCGGCTTCCGCTGCGTGATGACGCAAGAGATGTGGCGGGCCGAACAGTCCAGGCAAAGTCGCAACAACAGCGCCGCCGCGAACAACCCCGGCCCATCGGGATCATGAAGACAAGAAAGGCGAATGTCGGAATAACCGACACCCGCCTTGATTGGACAGAGTATGTGCAGTGGTTCATTGCATCGCACCACCGCAATCAAATGAACTAACTAGGCGCGGCGACGACGAAGCAGCGCGATTCCGCCCATCGCCATCAGCGCCAATGAAGCCGGTTCGGGAACTTCGTTGACAATCACCTGGGCCTGCGCACCAACGATGCCAAAACCTGACAGATCTGCCCCGCCGGCACTGACAAACGTGGCTCCTGAAAACTCATTGCCACCGATGTCCGTAACAAACCAAGTACCGCTAAACAGCACGGAACCTCCGGCGCCCAGAAGATCAAATGTTGCTGCGAAGGTTCCGGGGGTCGTGCTTTCCGGGTGGGCAAAGGTAAACGGTGTACCCGAACCCAGACCGTCGCCACCGGCATTGGCAGTTCCCATTTCAAAACTGATGGTGTCGATGATTCCGCCACCGAGCAGCGAACCTGGAGGTAGCATGCTGTTGCCACTGGCCATCGTCCATTCAAAATTGTAGGTCACTTGACCCGCGCCAGGACCCGGCGTTTCGCTTGCACTCACGATCATGGTCTCGCCCGGTGCATAGAGCGGATTGTCACCGATGGATGCATCGGTTGTCGGAAACGTTTGGCTGTTCGGACCAGGGTTGAGAAGCGCGGCACCACCCGGACCAAAAACGGCGACACCGATGTCGTAGGTGTCACCAGTGGCATCCTCGGACAACGTCGGCAGAGTGCCCAGGCTTGGCATACCGAGACCGTCCGAAGTAAACAGGTCGGCCATCGCGGCAGGAACAGGAACCACCATCGCGAGCGCGACAGCGAACATTGCTATTCTTTTCATGTGAGAAACCTCCTGAGAGTACATGAGAGCGATTCCCTCCAAGCGCGTCGCACGATACGACCCACGTTGTCGGGTGGTTCAACGTTTGTGTCTTAGTCCGAAGGCGCTTCGTGAGAGACGAAGCGATCACAAATCATGCGTACACCGACAGACTACCCTTTAGTGTATCCATCACTTGAAACTGCTTGCAACGTAATTGAAGAAAATGTGATTGGCTATTTCGTCGGAAGTTGTCGTTCAAGACCAAAGATACGTCCACCGTTTGTCCTATGAAAAACTACCGACAAACATAATGACTACGATCCCGAAAAATTCACCTGCATTACTTTGAAGTCGTCGAGATCAACATCGCCGTCCTGGTCTGCATCAAATGCTTCGAGGCAGTCAGCCGTCGTCGGTGGCGGCGCCACCGGATTGGGCGCAACGTCGGGACCGCTAAGGCATTCAACCAAAGTCGCATAATCCGCGAGGTCCACATCACCATCGACATCGGCATCGCCAAACGCAACGGCGCGGAACTGCCGCATCATGTCGTGGTCTTCGTGTTCGAGAATGTGGCAGTGGTATGGGAACAGACCGGTGTAGTCTTCAAACCGTGTCACGACT
Source organism: Phycisphaerales bacterium UBA1845 (assembly GCA_002338715.1). Lineage (GTDB taxonomy): Bacteria > Planctomycetota > Phycisphaerae > UBA1845 > UBA1845 > UBA1845. The sequence goes on along the minus strand of DDIR01000116.1, from coordinate 33,354 downwards.
TTGACCAAATGGAACGGCGGCACCATCACTGTGTCCTTCCAGCCGGCTTGGTTGGGCTCGGGCAAAATGCGCGGACCGTTGGTGGTGATGTTCTCGCCGTCTACGATGAAGCTTTGCGAATACAGTACCTGGAAGAAGTCGAGATGGACGTGCATTGGGTGCGCGATTCCGGAGCGGTTGATAAACGTCCAGGTTTCTGTCGTCCCCAATCGCGGGTACTCGGTAATATCATTCCAGTGCAAACCGTTGATCTTCCACGCCGTTCCCGAACAGGCATGCGGTAGTTTCTGCAAGACAAACTCGCGATCGACAACCGCGTCGGCTGGGTCGAGAACGCCAAGCGAACGCAGCGTTGCCGGAATCGGATCGGTTGCACCAACGGCACTCGTGACGACGAACTTCATCACGTCGGGGATAACGCCGATTCCCGGTGTTCCTGGAAACGGTGCGGGCGCCGAGTTGGTCAATTCGATTTCGGCGCCGGTCGGGCTTGTCGAAAAATCAATGATCAAATCGGCGCGCTCAGCCGGGCCCAGCGTGACTTT
>DDIR01000116.1:4803-32705 GCA_002338715.1 Phycisphaerales bacterium UBA1845 | reverse complement strand
GGCCCAGCGTGACTTCCGTTAACGTAACCGGAGCCGGCAGCAATCCCCCATCGCTTCCGATCTGCTGGAACGTCTGACCGTTTGAAAGCGACAGTGTCAGCGTCCGCGAGTTGCAGCCATTCAGCGTGCGGAAGCGGTACTTGCCTTTCTTGACCTCCATGTAAGGCATCGCCATCCCATTGACGAGCATGGTGTCGCCGAAGAAATGATCCGGTAGGTTGCCCGGATACTTGAGCGAACCGTCCGAATAAAACGATCGATCCTGCAAGATCAGCGGCACCTCGAATTCACCGGATGGCAGTCCAAGCGATTGTTCAAACGCATCGGTGATCAGGTACGCACCCGCAAGCCCCATGTAAACATTGAGGCGGGTGATGCCCAGCGCATGATCGTGATACCAAAGCAGCGTCGGCAGCTGGTTGTTGGGATACTCATACGAAAGCATCGCTCCCGGTAGGAACGCATCCTCTGGATAACCATCGACGCTGGCTGGCACGTGACCGCCATGCAGATGAACCACGGTCTTGGCCACGTCCTCCGACCCGTGCGGACAGAGATTGACGTCGAGGTAATGATCTGTGCGCGGGGTTCCGTTGGAATTCTGAAGGTTGTTGATCCAGTTGACCGTCACCGGCTGATCGCGTGTGGCCAGGATCGTCGGCCCGGGATATACGCCGTCATATGCCCACACCGTTGTCGGTGGAAGATGGCGATGCAGTTGCTGCTCGACCTGCACGATCTCGATGTCATACGTCGCAGCCCCTCCGGGCGTACCGATCGTCGGTGTGGCAATGGGTGGAATCGGAAGCGGATCGAGATATGGCGTGAGAATGACAGGACAAAGTCCATTGGTGCAGACCGTAAAGTCACCTTGATAGGTACCGCCAGAAGAAATGCAGTCGCTTTCTCCTTCCTGCGTGCAAGTGCCATCGTTGTGACAACATGCCCCGGTGACGCCCGGACAGGGATTCGGCGAGCAGACAGTACCGTTGCCCTGGTAGGTATCGCCCGACGTGTTGCAGGTGGCCATGTCGGTGATGTAGCAGACACCTTCGCTTTCGCAGCACGCACCGAATGCCGCGGGTGGCGTAAAATCAATTGACAATATGGGACGCACAATCAGATTTGAATTGGTCCGAGAATCAAAGCGCTTGGCTGACCCGCCAATCTTTTCGTTCCCAATAATCGCCCATCCGAAGTTGTTGGCCGGGCTGTCGAGCCAGAGCTGCACGTCATCCACCATTCCCTTGGAACTGCCCCAAGCGTAGATTGCTTCGTCGATGATGGTCTGCGTACCGCTTGGAAAGATTTCAAAATCACCGCCGCGATTGTTCCAGAAGTCCGAAGCCGCAGGATTTGAACTGTTGTAGCGTGCATAAAGCCAGGTGGCGTCGTTGTTCGTGTGAAACGCCCCCATCCCTTCGTTGCCAGAAGCGTGTGACGTCCCTTCGCCCCAATCGGTGAGCAGACGATGCACCGAGACGAACTCGGGCGAACCGCTGCTCTTTGACATCGACAAGGTGAGCGTGACGGCGTTGATCGTCGAGCCAACCGGGATATTGGCGGCGACATCAAACGCGATCAAACCGCGCCGCACATTCCCCAGCCCGGTGGTTCCGGAAAAGAAGTGATCGCCCGCACCATTGCTCAGCGAGTTGGACTCACTGAAAATCGTGTTGTCCTTACTCGCTCCAATTGAGACTACGTCGGCACTGGCAGCGCCCGCAAGCGTGAAAGCAAGAAACGCGGCGAGGCAAAGCGATCGGATGGCACGCCCGCGCGACCGCTGCCGATTTGGAACACGACAACATTCCGACTCAGTTGGGTCTGTCCAGTTTGAATGCGCGAGCGTGCGATCCGATGCCAATCGTTGTCCGGTCCTTGCGGTCAATGGAACGTCCTCCTGGTTTCCAAAATCAATTGACGCACAAACACCGATTGTCTGCGCTTATGGCGTTGGTCCACCCAACTGCGTGGCAAACTGCGACAGGTCGCCAGATCCAACGGATGCATCGCCGTTGAGGTCACCGGCGCCGCATGCTCCCAACGGACTCGAAGCGCCCCAGCATGCCTGGAACTCGGCAAAGTCGACCAGGTCCACATCGCCATCCATGTCAAAGTCGCCGTCACCGACGTCATTGCAGACAAACGCCGAAATGTTGAATGCATCCAGTCCAGCTTCGACAACATCGCCAGGCGTCAGATCGCTGACCGAGAATCGAATTCGGTACGTCGGGCTGACGACGGTTTCAACACCGACCTCGATGCTGTCGGTTCGCCAACTCGATGACGCCGTTGTATACGTTCGGATGGTTTGCCAGTTGTTGCCGGCTGCATTGGTGGCGAACTCGACTTCCATCGAATCCTCCGCGCCAATCGGTCCGGTCGAGATATCATTGAGCCAGTACGCGTAGCTGATCGTCCCGCCAGCGGACAAATCGAATACAGGCGAAGTCAGTGTGACCGTTCCGTTGTCGACATCTGAATTGCTGTCGGATGGATCGTTCTCGGTAAGGTAGCACTGACCGGAGCCATCGAAGTCTGACGTCGGATCGCCACGATCAAAGTTCACCGGAATGCCGCGTTCCCACGCACCTTCTGTTGCATCGCCGGTTGCGGTCCAGCCCATGTCAGTCTCAAAGTTGTCGTCGATGATCTGCTGATCCTGACCAACGACGGCTGAGTAATACGACGAGGGTGCATTGAACGGAAGCGTGACCGTCGCCCCGCCATCCCCCTGTGCGCTGACATAAAAATGCGCCAAGTCTGAACAGTTAAACCCAGGAAGTGGCGCGAGATACATGTCGCCTCCCACCGGCGTCAGCGCGACGGTTTGGAACGATGCAAAAAGATTCGGACGATAATGCAGCGTCGGCGAACCAGGCACCACATTCTCGCCAAGCGGAATGACCCGGACATCGATGTTCGTTGTCACACCCGGCGCAACCTCTGCCGGTGCGCCCGATGGGAACGTAATCGCCAGCGCCCCCGGCTCGTCCACTGTGAAGTTGGCGTTGGAAATATCGAAGAAGACGTTGTTGCTCCCCTTGACCTTCACCCGCGCGGTGCTTGACGGCGCATTTGGAACGACGATCTGCTCAACACCGTCGTTCGGCGTACCGCTGGCCAACACGATCGGATAGGTGAATCCACCGTCGGTCGAAAGCAGGATGTCCACATTGGAAGCTGACACCGGAGCGCTATTCGTTCCAGCAATGTTCCAGGTGACGGTCGCAACGCCCGACCAGACTTCCCCGCCGTTGGGCGCGGTCACCTGGAAAGGACCAGCCGACGTTGTGACGCTCACCGTCATGTCATCCGAATCGACGCCACCGCCACCGGCTTGGTTGTCGCGAACCGTACATCGGAAGTTCAGCGAGCGATTGGTCGAGGGCAACTGCTCGCCAGTCACCGTGGTGTTATTGACGAGTTCGCTCAAGCGCGGAAACGTGCGCGTCGGGTTGGTCGAAGGGTTGAAGGAACGAAAAATCGGGCTGCTGCCATTGTCCGATGCCCCCACCGCCTGGGCCGAACCGAGATCGCGTTCTTCCCAGCAATATGTGATCGGATCGAAGTCGGGGTCCGAACCACTCGCCGTCAATTCAAAGGGTGTGTTCGCGGGGATCGTGTAATTCGACCCGGCATTGACCGAAGGATCATTGTTTCCCGTCGCAGACGTCACCGGACAGTTGTTGCCCGAACCATTGGTGATGTGGTTGCGAATTTCGCGAATGCTTTCGTGATGAAAATATGGATCGCTGTTGGGCTGAAGGTCGTCGCTGCCGCAAATGCCGGCGTAGGCCATGATGGTCGAACCGCTTCCCGGTTCATAGGCCGTCGACCCATTACGGTTTCCACCGGAGCAACTTGATGTGACTCCGTTAAACGTGTGATTGGCGCCAAACTGGTGGCCCATTTCATGTGCAACGTAGTCAATGTAGAACGGATCGCCAACAGGACTCCCTCGACCCGTCACACCGCGTGCTTTGGAGCTTGAGCAAATCACGCCCAGACTCGCCACACCACCTCCGCCCGTGCTGAAGACGTGACCGACGTCATAATTCGAACTGCCGATCACGCTGTTGATGTTGGTTTGATTCTGACTGAGCATCGAAACGCCGTCGTTGTTGCTGTATGGGTCCGAACCCGACGACGTATAGATAAGCAGGTCGTTGTTGGCAACGAGTTCCATGCGAACCTGAACCTCTGTCTCATACACACCGGTCACGCGGTTGACGGCTGTCACCACCGCAGCCAACCCCAACGGAACCGTTCCGCCGTGAAACTGCGTGTATTCTCCGGTGGCCGCACAGGCTAGACGATACGTTCGCAAAGTCTCTGCCGCGCGATCGGCACCGCGTGCACCGTCAGACGCACCGCCTACCGCTTCGGCGTCCGGATTGGGAAAGACCTGACACTTTGGCGCGGCATCTGGTCGGGCAAGATCACGCTTGTAATAGCTGGCATAGTTCAACGTGTCACCGCGATTGATTGGATCGATGTAGACGGCGCCATTCGGACTGAGAATCTGCGCATGAAAGCCAGCCGGCGTCGAGTCGAAACGCACCACTGCGTTTGGATCGTCGATGCCCTGACCGTAGTACGTGCGAATCTCGGGATAGCGGGCCGCCAACTCGGGAGCCATCACCGGTGACTCGACAAACTGAAAACGCGCGTACGAACCGTCGGGCATTGGAAGTTCGATGATCGACTGGGCATCACGAACCGACACTTCTGATTCGGTTGGCACGTTGTCGAGCACCGCCGCCAACTGCTGCTGATCCAGCGTCACGGCTTGAAATAACTCGGGACGTACCCAAGCGTCAGCCGCGTCTCCTTCCACCGACTCCCTCAGCGCCAATGACCACACACGATCTTCCGAAGTCTCTGGATTGAACTGCGCCTGCGCCACACCCACAGACAGGCACGTCACCACCAACCCCAAAACAACACGACCACCACGTCGATGCGTTTGCATAATCACCTTTCTCGATCGCGCGCTGATTAGGCGCAACGATGGATCACTTTGGCCCACCACTTTTACCTCTGACGCAATCAGCAATTATAGCAACGCGATGTGTCGCGGATGTTTCCGATGTTTGCGTTTTTCGACAAACACGCGGGCTATGACCGGTAACTTCACCCACTGGGGAAGAGGAGAGTTGATGGCTGAAATCAGTGACTGAAATCAGCCGGAACGTAATCGCCTTGGGAAGCGAACTTGATCGGGCTGCGCGGGCGTCGCGCTCATCGAATTGATACTAAGACTTGCCCTCGGATCGTGTCGGCATCGTTACTTGTGGCTGAGTTGGGCGACGATCTGTGGGTCTTTGATCTTCTTGTCATCGACGAGCAGAAACGCCTTGCTCAAGATGACGCTGAGCATGCCGTCGCCTTCAAAGGGAAGGTAGAATTTGTCAGCGCCTTTGGTGCCGCGGGCTGGCACAATGCAGAGATACTGGTCGTTGGGCAGCATCAGAATGTTGCCACTGCCCAGGTGTATCTTGTAAGTTCGCAGCGAACCCTTCACCACCAGGAATCGATCGATCAACTCGCAGTGCTTGGCGATCTTCAACTTCGGAAGCAAACGCGAAAGAATGTCCTGCCGCGTCTTTGCTGATTCGGATAGGTCACCAAACGCATAAGTCGACCAGTAGTCGATCCCCGGCCGATTCCCTTGATCGACCCAATTCGGGTCGTTGCCAACGCTGGATACACCAACAAACAGATCGACGTCGCGCATCACTTCCGAAAACACGATCTTCGGCACATCGCAGACGCGCACCGGTTCACCATCGGATGTGACAAATCGCACCTGATCGGTCGACACGTAAAGCGCAATGCCATGGTCGCTCAACCCTTCCGTACCACCATCAACCCATTCGAGCCAGAATTCGGCTTTCATGTTCCATTTCGGCAGGCTGATCGTCGGCGTGTTGTGGGAATCAAAACCGCCATAAATGCCCGTCACCCAGCCGCGTTGTTGCGCGAGCGCGTTGAGTTGGTGCTGCTTGAGAATGTGCGCCGCGAATCGATTTGAATAGACGTCCGTTTCTTCCTCAGCCGGCGTGAGGATGTAAATCTCGCGGTGGGCTTGTTTGAATGGTTGCGTGATCTCCTTCGCTTCAAGCCACACGCGCCACGTTCGGACGTCGTCAGACGATGCATGGACCGGATGCCACAGCGTCACCGTGCACCCGTCAACTGGGTTCAACGTCGCACCGTCGCATGTCATCAGGCCATCATCCGTATGAAACGCAGCCGACGTCTTCCCTTCGACTTCAAAATTCCAAATGAGTCGCCGAGCCAGCGTAGCCGCCAACGGGTGATCAATGAGTCGTTTGCGCCAATCGTCAAGCGACCAGACGCGCTGTTCGATCGGTGCGCGTTCGAGTCGGTCGCGGATTGTGGCCAACGTCTTCTGGATGTCTTTCGCCTTCTTGCGAAGGGCTTTAAGCTCATCGTTGTAATTGTCTTTGACTTGCTTGGGAACTGACTTCTGCCGCTTGCCCGCACTGGTCACCCAGCTCAGTTCCGTCTTACCGCCCGCAACCACAGCCAACTCCGCCGTGTGCTCGCCCATCGCAACGCGAAGCACACCGTCAGCCGACATGCCGAACGTCGGCGTGGACATTTCTTCAAGGTCGTCGGTGCTGATACCCGCTTTGGCCGACGCGGCTTGCAACGCTTTCTCGATGGTCGCACGAATGCTCGGCAGTTTGATCCGCGTGCGCAGGCGACTCAGTTCGGAAACCCCGTGCGGCGGCGGCATCTGCCCGAACGCATAGACGCAGGCATTGCCGACCTTGGCGCAGCGGGCCCCGATCTCCGGAATCTTGTGGTAGCAGCGGTCAGCCAGCTCCCCGATGGTGCGGGCATAAGGTGCGCCATCCTCCCCCGCGAAACACCATACCAAACCGCGGAGCACGTCGGCGTTCTTCTCGTGCATCATCGTTGGGTCAAACACTTCTCCCAGAGATCGATTGGGTTCACGCGTACCGGGTTCTCCAACAGCGGATACGCATTCTTCAAGAAACGCATGGAGCGGCGCGATGCCGATGTCATCAATGAGTTTGCGGGCTTCGGTGTTCCATTTCTTGCTCGGCTTGGCTTGAATCGCGCCGGAAGCATGACGAAGCAGGTCCTCCCATGGTTTGCGTGCTTTGGGATCGAGTTTCAGAAGCGACTGCATCGCCCGCTTGGCCCACGCATCTCCGAGATTCAGCAGCGGTACTTCCTCTTCACCCAACAGAATGCGTTTGATCTTGTCGGCATTGCGCCGCTCGCCAGCGTCTGCATACACCGACAAGACCGCGACATGCAATCGCCCCAGCGCCTGGGCCAATTCTTCGGAAGGTTCGCCACCATCGACGTATTTTTCGACCTGGCCAATCAGTGCCCCAACCGGCATAAAGTAGCGCGATGCCTTCACCGCGCAATCGATCAAGGCGCAAAGGCTCGCGTCCGAATGCGGAAGTTTGCGACGCATGAACTGATTGAAAAGCGCCTGGCTGGAACCATATCGCGGTGAGAAGTCATTCGTGCCACACAATCGATTGGCAACCGCGAGTAGCACAAGCAATTGAATCTCGGGCGAGGCGGCTTCGAGTTCGGGCGTGAGTGGGAAGTTCTTCGCAGTCGTGCTGAGCCAATGGTCGGCTTTGTCAGCGTGTGATTCAAGGTATCCAGTCAGCAGCGCTTGCGCCTCTTGTCGCGACGGCGCATCGGCTTGAGCGAAAGCACCACCGCGATCGACCAACCGCTGCCAGAAATCGCGAATCCCCATGACGCGCTACCCTCCCATATGGTTTAACCGCCAACTAGCGGAATCAACCGAAGAAACGATACGACTGTCTCCTTCGCAAGAACGATTTCCTCGTCGAGCGCTTCGACCTGCCGATCGTTGACGAGTAGCAGAATTTGGTTCTCATCGAATGCTTTGAGCGCGACGTCGAACTGCCGCTTCCAATCCAGCTGCCGCGGTTGCTTGAAGCGGTAGCCGTTAAGCTCCCTCTCCGTGTCGGTCGGCTGAACCAATCCGCCGAAGTGCGTTTGATTGCGTTTGGTGTTGTGATCCTTCACTTCCTGATACACGCGGCTGCGAATCAACTCACGCACGGTCGTGCGCTCCGATTCAAACTCAAGCGTCCCGGCATCGCGGATGTCGCCCGACGTTGTCTCATCGCGAATCGCAATTGTAATGGACATGGTTGATGCTCCTTCATCCGACCGAGATGCTTGACGGCGTACTTGACCCATTTGTGTGGCGATTGTAGCACGCTCCTTCGCCCACCCCAAGAAATTTAAATCCGTACGCGCCCATTGAAACTGCTACGACTCCAAACATCCGACACGGTATCTTCACTTCGCAGCTTGCTGCCCCTTGCCGAGTCCTACCTGTGCGATATAGCATCCAGTTTCACCAATACCCAACGACGGGCGTCCAATGCCTGCCGACCTACATGCACGGAGGAAACGCGCGGTGCAGACATTGCGTTACTTGACCATGACGATCGTCTCAATTCTCGGAAGCAGCCCTTCACTCGGCGGCGAAATTCTGCTGACACCCATCGCCAACGATGACGCGACAATCAAATCGGGTCATGCGCGATTCACCATCCTCACGCCCGAGTTGATACGAATGGAGTGGTCGCCGTCCAATTCGTTCGAAGACCGCGCCTCCTTCACCTTCATCAATCGCAACCTCAAAGTTCCGAAATACAACACAAGCCGCGACGGTGAATGGCTCGTCATCACCACCGATGCGTTGACGCTGCGCTATCAAGATGACGGCCAACCGTTTCGCGACGGTAACTTGAGCATCACGTTCAAACTCAACGGCCAGTCCGTCGAATGGAAGCCCGGCATGGACGAATCGGGCAACCTGCGTGGGACAACCCGCACTCTCGATGGCGTATCGGGCGCGTGCCCGCTCGAAAAAGGCATCCTCAGTCGTGACGGCTGGTCTGTCGTGGACGATTCAACCCGACTGCTGTTCGCCAACAATCCGCCCCACTGGGTCGAGCAACGCAAAGACGCCAACGCACTCGACTGGTACTTTTTCGGATACGGTCACAACTACAAACAAGCCCTCAAAGACTACACGAAAGTCGCCGGCAGCATCCCCGTTCCGCCGCGCTACGCCTTCGGCACGTGGTGGTCGCGCTATTGGGCATATTCCGACGCCGAACTGCGTACGCTCATCAAAGAATTCAACGAACATGACGTCCCGCTCGATGTCCTCGTCATCGACATGGACTGGCACCTCGACGGGTGGACCGGCTACACGTGGAACCCGAAATACTTCCCCGACCCCGATGGTTTTCTCAAATGGGTCCACGAGCAAGGCCTGCGCACCACCCTCAACCTTCATCCCCACAGCGGCGTCGGGAAACACGAAGCCGCTTTCCCCGAAGTTGCGACGGCCATGGGACTGTCACCGGAAACCACCGACAGCATCCCCTTCGATTGCACCGACCCCAAGTACATGAACGCCTACTTCAAATACCTCCACCATCCGAAAGAACGACAAGGCATCGACTTCTGGTGGATGGATTGGCAGCAAGGCGAAGAAACGAAAATCCCCGGACTCGATCCGCTCTTCTGGCTCAACCATTTGCATTGGATCGACATGGCCGCCAACCCCGATCGCGCCGGCAAGCGGCCTTTGGTCTTCAGCCGCTGGGGTGGGCTTGGCAATCACCGCTATCAGGTCGGATTCTCCGGCGACACGTTTTGCAACTGGGCGTCGCTCGCGTTTCAACCGTATTTTACGGCCACCGCTGGCAACGTCGGGTACGCCTACTGGAGTCATGACATCGGCGGGCATCAACCGGGCAAGGTCGATCCGGAGCTTTATACGCGCTGGGTGCAGTTCGGCGTGTTCAGCCCCATCCTCCGCACGCACACCACCAAGAACGAAGCGGCTGAACGTCGCATCTGGATGTTCCCGCCCGAAAACTTCAAGGCAATGCGCGAGGCGTTTCGGTTCCGCTATGAATTGATTCCATACATCTACACGATGGCCCGAAAGTGTCACGATACGGCACTGCCGCTTTGTCGCCCCTTGTATTACGAATGGCCCGAACTTGACGAAGCCTACAACCATCCGGGGCAGTACATGTTCGGCGACGATCTGCTGGTCGCACCAATCACCCAGCCGGCCAACAGCATCACCGGTTACGCCCACCAAAAGGTCTGGCTGCCACCGGGACGTTGGATCAACTGGTTCACCGACGACATCCACGACGGTCCGGGGACGGTGCTTGTGCAGGCGGGTCTGGACGAAATCCCACTGTTCGCGCGGTCTGGTGCGATCATCCCGACCGCCCCGCGTGCGCTGCGCACGCAATCGATCAGCGACGACACCATGACACTACATGTTTTTCCCGGTGAGTCGGGAGAGGCCGTGCTTTACGAAGATGACGGTATGTCGGCGAACTACGAGAATGGCGGAACACGGACGCGAATCACAGCCGCATATGTTGGTGAGAAATACACCGTGACGATTCACCCTGCAACCGGGGAGCTTTCGCCGGACGCACCACCGCGAGTGTACGAGCTGCGCCTGCATCTCTTTTCACCGATGTTCCAAATGAATGAGACAGCCCTTCTGGTCGATGGTGAAGTGCTCGAAGAGGCGGAGCAACCCGACGCACCCGGTTGGCGCAGAGACCTGGACGAAATGCAGTTCGTCGTACGAACCAAGCCCGTCAATCAGACCAAGGGTTGCTCGATCGTGATGGAGATGCCCTATCGGCACGTCGAGAATAAATGGTACACGCGTGGACTGCGCGGGCGAATGCGCGCCCTGGCGGAAGTCGAAGCCATGCTGGGCCTTGATGATCGACAAGGAGTCGGCACAAGAATCGTTAAGGACGATTGGGAAATGGGCGTAACCTTGGACAAGACAGTGACAGGCAGCCTCCTTGCGTGGATTCAGACGATTGGTCAAGTGAAGAGATCGACGGTAGACGAGCAAACCAAACGCAAATGCTTTTGCCGTCTGCTGGGTCTGGTTCCATATGTTCATCCGTCCTCAAAGGATGCAACCGCGACCCATTGCACCTTGGAAGTTTCGACCGATCTGACCAGCCAAACCCTAACCGATTTCAAAGAATGGAGTGCATCGTTCAATTTGGAACCGCCGAAGAATTGGAGGACTCTGGACGCCGGTACGACGGGCAAGGTCCGGGCCAAGGTTGGCGAGACGATTGGCAAGCGGATCGAGCTTGAGCGCGAGGGACCGTTGCAGTCCACGATTCTGCGCGGTGACATGATTGTCGAGATACCTGACATCGCGACCATCGGGATTCCGATCAGCACGACGCTGTTCCCTTCGATCAATCGTTGGCATCTGCTCGGCCCGTTCGATGCCCCAGACGCCGAACGGTTGCAGACAGTGTTTGCACCGGAACAGAAAATCGATTTAGCCGCAACGTACACCGGCAAGGACAACAAGCCGATTCACTGGCAGAAGATCGAGCGACCGGTGACGCCCGACAGCGACCTGACCGACGAGTTCTTCGTCGAGTTTCACAAGTACTTCGGCGATTACCATTACAATGCGGTGGCATACGCATTGACCTACCTGCACGCCCCACGCGACATGGACGTCGTGCTCGCGATCGGCAGCGACGATGGCGTGGCCGTCTGGCTCAACGGTGAAGAAGTCTATCGCCATGATGTGGGCCGACCATTCACATCCAAGCAGGATCGCGTCAAGGTAAGTCTGAATAAGGGAAGCAACACGCTGCTGCTCAAGATCAGTCAAGGCGGCGGAATGTGGGGCTTCTCAACGCACGTGGAAACAGAAGACGGCCAACTGGCAGAAGAAGTCACCAGCCATCTGCAACCATGAGGTAGGTCGGGTCATCGACCCGGCAAGAGCGCAGAATACTTAAGCCAGAAGGCGCAAGGGATTGTCGCGGACTCACGACTCGGCACTAAGCCTTGCCCTTCTTGGCGGCTTTCATCCCTGCAATGATCAATCCGATGACCGCGCCAATAACCGCGCCGCGCATCGCTCCGCTGAGAACAGGATTCGACTTCGGCTCAAACTTATAACCATCATCGAAGCGCAAGCTATCGGTGATCTTTTCAAACGTCGGTGCCCACTTGTCGAACTCGTCGGCCAACGCATAGCAATGGATATTCATCAGCCCATTCTTGCCCAACCACCCCACCGAAATGCCCCGCACCTTCCCAATCCCTGCAACTTCCATCGCAATCGGCGTCACGATTCGCCCTTTCTCGCGATCCATGATCGGCTTGCCGGCTTCGGCGTTGCTTAATATTTCAGAGAATCCGTCAGCCGCTTCTTGAACACCTTTCTCCATCGCCAACCCAAGTCCGCGTTCAAGCGACGAATAGTTTGCATCGGAGAAATCCTCACGAACGACTTGAATAAGCAGGTACGGATAAGCAAGCGTGGGCGTACCCAACGGCTGATAGCCTGCATCGTACTCCACGCCGGTCACGTTTGACTTCTTGGCTTGGTAGTTCGCCATCTTATTGACCATGTTGATCGTCTCGGGGACCATCGCCACCCAATCATCTGGCATCGTGATTGAGAAATGATTGCGATCGTCGCGATACGTCTCACCAAAGACGACCGACGCCGAGCCGAGCGCGCAACACAGCGCAGTGACGATAGCCAGTTTGGGGGATTTCATACGGTTGCTCCTCGATGTGCATAGGGTCGCAGGAATCATGGCTGCCCGACTCAACCGACCGCATCACGTTACGCGAATTGCCCCCACCGTGCCAACCCCCAAGCCCTTGATATCGAACGTCGTACATCGTCCGGTAGACCGCAAAGCATCCGTTGACTAATCTGACCCGTATGGATTCAACACCCACATCATCGCCCGAACACAAAGACCAAAGCACCGCGCCGCCGATCACCGGTGTCGCCGAGATCGTCCTGAGCGTGCGCGACCTGCCGCAGATGCGCGAGTTCTATCGCTCGGTGCTTGGGTTTGGAGTGTTCAGCGAAGGTTGCTACGAAACGCAGGACGGGCCCACCGAAGGCGGCGAACCGACGATCTGCTTTCTGACGATTCGCGAGATCGATACGCCCCTTGGACGGCACGGCCATCCGCAACTGCTCGCGCTCATCGACCATCGGCGACACGTATTCGCGCGACCGCGGTTTGACGGCCACGATGTCCGCCGCTCAACCTTGAACCATCTCGCCTTCGAGATACCGCCCGAAAGCTACGACGCCCACAACCAGCGTCTTGTCGCGCTCGGGCTGAATCCGACCTATTCAGAATTCCCCGCGATGAACGCCAAGGCCATCTTCTTCAAAGATCCGGAAGGCAACACGCTCGAATTGATCTGCCATTCGCCGCCTACCAGCGATTAGTCGTCGTCTTGTGCGTCGCTATCTCTATCGTCGTCGTCAGCATCGTCATCATCTTGACCGACGATGCGTATCCGCAAATGCTCGGGCTGATCGGGTATTTCCAGTTCGGTGATCGCGTCGCGTTTCAATAAGTCTGCAAGCTTGCCTGGTTTCGTGAGCGTCTCGCTGTTGGCGTCAAAAAACGCCTGAATCGCAGCCCAGTCCGGCATGACGAAGACGTTGGCTGCTTCCGGCTCCTCTTCGACCGGCGTGAGCAAAATGCTCAACATCCCGACCGCATCGTACGCTTCGGCATCAGACGCCTTGTCGCCAATTCCAATGAGAAGATTCGGCAGATGCTCGCGCCGCCAACCCAGCAAGTCTTTCTTGAGTTCGGCTTGATCGACCAGATCGGAAGTGCTTGAACCCATCACCAGCGGCGCCTGCGGAAATCCGTGCATCTTCAACCACCGACGCGTCTCGTCGTAAAGAAAATTCGGACGGGCAGTCACGTACATCACATGAAACTTCCGCGACAATGCATTCAACGCTTCGACCGAACCGGGAATCGTCGTCGTCTTCGTATCCACATCATCAAGCAGCACGCCCTCATAGTCCGTCTCGGCGATCGTGTGATCGACATCAACCGCGATGATCACCGTATTGGCATCCCAAGATTGGATGGGCCGCACTACCTGCACACGCTGGAGTCCAACCCACGCACGCGCTATGACCTCATCGCGCACCGATCGCGTGCCAAGGTCTGCGGCCAACCGCGCCCGCCCCTCGTCATCGGTCTTCGCAACCCCGATCAACTCGCTTCCAACCCAAAATGAAATCGACTCACCTTCCAGCGCATCAGGAATGCCAAAGGGCGAATCGCGTTCAAGCTGTCCGACAAAGATCGACTTCTCGCCCGGAATGCACGCGACGTCCTCCATCGTAAGTTGCAACTCGCCGCAGCCAGCCGACACCAACGCGATGCACGCGCAAACCGAAACGAGCGTCAAACGAACCAGCCCCATGTGTGCGATCAAAGAAACCCCCTCACCATTTGAATTCAAACGTCGCTTTCGCCCAACCAGCGTGAGCAGATGAGCATTCTAGCTTGGATCGAACCGCTGGAAATAGCCACGACCTGATTCGGATGCAGCCCGGCTGGTAACTTGCCTGCAACACGGCATCCTCTCGCGTATCACTTCTCGAACGGTAAAAACGAAAGGGGGCCTGGAGAGTTCGTCCCCAGACCCCATCGCTATTGGTTATCAAAACGTCTCTGCTGAAACTACTCGGCGAGGAAGACCCGAATCGGACCGGACAACTGCGTGTTCAACCCCTGGATCGTGCGGTCCGGCGCGATCGTCCCGTTCAACGTATCGATTTCGTCGTACGAATGCACCGCGTTGTCGCCATGATCGACGATGTAGGCCGTCCCCTCGGCATCGACCGCGATCGCCGTCAGGAAAACCACTCCCGGCAATTGCAGCGTCAGGTCCGGCTCGCTCACACCGTTGAGCGTCGATGCGTCAAAGAACGTGAAGATGAACCCAGCCCCATCGACGACATACATGGTGTCGTTCCCATCGACGAACACGTCGGTGATATTCGTAAACGCCGCGCTGGTGATGATGCGGGTGGCGTTGACATTACCGTTGAGCGTGCTCGCGTTGGCAAACACCACAACATTAGCGCTGCCGTTGTTGGCCACGTACAGATCGTCGTCCGCTCCGAAGTTCATGCCGACCGGATTGTTTAAGTCGGCACTGGCGATCGTGCGGATCGGCGCCTGGTTACCGTTGAACGTCGGACTGGACGTTTCACCGAAGACCAGAATGTTATCGAGCACGGTGTCGGCCACGAACAGCAGATCCTCATCAGCATTGATCGCCAGCGTGATCGGACCATTCGGATTCAACTGGGTCGCCGCACCCTGAACGTTTCCGTCAGGCGAAAGGTTACCGTTGGTCTGGTCGGCATCGTTGTACGTCGTGACCGTGCCAGCCGTGAGGTTCGACACGAGAAGTTGATTTGCCGAGTTGACGACGATGTCGCTCGGGAACATAAGCTGTGTCTGCGCACCGGCCAGGTTGGTATCGGGCACGATGTTACCATTTACCTCAGCCGGGTTCGCATAGCTGGTGACGTTGGCACCGACGTTGGCGATATAGAGTCGCGGTTCGCTCGGCGCGGTGACATTCACGAAGACCGACGCCGTGGCTGTCAATCCACCCTCATCCTCGACGGTCAGTTCGAACGCCAACTGCTCATCCGAATCGGGCGCGGTGAAGCTCGGCGAATCGGTATCGGCATCGCTGAGCGCGACCGGTGTACCCGACGTCTGCGACCAACTGAACGCGAGCGCATCACCGTCCGGATCGCTGCTGCCCGAACCATCGAGTGTTACGGTGTCACCGCCAAGAGCCGCTTGATCGGAACCGGCGTCAGCCGACGGCGCTTGATTTTCATCCTGCGGATCATCCTGTTGATCATCTTGCTGGTCATCCTGTTGATCGTCTTGCTGATCATCGGGTTGTTCGACCTGTGGTGCAGGATTGTCTCCACCCGGAGGCGTCAGCCCGCAACCGACTACCCCCATGCTGAAAAACACGCCCAACGACAGCGTGCCAAGCGTGCGAAACCAAACGTGATTATTCATTTTTTTCAAACCCATGATGACATCTCCCGCGGCTTCCCCAAGCCGCTTATTGCCTGCGTGCAGGAACCATCCCCGCACCGGCCCCCAAAAAACAAAAGCCGCAAACGCAATCCGTTTCCGGCATAACCCCCAACGCCCAACCATTGGCCGTCCCCAGTTCTGACCTTTCAGGGGAATGGAAGAAACGGTCCAAGAAGCGGCCTGGAGGCCAAAAAAGCCGCTTTCTTGAGGACTGGAAATGACAACCGGGCCGAGGTGTGTGTCGTCGTTAAGGGGTGCGGACTGCCGGTCAATCGAATTGATCAAGCCATTGCGTGTTTGGCGTGCTTTGGGGATATACTACCGGCCATCATGTCCAATTTGATTGCATTTATCGTTGTGTTAATCGCCTTGGTCTTTGCCATGATCATCATCAGGCAAAAGCCAAAATCACTCGGCGAGTTCTTTGCCGCCTTGTTTGACATGATCAATTCTGACAAACCCGCAAAAGCCCATCGCGCCGATTCCGTTCAGTCATTTCCCTACCGATCGAAAGGACAATTGCTGTCCAAAGGCGAGATGGCATTCTTCCACGCCCTCAAGAAAGTTGTCGGCGAACAATCCGCAATCGCCATGAAGGTCCGATTGGCCGACATCATCACCTGCCCAGGAAGCGAATGGAACAAAGGACACGGCAACCGAATCCTGCAAAAACACGTCGATTTCGTCCTGATCGATCCCAACAGCACAAGCATACAAGCCGTCATCGAACTCAACGACAAAACGCACAAGCGGGAAAGAAGACAAAAGCGAGATGAATTTCTGGCAAATGCCCTAAAGGCGGCTGGCATCCCGCTGATCGAGATCCCTGCGGCAGCAAGCTACGACACAGCAGATTTAAGGTCGATACTTACGCCGACTCGGCAGGAATGAAGTATGCAGAACCATTGAAACTGAGGATCGTGTCGTAACGATGAACCAGTACCAGATACCCAAATTGATTCAAATCCCAAAAGCACTAAAAACCAACGAAAACTCGACTGTGGTTTCATTGGTGAAGGAATCGGGATTCAAAAGTATACACTCGGAGTCCTTGCGGGATGAATTGCGCGAGTACCTCGAGTGTCATCCCGAATTCATCGAAGACTGGATCGGGTTTTCTGAAGATCAACGTTCTAGCCCTTCCTGGTTTCTAATGCGTGAACCCAACGGTCAGTACGAGCTTGGGTGGTTCGCCACTGACTGTGGAAAAACCAGACAAGAATGGTTCGACAGCGGAGCGCAAGCATGCGCTGAATTCATCATTCGCGTTATGGAGAGAGTAGAATCTCATTTCTTGACGGACCCGCAATGTTAATCAAGCCGACTTAATGATTCTCGCATGCAACGTTTCTTGAAAACGACAAGGAAAGCACTAAACGGCGCGACCCAACCAATACGCGCGTGCGAGACCGCCTGCACCTTCGGCATCGATCTTCAAAAACTCCGACAGCATACTCCGCTTGACCGCCAAAGTTTCAGGGGTGTCGCGATCATCATTAACGTAAAGAAACGCGATCGCGGATTCAGATTCATAAAGCAGGCATTCGAACATCTTTGCGGTCGACGAGAACATTGGACAAATCTCTTTGTCCGTTCCCACCCATTCGTGATCCCAAAAAACGACCGGGCAATCACCATTGGGAAGCCGGTGCTTGAAATCGAGGCAAACCGGCCAGGCATCCATGAAGGGCTCCTCACCGATTGGAATCAGATGAGCATCACAACCCAGGTGATCGCAGAGCCGATCATATTTCTCAATAAGGCGTTGCTTCCATCGCCCAACCACGTGCGGTTCAAACCGCAGACATGATTCCGTTAGGTCGTAGAAGTGCTTGTATTGAAGGAATGCAACGTAAGGTTCGGGCAGCGGGCCGCCGAAGTGCGACCCCAACTCGGCGACATCATCGTCCGAAACCGTGCTGTCGATGGCCTGCCACGGGATCCAATCATTTTGAGCTGCGCGGGATTGGTCACGCATCTGGTCGGGCATCGATGGATCAGGCACGTTCATCAAGCCGCTTTGATGCAGCCCTGCAAGCGCACTGTCAACGTACTCAGTGGCGATCGGCTGCCGAGACATACGGTAAACCTCTGAGTATCGCACCTGTCGGGTCGATGACCCGACCTACGCGACTTTATGACTCGTAACCAAACTCCTTCAGGAATCTGTCTATTTCTTCGTCCGTCGCCCCCCAGTCTGTGCCACGAGACTGGAACATGGCAATCAGACCAAGTAGCGAAAGCGGATCGCTAGCGGAAAAACGATTGTGCTCACCTTCCGCGATCCACGTTTCATTCGTCTGCGATTCGCCCCGCTCGCACCGAACCACAAGACCTCTCGCCCGAATTGCCAGCACAGCCGGGACGACCGTATTCCCGGCTTCTGCAATACTATTCTTCATCGGCCACCTCTACTCGTGCACAGTTTGCCAAATCGATATCGACTCAATCGCCCAGCGTGGCGCAGCCGTACAGGAATCCACATTGAAACATCATCAGCGTGACAGCAAAGACCAGCAAAGGCAAAATTCTGCTTGCAGTCCATGAATTCGACTTCCATGAGCGTTTGGTCTCTTTGACGTACTTCCAAATCAGGATCGTCAACAACCCGACAAATGACACCAATGGAATGGCCACCGTCGTGATGATGTAGTGCAGCGGCGCGGGAAGATTGTGAACGATCCATTCCCTCGATCGAGGTCCGGCCTGATCGGCGTAACCTATGAATTGCATTGCAACAGAAAGCATCCCGGTTCCAACCATGATGGTCAGCATCATCGCTATGGTTCGCAAATACAAATCGTACATGCGCGCGTCGGCTTTCGCGTGAAATTCCCTCAGTTCCTCCAGATCAAAAAGTAATCCGCATTCGGGGCATTGCCCGCGATCCAAGCCCTTGAGGTTGTAGCCACACTGGGAACATGAAAGGTCGCATTCGATTGGCGTGATTTTAGAGGGTTCCATCATTCTTACCGAATGCAGAGGTGTAGGTCGGGTCATCGACCCGACATTTTGCAATTCAATCGTCGGGCCGATGACCCGACCTACCTTCAACCGCACTGAAGTTGCAACCACACTTCGTCGAACGCTTTATTGTTTAGCTTTTCGGTTGGTATCCAGAAGTAGAGGCGGCCAACATCGCCCCACATCCAGCCCGGGCCCGCTTTGTCTGTGTCCAGTTGCAGCAGCAAACGCCAATCGTCGGTTTCCGTCAGCAGTTGCTTGAGCGATTCGTCGCACTCGGTAGCCGGTTCGCCGGGCGTGGTCATCGTCGCACCGGTGAAAGGATTCCTTCGCTCCGTCGGCGGCGTTGCGGTCAGGCGGATAAGATCGCGGAACCCTTCCGGCATTGGCCCCTGCAATTCATGGGCATGGCCCAAGAGTCGATGATCGGGTCCATCCTTTGGCGGATCGATCAACGTTTCAAAAGCTTCTTCATAATCGAAATTGTCGAGGACGATCTTGCCGGCTTCGACGGGTTGGCCATCGCGTTCGCGGGTGAATGGGCCCGATGGGTCGCCCTTGGTCAAGAATTCATGTCGGGGCAGGGTGAACGTCATTTCAAATTGCAGCGCACATGTCGGAAACGTATAGCGTTCATCCTCCGGGCCTTCAGATCGCTCCAACGATTCCAGATCGCAATCGAAATACGCGACCCGCCACCCACCGGCATGCTCCACGGTGTGCCCCCACGGCTCCGTTTCGATGTCGTAGAAGAAGCAAAGCCAGCCGGTCGAGGGCAACGGCAAATTCGGATCGAGGGCAGCGATTTCGGCCAGATGAATCTGCGCAAGAAACGCCAACTCGTCGACTTCGGTCCCGTCGGGCCACTCCCAATCCTCGGGCACATCCGGAACCCCACCAAACCGCGACGCACCAAGCGGCAAGTCAGATTCACCCACCCGCATGGTCCGTATCCGCACCGTCGGCCGCAGCATGGAAACGAGATAATCCGCGTTAGCAGCGAAAGCTGAATTCCGAATGAGTTGCACTGCTTGATTCGCGTCCATGATGCTTCTGCCATTGCAGTCAAACGGGCACATCTCAAGCTACAAAACTTGAGTATTCGGCTCGATGTATCATGCTCCGTTGGGTCATGTCAAGGCGCGGCGGGATTTGTTGGAAGGAGCCAACCAGAAGTTTATCGCACATATTTCAAGCCGCCGCAATGGTTCGGGTTCTTGCCAAAAAGATTACATCTGCATCGCCGCACCAATTGAATTACTACCAATCGATCCTGTATACTCTCAATGGGAGAGTCAGAGTTTGGATGAAATCGTCGAAACTCGTATTCTTGAAAGGGCTCTCCATGAAATTGCAATTTATTCTTCCGATCGTCGGTACGTTGTTCGTGATCGCTGCTGCCCCGGCGCAGGGCGCAGTTCTCTTTGCAGATGATTTTGAAGATGGGACGTTGGACGCATGGCATATTGATGGCCGCCAACTGCAGGGAACCAATATCGCGAACGTCGTGACACACAACAGCAGCCAGATGGGTCATGTTTATAAAACCGGCTTTTCAGAAGTCTGGTTTGAGACCAACTACGCTTACGACGCGAACTTAAGGTTCGAGTTTGACATGGAAGCGAATGCGTCGAGTCCCACCGGATCTAATTCCAACATTTATGCCGATGCGGGTGCATACTTTGCCTTCGTCGACCAAAACGACACCGTCCTTGGATGGACGGCATACCTTCGAACGACGTCAACGTGGCCGCTTGTTCAATTCGATACGCCCATCCACAGCTACAACACGATCGCAGACGATGCCATGCATTCGTACGATATCGGATTCCCGGAATTGCTTGCAAATAATCCGGGCATCAATCCTGCCGATGTAGCGTCGGTCAAGTTCCTGTTCAGGGGGTATGCGTCCGGCTCCAGCAGCGATCTCCAAGCGGAAGTTTTTGTCGATAACGTGGTTGTCACACCGGAGCCATCAACAGGGGTGGCCCTGTTTCTCGGCACGCTGCTGGCCCTTCGACGGCGTCACACATAAGGAATCAAGCGGGTGAATTGCATGCACTGATTCGTGTCTGTGCAGAAGATCGATTACCGCATCGGGTATCGCCATGTCAGGTGTCGATTGCTTTCTCGCTGAGCGGCGAATGGCACGCCAGACCGGATTGAATAGGGGTTGGCAAATATAGCGGTGGTGCAAGCGATGGCTTACGGAGGCATCAATAACTGGGCAGGGGCGGACTTGAACCGCCGACACATGGATTTTCAGTCCATTGCTCTACCAACTGAGCTACCTGCCCGAAGGTCGTGCTTCTCGCACGGATTCGTCGCGTTTTGGCCCCTCGCTTATCGGCGGACGGGCCTGTGATTTCTTGCTTGCGACGTCTGTATTGTGCTCTTCGGACAATCGCGATTCGCCCTGAAATGCCGCTTTCCAGATGGCGGAAATGCCACTCGCCGGATGACCGGTCGGGGCTCGCTTTCGGGCTGATCACGATACGAACGCGGCACTTATAACGCCCAATCTCGATGATGACAACCCCGCCAGCCGCAAGAATCACCGTTCCCGGCAATTGGCGTGTGAATTGCGTGCAATCGACGGCTGCGTGTCAAACCAGCCCCGCCCGCGGCTATGGATTGTTGGATCGATCGTGCGGTCGATCCGCCAGCCTGCTCGGGGTTGCGATCGAGGGTGAAAGCCTTCGCCGCACCCCGGGCTACTGATTACCGCAGACCCAAGACAGCATCGCGCATCCATCCATGTAGGGTCCGCTGTGCGGACCGTTCAGAGTTACGCACAAATGGTCCGCACAGCGGACCCTACAGTCATCGGTTGGCCCGGATTCTCTGCCCCGCTAACATACGCCGCATGCCTCGACGTCGAAAACGAACACCGCTGCAAGCCGCCCTGGTCATTGTCGTTGCGCTCATCGCATATGCCGGCAAGCAATGGGGTGGGTTTGCCGATTCGCCAGCCGCGACCTCCAATCCCACGTCATCCGTTTCGACGGCCAATCCATCAGACAGCACCGACACACCGAAAGCTCGTATCGAATCGATCATCCGCGACGGCTTGTCCGGCGAGATCATCCAGGCGTCGGCCACCGTCACCAAAACGCTGCCCGATGACAACGACGGCTCGCGGCATCAGCGATTTATCGTGCGGTTGGACTCCGGCCGCACGCTGCTCATCGCCCACAACATCGATCTTGCGAAACGCGTCCCCGTCAGCGAAGGCGACGCCATCCGGTTCCGCGGCCAATACGAAACCAACGAACGCGACGGCGTGATCCATTGGACCCATCGCGACCCAGCCAACAGGCATCCGGGCGGTTGGATTCGACACGACGGACGCGAATACAAATAAGTTAATCAACGCAACACGTGAGGAGAACCTCAACCCAATGGCCACCCCGAATTACGAAAAGCTCGCGGCGTTCTATCTGGGCAAGCAATACAACCTCGAAGAAGCCGCCATCACCGACGACATCCTCCTCTACGATGCGAAGGATCTGACCACCCACGCCGTCTGTGTCGGCATGACCGGTAGCGGTAAGACGGGACTCTGCCTTTCGCTTATCGAGGAAGCCGCCATCGACGGCATCCCCACCATCGCCATCGACCCCAAGGGCGACCTCGGCAACCTGCTGCTCGCGTTTCCCAAACTCCAGCCGGCTGACTTTCGACCTTGGATCGATGAAGCGGAAGCCGCCCGCAAAGGCATGACGCCCGATGAGTACGCAGCCGACCGCGCGAACCTTTGGAAGAAGGGTTTGATGGATTGGGATCAGGACGGCGCCCGCATCGGGCGCTTCAAAGATGCCGCGGACATCAACATCTACACCCCCGGCAGCAGCACCGGTCTTCCGCTGATGATCCTGCGATCACTCAAAGCCCCACCGGCCAACCTGCTTGACGACAACGATGCGATGCGCGAACGGTTGATGGCCGTCGTCTCCGGATTGCTCGCATTACTCGGCATCGACGCCGATCCGATTCAAAGTCGCGAACACATTTTGATTTCAAACATCGTCGATCGCAGTTGGCGAGCAGGCCGCGATCTCGATGTCGCCAGCCTGATTCAATCGATCCAGACGCCGCCATTCGAGCGGCTTGGCGTGATGGACGTTGAATCGTTCTTCCCGTCGAAGGATCGATTCAAGCTGGCGATGGCGCTGAACAACCTGTTGGCCTCACCGGGCTTTGCGGCATGGATGACGGGCGAACCGCTCGACATCGATCGGCTGCTCTACACAAAGGAAGGCAAACCGCGTGTGTCGATCCTTTCCATCGCGCACCTTTCCGAAGCCGAGCGAATGTTCTTCGTCACGATCCTGCTCAACGAAATCGTCGCGTGGGTGCGGAGCCAACCGGGCACGGGCAGCCTGCGGGCGATTCTCTACATGGATGAGATTTTCGGATACTTCCCACCGACGGCCAACCCGCCTTCGAAAATGCCAATGCTCACGCTTCTCAAGCAGGCCCGGGCGTATGGCCTCGGCGTGATGCTTGCGACGCAGAATCCGGTCGATCTGGATTACAAGGGACTGGCCAACACGGGCACGTGGTTCATAGGCCGCCTGCAAACCGAACGCGACAAGATGCGATTGCTCGATGGGCTGGAAAGCGCCAACGCATCGTCAACCATGAACCGCGCGCAGGCGGAAAAAGTGTTGTCGAGTTTGGGTAGTCGCGTCTTCTTGATGAACAACGTCCACGAAGACGAGCCAACGCTCTTCCACACTCGGTGGGCGCTGTCGTATCTACGCGGCCCGCTCACCCGCACTCAGATTCAGGAATTGATGGACGCACGCAAAGCGTTGGCGGCTCAATCTGCAACGACGCCGTCCATGCCAAACGCGCAGCAACCGCGAAACGTACAACAAGCATCCGCTGCGGTGAGCGATCCGGGATTGATGTCGTATCCCCCACCGCTTCCGCCCGGAGTGAACCAGGTATTCCTGCCCGCGACGCGGCGCGTTCCGAACGGTGGTTACCTGCGCTACGAGCCGTTGATCATCGGCAAGGGCAAACTTCACTTTGTGCGTGCGTCGGCTGGCGTCGACGATTGGTGCGATGTGGCGCTGCTTGCGATGCTTGACGGCGAGTCGGACAGCAACATCTGGGAGTCAGCCGACGTCGCCCAATCGGTTGAAATCGAAATGTCAGGCGAACCGGATGCCCGCTATGCCCCCCTTCCGGCGATCGCTCAGCGCAAAACGAGCTACCCCAAATGGTCCAAAACGTTTGAAAGCTATCTCTATCGCAATCAGGAAAAGACCGTCCTAAAGTCGGGCGAGTTGAAGCAGTATTCCAAACTCGATGAAGCCGAGTCAGACTTCCGCGTCCGCCTTCGCCACCTACTGCACGAAGAGCGCGACCAGGCCATCGAAAAACTTCGAAAGAAGTACGCGCCGAAACTAACCGCACTCGAAGAACGCATCCGCAAAGCCGAAGAGCGCGAGGATCGTGAGAGAGCGCAAGTCAAGGACAAGGGTGTGCAGACCGCCGTGTCATTCGGCGCAACCATTCTCGGCGCACTATTTGGCCGCAAAAAAGCCAGCGTCGGAAATGTCGGGCGAGCGGCATCAACCATCCGAAGTGCAAGCCGAATCGCAAAAGAAAAAGGCGATGTCACCCGAGCCGTCGAAAACGTCAAAGCACTTCAAGAGCGACTTGCAGAAATGGAAGCCACCTTCGAAAGCGAAATCGAAACAATCCGCGCAGAAGCCGACATCGACAACCTCGAATTCGAGGAACTCACCATCCGCCCAAGAAAAAGCGACATCACCATCGAAACACTGGCCCTCGCATGGACGCCATACATCGTCCGACCCGACGGCATCGCGGAAGCGGCATTTGAGATGGATTAAGATTGAACGAACAAACCTGATCGAAATGTAATGCTTCGGATGCAGTTCTTAGGCTTAAACGATAAGGTCAATGGCCATGCACAACGACGACACACCTCCGAAAATCGAAAGCCTGACCGGCGATATTCAGGCGATTAAGAATAGCGTCGAAGAGATCAGGGCCAACAAAGGCGCAGACGCGAAAAAAGCGCTTCGCTCAATCGCCAAGAAGCACGGGCTTACGATTGATCCCAAAGGCTCCGATTCGCGATGAGCATTCCATCCAAGAACGGAGTGGCGATGTCGGTTAGTTACGACTTGAGCTGATCCGGATTCAGCGGCTTCAGATCATCGGTCACGAAGAGGCCATCCTTGCGAATCAACTCGTCGTCGAACCAGATCTCGCCGCCGCCGTTGTCTTTGTCCTGGCGGCAGACCATGTCCCAGTGGATCTGCGAACGGTTGCCATTGTCGGCATCGTCTTCGTAGGCGGCGCCGGGCGTGAAGTGAAATGAACCGGCGATCTTCTCGTCAAAAAGAATATCGAGCATCGGCTTGGTGACGTATGGATTGAACCCGATGGCAAATTCGCCAATGTAGCGGGCTCCTTCATCGGCGTCGAGAACCTTGTTCAGCGTTTCGGTGTCGCTGCCCGTGGCTTCGACGACCTTGCCATCCTTGAACGTCAGTTTGATGTTTTCGTGGCGAGTCCCCTGGTAGACCGTCGGCGTGTTGAACTGCACCGTACCGTTCACCGAATCGCGCACCGGCGCGGTGAACACCTCACCGTCGGGAATATTCAGCTTCCCGTCGCAGCAGACAGCCGGAATACCCTTGATCGAAAAACGCAGGTCCGTCCCGGGCCCGACGATCTTAACCTTGTCCGTCTTTTCCATCCGCTGCTGAAGCGGTTTCATCGCAGCCGCCATCTTGCTGTAATCCATCGTGCAGACGTTGAAGTAGAAATCCTCAAACGCCTCCGTGCTCATGCCAGCCGACTGGGCCATCGAGGGCGACGGATACCGAAGCACCACCCACCGCGTCTCGCGCACGCGAATCGCACCATGCACGGGACGCCACCAGATCTTCTGATACGCCTTCATCCGCTCGTCGGGCACGTCGGACAGCTCGGTGATATTCGCTGAACCGCGCACGCCGATATACGCCTGCACCTGCTTCATCCGCGCCGACTCAACGTCTGCAATTGTTTGAAGTTGCGCGTCGCTGCTGTGCATCAAGAGCGATCGCGTGATCTGGTTGTTCTTGATCGTCACCAGCGGATCGGCGCCGGCTTCTCTGGCCAGGCGGATGAGTTCGCAAACGATGTTCTCGGGCACATCGATGGCCTCAATCAAGACCTTTTCGCCCGCTTTCATTTCGGTGGAATAGTTGATCAGAACGTTTGCAAGTTTGGTGACGCGTGGATCAATCATGGAGTCTCTCTGGTTGAAACGTGATTATTTTCTCGACGGGTCGAGGATCATCGTATAGGGGCGACCGCCAAGTTCGCTTCGTTGCGGCATGCCCAACAACTGCGCGATCGTCGCGACCATCCCCGTCGGACAAACCGCCTCTTCGTATACACCCGGCTTAACACCGTTGGCCATCAACATCACGGGAACGTGCTGATCGTAATCCATCGCAGCGCCGTGGACAGCCACCTTGCGTCCCTTGGCCCAATAACGACCCCAGTGCACGTACACATGCCCGCTTCGCGATGGATAGCAACTGTTCGCGATCTGCCGATGCAATTCACTTTGTGCAGCGAAGCCATCCGATTCAATGTCGGCGATATCAAACGCTTTTTCGATGCCATCAACCTTGACCACTTCATCCCGGGCAAATCGCGAAACCTCCGCCAATGAAAGCGATTGCGCCTTGACCGTATCCTCATCAAGGTAGAGCCAGGGAAACATCATCGACTTGACGTATTTGCGATTGTCGGCTGGCTTGCCGAACTTTTCGGCCAACTGCTTTTCAAGCGTTTCTTCGATCTTGCCAGGATTGTGCCTCCCGCCGCTGTGAGTGCAATCGACCGCGAACTCGGCGACAGGTCCTACCCCATGATCGGAAGACAGCGCCACAATGCAGTTTTTCAACCCGACCTCGTGATCGAGCCATTCAAGAAACTCCGCGATCTGTCGATCCGTGCGAATCGAACAGTCCATCACTTCGTCACTGTCGGGCCCATACCGGTGTCCGACGACGTCGTTGCTCGAAAGACAAACGCTGAGAAAATCCGGTACTGCGTCGGATCCCAACGACTCGGCTTTGATCGCGCGCTTGGCCAACTCGAACACCAGGTCATTGCCAAATGGCGAAGAGAAAAGCGCCGCATAGTAAGCCGCATTGGGTTCGGATTGCCCCGCGCTGAGCGGCTTTGGGAATGCCTCTGGATTGTGCTTTCGCCAGACATCGTCGTCGCATCCTTTCAAGAACCGCGTCGGATAGGCGCTGGCATCGAGCAAACGATCCCACTCTTTCCCGAACTTCCGATCAACAAATCGTTCGTTGTTAAGATCCTGAACCCAGGAGGGAATGTCCGGTCCGTAATAACTGCTGGAAATAAAGTTACCGGTCGGCGTGTGCCACCATATGGCACCGTCTGCTTTCTTGCCCGCCGTCAAAATCGCCGCCCGGTCCTTTAGCGCCGTTCCCCAGACATGGCACTTCGGGCCAAAGTGCTCTTTCATCCGGTCGCCCAGCGTCGGAGCATTCAGCGTCAACGGTGACCGCGACGTGTCAGCCATGTGCGATTCCAACCCGGTGAGCTTGAACTCACCTCCGCCACAACAGTACTGACCTTCCCCGCTCTCTTTGACCAGGATCCAGTCGTTGCCAACGATCCCGTGCTGCGATGGATAGGCCCCGGTTCCCAGGGATGCGTGCCCCGGTCCGGTGGCGGTGCAACCGTATTGCAGATAGGCATGGTTCATCCATGCCCCATCGCGCATCAGGCGTTTGAACCCGCCATCGACGAAATGACTCTTGTAGGCCTCGGGGTAATCCCCGCGAAACTGATCGATCACGATCATCACCACCAGGCGGGTGTCGGATGGCGCAG
>DDIR01000116.1:0-4674 GCA_002338715.1 Phycisphaerales bacterium UBA1845 | reverse complement strand
GTAGCCGTTTCGGCCCAGGCGGCGGATTGTGCGACGAACAAGACGATTGCGGCGATCTTCCCCACCATCGGTTCCCCTCGAAATTCGGCGGTATGGCCTCGCAAATTCAGAAGCCCCAGCGCGGAGCTTCCAATCGAGCACCTGCCGCACTTATAGATTCGCATGGGGCAAAATCAAGGGACGAAACTGTGGCATGTTGTTGCAAATAGGGCAAGATGTTGTGGATTCATCGAAACTTAGCGCGACCGCGTTTTTGGCCCAATCCACGCCTATGTTACTGTACTTTCCAAAGTTACCATTGACTTTGCTGGCCGGTTTCATTAACGTGGCAACTTAGGGCGTGAAAGGATGTTTGGGAGACATCCACGCGTCTGACGTGCCGCGATTCGGCAAAATCCCTCAAAACACCCCTTGTTTTGCGGGTTTTTCGGTTTCGCGGTGAGAGCTGTCAAGACGTACGGGGAGAGAGACGAGTCACATCTGGCGACTCATATACAGCGAGTCATTTGCACGACGGACCCCGTCTACTTTCAGACAGCAATTCAGAATTTTAAGAGCCGTCGATCTGCCAGCGGTTATTGCAATCGACGGAGGCACCGGGTGCGCTTGAGCTTTTTTGGCACATCTGGATGGGAAACGCACATCGATCAGTCGGGCTGGCATTGCAATGTAGTGCCAGGCGATGGGCGAAGGAGAGAGAAGAGTTTTGAATTTGTCGCAGGCGGCTACCGGTCGGGTGCTGCTGGTCCATTCTGATCCCATTGCGCGCGGCGTGTTGCGTTCGAAGATTGAGCGCGCCGTCCCCCAACTGTCGCGCAATCTTTATGCAGACGCCCATCCACCCATTGTCGAGGCTTCCGGATTGAAAGAAGCGTCTCGGTTGGTGGATGCGGGTGCCAACATCTGCATTCTGGTCGTTGCAATTGATCCAAACGTTGAATTCGAATCGATCGTCAATGGGATTGGCAATCTCAGTGCGGCTCCGGGATCGCCCGACATCGTCCTGCTATCCGATCACGGACTTTCCGTCGACCGATGCCAGGCCCTGATCGCCTCGGGTGCGACAGCCCTGATCGAAGTTCAAGACGAGAATCCTGAAACGTCTGAAGCATTGCTCATCAACCACCTCAAAGCATCGCTCGCCCGCTTCCGTACCCAGGGCGCAGGCTTGCACGGATCGCGGACGCGAAACACCGAGTTCAGTCCCGGAGGCATGGTCTGGCAAAGTCCGACGATGCACCGCCTGATCGAACAGGCCACCCGCGCGGCACAGATTTCAGATATTCCCGTGCTGATCCTCGGTGAATCGGGCACAGGAAAGCAACTGCTCGCCCAATACATCCATAGCCTCGATCCCAAACGCGGTCACAAAAAACTGCAATCGGTCAATTGCTCGACCATTTCGGGAACAATGGCCGAAAGCATGCTCTTCGGGCACAAACGCGGCGCGTTTACCGGTGCGACCGAATCGCGCAAAGGCATCTTCCGCTCGGCTGAGGGCGGCACGGTATTGCTCGACGAAATCGGCGAGCTCGATCTGATGCTTCAACCGAAACTGCTGCACGTCTTGCAGGAGCGCATCCTGACACCGCTTGGCAGCGATCAGCACATCGAATGCGATGTCCGCGTGATCGCAGCCACCAACCGGCAGCTTCCAGCCCTGATCCAGGAAGGTCGATTCCGCCTGGATCTTTATCAGCGTCTCAACGTCATCGCGTTGGAGATCCCCCCGCTGCGTCAGCGCCGCGAGGACATCCCGCTGCTGATCGACTTCTTCCTCAAGAAGTACGCCGACTATTACCAGTACCCGATCGAAGGCGTTGATCCGTCGGTCTATGCCTATTTCGAAAACTGCACGCTCGAAGGCAACATCCGCCAGTTGGAAAATGCCATCCGCCAGACGCTTGCGTTGAAATGCAAAGGCCGCATCCTTTGCATGGATGACATTCCGCCGCGGCTTCGAGCCGGTCTTGGTTCGAATGGTTCCTTGCACGCGAACGATCGCCCGAAAGACATTCCGATCCTGACCGAATTGGTCGATGCGGCGTGCCGAATGGTTGATGCCGGTTCACTAACCCTTCCGGAATTTGTCAGCGCGTGCGAAGAAACCGCACTACGCAAATCATTGGCCAACGCCACCGAGAGCAGCAGCGAGTTAGCCGACAAACTCGGCGTAAGTCGCCGCACGCTGTACAACAAGATCCGCAAGTACGGGTTGAAGCAACCGCCGGCATGATGCTGGCACTGGCATGATGCTGGTTCCTCGACCGTAAAACACTCCGCAAGAAATTCACCATCAGTCCTAGACTCCCGCGTGCGCGGGAGTGACGAATTCTGTGCGGATGTGTGCGCCTTTCTGCAATTCGTCCCCCCACCGTCATTCCCACCCCTCACCGTCATTCCCACCGCTCACCGTCATTCCCGCCCCCCACCGTCATTCCCGCGCACGCGGGAATCCAGAAGATAACAGTAACCCACAGCCCCTGTGCACATTCATGCACACCAACAGCGCACCACCACCAATGCCGGCGCAAACCGTGCAGAAAACACTGCTATCAACAATTACGCGAAAGATTATCGGCGATCACAACAACAAGACGCCGCAACACACATTGTGAGTTCCAACCTTGCACAGCACGTGTGCAAATCGTTTCCCAACGATTGCCGTCGCGCAAAGTCGCCGAACCATCGACCCTGCGATTTCGCCTTGAAAACAGCCGTTTTTGAAATTTTTCACGAGCCCAAAGTTTTGGCACACCGTGTGCATAGTCAACATGCGTAGAGGTTTCGATGAACACGATCTCGGAGACGACCGGTGACTCAAGACATTCGACAAGGCGCGACTGCATCCTTTGCAATCGGCGACGTCGTGTGCCCTGATGCCACCAGGACGCTCGAACAAGTCGGCCCGGAACTGACGATTCGCGGTGAGATTACGATGCTCAGCGATCACGGCGCGGAGAAAAGCGCGTTCGCGGTCGTGCAGGTGGAAGGCATTCATTCGCCGCTGATTGTTCCGGTGAATCGCCTGCGCTTGGAACCGCAAGCAACGCAATCGACAGCGATTGCAACAAATGACGTGGCCGCATCGAACGACATGACTGCAGTGAACGAGGTCAGAAGCAAGCAATCGGCGTAACGAGTACTTAAGCGAACCTTGTCGAAAGCAAGACAACGCTGCCTCGCCAACCGGTTGGAAGCAAGTAGCATTCAAGGAAACCAGTAGCTGGCTCGCCATCGCAAAAGCAGACCGGCAAGTCAGAGACTAATAGCGCTCTCTCTCTCCCTCCCAGGCGTGGGGTGCTCACACGAGCATTCCCTGCCTGGGAACTTTTTTGCGCAGACGGCTCAGCCGAATGACGTATGATGCCCGCGGTAAAGGGTGCCCCATCCTTGAGCGAAGCGGAAGGGTGGGGGACTGAAGAAAGCGCAGACGCATCGATCATCGTCAGCGCAAACTAGTCGTCATGGTCCGATTCGAAATCCAACTCGATCAAGCATCACCCGGTTGGGCAACGATTCTCCTGCGCACCGACGAACGCACACTCACGATTCCATGCTCATCGGTCGGCGGAGATTGCCTCGACGAAATCGTGCGTGCATTCATCTCGCTTGCAGAAGGCGATCACCGTGCGTCGGCAACAGTCGGATGCTATGGCGAGCCGGAATGCACCGTGCTTCGGCTGAAGCGGCGCGGGGAAATCCTCGAGATATCCGCGACGTGTTTCTCCTGGGAAGGCGACCGCGCTCAGACGGCCAAAGTCCAACGCGCCCTCAATTCAATGAAGCCCAAGGACTGGGCCAAAATGATCGATTCACGCAACAAATCAGCAAAGCTGCGTCAGTCAGCCGCCCTCGACGAAACCATCGCGTCGCTCATCCAAGCCTTCCAAGCGATCGAAAAGCAACACGGCGCCAACGGCTACAAGTCCATCTGGGGATTCGAATTTCCATCAGCCGAGTTGGCCACATTGGGACAAGACCGGTCGCCAAGCGTCGATTAAGCCTCCAATGGCCGCCCAACGCCCCTTGCCTTCAACCCATCGCCGAACTATAGTCTTTTCAGTTATTATTGAAAGGAATGGTTATGGGTGCCGACGCACTGGATCGGGCTCAGCAGACTTTTGTTCGACGCTGGGGCGAAATGGGAGCCACCTGGGGCATCAGTCGCACGATGGCTGAGGTCCACGCCCTCCTCTTTATCACCGGTGATCCGCTTTGCACCGACGACATCATGCATATGCTCCAAATCTCGCGCGGCAATGCCAGCATGAACCTGCGGCAGCTCGTCAACTGGGGGCTCATCCGCCGCACGCACCTGCGCGGGGATCGCAAGGAATACTTCATCAGCGACCTCGACACTTGGCAGATGTTCGAGACGATCACCCGCGAACGCCGTCGCCGCGAAGTCGGACCGATCATCGATACGCTCAAGCAATGTCGATCGGACCTGGCTGGCGATACCCCCAAGCTCGCGAAGGAACGTCAGCAGAAAGCCGTGGACTGCGATAAGAAATTGCAGGACATGCTCGACTTCATCAACACGCTCGATGTCATGGTCGACGCGGTGTTGTCATCGGGAAGCGAGCAGATCGGCATGTTGTCAGCCGCCATCAGCAGCACGGTCAAACGGTAAAGACGGCGAGTCAAATTGTAGGGTGGGCCGTGCCCACC